>CAKRIL010000012.1 GCA_934343915.1 uncultured Lachnospiraceae bacterium | reverse complement strand
TTCCTCTTACCCACTGCTTTCTGGTAAGTTGACCAAAGCCCATAATCAAAAAGGAAACTCTGGTTTTCCAGTCGCCCTTTGCAAAGGTGGTTCCAATATCCTTTATATCAGCTCCAACCGCCTTAAATGCTCCGGAGACCTTTCCTTTCTTTTTTTTATCAGCCATGTCTGCAATTACCTCCTCAATTCTGGTTTATTACTGCGGTCATTCACGCAGAGCGGACGGCACTCATGTGCCAGTCATAAAAGCACTGTTCCAATCCTTCCATCCGTGCTGCCTCCTCTGCACAAATGACCTCTCTTATTAAAAGTGCGGGGGGAATTAATTCCCCCCGGCTTCAGATTAAATTCATTTGAATTACTTACTGGGCATAGGACTGCTGACGAGCCTGGAAGTCCTCAAGAACCTTCATAAGTTCATCATCGCTCATATTGTCATACTTGTCTGCAATTACATCATCACCAAGTGATGTAGCGTCTGTCCAGTAATCTCCAGGATACTGACCCTGTGGAATTGTGTAAGCAAGCTGCTCTGCGAGTGCTGATAAAGCTGCATCTGCCTTAACTGCATCGCTCTGCTGTGCTACAAGGTTAGATGGTCCCCATGCAACCGCATTGAAACGCTCAAGCTGTGTCTCTTCGTTAGATAAGTACTCAGCGAGTGCAAGACATACAAGCTGCTTGCCCTGCTCTGTCTGTGGCTTAACACCGATAAGCTTGAATCCGCCGAAGCCGCTCATCTGATAGTTCTGTCCGTCAACTGTGAAGCTTGGCAGCTTAGCACATGCATAATTGTCACCGAATAATGTCTTAGCTGCATCTGCATCCCATACACCATCTACGATAGCTGCAAGGTTAGTTGCCTTATCAACTGATGAACCATTCTGGAATGAAGGAGACTTAGCAAGGTTAATCAGAGCCTTAAGTGCTGTAACGCCTTCCTTGCTTGCGTATGTAATATCAGAGCCTACGAATGCACCTGATTCATCGGTTGTATACTCAAGCTTACAGCCTGTAGCGAAGAAGAATGCTGTCTGATACCAGCCGGAGTTAATCTCCATGTAGATGTTCTTGCCTGCCTTCTCGCAGTCAGCTACGATCGCGTCAAGGCTTGCAGGATCTGTAACCACGCTCTTATCATAATATAAGAAATATCCGTTATCGGATGTGATAGGGAAAGCATATACTGTGTTACCAACCTTAGAAGCACCTACGGCACCTGCATCATTGTTAGTTGAAACGAAGTTCTCATAATATCCTGTAAGTGGCATAAGAGCTCCTGCTGCAACAAGACGTGCTAACTGATCCTGTGCGAAACCGAAGATATCAGCTCCTGCCTGAACATCTGTTACCATATTGCCGGCTGCATCGCCTTCACCTGTTGCCTGAATCTCTACTGTGTAGCCTGCCATATCAGGGTTAGCCTTGAAGAATTCATCGCATTTAGCCTGTGTGAAATCAACAACCTTATCTGCAACCCAGATCTTAATTGTGCCTGAGCCATAATCTGCAAGTGTCGGTCTGTCCGATACAGCAGTCTGGCTAGTCTCTGTCTCACCATCTGTTGGTGCTACTGAAGATGTTGGTGCTGGTGTTGTTGTTGTCGTGTCACCATCACCTGCATTGTTGTTCTTGTTGCACGCTGTAAGAGATGTGAATGCCATCGCTGATACAAGTGCAAGTGATAACGCTCTGTTGAATTTTCTCATAAGAAATGTCCTCTCTTTCTTTTTTCACCCCCGAATTCCGTGCTCAAGTTTTTAAGTAAAACTCTGCTACGAAACTTTCGAAAGCTTATGCTATGATAATACTCCTCCATTTTTCAAAAGTCAATAGTCATAATGGATTATTTTGTGCATTTTGCATATTTTTTCACATTTTTATTATTTGTTTTGGATATTTTGATATTGGTGTTTACAATAAAGTAAAAATGTGCTATCATTTTCGTATAATTTTGAATCAAAGTTTTCGAAAGCTTATATTGATATGAGAAGCTCATATATACTATAAGCAGCTCATATTCAATTAAGGGAAAAGAGGCTATATGGTAACAATTAAAGACATCGCCGAGCGGCTTGGCATATCCATCAGTACAGTGTCAAAGGGATTGCACGGAGCCAGCGATATCAGCGAGGATATGCGCCAGCAGGTTCTCGACACTGCAATCGAGATGGGCTATGTTATTAAGGAAAAGAAGCCTGCTGCAAGACAGAAGGTATGTATTATAGTAGAGAATATGGAGTACGCCAATATCAACCAGTTTGGCTATGAACTGATTGCAGGCTTCCGTCTCGTCGCAAGCGAATCTCAGTTTGAGGTGGATATCGTCCCTATTGACCAATACTTACAGACCTGGCAGACCTATGACAGTCTCATAAAACAGAATGGCTACTCAGGTGCGTTCTTCTTAGGGCTTGAGCTCAATGAAGCTTACATGAAACAGCTTGAAAAGACAAGTATACCTACAGTGCTGTTTGATAACTATATCTCTAACGAACATATAGCTTATGTAGGAACCGATATTCATGTCGGTTTCTCAACACTCATCCGTTATCTCAAGGATAATGGTCACAGAAGGATTGCATTTTTAAACGGTTCCAAGAACAGCTACATATCCGCTCTCAGGTATCAGGGCTTCATCCAGTCCATGAATGAAGCTGAGCTTGACCTTGATATGCAGCTCATCGGTCACACGGTATATTATCCTGATGAGACGGTAGCTGATTTTGTCAAGACATTCACCGACAAAGGCGCAACCGCAATAATGTGTGCGAGCGACCTGATTGCCGCAAGAACCATCAACGAGCTTCACAAGCTCGGTCTTCGCGTTCCCGAGGATGTGAGTGTCACAGGTTTTGACGACCTTCCGGTTGCAAAGTATCTGGCACCTCCTCTTACGACAATCAGGCAGGAACGTTTTGCACTTGGAAAATCAGCATTCTCCCTTCTCAAGGATTTGATGTCGGGACTGCCGGTAAGCACCATGCTTCTCCACTCCACGGTTGTATTAAGAGAATCGGTCGGAAAGGCTCCGTCGGCTGACGGCATATAACCTCCACAACCCTTTTAAAAGCAAAGGCTGTGATGTCATCACAATATGTACCTTCTTTCGTGCATACCATGATAACATCACAGCCTTATTATTTTAAATCAAAACCGGCAGGCTTTGTTTTCCACTCTTTCTTTTTAATCATTGTAAGCATCAAGTGCCGGGAGTGCTCTTCCCTCGTAATCAAAAAGTGCCTGATTCGCCCACTCGTTGCCGCATGGTTCTTTGACACCCAGATACTGTATGGATGCACTTGTCGCCCAGCCCGAGCCTGCTACCGGAATCCACGCCGGTTCCCAATAATAAAAGCCCATACATTCCGGCATTCCTTCAGCTATACTGATGAGTTCACGCATATATTCAAGCTGTCCTTCGGGGCTTATATCATACTTCAGATTCTTAAACATCGAAGCATTCTTCGCCGCCATTCCCTTTCGTGCATTGGCTCCTAACTTCTCCTGCACGGCATAGTCCTGCGTCGTATACGGCATTGCTGTCTCCACAATACAGATATCCTTGTGGTATTTTCCGGCAAGCTGCTTTATGTTCTCCTTAAGAGTACTGAGTCCATATGATTTCTTATACGGAAAATACGATATTCCTATAACATCATAGTCAAGCCTGCCTCCGTATACATCAAGGAATTCCGTATACACGGGCTGTTCAGGATCCGCAGACGTGTGAAGCACGATCTCAGCCTCAGGTGCAGCAAAGCGTATTCCCGATATAGCCGCTTCAAGAAGCTCACACGCAGCCTCATACTCAGGGAACTTTCCCTCCGGCCATAATATTCCGCTTGAAATCTCGTTGCCCGGCTGAATCATATCCGGACATACTCCTGCTGCCGTGAGGTATTCAAGCACCGATACCGTGTACCTTTTTACAGCTTCACACAGCTTCTGAAGGTTGTAGCTTCTCCAAGCCTTTGGCTTAACCTGTTTTTCCGTGTCTGCCCAAAAGTCACTGAAATGAAAATCAAGCATGAAGCTCATTCCTGCCTTACGGCATCTTTTTGCTATCTCAATAACAGCCACAAGGTCATCGCTTCCACCGCCGTAAGCCACGCCGTCAACATCGAACGGACTGTTCCAAAGGCGCAGTCTTACACTGTTGACCCCGTTAGCTGCAAGAATACTTATCAGATCATTCTGCACATCATTATCATAGTATTTTGTTTTAAGTCTCTCAAGTTCAAGTACGGTAGATATATCTACTCCCTTAATCATAAGCTTGTTTCCGTCCTTACTGCAAAATAACGTCACATTTCAATCGGTCACTCTATTACTACTGCTGTCCAAGACAGTAATTGATGAACTGCTGTGCCGTTCTTCCTGATATTCCGCCATGACTTAATTCCCACTTGTTCGCCTCGGCACACAGCTGCTCATCCGTCATGTTCACGCCGTTTTTTTTCGCCAGCTCGATAACAATATTAAAGTACTCCTTCTGGCTTGGCTTGGAGTAATTGATTGTAACGCCGAATCTGTTCACAAGAGAGAGCTTCTCCTGCATTGTATCCGAGCGGTGCATTCCGTTATCTGTCTCAACATCATCACGGTCATTCCATGTCTCCTTGATAAGATGTCTTCTGTTGGATGTCGCATATATCAGTATATTATCCGGCTTGGTCTCCACGCCGCCCTCAATAACCGCCTTAAGGAACTTATACTCAATCTCAAATTCCTCAAATGATAAATCATCCATATATATAATAAACTTGTAATTGCGGTTCTTTATCGATGCTATGACATTGGACAAATCCTTAAACTGATGCTTGTATATCTCTATCATTCTGAGTCCCTGATCATAGAACTCGTTGACAATCGCTTTAATGCTCGTCGACTTGCCCGTTCCGCTGTCTCCGAAAAGAAGAACATTGTTGGCTTTCTTGCCCTCGACGAACGCCCTTGTATTGTCTACAAGCTTCTTCTTCTGAATCTCATAGCCCACAAGGTCGTCAAGCATAACCTTCTCCATATTGTTGATAGGCTGAAAATGTATAGCACCGTCCGCATCCGAGGAGAATCGGAATGCCTTGTTAAGTCCGAACATTCCCACACCATAGGCTTTATAAAAGCCTGTCACAAGGTCAAATATCTCATCCGCATCCTTCGCTTCTCCGAGCTTAAGCGACAATGCTCTTACCTTCTCACTGACATTCTTGTTATACATAAGCTCCGGCTTGCCGATAGCCTTATAATTCTCAAGAATCCCAAAGCTGTCTATCGAAAGTCTTTCCTCAAGCCACGAAAAATCATAGTGAAACAAGTCATAAAATGCCTTGAAATCATTTTTTGCAAAATAGTTGGCACTTCCATCCTTAGCTCCCACCTTCTCACAGGTGATCGAGAACGGATTCTCGTCCGTTATAAGCAGGAAAGTAAGATAATTATGCCATAGGTTATTGTCAAATCCATATGAGGTTGCAAGCACAAGCAGTCTCTTAACCTGTCTGTATGCTTCCGTCACAAGTTCATCCGTCGGAACAATGCCTTCCTTGGCTTTCTTTGAAACCTCACAGAGCTTCATAAGAATCGAGTCTGCAGGCATGTCACCGTACATTATGAGTTTTGAAACTATATTTTCCATCTTTATCCCCCTGCATACTGCAAGCATTGCTTGCAGTACTGCCACCAATAAGTAGTGCTTATAGCTATGTTTTTATATTTCCAGCTTCTTAACGCATGCAAGTGCAACCGCTCCCGGTCCGATATGGCATGACACACTGAGAGAAAGCGGATTCATAACTATGTCATGGTCAGGGAACAATGCCTTAACCTCATCATAGAATATCCTTCCCTCGTCAGGCTCCCCCGAATATGCAATCTCAATATACATATTCTCGCCCTTCTCGGAGCTTCCGAATCTCTTTTTAAAATCATCCGTCACGGCATTTATCATAGTCTGCTTAGCCTGCTTAAGTGTGCGGCACTTAGCGAACGCATCAAGCTTCTCGCCCTGAATCTGAAGAACAGGCTTAAGCTTAAGAAGTGTTCCGAGTGCAGCCGCAGCCGGTGTGATTCTTCCTCCCTTTTTCAGATAGTAGAGCGTTGAGAGCGTTATATATATGCTCGATTCAAACTTAGTCTCCTCTAATCTGTCCTTAATCTGCTGCGCCGTATAGCCCTTATCAGCCATCGCCATGGCATCGAGCACAGACTGTCTCTGTGTAACCGAGATTCTCTGATTGTTGACAACCTGTACCTTGCCGTCATAATCCTGAGAAAGCATGACTGCTGTCTGGCATGAGCTGCTGAGCCCGCTTGACATAGGAATGTGAACAACCTCGTCGTATTCCTTTAAAAGCTTATCCCACATGTCCGTTACATCAGTAGGTGACGGCTGTGACGTAGATATCTCCGCATCCTCACCGAGTGCCTTGTAGAACTGCTCCTGAGTCAAATCTATATCCTCAAAATAAAGCTTTTCATTAATGTAGAACGGCATCGGAAGAACGGCTATTCCAAGCTTCTTTGCTTCCTCCTGTGTGATTCCACTGTTGCTGTCAGTAACTATTGCGACTTTACTCACTTTAATCCTCCATTTCGAATGTAGTCAATGTGCAATCCGGCTTATTCTGCCTTATATTATTCTTGACATTAATACATCTTTTTATCGTTTTTCAACAACTTCGCCCTGCTTTTTATATATGCTTCCGGCTTCGACATAGCCTCTCACCGAGGAGAGCGGATATATATTGCTCTCTCTGCCTATTACCGTTCCGGGATTTAACACGCTTCCGCATCCCACCTCAACATTGTCACCAAGCATTGCACCGAACTTCTTAAGCCCTGTCTCAATAATCTCTCCGTCACATCTTACCTTGACAAGAGCCTTATCCGACTTGACATTCGAGGTAATCGAACCCGCCCCCATATGCGACTTATATCCGAGCACGGAATCTCCCACATAGTTGTAATGCGGAACCTGAACCTTGTTAAAAAGCACAACATTCTTAAGCTCGGTCGAGTTGCCGACAACAGCTCCCTCTCCCACAATCGCATTGCCTCTTATAAATGCACAGTGGCGAATCTCAGCTTCCTTTCCAATAATACAAGGTCCATTAATATATGCTGTCGGTGCCACCTTGGCACTCTTTGCAATCCATACATTCTCAGCCACCTCGTCATACTCTGACTTATCAAGCGAGGCACCCAGCTTCTTTATAAAATCACCGATAAGAGGAAGCACCTGCCAAGGATATTCCACTCCTTCGAACAGCTCCCCCGCTATGGTCTGTGTCATATCATAAAGGTTCGATATCTTAAGCTTTTCAGACATAATCATACTCCTCCCATTACTCAACGGTAACCGACTTAGCAAGGTTGCGCGGCTGGTCAACATCATTGCCTCTTAATACAGCCGTGTAGTATGCGATAAGCTGCAGCGGAAGTATAACCACCATAGGCATAAGAATATCGGACACCATAGGAACTCTCACTATGTAGTCCGCAGCTCCATCCTCTATCTCAACATCCTCCGCACATACAAGAACCACCTTCGCACCTCTTGCCTTAACCTCCTTGATGTTGCTTATGGTCTTTTCCATGAGGTCATGCTGTGTGATAACTGCAATCACAGGCATCTGCTCGGTGATAAGCGATATTGTTCCATGCTTCAACTCACCTGCCGCATAGGACTCTGAATGTATATATGAAATCTCCTTGAACTTAAGCGAACCTTCCATGCTCATGGCATAATCCAGTCCACGCCCGATATATAAAAGGCTGTCCGCATTCATTATCTTGGAAGCCACGAACTGGCATGTATCCCTGCACTCCAATGTCTTTTCAAGCATCTCAGGAATGCTCTCAAGCTCCTTAATATAAGCGGCACAGGTATCCTTATCAATCTTTCCCTTGGCATATGCCAGCTTGAACGCAAGCATATACATCATCGCTATCTGAACCGAATAGGCCTTGGTCGAGCATACCGAAATCTCAGGGCCGGCGTGTGTATACATAACCATGTCTGCTTCCCTCGCAATCGATGAACCCTTAACATTTACAAGTGCAAGTGTATCCGCACCATGCTCCTTCGAGATTCTGAGTGCCTGTCTTGTGTCCGCTGTCTCTCCCGACTGCGAGATGAGAATAACTAAATCTCCTTTTTCAACAAGCGGATCTCTGTATCTGAACTCAGAGGCGATATCAACCGTAACCTCTGTTCTTGCAAGCTTCTCTATAACGTACTTTCCTACCATTCCGGCGTGCATTGCCGTACCGCATGCCACTATGAATATCTTACGGTATGCCGCAAGCCTCTCATCCGTAAGTCCGCACTCACTAAAGTCCGGCATCCCTTCCGTGATTCTCGGCGTTATTGTTGTCTTTATGGAAGCAGGCTGCTCATATATCTCCTTGAGCATAAAATGCTCATAGCCGCCCTTCTGAGCCGCATCGACATCCCATGTAGCCGTCTGAAGCTCCTTCTTAACGACATTGCCATGCACATCCATTATTGTAACCTTATCCTTCTCAATGCACGCAATCTCATCTGCATCAAGGAGATAATAATTTCTTGTGTACTGTAAAATAGCGGACATATCGGATGCGATGAAGTTCTCTCCCTCGCCGACACCGATTATGAGCGGGCACTCCTTTCTCGCCGCAAACACTCTGTCCGGAAAGTCCCTGAACATTATTCCGAGTGCATATGAGCCCTCTATCTCTGAGAGAACTCTTGTTATTGTGTCGTATGGTCTTCCCTCATAGTAATAGTCAAGAAGCTTGGCTACTGTCTCCGTGTCCGTCTGGCTCTCGAAAGAATATCCCTGTCCAATCAAAAATTCCTTAATCGGCTTGTAGTTCTCGATAATACCGTTATGCACTATCGACACTCTCTTATTGCCGTGCGGATGTGAATTGATATCCGAAGGCTCTCCATGTGTAGCCCATCTGGTATGTCCTATTCCACAGTGTCCCACAGGCTTGCCGTCCGTCTTGAGCTTCTCCAGCAGACAGGTGAGCTTTCCCTGTGATTTTTCAACCTTAATTTTATTATCCTCAAAAACAGCTATTCCAGCTGAATCATAACCTCTGTACTCTAATTTTCCAAGTGTATCAAGCAATACGTCTGCCGCATCTCTAGGTCCGCAATAACCGACTATTCCGCACATAATCATGCCTCCTTACTAATCTGCGCATAAACTTATAACTTATATCTTATCACATCAGGTGCCTTAACACAATATTTTTTGCTCATGCCTGTTTGTAGTAGGATGCAGCATAATCAAAATACGGTTTTAACATATACTGGTTATTTACCTGCTTTACCGCCAGCGTTCTTCTTGTCACGAAGCCTTCAAGCTTTTCAAGATACTCATCGCATGAAATCGTTGCATCAGCTACTCCCGTAAGTCCCTTCTCCCAGCTCGCCGTGAGCGTCGGATCAAGAAGATACCTTATAGATGCAGCAACTACATCATATATCATCTCGCCGAGAAGTGTCGGTGTTATAATCTGTGTCTTGTTGTTGAGCTTTATATAACCCTTGTCAATAAGCTTCTTAAGTATCTCCGCTCTTGTGGCACTTGTGCCTATTCCGCTTCCCTTAATCTGTGCTCTCAGCTCCTCATCCTCTATAAGCTGTCCCGCATTCTCCATGGCAAGGATGATGGAACCGGAATTGTATCTTTTAGGAGGCGAAGTCTTGCCCTCCTTTACGAAGAACTCCGATACAGGTATGATATCGCCCTTCTTTAACTTCTGTAACATTTCAAGCATTCCCGCATCACACTTGACATCCTCTGTCTCATCATCATTCTTCGACCTGCTCTGTGCGGCACCTGTTCCGGCTACCTTTAAGTAGCCCTCCGATACAAGCACCTTAAAGCTTGAAAACATGCTCTCAGTGTCCCTCTTAATCACAAGCGCAACCTTCTGATATACCGCAGGAGGATAGAATATTGCAAGAAATCTCTTCACAATAGCCTCATATACCTTCGCCGCCATTGCAGACAGTCCTCTGACCGCGCCCGTCTGACCTGTCGGAATTATCGCATAGTGGTCCGTTATCTGTTTATCATTGGTGTACTTCGTCTTAGCGATTCCCTTGTAGCTTCCACTCTCAAGTATCTCTGCCGCGAAGCCGGCTGCAGGCTGGAAGCCCTTCAATCCGCTGATATTTTTATAAATCTCCTTAGCCACAGCCGTAGAGAGCACTCTCGCATCGGTTCTCGGATATGTCACAAGCTTCTTCTCATACAGTTCCTGTGTTATCCTGAGTGTCTCGTCAGGACTTATCTTAAAAAGTCTTGAACATTCATTCTGAAGCTCCGCAAGATTAAAAAGCAGAGGAGCGCTCTTATTCTCATTCTTTTTCTCAATACCTGTCACAATTCCGTCAACAGGAACAGGCATAACAAGCTGCCTTGCGCCCTCAGGCATCCTGCTGCCTGACATAAGCTCAATAAGTGCCTTCGCATCCTCTTCCTTATTAAAGCCATTCTCTTTATAGAGCTTAGGCGATGCAAAATACACTGAGCCTTCAACCGCTCTCCACTCTGCCTCAAAATTACTGCTTCCGAGGGAACACTTTGCAAGCACTCTGTAAAATGGTGTCTCAACGAACTGCCTGATTTCCCTCTCTCTCTTAACAATCATTCCCTGAACGCAGGTCATGACACGTCCTACGGCAATAACCGTATTTTTACTCTGCTTAAGATAACCGGAGATTGTATTGCCATACTTAAGGGTCAGTACCCTCGAAAAGTTGATTCCCATAAGGTAATCCTCTTTTGCACGCAGATATGCCGCATCGGCAAGGCTGTCATATTCTGACAAATTCTTAGCCTCCCTGATTCCCCTAAGAATCTCCTCCTCAGTCTGTGAGTCAATCCACACACGTCTTCTGTTCTTTCCCTCCACATGTGCCTCCTGCTCCACAAGCCTGTATATATACTCTCCTTCACGTCCCGAGTCGGTACACACATATATCGTATCTATATCAGGACGATTAAGGAGTCCCGACACAATATTAAACTGTTTCTTTACTCCTTCTATTACCTCATATCTCCAATCCTTAGGAATAAATGGCAGTGTATCAAGACTCCATCTTTTTAGTGCCGGGTCATATACCTCCGGATAGCTCATTGTAACAAGGTGTCCCACACACCATGTCACAACCGCCTCATCCGATTCCACATAACCATCACGGCGTACCGTATTGTATTTTAATGCCTTGGCAAATTCCTGTGCCACACTAGGCTTTTCCGCAATAAAAAGTGATTTACCCATGTATACCTCTATTTTGACTCATCAAGCGTAAGACCATAAGCCGGAATAAAATGGTCTACGAAAAAATTCACTTCCGGAAGCTTCATATCAAGGATTGATGCAAGTGTTGTCTCCTCAGCCTTACAGAAGTCCTGATTTCCCATTGAGCGCTCCTCTATACACTTGACAAGAGCTGAAAGCTTGTCCGCAGCCTTGACATACAGCCACATGACAGCCTCCTTCTCCGTATCCTGCATAATCGGGTCATAATACGGGCGCATCTCATCAGGAAGTCCTTCGAGCAGTTCATCCTTGGCAACGCTCTCAACCTCCTTATACGCATGGCGTATAAGCGGATTGTAGTACTTAACGGGAGTCGGCATATCTCCTGTAATAATCTCAGTCGCATCATGGTACATTCCCATAAGCGCAAGTCTGTCAGGATTCAGATTTCCCCCGTAATACACGTTATTGATTACACCGAGTGCATGTGCAATCATTGCCACATCCATACTGTGCTCACATATATTCTCTGTTCTTGTATTTCGCATAAGCCCCCAGCGGTTTATGTACTTCATTCTAGCCATGATGGCAAAAAACTGATTCTCTTTCATGATATTTTCCTGTTCCGATTCTTTATCTTCTCTATCCTAAAACTTCTCTTGCTGCCGCAACCGTATCCATCGCATCCTTGGCATAGTAGTCCGCACCAATCTGCTTGGCATACTCAGGCGTGAGCACTGCTCCGCCGACAACGACCTTACAGTCAACCTTGTACTCTCTCAAAAGCTGTATCGTCTTTTCCATGCTGACAAGAGTTGTTGTCATAAGTGCCGACAGACCTACAAGCTTCGCCTTGTGCTCAATAGCAGCATTCACAACTGTCATATAATCGACATCTTTTCCAAGGTCGATTACTGTATATCCGTAATTTTCAAGGATTACCTTGACAATATTCTTTCCAATGTCATGTACATCACCCTTGACCGTCGCCATTATAATCTTTCCCTTGCTTACAGGTGTCTTATTGTCTGCCGCAAGCTTCTTCTTGATTACCTCAAACGAGCTCTGCGTAACCTCAGCCGCAAGAATGAGCTGTGGAAGGAATACCTTGCCCTTCTCAAAGTTCTTTCCGATACGGTCAAGTGCGGGAATGAGTGTTCCGTTGATGATGTCGAGTGCCTCCATGTGTTCAAGCATCTCAGCCGTGAGCCTTGCGCCCTCATTCTTAAGTCCGTTCTCAACGGCATAAGCAAGGGTGCCCTTCTCAGGTGCATCAACATTCGCTGTTCCCGACTGTGCTGCCGGTGCTTTCTCTGCCTTCGCAGACTTAGCCGGTGTATAACCATTGTAAGCCTGAATATAATCCATGGAATTGCGGTCAATTCCGGTAAGCAGTCTGTATGAACGGACAGCTCCCGTCATGGACACCACGTTAGGATTAATTATAGGCAGCGTAAGCCCGTAGGTAAGTGCCATCGCAAGGAAGTTCTGATTCACAAGCTCCCTGTAAGGAAGTCCGAATGATATGTTGGATACACCGAGAACCGTATTAAGTCCGAGCTCATATCTGACTGTATGAAGCGCATTAAGTGTCTCCATAACGCCATCCTGCTCCGCAGATGCCGTGAGTGTAAGGCAGTCTATGAATACATTCTCCTTAGGTATTCCCATTTCAAGTGCTCTGTCAAGAATCTTCTTCGCAATAGCGACACGCTCAGGTGCAGTCTTAGGTATACCGTTCTCATCAAGTGTGAGTCCTACAACACATGCACCGTACTTTTTAACAAGCGGAAGCACATTATTGAGCGAATTCTCCTCGCCGTTGACTGAATTCACAATCGGCTTGCCGCAGTATATTCTTAGTCCTGCCTCCAAAACCTCCGGAATTGTGCTGTCAATCTGAAGAGGAACGTCGCACACCGACTGAATCGCCCTGATGGCATCAACCATCATATCCTTCTCATCAATCTCAGGAAGTCCGACATTGACATCAAGAATCTCCGCTCCACCGTCAATCTGCTCAAGTGCCTGATTCATTATATAATCAAGATTATGCTCCTTAAGAGCCTGCTTGAACAGCTTCTTTCCCGTAGGGTTGATTCGCTCTCCGATAATTCTCGGCTGATTAATTACAACCGTATTGCTTGCAGAGCATACCGCCGAGGCATACTCTGTCTCTTTTCTTATGAAATCCGCACCGTCAAGTGCCTTTTTTAGCTCTGCAATATATGCAGGGCTTGTTCCGCAGCAGCCTCCCATAATTGTCGCACCTATTGATGCCATCTTTGCCATCTTTGCGGCAAATTCTCCGGGCCTTACATTGTACTCATTAGTAACCGGGTCAGGAAGTCCGGCGTTAGGCTTAACAACAAGAGGAAGTCTCGTGTACCTTCCAAGCTCCTCCACAACGGCATACAGCTCATCCGGTCCGAGCGAACAGTTGACACCAAGCGCATCAACACCAAGTCCCTCCATCGTGAGTGCCATAGCTGACACCTGGCAGCCCGTGAAGGTTCTCATATTCTGCTCAAATGTCATTGTACAGATAATCGGAAGATCTGAATTTTCCTTGGCAGCAAGCACGGCTGCCTTAAGCTCAAGCAGGTCTGTCATGGTCTCGAACACTACAAGGTCTGCATCCCTTCCCGCAATAATCTGTTCTCTGTATATATCATATGCCTCCTCGAACTTAAGGTCTCCGGTAGGCTCAACAAGCTTACCGATTGGCCCTATATCAAGCGCTGTCATGCAGTCAGTTCCCTCGCATGCTCTTCTGGCATTCTCTATTCCCTTCTTAATGACCTGCTCTACGGTATAGCCGCAGCCCTCAAGCTTGTATCTGTTGCCGCCGAAGGTATTGGTATATATTATATCCGAACCACTCTCAACATACTGTCTGTGTATATTTATCAGCAGCTCTTCATTGGTAAAGGAAAGCACCTCCGGTATCTGTCCAAGCTTAAGACCTGATGCCTGAAGCATTGTGCCCATAGCACCATCCAATAATATGTACTTCTTATTCAACTTATTCTTCTTTTTCAACAATGTCTTAAACTCCACAATGCTCACCTTTCTTCCTGAATGCACAGTGCTCTCTCATGGCACATACACTGCATCCGCGTCTTCTTTTCTCAATCTCTTTATCCGATACTCCTATAACCGCCGTAACGGACTTGCATGGTGCCATAAGACCGCCCTCCGTCACATTGACACCGATTCTTTTCGGTGCCGAGAGCACATCAAGGAACATTCTCTGTATCTCAAGCGGAAAATCTCCGTAGCCGGGACTGAACCGCCATGTTGTGTACCTTCCTGCGAACTCCTTAATAATCTCTGCCTCAGCCGCATCACACACCTGCTCTATCGCCGCCGATGCCATACTGTCCGTCACGACGGCACAGGTCATGCTTCTGACTGACAACTGCCTTATAAGCCTGTCCACACCGCCTGACAACGTTGCCGCAAGCAGTACAACACCATCACATCCGTTAAGATGTTCCGCTATTGAAGAACCGCACAGCAAAAGTGAGGTTCCAACAAGTGTAATCCCCTCTTCGCTGTGCCGGTCTATTTCAAAATATTTATATGTATACTTGGCATCAATCGCCGCAAGAAGCTTCTTTTCGCATTCGTCTGCTACCGCAAGTATTTTCTCATCAGGAACGGACGAGCCATAGCCCAGATAGCGAAACGCCTCAGATGTATTAATTGTATCAAGCTTCATTATAATAATAACTGCTTCCTGAATATTTTACTTATTACTTTACCGAAAACTTATATACCGTAACATAATCAAAAGGAACCCCTGCCTGTACAACAGGTGACTCAAAAGCCATGTTGTTGACCGAATCAGGGAAGAACTGGCTCTCAAAGCATACTCCGCCGCGCTTTTCATAATAGCAGTCGTCCTTGCCTCTTGACTTGCCTGTAAGAAAATTACCTGTGTATATCTGCAAGCCCGGCATCTGAGTGTACACTTCCATATATCTGCCGCTCTTCTCATCGTAAAGGCTTCCCGCAAGCTCAACCTCGCCATTATTCTTCAATACAAAGTTATGGTCATAGCCTCCCGCAAGTATAAGCGGCTCATAATCAGCACCTATATCCTGTCCTATTGCCTTAGGTGTCGTAAAGTCCATAGGCGTGCCCTTGACGCTTCTGTACTCACCCGTAGGAATAAGCCCTGAATCCGAAGGTGTGAACTCATCAGCATCAAGCCATATCTTCTGGTCATATACCGTTCCTGAATTATGACCTGCGAGATTAAAGTATGAATGGTTCGTAGGATTAACAATCGTATCGTCGCCCGCAACACCCTCATAATCGAGAATTAAGCTGTTGTCCTCCGTGAGAACATATGTCACATTGATGTCAAGCTCTCCGGGCATTCCCTGATCCCCTGACGGACTCACAAGAGAGAATCTTACCGCCTGTCCTCTCTCATCCTCGACAATCTCACTGTTCCATCTGCGGCTGCTGTAACCATTCGGACCGCTGTGAAGGTTATTCTCTCCGTCATTCTTTGCAAGCTGATATACCTTGCCCTTAATCACGAATCTGCCATCCTTGATTCTGTTGGCATTACGTCCTACAACAACACCTAAGTTATCGCCGTTCGCTGTCTCATACTGCTTGACATTATCATATCCAAGAACAACATCCGCATAATTTCCGTCCCTGTCAGCAGTCTCAACAGCCTGTATGGCTGCTCCCATCTCGATAACTCTTACCATCATGCCATTGTCATTGGTGATCGTATAAGAATATACATTCTCACCCTTGCCGTCATGACCGAAAATCTCCCTGATAATACTCATATGCTACCTCCCGTATTCCCTATCATTATTCATTATATAGTTATTTTTTCACCTTTGCCTTAACCATTCCCAAAAGGTATACCACGCTTGTCCTGTTAAGCACAAGATATACCGCATATGCTACCGCTGCTATCACAAATGCCGCAAACGAAGGAAGCTTCCAGCACACATATGCGCACAATACGACAAGCACCATTTCTTCGAACATTCCGGCTCTCACCTTATTCTGCCCTTGTGCATCGCCAAGCAGCTTCTCCAGGAAAATCTGTGAAATAAAGTATCTCACACCAATCGCACACACCATAAACAGTATGATTGCATCTATGCTGTGAAGCCCGTATGCTCCAAGCAGGCATAAGCACACGCTTAATGCCATTGAAAACAGATTGACACACAATAAAAAACGCTCCTTGCGGAGTACCTTAAAATATGTCGCACATACAAGATTCATCTTACCGTCAAAAATGCACATCGGAAGCAGTATTGCCATGTATGCAAGGCTGACCTCATACTGCGGAAGCCACAGCCTTAACAGCTCCTTCGCCGGAATGTACGCCAAAAACACGACAGGAAGAATTACATTAAGCACATGCTTAGACATGTCAAAAAGCTCCTTCTGTCTCTTCTCATCAATCTGTCTGAGTGCAGGAAACAGTACCATCGAAATCTGCGAAACAAATAACAGAAAAAAATTAGTAAGCGTAAGAGAGAACGACACCTCTCCGAAGTCCTCGATTCCCCAATATCTGTCGATTATGAAGCGGCCTCCGCCCAAAATGAGATTGCTCGCAATATTGGCAATCGTCAGATTAATTCCTATCTTCATGCTGTCCAAGGTTTCTTTTACGGTATCGCTCATCGGTATTCTTCCCGCGAACACTACCTCCCGTCCCTTATACACGCAATAAATCATCGCACACAGCTTAGCAGCCATATACAGCCATACATACACCTTATAATCACTGCTCTTAAGAACAAAAAGCGCAAGTATCGCCGCCATGAACACAATCTTGTCAATCATGACTGACATTGAATACAATCTTGTCTCGTTGGCTGCCTGAAATATACAGCCAAGATATAAGGTTAGGTTGTATAAAAGCATGTACACTGCAGTCATTATGAACACAAACTGTGCATCTGCACTGTTGCCTGCCAGTACCGCCCACAAAACAATGCCGATTCCGATTATGCTCTGGAACAATGCTCCGAATCTGAACTGTGCTCCTAAAAGCTTCTTATCCATATCGGCATACTCTATTCCGCCAATCTTAAGATATACACCATCATTAAGTCCGAAATGGAAAAAGCCTGTGTATCCTGTATAGAACAGAAAAAGCGACCAGTATCCGTAATTCGCCTTGTCAAAGAACTTCGGGAGAATGAGCGAAGTCAGCACACTCAGAAGAAGTGATATTCCCTGCGCCGCAAAGGCATATAATATATTCCTTAAAATTCTCTTTTCCTGCTTCATTTATATAATTGTCTTAAAATACTCTATTGTCTTCTTAAGACCATCCTCCAGCTTAATAGTCGGCTTCCAGTCAAGCTCCTTCATAGCAAGGTCAATGACCGGCTTTCTCTGAGCAGGGTCATCAGACGGCAGTTCCCTGTATACAAGCTTCGAACTGCTTCCTGTCGCTGAAAGAACAAGCTCTGCAAGCTGCCTCATAGTGAATTCTCCCGGATTACCGAGATTCACAGGGCCGGTAAATCCATCTCTCGAATTCATCATCCGCACCATTCCCTCTATAAGGTCATCAACATAGCAGAAGCTTCTCGTCTGTGTGCCGTCACCATATATGGTAATATCCTCACCCTTAAGCGCCTGTACAATGAAATTCGATACTACTCTTCCATCGGCAGGATTCATTCTCGGACCGTATGTATTAAATATACGGATAACCTTGATATCCACATCATGCTGTCTGTGATAGTCAAAGAACAGTGTCTCCGCCATTCTCTTGCCTTCATCATAACACGAACGGATTCCTATTGTGTTGACATTGCCCCTGTAACTCTCCGGCTGCGGATGAACCAGCGGGTCTCCGTATACCTCGCTGGTGCTTGCCTGCAATATTCTCGCATGACAGTGCTTCGCAAGTCCCAGCATATTGATTACTCCGAACACACTCGTCTTAGCAGTCTTAATCGGGTCATACTGATAATGCGGAGGACTGGCAGGACACGCAAGATTGTATATCATGTCCACATCGGCATAAAAAGGCTCAATTACATCATGACAGACAAATTCAAAATTCGGATTTGAAAGCATGTTTTCAATATTCTCCTTACTTCCGGTAAAAAGATTATCCATACAGATAACATAATTTCCATCATTAAGCAGACGCTCACAAAGATGTGACCCTAAAAAGCCCGCTCCGCCGCTAACTAACACTCTGTTCATTTCAAGTCTCCCCCGATACACTCCATCAAATGTATCTGATTATAGTTTCTATAATATTATTCAATTCGTCCCAATAATATTATGATATTACTTCTTCTCCTTAAGTGTAATCTCAACCTCAAGTCCTATGCTGTCCGCAACACGAACTATCATATCAAGAGTAGGATTATACTTACCGCTCTCAAGACGGCTGATGTTAGGTCTCTGAATACCTGTAATCTCAGAAATGTCAGCCTGAGTAATCTTCTTGGACTTACGATAACGTATAAGCTGCTCTATAAGCTCCTTTCTTGTCTCGAGCTGTACGTTCTCAACCTGCTTCTTATTGTTGTTCTTAGCTGTCTTCTTGTCAGCAGATACCTGTGCTGCTTCATTTGTTATGTTCTTAGCCATAATTTCCTCCATTTTCATTCGCATAAAGCCAAAATATTCCCGTATCATTTAGGATTAAACTATATTATCATAACCGAAACTTGGTGTCAATCTCAATTTTCTCTCCGCATTGCATTTTACCTTACATTTCCATATAAAACTTGAATTTATCACTGCCATATAATATAATATTCGATAAACGGCATATTTAAGGAGTTAATTATGTACAATCATCCGATATCAAGCATCAAGAAGGCTGCCAGACGTGTTCTTGGTTCATATTTTTTCCGCTGTGCGGCTGCAAGCTTCATAACCGGCACCGGAATCCTTCTTGTATTTAATTATGTATTGGACGGAACCATGCAGGTTGAGAGTGCCTTTGACACCGAACAGTTCTATCAGACAATTCTCTCCGGTGCGTCGCCCAATGATATATTTAACAATATCTACAACAATTTCCACTCTCTTGCAGAGTCTGTCGGCTACGCTGCATACATGGCAATGCTAAAAAGATTCGCTCTTGCAATGGTTGTATCATATCTTGTAAGGCTTATCTACAATTTCTTTGTTGTATATCCGTTCGAGGTCGGTGCCAACCGATTCTACATGGATGCACATTACACGGAACCGAAATACCGCACGCTGCTTTTGGGCTTTAAGCAGAATTATCTCAATGTACTGCTCATACAGTTTTTAAGACATCTTAAAGTATTTTTGTGGTCACTTCTGTTCATAATTCCGGGTGCGATAAAAAGCTATGAAACCTTCATGGTTCCATATCTTCTTGCCGAGAACCCTGACATTGACAGGCATGAGGTGTTCAGCAAAAGCCGCGAAATGATGGACGGCAATAAGCTCAACGTATTCGTGCTCAACCTTTCCTTCATAGGCTGGCTTATATTCGCCGCAGTGACAAGCGGACTTGCTTACATAGTTTTCGTTGCACCGTACTACGACGCATGCCTTGCCAACATAGCCCTTCGTATAAAATCGGAATACAACAACCGTTCTGAAAACTAACATCTTTACAAATATATTTTTGAGTGATAATCTTTATAATAAGTGGGTTGTACTCACGCTATAACGCAGTCTGCTGTAATCTGCACATTCTGCGGTGAGGGAGGAAATAATGGGAATTATAGTATTTTTCTTGATATGGTACTTTGCATACGCGCGCAATAATCCGAAGATTTTTGACAAAGTAAGACGGCACAAAAAGCTTATAGCCTTAATAATCGCCGGTCTTATTCTTTCCAATACATCGAGCAGTCTTTTCGCACTCTCGGTTATTGTCGGAACCATTGCACTTCCTATATATTTCATATTTAAAGCAATCAAGGGCATATCTGGCGGCGGTCAGCAGGCAGCTAAGGAGGTAAAACGTTCACGCGATGAAGCAATTCCTCGTTCAGAACAGCTTCCGAATGCCGTTCCGAAGAGACTTAAGATTGTTGAAAAATTCAACAACAAGTACAACTTATGTCTCACCTCCTCGCAGATTCAGACCATAGTTGACGCATCCTACATCTCGACCGACTGGGAATACTTAATCCTCTCAATGCAGAGAGAATACCAGACCATCCACCAGTGGTTCAAGGCTCCTATCGGCGGATGGCTCCGCGTATACTTGAAGGTATTCAACGTACAGACCGTATCCTCTGATATGGCTCAGCAGAAGCGCATCTGTCTCGACTCCTTCGACCAGATATTCCGCTCCATCGACCTGACGGATTACAACACTCCGGCATGGGACATAAGCCACATCAATAACACATATATGACGAACTTCGATGATATATCCTTCATGATTGCGTACCGTTTCCTTGAATCCAACGGTCACAAGTACAATCTCGGCGAGGTTGAGATTCTTAAGACCGACGACGAGCTCTCCAAGCTCAGGAAAAAATATGACGAGGAAGCTCAGGGGATGCAGGGAAGCATGCCGGGAATATAAGAGCTTCGATTTAAAAACTGAAACCATATAAAAATAGCCTGTACATATCGCACCGCGATATATACAGGTTATTTTTACATTATCTTTTACATGTTTTTTTCTTTCCTGCTTTATTTTCTTCTAGTCCTATATAATTCAGGTGTCAAAACATGCTTTCACAACTTTAATATGTATATCAATGTTATATTTATGCATATCACGACTTTTGGGAGAAGCTTAGTTGTTCTTAAGACTCTGTTTGCCATACAGCCACAGACGGCATGGATGCCGGCTGAGTTGCAAACAGCCATGGATGGCTGATTTGGCAACGGTGGCGGAAGCAGAAAAAATTTTTTCAGAGTCATTAGAACAACTTGCTTCGTACAACTGAGCTGATATGCATAAATATAATATGATATACAATATAAAAATCTGAACTGCATGTTCTGACCATCGCTCCTATGTAATTTCACACATTGTCCGAGCTCTCTGTCCCCCTCTTAATTGTGTCATACACGGTCTTGTCATCATTTTCTTCCGTATGTTCTTTGTATGCTCTGTATTCTGTATCTTCTTTATCTTCCTTATCGCTCTCACCCACTGCTGCATCGGCAGTAATACGGCACTTAACGAGCCACCTCACACCGTGATATATTCCCCTTATAACCGCAAAAGCAGCGAACATTGCAAAGAAGCCCATTACACCGAACACGATATCATCGAACTCCATATTACCCGTTCCGGTAATCTTCTGCCCTATCTCAACCGCAAACGTGATAACAAGTATAAGCGTGAACACATAAATCCACGCAATGACCATTATATGATTCTTCTGTGCCAGCCACTTAAAAAGCGGATACACCACAAAAATCATAATCATTCCAATCGCACCTATTACCAAAAAATGCAGTGCCTTATCCGAGAAATTGTACTCGAACTTGTCATTCAGATGCATTATATAATTGTGTATCTTGGCTATGATACCCATAAGCCAGTAGAGTGCTTCGCTCATGTATACTCCTCCCTTTCCCTTAAATACTATCATATTTTAAAGGAAAAGCAATGATATTATGGGGATTTTTCTCAACTTTCATTTTCAACCCACCTTAAATAACTAAAATGATGGTATTTTCATAACATACATGATATAATACCATTATTAAACACTTTAAGGAGATTATATGTCAAACAATAAAGTTTTTTTAACCTATAACCAGCAAATGAAAAAACTCCGCAACAATAAGAAAATAGCTTGCAATGCTTCTCCTAATAAAATTGCATTAGTTCGTTCAGGATATTTTAATTTAATCAACGGATATAAAACCCCTTTTATATGTGGAATTGATAATTCAGGAAATCACATTTACCTCCCTGATACAAGTTTGGAACAAATTTACAAATTAAAAAAATTCGATGAGGCATTGAGAATTTTTCTTTTAAAATACATAACTCAGGTTGAGGAAGAAGTTCGCACTTTAACCGGTTACAAATTTGATGAATGCAATGATAATGGTAAAATACCATGGTTTGATACGAACGCATACTCAAGCAAATCATCACTTCAGTCTAGAATGAATACTATTTCATCCGCATATTCAGAAATAAGTAAAAGCCAATCTGAATATGTAAAATTTTATATGGAAAATCATGAGCAAATACCAACTTGGATTATGATTAAAGCTATAAATTTTTCGACCTTCATTTACGTTCTGCAAAACAGCAAAACAAATGTTACTCATGCTATTTGTAATCTATACTCTATGTTTGATGCAAACGCTAAGCCTAATGTTAAATTATTGATAGGCAGCCTTCATTGGCTAAGAAAAGTTCGGAACTCTTGTGCTCATAATGAACGAGTGTATAACATTCGGCAGTTGCAGACAAAAAAAGATTCTTCCAGCGGTAGAATTTTGGATCCATATTTTAGTCAACTTCCACAATCATACAGAAATGCACAAGACAAAAATATATTTGACATATTAATTTACCTCAAGTATTATTTACCAAAAGAAGAATACACACCTATGATTTTAGAACTAAAAAATATGTTATTAAATCTACATGCTGTGCTATCACCTAATGCGTTTGCAAATGTAAGAGGACAAATGGGGATAAAAGATATATCTATTTTAGACACATTGATAAATCTTCCTAAAGCCAAGATTCAATATAATAAATTTGATACTTATTAATATCAATTAGTTAAAATTATACTTGTAATATTTTATGTGCTGTGGTAATATACTAATACAGAGACAGCCATATTGATTATGGTTAAAAAACACTCATACACATTTATATGTGTGTGGGTGTTTTTTGCTTTATAATTTTCTATAACAGATTAATTTCCCCACCTCACTTTTTATCACCACAATCTTATCCTCTATCGCTTGGGTTCCATCAACCCGGATAACCAGCATGTCAACCGTTTTAAACTTCATTCTAAGTTTCTTAGAAACTTTAAGCAATTCCTTATGCTGCTCATTGTACTATCAGATAATATTACATTATTATCAGAATTATTGTTGTACTCTGAAATTAATAATTGCAAACAATCATCTTGTGTAATTTCGCAAATCCTTTTACTACCGATGTATTGTTTGATATGATTTATATAAATATATCTGTATTTAATGTAAGTTGCATGTTTTCTGTGTGCTTTTATTTCTTCAAGCCATTTTTCTGTCGTATCATCTACAGAATCTCGACATATCTCTGTTTGACTTTGTGTCTCATTAACACATCTCAATAACTTTTCTTTAACACAGGCATATGATTTACCATATACAGAACGATATTTTGCTTTTCCAGATAAAGTACGTTTTACAATATAGCGCCCTTCCCAACGCCCATCTTTTCTTTTTCTTATATTATTTCCTCTTCTTGACACTCTTGATAACACCTCCGACCATTTTTTGACCATGATAAAATAAACATAAATGGAATTTATGAAGTAACCACTAAAGACAAATTAATCTTCCACTAAATATATTACAATTTGTAGAACAAAATTGACATGTTAGACGCAATTCACTATAATATAGCTAATAAATCAAAAATTATTTATATACTCCTTAAAAGTAGATGAATCCCTACTCTCTTCTCTTGACCCAGGAGAAGCTATCCTTTGTCTGAATTATGACGGCTTATACGGAATCAACAACATCAACCGATTCTTACAGGAAAGCAATCCTAACCCTGCTGTTCAATGGGACATTCAGCAGTATAAAGTTGGAGACCCGATTCTCTTCCTTGATTCGGATAGGTTTTTCCCTGTCATACACAATAATATGAAGGGAATTATAAAGGGAATTGAAATCTTAGACCTAGACACTTATGAAGAACGCATTCAGTTTGATGTTGAGATACCTAAGGTAGTAGATGAAAGTGATCTCCGGCGTATTAACCTCTAACTACTTGAATGTTGGGAAAGCGAAGGAAAATCGTTAGTTAGATTTTGTGTACACAAATTAAAGAGTGCCGACGAAGATGGAGATGAAAGTACCTCATTCACTGTTGTACCATTCCAAATTGCTTATGCTGTATCAATACACAAAGCACAAGGTCTCGAATATGACTCTGTAAAGATAGTTATTACAGATGAAGTTGAGGAACTTGTAACACACAATATCTTCTACACTGCTATCACAAGAGCTAGGGAAAAATTGAAAATCTACTGGACACCAAAGGTTGAAGAAAAGGTAATCAATAGAATCAAGCCACGTGATATCAATAAAGACGTAGAGCTTTTGAGAAACTACCTTACCGATAATCAGCAAGATGATTCATTTGATTTTTGGCTATAAAACAAGGAGGTTGATTATGCGAATCAGTTATAACAAGTTGTGGAAAATGTTAATCGACAAAGGAATGAATAAAAATGATCTTAAGGATGCTGCTGGAATCAGTGCAGCTTCCATAGCCAAACTTGGCAAAGGTGCAAATATCACAACTGATGTTCTTCTCAAAATCTGTGAGGCTATGGATTGTAAGTTGGAAGACATCATGGAAACAATAAAGAATTGAGGTGGAACGAATGAATCGTAAAACATCGGTCGAACTCACGAACATGTGTATGATCTATGATAATCAAGGAAATGTACTAGTCGAAGAAAAGCTTGTACACAACTCAAAAGGGTTGATTTTTCCTGGTGGTCATGTAGAAAGCAATGAATCCGTAGCTGATTCAATGATACGAGAAATCCAAGAAGAAACAGGACTCACGATAAGCAACCTTCAGTTCTGTGGCATTAAGGATTGGATAGAATTTGACGGTTCTCGCTATATGGTTTTCCTGTATAAGACCAACACATATTCCGGCAATATACAATCCTCATCAGAGGGAGAAATATTCTGGATGCCACTTAAAGAATTAAAGAAAAAGGAAACTTTATGGCATTTGGATATGATGCTAGAAATCTTTGAAGGCAATGGAGTAACAGAATTATATTTCAATCGAAATTTAGATGCCCCTGCCCCAGAACTAAAATAGAAGGTTCTATGATGACAATTGTATTAGATGATACATCCCCTGCCATTCAACACCTTCGTAAGAAAGATAAGCGTCTTTCAAAAGTCATTCAAATGGTTGGTTCCATCACTTATGAAATTGAATCCAAAGACCCATATGCTTTTTTAGTTCATGAGATTATAGAACAAATGCTCTCTGTTAAGGCTGGAGCTAAAATATACGGTCGACTAAAGGATTTATGCAATGGAGATGTTCTTCCTGAAAAAACTGCCCAGTTGACTAATGAACAAATAAAAAGCATCGGTACTTCTTGAGCCACCACTTTGAAGATTTAATCCATGTCCGGCACTCGCAGGATGGATTACGGCAATCGGTATCTCACCATTATTCCAATCTCTGATATCCTTTGAAAAGAGAACCTGATGCGAAAGATTGATGCAGAAAATACAACTTTTTCAACAATTGAAAGTTTCAAACGCCAAGGGTCTGCTTTTGCGAAGTATAAATTATTGGTTATTGATGAGTGTAGTACCGTTAGCAATAAAGATATGGTTGAGGTTCTTCAAAAGGCAAATTTTGAAATGCTTTTATTGGTTGGAGACACTTATCAGATTGACGCCATTCAATTTGGAAATTGGTTCTCGGTATTAAAAGCACTTTTACCGGAAAGTGCTGTATTTGAATTTACCCAGCTCCATCGAACCAAGGATGAACGATTACTTGAACTGTGGGATAGTCAGAAAGATGGATGATACTGCAAAAGAAGTCATTGAAAGAAAAAGCTAGCGATGGTTTCATATTTATAACTTTCCCATTTTCAGCTATACACCTAAGATTAGCTTCTTTAGACATTATATGTGAATTAATTGCAACACACGAACATCCTGGAAAAACACATTTCCTATTCGTACTTTTCCATTTCTTTAATGCTTTATTACTACGTTCAATAGTTCTATTTTGCATTTCTATTTTTGATATTTCCTTTAAATTCATAGTTACTTCCCTGTTCTTCTACAATGTTCTTTTGCCTAGTTATATTCCAACCAAAGTTTCATTTTCTCCGATAGCATTATACCTCTTCATAACCCCAAAATCTATAAAAACATACAAAACATCATTAAATAAGCCACTTTCCAGCAAATGCAAAAAGATGGTAGACACAACTATCCACCATCCGTTTATCTTTCATATATTAAATAGATTATTCACTATTGATGCTTTCTGCCTCCAGCTCATCCGTCTCATCACTACCTGCTAGTGGTATTTGTATACCATTCCCACCCCCGCCGTTGGCAAGTGCTTTAGCACTTTTGCCCCATGCCCATCTCCCAGGGGATCAGCGACCTCTACTCTGCGGTTAACCACTAATTTAACGATAGCGGAAGATGCGGGCTTCATAGACTGCTCCTCTTGGTCGCAGACTTTGCCCCTACGGGACGCTGATAAGGCAAACTGCTTCGCAGGTTGCCTAAATACAAAGAACCACTGTAGTTTTTCCTACAATGGTTCAAATTCCTTATACATTAATCGTTTTTTGCTTCAATGATATTATTAGACATATTCTCTAACAATAAATAAATATTTTCAAGCAATTTTTTCCATTTTGTTGTTTCTAATAATTTTGAAAACCTATATACCTTATTTATCTTTTCATGAAGATTGACTAAACAAATAGTTTCATATTTCTTACTTTCAACTATTTTATCATCTTCAAGCTCCAAGAACATCCATGTAATACCATCAGTATATATTACACATCCACAAGCTTTTATCTCTTCCATTAACTCACTTTCATATTTATGTAGAGATTCTTCTAATTTTCGATATTTCTCACCATTAAGTATGATAGGATTTTTGGTTTCTACCATCAAAAGCGGTCTTTTAGGATCATCATACGAATAGTTCTGTTCGACAAAAATATAATCCGGAACAACATATCCGTCATCTTCTGTTAGAGCACATATTGTTTTCATTCTTCTTTTACACTTGGTTTCATTTTCTGACTTTCTTCCTGTTGCCCGGTCATCATAAACCGGAACTATTTTCAGGTTATCCAAACAACACATCCTCAAAATAGGAATTATTACCTGTGCTAAATATTGCTCACGATTGCAATCCTTTTGTATCTCTAATAATCTTTTTATATATACATCGTATGATACTTGATTAATATTTTTATACTGAGACTGTTTCATATTTCTCAAATCAATAACCTTAGAATTATCTTTTAGCATTAGATTAATCAATACTTTTAAAATTTCTTCCAGTCTGCAACTGATATGTAACAGAACCCATGATGAACGTGTATATTCTGAATAGTCAAACCAAAACTTCCCATCCATATATTTTTGTGCATAGCATTCGAGTAATTCATTTAACTTTTCAAAATCTCCATGGGCTATTTTATTTCTGATTTTTCTCATCAATTCAGCCATTCCAGTTCTATCTGAAACCAGAATTGATAAATCCATTAAATACGGTAACTTATAGTCTAATTCTGATTCCTTTTCTTTTTCCAAAAACAATGCACATAACGAATATAATTTCATGTAATGATAAGTATTTTTCCCACCTGATTCCATATCAAACAATGCATTACATAAATAGTCTAATTGATAAAACTCCTTCTCAGATACCAAATACTCATCCAACTGCTTTCCCCATTTCTTTAATTCAGCAATTGGTTCATTTATATCAGTTGTACCTGAAAAAAGAAACCTATATTCTCTGTCTCTTCTCTGACTTGTTGAATATATACAATGTGGGATTGTTACAATTTTATTCTCTATTCCTTGAGCAGCAAATCCCAAAAATTCAAGAATCTTTTCTACTGGCTCATCTTCACAAGAACCCCAATCAAAGCAAGAATATGTATTCTCTTCATAAGGAATTTCACAGTTTTGATAATCAATATCTATGCATATCATATTTTTTGACAAATAATCAATATATTTATCTATAATTATTTCATTTGATTCTTCATATTGATTAAAAATATTTTTCGCTCTTTCATAAACTCTTGTTTCAAATTTATTATCAGGACCACTTCCAAACTTACCTATAAATTGGCTTTCATACATTTTTTCTGTTTTGAAGGCTATTTGCAAAGTTTCTTTTATCCCTTCTTGCCAATTATTAAAATTTGTTTCACCGCCATCAGGGAGATTTGAAATATATAGACCTAATTTGTTTGAAATATATGTTTTTTCAATTTTTCCTAATAAATTTAGTATGACCATTCTACTCACCTATTCATATTCAAATTTTTACAATATTCCACCCTAACTGTTTTAACTTATCTTGGATAGAATCATCCACAAAATCAACAGGAATCGCAAGACAAATCAACGCCCTTGCCCTCGTCATTGCAACATATTGACATTTCAATTTCTTCTCAGGACACGATTTTGTCTTTGGCTCATTTCCACATAAATATTTCAATATTGATTTGATATTATGCGTTCTCATATATGTTTCCAATACCAAAGTAGTCATCCGTCCCTTTATGTTTAACTTATCTTACCTACAATCAACCTCTGTTCGTCCGGCACATTAGCTGTCTCTTCTACCTTTGAACCATTCCCCTTGCTTTCGCAGAACTGAAGCAAGACACTGTTGAGTTAAAAGTTTGGTGCAAATCCACCAAACTTTTAATTCAAAGGTATAGTATAGTTTACATATTTATCAAATCTTCATTCAAAAGAAAATCATACAATCCCAAATGAACTATTCCATCTTCATCTGTCCACGGCTTCATTGATGACTTTGATACCACAATCTTCTTAAAGAAATCTTTAGTTCCCAATAGTGGTCTTAATTCAGCCTTTGCTTTTGTCGGATCACTCATACTTAATGCAGATTGAATATAATACTTTTTTGCACCTTTATTTACAACAAAATCTATCTCACAGGCCACTTTGCGGCGATTGCCGGTCTCATCATTTTCATAGACTTCAACTACACCAACGTCCACAGAATACCCCCTGGCAATCAACTCATTATAAATAATATTTTCCATGATATGAGTTTCTTCCTGTTGTCTTAAATTCAAACGGACATTACGAAGCCCTATATCGGTACAATAATACTTCGAAGGATAGGAAAAATACTTCTTTCCCTTCACATCATATCGCTTAGAGCAACGGAACAAGAAAGATTCCTCAAGAAACTCCAAATACTTGGATATAGTCAAGCTTGCAACTTTTATATTTTTTACAATCTGCAAAGTGTTAGCAATCTTTGTAGCATTAGTAAACGAACCAATTGACGAACATAAATCATCTGTAAGTCCTCCAAGAACATCCGGCATTTCAATCTTATATCTTTCAATAATGTCTTTAAAATACACCTCGGTAAACAGATTAGAAAGGTACTTGTATTTTTCATCATCTGTCTTCTTGTTGATAACCAGTGGCATCCCGCCATATAAAGCATATTCCTCATATGCTTCGCTCTTGTCTCCACCCACAAACTCATAATATTCTTTAAAAGTCAACGGATATACTTCTACAGCATCCCCACGTCCTCTGAACTCTGTCATTACATCCTTAGACAACATTTTTGAATTACTTCCGGTAACATAAATATCAACATTACGAAGTCTTAAAAGACCATTCAATACATCATACAGCTTAATCGCTCCGGGAGTTTTAAGTTCCTGTTTCGTTATCGCATACTGTACCTCATCTATCATAATATAGTACATAGTTTGCTTATCCGTAATTTTTGACCTTATATATTTAGATAATTCAGCCGGATCACGATAAACAGCATTAGTATCATCATCTAATGCAATATCAATAATCTGTTCTGCCTTTACCCCCTGTGAAATCAAATAATCATAGAAAATATTGAATAGCAGATAACTCTTTCCGCATCTCCTTATTCCGGTAATAACCTTGATTAATCCATTTTCCTTGCGACTAATTAGCTGATTCAAATATCTGTCTCTTTTAATATACATGCCTGTTATCTCCATTTAAAACTTAGGTGCATTGTCACCCAACTTTTAATCATTATTCCCCTTACTCCTCAAACTCATACATCGGCGAATACGAATCCAATATCTGCTTCTGACTTATCCTATAGTTTGCAAGCACCTCTGAGGATTCCTCCTTCGGCATAATGATAACGCACACACCAAAACTTTCACATAATATGCTGGTAAAAAAACTTACATCATTTATCAGTGAAACTTACTCTCTAACTGAGATTTAACAGAAACTTTGACTTTTTCATAAAATCTGCACCATATTTATTTATCTGGTATTGTTTACTCTGCAGCATAAAAAGAGAGCCTCACAATGAATATGTGTTACAATGCACATATTACATCACGAGACCCTCTATGTTCTAAAAGCTTTTCCACTTTTCAGGGATTTTCACGACTTCTCACTGATTAGCTCAAGCCCTTATTTTGCAGCATTTTCTTAGAACTTACCAGCCTTAGCAGCTTCCTCAATGGCAACTGCAACTGCAACAGTAGCACCAACCATTGGGTTGTTACCCATACCGATAAGACCCATCATCTCAACGTGAGCAGGAACTGATGAAGAACCTGCGAACTGAGCGTCTGAGTGCATACGTCCCATAGTATCTGTCATACCATAGGAAGCAGGACCTGCTGCCATGTTGTCCGGATGAAGTGTACGGCCTGTACCACCGCCTGAAGCAACTGAGAAGTACTTCTTGCCTGCCTCAATTCTCTCCTTCTTGTAAGTACCTGCAACCGGATGCTGGAATCTTGTAGGGTTAGTTGAGTTACCTGTGATGGATACGTCAACGTTCTCCTTCCACATGATTGCAACGCCCTCTGTTACATCGTTAGCGCCGTAGCAGTTTACCTTAGCTCTAGGACCGTTGGAGTAGGACTTACGGAATACTTCCTTAACCTCTCCTGTATGATAGTCCATATCTGTCTCAACGTATGTGAAGCCGTTGATTCTTGAAATAATCTGAGCTGCGTCCTTGCCAAGTCCGTTAAGGATAACACGGAGAGGCTTCTGACGAACCTTGTTAGCATTGTTAGCGATACCGATAGCACCCTCAGCAGCTGCGAATGACTCATGACCTGCTAAGAAACAGAAGCACTCTGTCTCCTCCTCAAGTAACATCTTACCGAGGTTACCATGACCAAGACCAACCTTTCTCTGGTCTGCAACAGAACCAGGAATACAGAAGGACTGTAAGCCCTCACCGATTGCAGCAGCAGCCTCTGAAGCCTTGCGTGCGTTCTTCTTAATAGCGATTGCAGCACCTACAATGTAAGCCCAGCAAGCGTTCTCGAAACAAATTGGCTGTACGCCCTTGATCATGTTGTATACATCAAGACCGGCATCCTTAGTAATCTTCTCAGCTTCCTCGATAGAAGCGATTCCATAGCTATTTAAAACAGAATTAATCTTGTCAATTCTTCTTTCATATGATTCAAATAAAGCCATTATACTGTCCTCCTGATTATTCTACTCTTGGATCGATGATCTTAGCTGCATCAGCAACTCTTCCGTACTGACCCTTAGCCTTCTCCCAAGCTGTATTAGCATCGTCACCCTTCTTGATGAAGTCTGTCATCTTGCCAAGGCTTACGAACTGGTAACCGATAATCTGTCCCTCTTCGTCAAGAGCGATTCCTGTTACATAGCCCTCTGCCATTTCAAGGTAACGAGGTCCCTTCTTAAGAGTACCGTACATTGTACCAACCTGTGAACGAAGTCCCTTACCAAGATCCTCAAGTCCTGCGCCAACAGGAAGACCTTCCTCAGAGAATGCACTCTGTGTTCTTCCGTAGATAATCTGTAATGCGAGCTCTCTCATAGCTGTGTTGATAGCGTCACATACGAGGTCTGTGTTCATAGCCTCTAATACCGTAAGACCAGGTAAAATCTCTGCTGCCATAGCTGCTGAGTGTGTCATACCTGAACATCCGATAGTCTCAACAAGTGCCTCCTGGATAATACCCTCCTTAACATTGAGAGTGAGCTTGCAGGCACCCTGCTGTGGTGCACACCAGCCTACACCGTGTGTAAGACCGGAAATATCTGTAACCTGCTTATTTCTTACCCATTTTCCTTCTGTAGGAACCGGCGCTGCGCCATGATGTACGCCCTGAGCGACTGTACACATCTTTTCTACTTCATGTGAATAAATCATTGTAAAACTCCTTTCAGAATCAGATTCCATTTGCGAAGCTGTCTGTGTGGCGTGTCTGGCACCACTCTCCGCAATTACCTGTATTTTCTCATATTTCGACATAAATTTCAAGAGTAAAGTTGGGTCTTGACAAAATATTGTTGTAAATTTAACAATTTCTTTATAATCCCCTTATCACGAATGCCACGTTCTGCTCTTTTTCGCCGCTTACGCAGTATTCAGGATATACAGGTGCTCCCCAGCTGTCATCGCCTCCGACACCTCTTGCCGCACCCATGATTCTTACATGTGTATAGCGCGCGTCAGGAATATCATTAATCTTGTATGCGCTCTGAAGCTCCTGCTGTGTACACGGAAGAACCGTCATGTCAAACGGCGTATCCTGCGCATCTATTCTTATTCCGTGACCGAACTCGTCCACAACCTTCACATACCTCACATCATGGCGGTTGCCGCACTCCTGCGGGTCAAGATAAGGTGTGACATTATCTGCCACTCTTCCCTTGTATATGCCAAGCTTAGCACCTGCACAGCGGTCATTGTAGTTCTCCTCAGGACCTCTTCCGTAGAACTCCATCCTGTCAAACATCTTGTCCATCGTAATATTGATTCCGAATACCGCCGGCTCAGGAAGTCCCGCACCGCCGCCAAAATGTCCGTCGCACTCGATACTTCCGTCAGGAAGCATACGGTATACTATCGCTCCCTCTGACTGAGGATTGGTGTAAAATGTGTAATGACAGCTTATTTTTACCGCTGCAATATTCTTCGCATATTCACTGCCCTTAAGTCCCGTTCCATAGAGCTTATCTGACCTGTCAAGTATGAACTCATCCGGTGTTACAGTGCCGTCGATCACACGTCCGTCCTTCATTTCATACTCAACCTTCACGGCATCACATCTCTGCATCTGGCTTATTCCCTGCCATACCGCACTTGTGACAGGAAATCGATTGCCCTTGTCATTGTCGGTTGCCGCACGGAAGAATTCAAGGCCTGGAACCTTCTCAATCATCTCAAGCCCCTTGCAGCGAAGTGATATAAGACCACCCTCCTGACGGGAGAATATGGCATGTGTATTTCCCGCCTTTACGCCGATGCAGGTTGCTCCCATAATCACATCATCAAAGCATGCCGTATCAATATCTGCTGTATCCGTGCTTTGAACCTCATTTTTTACCACAATAGGCTCACTCTGTCCCCACGCTGCGATATGTCCGACATTAGCCCAAGGTCTGTATCCCATAAGGACGGCACGACACTCAGCAACATACTCGCCGTCAGCATCCATTGAAGGGAAGGTCACGGGAACGAATTCCTCCTCTCCCGCCTTCACGTCCCTTGCAAAGGTTCCGGCCCACACAGCCTTTCCGTCCTTCAAAAGACGAACCTCGAACATGTAGTCATCCGTAGACTCAAAAAGCCCCTCATTCACGATGAGCACACCCTGATTAGTCATATGGAGCTTGATATTCTGATAGAGATACTTTACCTCCTGCGCCTTAGGCGAAAGCTTTCTGTCGGCAAATATTATTCCGTCACCGCTAAAATAATAATCGCACGGTCTTTCCTTAAAATCTCCTCCTACCTTGAACTCGAGACTTCCCGGTGTTATGTTAGGAAGCTTCTCATATATCTGAACGCTTCCGTATCTTCCGATAACATCCTCGTCTATAAGCTTTCCGTCCCTTGTGAGTATTGCCTGATCGGCAAAGTCCCATATGAAACCGCCCTGATACTGCTCATATTCATACTCTAGCTTCGTATATTTTTCCATGCCCCCGCAGGAATTTCCCATGGCGTGCATGTACTCACAGCTTATGTAAGGCTTCTCCGGCTTACCATCAAGGTACTCCTTTATCTCGGCAGGCTTTGCATACATTCTGCTCTCCATGTCCGTTATGCCGGAATAATTTCTGTCGTAGACACAGCCCTCGTAGTGTACAAGTCTCTCAGGATTTCTCTCATGGAAAAATCTGCTCATGGCAAGTATGTCCTCACCCGCATGGGACTCATTTCCGCATGACCATATAAGCACACTAGGATGGTTCTTATCCCTCTCAAGCATCGACTTCGCCCTGTCAAGCACAGCCTCCTTCCACATAGGCTCGCTTCCCGGTGTAATGTACGGCTTCTCATTTCCCGTATTGATGCACCATGTTCCATGAGTTTCAAGATTGGTCTCATCTATAAGATATATTCCGAACTCGTCACAGAGCTCATACCAATAGCTTTGATTAGGATAATGGCAGGTTCTGACAGAGTTGATGTTAAGGCTTTTTATAATTCTTATATCCTCAAGAAGCTCTTCCTTCTTAAGTGCTCTTCCGTTCACACATGAAAACTCATGGCGGTTCACACCCTTGAATACGATTCTCTTTCCGTTGATGCACATAACACCGTTCTTCATCTCAAAGCGTCTGAAGCCGATGCGCTGAGGAATATACTCAACCAGCTCTCCTTCCTCATTGTAGACTGATATGTTAAGAAGATAGAGAGCAGGCACCTCTGCGCTCCATGTAAGTATCTCAGGCACCTCTGCCTTGAACTTCATGTGCTCCTTTATGGCAAGACCCATTCTCATGAGAACACTCTTTCCCGTCTTATCGACCAGCTCATAGCCCACCGTTCCGCAGATATTTCCTTCAATATCAAGCTCACAATCAAGTCTTCCCGTCGCATAATCGTCCTCAAGCTCCGCCTTGACAAAAATATCCCTCACATGCGTCTGCGGCACTGCATAGATATACACATCGCGGAATATTCCCGAAAATCTGAAGAAATCCTGATCCTCAAGCCAGCTCGCACTGCTGTGCTTATACACCTCAACCGCAAGCTTATTCCCCTTTTCCTTAATAAATGGTGTTATATCCCATTCGGACGGTGTGAAGCTGTCCTCCGAATATCCCACGAACTGTCCGTTAATCCACACATAGAATGCCTTTTCAACACCCTGAAAGGATATGTAGGTCTTTTTTCCAAGCAAAGCCTCATCCACATCAAAGTATGTGACATATGAGCCTACCGGATTATGCCTGACAGGTGCAAAAGGCGGACGAAGATCCTCATGTCCCTCCCAAGGATACATCGTGTTGATGTACTGGCATCTGTCATAGCCCGCAAGCTCAATATGTCCCGGAACCTTGATATCCGCAAAAGAACTTGTATCATAGCCCTCCTCATAAAATTCCTTAACTCTCTTCTCAGGCACGTCGGCATATGAGAACTTCCATGTCCCGTTAAGGCTCTGTCTTAACGGCATTTCAAGTCCGTACTCCGTAACCTTCTCCTCATAAAATGCGTGGTCAGAGTGTGCATCCTCCCTGTTCACTCTAAAGACCTCAGGATTCATAATCCATGACTCGTCTGCATTTATAATTCTCTCCATAAAAACCTCTTTTCGTTTTGCTCATAAATAGTGTACATTTAAAACATTATTTTTCCAATGTCACCGTCGATATTATCATATCAAATTTTTGTAAAACTCTCAATGTCTTATATTAATAAAACATACACAAAAACGCACACAGAGGGCTTATGCCCAATGTATGCGTCATTTATCAGAATAAAAACCTCGCCCAGTAAAACAAAGTCTTTATGATATCTTTTCTCACCTTTCTCGTCGTCGTTATCTTCTGCGGCACGACATTGTACGGATTGTCATAGGTGCCGTCAGGCAGTGCAGTGACCGCCGACTTTTCATAGCCTGACATAATATCACGAAGCTGTGCGTTAAGCTCATCGCTCTTGATTACCAGCATAAGCTCCGTGTCAAGATATGCACTCCTCATGTCCATGTTGAACGAGCCGACCACGGATATGTCATCATCAATCACCATGCTCTTTCCGTGGTAAGACACTCCGCCCTCGTACTCCAAGAGGCTTATGCCCATGGCAAGCATCTTATCCCTGTTTTTTTCAAGGTCTGCCGCACCGAAGCTGTTGCCGTTATTGGCGACTGAATTGGTCATAACAGAAACCTCTTTTCCTGCTGCCGCACCCGTGAGTGTATCATGCATCATATCATTACAGATTATGTACGGGGTGTGAAGCTTAACTGAAGTCTCAGCACTGCTGACAAGGCTCATAAGCTTATACCACACGACAGGCTCCTTCACACCTGCATTTACCGGATTGGAAAGAAGCGCGATGCCATCGACAGGAAAAGTATTTTCCTCGTAGGAATAGTCACACGAAAGCTCCTCATGCTCATCACAATATTTTTTGTAGTCCTCCGCTATCCGTTCCTCGGCACGCTTCACGCAGTACCAGTCCGCAATATGCTTTCCCGAGGCGAACATACTGCACTCTCCGCTGTTTTTCACTGTCTCATAGTAAGCCAGAATATCATTTACCGACGCGCTTTCCTGCTCTGCTGCCGGCTCACTCCTCCACACAAGCACATCTCTGTCATAATTTTTGTAATCGCTGTAATTGCCGAGAAAATAATTGAACGTATTCCTTCCGCCGAGCATATATATCTGCCTGTCGACAACAAGATATTTGTCGTGCATTCTCGCCATACCCTTGTACATGGTGAACGGATTTATCTCGTTGTACATCATCAAGGTCACATTTTCTTTTGCTGACAGTGCATAGAAATAAGGATTCCACTTCATATGCAGAACTCCGTCGAAGCCGTCCACGACAACCTCAACCTTCACGCCCCTGTCGGCAGCCTCACACAGAGCCCCGAGCATTATTCTGCCGCTCTCATCCGACATAAAATCAAATGTGGAGAGAACTATCTCAGACTGTGCGTTCTGTATCATTCTTACCCTGTTTAAAAGCGCATCAGAATTATCCTCGACAATGACCGCCCTCTCAGAGCCGCCCGTATTCCATATGGCAACCTGCCCGTCACCGCTGTATGCCGGCTGCTTAGAGCTGCTTACAACCGCCACGGTAAGATTGATAATCCCATACACAAGGACAAAGCCGAGTATTGCCGTCACAGGCTTCCACATCTTGATTTTTCCGCTTGTGACAGGCTTATTCATGAGCACGCGCGCATAGTACACGATATAGCATGCAAACGAAAAGATATTCATAATTATGCAGACAGAAATGATAAGTCCCGCTGCAAAATATGAGAGGTCAACTACAAGCAGCAGTATGAACATTGCCCCATACAGCACAGCCGTACACAGCTTCCCATACCACCTCGCACCATCCATCATGCTTCCCTTTTTTAACATGATGGCACCCATGATTCCCATGAACATTTCCTTCACGACGAACAGAATCACAAGATAGCGCATCGTAGGATAACGGAATGACAGGCTTATGAACACCGCAGCCTGTGTAAGCTTATCAGCCACGGGGTCAAGCACCTTGCCCCATTCCGTTATCATATTAAAATGTCTCGCAATCTTGCCGTCAAAGCAGTCGGTAAGTCCCGATATTCCGAGTATGACCGCCGCCGCGATATAATCCGCTCTGCTGTCCGCACCTATATATACCGCCATGAATATGGGAATAAGTATTATTCTGAAATATCCCATGAGATTAGGAATGGTAAATAAATCCTTCCTGCTGTTAATAAGACGTTTCATAATTCATCTCCATTCTGCCTGTGAGACAGAAGCGCTGCCTCTGCCCCTTTTATCCTTCGAACTGGCTGTTGTAAAGCTGTGCATAGAAGCCGTTCTGTGCCAAAAGCTCCTTATGATTTCCCTGCTCTATGATATCTCCGTCCTTCATAACAAGGATGACATCCGCATCCCTTATGGTTGAAAGTCTGTGAGCTATAACGAAGCTCGTTCTGCCCTTCATAAGGTTAGCCATCGCATCCTGAATATGCTGCTCCGTTCTCGTATCAACCGAGCTTGTCGCCTCGTCAAGAATCAGTATTCTGTTATCTGCAAGAATAGCTCTCGCGATTGTGAGAAGCTGCTTCTGTCCCTGAGATACATTGCTTGCCTCCTCGTTAAGCTCCATATCATAGCCGCCCGGGAGTGTTCTTATAAAGTGGTCAGCGTTTGCCGCCTTGGCAGCTGCAATAACCTCCTCATCCGTAGCATCAAGTCTGCCGTAACGGATATTTTCCATTATGGTTCCCTTGAAAAGCCATGTATCCTGAAGCACCATTCCGAATGCCTCACGAAGATTTCTTCTCTCAAAATTCTGAACATTCTCTCCATCAACCTTGATGCAGCCTGAATTTACATCATAGAAGCGCATGAGAAGCTTAACCATTGTCGTCTTTCCTGCTCCCGTAGGTCCTACGATGGCAGCCATGCTTCCCGGCTCAACATGACATGTGAAATCATGAATTACCGGCTTCTCCGGATTGTAGCCGAACTTCACATGCTCAAAATCAACCTCACCCTTAATATCCTCGAGCCTTACAGGGTTCTCTGTGACAGGCTCCTCTTCCTCATCAAGGAACTCGAATATTCTCTCAGCGGCGGCAGCCATTGACTGAAGCATATTAAAGACCTGTGCAATCTGTGTTATAGGCTGTGTGAAGCTCTTAACATACTGTATAAATGCCTGAATGTCTCCGACTGTTATTGCGCCCGATACCGCAAGCATGCTTCCCGATACAGCAACAGCCACATAACCCAGATTTCCTACGAAGGTCATTATAGGCTGCATAAGACCCGAGAGGAACTGTGACCTCCATGCTGATGAATAGAGCTTCGCATTGGTCTCCTGAAAGCTCCCATTGACCTTATCCTCGCGGTTAAAAGCCTTGATAATCGTATGTCCGCTGTATGATTCCTCGATTGTTCCGTTGATATCGCCCAAGTACTCCTGCTGTGCCTTGAAGTACTTCTGCGAATGCTTTACAACCACACTGATAAGCAGCGCCGATACAGGCAGAATCACAAGCGCAATGAGCGTCATGAGCGGGCTTATCGTCATCATCATAATGAACACACCGATAAGCGTGGTCACTGATGTTATGAGCGTTGTTATACTCTGATTAAGGCTCATTCCGAATGTATCTACATCATTGGTTATTCTTGACAGCACCTCTCCGACGGTCTTTGACTCAAAGTACGCAAGAGGCATTCTGTTAATCTTCTCAGATATTTCCTTTCTCATTCTGAAGCTTAATTTCTGAGAAATGCCGCTCATTATAAAGCCTTGAATGAACGAGAAAAGTGCGCTCACGCAGTAAAGTCCGAGAAGTATCAATAGTATAATTCCTATTTTATGGAAATCAATTCCGGCACCGCCTGATACCTTCGAGACAAGCCCGTTAAAAATCTCTGTTGTCGCCTTTGAAAGCACCTTAGGACCTACAATGTTAAATACGGTCCCTGCAACGGCACATATCACGACAAGAACTATTGCAATCTTATACCTGCCTATATACGCAAGTATTTTCCTTGTCGTTCCCTTAAAATCCTTTGCTTTTTCACCAGGCATCATTCCGCCGTGGCCGCCCGGTCCTCGCCTTCCCATATTTCTGTTCTTTGAATATTCTTTATTTTCGCTCATCCGTCTTACGCCTCCTCTCCTGCAAGCTCCGCTTCGGAAAGCTGGGATTTTGCAATTTCAGGATATTCAGGGCAGTTCTTTAAGAGCTCCTTATGAGTTCCGATTCCTGCCACCTTTCCTTCATTCAAAAGAATAATCTGGTCAGCGTTCATTATTGTGGATATACGCTGTGCCACAATAATCACGGAAGCGTCCTTGGTTCTAACCGAAAGAGCCTTTCTGAGTGCCGCATCAGTCTTAAAGTCAAGTGCCGAAAAGCTGTCATCGAACACATATACCTTCGGCTTCACGGCTATCGCTCTGGCTATCGAAAGTCTCTGCTTCTGTCCTCCGGACACGTTGTTTCCGCCCTGTGCTATCGAATCGGCATATCCATCCTTCTTACTCTCGATAAACTCTGTTGCCTGTGCAATCTCTGCCGCTTCCTTCATATCCTCGTCGGTCACGAAATCTCCTCCGAACTTGATGTTGCTCTCTATCGTTCCCGAGAAAAGCACACCCTTTTGAGGTACAAGTCCGATATGGCTTCTGAGTTCCTTCTGTGACATATCCCTTATATCAACACCGTCGAGTGTAATGCTTCCCTCCGTGACATCATAGAATCTGTCAAGAAGGTTCACAACCGTCGACTTGCCGCAGCCCGTACTTCCTATAATTGCCGTTGTCTTTCCCGGCTCAGCCTTGAAGCTTAAGTTCGATATAGCATTCTCGCTTCCGCCCTCAAATCTGAAGGACACATCATGGAACTCGACAACACCCTTGCAGTCAGCAAGCTTTCTGTCTGTGTCCGCCGTATCGTCCTTATCCTTAATTGTCTCCTCGGTATTTAATACCTCCTCTATACGCTCAGCGGCAACTCCCGCCCTCGGAAGCATAACGGAAATCATTGTTATCATAAGAAATGCCATTACAATCTGCATCGTGTAGGTTATGAATGCCATCATATCACCTACCTGCATACGTCCGATATCAATTCCCTTTGCGCCCATCCACACAATAAGCACCGTTATTGCATTCATAATAAGCATCATTGCCGGCATCATAATGGACATAACTCTGTTCGTGAAGAGCTGCGTTGACATGAGATCCTTGTTCGCCTTGTCGAATCTCTCCTCCTCATGCTTCTCCCTGCTGAATGCTCTGATAACCATTGTACCTGTGAGAATTTCCCTTGATACAAGATTTACACGGTCAACAAGGCTCTGCATCTTTTTAAACTTCGGCATTGCGACAACCATAAGAACGAGCACAAGTGAAAGCACCGCACCAACGGCAACACCTATAATCCAGCCCATTCCCGTGTCAGTTCCCATAACCTTTATAATTCCGCCTATTCCTATAATAGGCGCATACAGAACGATTCTCAACATCATAACCGAAACCTGCTGTACCTGCTGTACGTCGTTCGTGCTTCGTGTTATAAGAGATGCCGTGGAAAACTTATTTATATCCGCGCTTGAAAAACCGATTACCTTGGTAAAAAGCTTTTCTCTCAGGTCACGTCCAATCGCCGCAGCCGTTCTCGCACCTATGAAGCCGACACCGATTGCCGCAGCAACCATAAGCAGCGTCATGGCAAGCATCTTAGCACCGGTGGTGAACAGGTAGCTTCGCTGAATCGCATTTAAGTCATATCCGAGAACATTATACTCACTCTTTACAAGCTCTACTGCCATCTGCGACTTCATGGATGATGCCATATCACCCATAGTGGCCTCAACCTGTGCTGCCACCTGCGACAGCATCTCCTTCGTCACAAGGCCTGCCTTATACCCATTCACAATATCGCTTATGCTGTACTGTCCTGATGTCTCAACCGAGTACACCATGCTCGCAGCAGTTAAAAGTGTGTCATTTAACTTATCAAGCTCCTTTGCCGATAAGCTCTTTCTGACATACACACCATCCGAAAGTTCATAGCATTCGTCCGCAAATGAAGCCTCATCATCACTCATAAAAAGCTTCAGCGCCTCATATGTCTCCTGTGTATACTTTTCTGCGGCAGCCCCTTCTATGCCTCCCTGCTGTATTCCCACATCGACTATATCAGATGTGTACGATGGGAGCGAAAGGTCGCAGAATGCCTGAACTCCAAGCAGCAGCAATATCACCAGTACCGCAAGCTTGTGGTCAGCCAGATACTTAATCAATTTTCCCATAATAATCCTCGTTTCTGTTTTCTATGCTTTTTAGCTGTTTACAAGCAATAATGCCACCCAGAAAACCTTAAGTCAATGGAGTTTATGAAAACTTAATATAACCTTTATAAGATTTCACTTTTGCGGGCAAAATACTCGTCAAAATAATTTCTATTTACCTTATGAAGGTAGAATATTTTTATTTATACATGGCAGCTCCATTGTATGAAGCAAGTTGTTCTAAGCGCTCTGACATACATATTATTAACGTCTGCCACCGATGCCAATCGCTCCTCCATGAGCGTTGGCATCTATTCCGACATCCATGTCGTAATTGGCTGCGTTACGAATAGAGCTCTAAGAACAACTACGCTTCTCCCAAAAGTCGTGCCATGTATAAATAAAAATATTCTCCCCACCAAAGCTTCTATATCATTTAATATTATTCTAAAATCACAAGTGGCATAACAGTTATATGTCTTGCCGTGTATAAGAGGTTTAAATATAACCGAATATACACTTAACAAACAAGAACTACTGTTATGCCACTCGAATTTTATAACTCAAATAATTATGGAGCCTACTCCGCCTTCCCGAAGTCGTACACCTTCACCGATCCGCTCACGGAATTCGTTGTGATTCTTGCCATTCCGTCCCCGAAGGTCGCATGTCTGTCTGCCTTGGAGAAGCCGAAGCGGACGTGGTTATTGTCCTCCCCGTTATTCCAGTCGACATGCTTATCCGTCATGAGCTTCATGGAACCGCTCATTCCTGAGCTCTTTATGTCGATTCCGATATCAGAGAGCAGCTTAATAACTATTGAGCCTGATACTGTGCTCACCTTGCCGCTGCATGGTTCAGCTATGGACAGCTTAACAGAACCGCTCACTGTATCTGCGCTGAAGTTCTCGCCTCCTACGACAGCCTTTACGCTGCCGCTCACGGAGCTGAACTCCTGCTCCTTGGCATCCGTCTGTGCTCCTGCCTTGATTGAACCGCTGACCGCATTAATCTTAAGCTTATCTGCATGTATTGCATATTCTGCATTTACGGAACCGCTCACCGTTGAGAGCTTACATCTGTTCACTGTTATGTCGCTCTGAACATTTATTCCTCCGCTCACGGTCGATACATTAATCTTTTCAAATTCGGCAGGAACGGTCACATAGTATATAAGCGGCTCATTCGATGATGTATTTATAAAAGAAAAGGCTCTGTTTTTATTTTCCTGCTTGAACTTAAGTACTCCGTCCTCCACTGTCACAACAGGGCTCATAGACATCTTTTCCTTCTTGGTGAGAGGTCTTGACATTGTGATTGTCACAGCCTGAGTGTCAGCCTGATTAATCTCAACATCAGGCTCAACAACGCTCATCTTTAATCCTGTGATGCCTGTGTAGCTGCATACAATAAGCGGATTCATTCCATAATCTTCATCCTCGTAATGATTAGCTGTGCCTTCCTCGGCATTGCTCTGCCCGAAGGTGCCGTCGTTCTGCTCATCACTGGAGAAATCATCATTGAACTCTTCCTCATAGTCCTCGTCAGAATCCTCATCCTGCTTATTTACGGCTTCGTTAATCTTATCTGCGATGACCTCGCTCAGCTTGCTGATTGCTGAATCCGCGCTCTTGGCTGCCTTCATTGCAGCCTTGCCTGCTGCCTTTCCTGCTTTTCCCGCAGCCTTGCCCGCCTCGCTTATAAGCTTTCCGAAATCACTCGCAAGCTTATCAAAATCGCTGTCACCCTCTGTCGTGCTTTCATAGGTCTCATCTGCTTCGTCCTTCTTTTTGAACTCCTCCGGTATATCCCTTAAAAAATCCTCAACGCTTCCTAACTCCTCACATACGGACTCCTCGCTTCTTCCGTCCGCAGCCGCCTCATCGAAATGTCTCCTGTAATCCCCGATAATATCTAATGCAAAATCCTCCTCATAATCCTTAAGCCCCTGTGCGAGTTTTTCCATATATTCTGCTCTTGTCATGATATTCTCCTCCCTTATCAACCTATGAATTTGTCAACAATTCTTACGAACTGCTGCCAGTCATTCTTCTGCTGTGTCATACTCTCTATCCCCTTATCGGTCAGATGATAATACTTTCTGGCAGGTCCCGCCTCCGACTCCACCAGATATGTCTCGACACATTCATCATCCTTAAGTCTCTTAAGTATCAGGTACAAGGTGCCCGGTGCAATGGACATCTCCTCCGACAGGCTCTCCGTGAGCTCATAACCATATCTGTCGCCCTGACCTAACATTGAGAGAACACACAGTTCTAAAACACCCTTCTTCATCTGCGTATTCATGCAAACACTCCCTTCTTTGATTTTTGCAGTCTCCAGATATAGTGCTTTGTCTGTAAACAGCCACGCACTATATCTATCGATGGGTTTATTGTATCATATCACAAGCTATTCTATATTGCAATATACTATTTAAAAAAATATTGTGGAGATTATGTGTACTCTCCACAATATCGTTAATGCGGCAAAACATATTCTCCGGGCTGAACAATGTATGCATGTTATATTTATGCATATTACGACTTTTGGGAAAAACCGCACAACTTGCTTCGTACAACGGAGCTAATATGCATAATTATAACATGCCATACATTCATGCACTTAATGAATAGTCTTGCTGCCTTAATATTATTTAAGCACTGCCTTCTTGAAGCTCTTCTTTCCTCTTCTGAGCACGATTCCGTCACCGAAGTCATCCTTGCTGAACTTAGTGTCAAGTGCAGCCTTCTCGTCGTTGGCTGTTACACCGCCCTGCTCGACATTTCTTCTTGCGTCACCGCGTGACTGGCAGAGTCCTGCCTTCACAAGAAGGGTCTGAATGTCAACATAGCCATCCCTGAAATCAGCGTCCTCAATCTCAACAGTAGGCATGTTGGAAGCATCACCTGAGCCGAAGATTGCGGATGCACTTGCCTTCGCCTTGTTGGCTTCCTCCTCGCCGTGAACAAGCTTGGTGAGTTCGTATGCGAGAATTGTCTTTGCTTCATTCAACTGGCTGCCTTCCCAGCTTTCCATCTTCTCAATCTCATCAAGAGGAATGAATGTAAGCATCTTGATGCACTTCATTACATCTGCATCATCAATATTTCTCCAGTACTGGAAGAAATCGTAAGGTGAGGTCTTGTCAGGGTCAAGCCATACTGCATTTCCTGCGGTCTTGCCCATCTTCTTTCCGTTGGAATCGGTGAGAAGTGTGATTGTCATGGCATGAGCATCCTTGCCTAATTTACGGCGGATAAGCTCTGTTCCACCGAGCATATTGCTCCACTGGTCATCGCCGCCGAACTCCATGTTACAGCCGTATTTCTGGTATAACATATAGAAGTCGTAGCTCTGCATAATCATGTAGTTGAACTCTAAGAATGAAAGTCCCTTCTCCATTCTCTGCTTGTAGCACTCGGCACGAAGCATATTGTTCACGCTGAAGCATGCTCCGACCTCGCGCAGCAGTTCAACATAGTTAAGGTTCAACAGCCAGTCGGCATTGTTTACCATAAGGGCTTTTCCCTCGCCGAAATCAATAAAACGCTCCATCTGTCTCTTGAAACACTCAGCGTTATGCTCAATATCCTCCTTGGTAAGCATCTTACGCATATCAGTTCTTCCCGAAGGGTCACCAATCATGGTTGTTCCGCCTCCGATTAATGCGATTGGCTTATTGCCAGCCATCTGAAGACGCTTCATAAGTGTAAGTGCCATGAAATGTCCGGCTGTGAGCGAATCGGCGGTACAGTCAAAACCGATGTAGAATGTAGCCTTTCCCTCGTTAATCATCTTGCTGATTTCTTCTTCGTTAGTTACCTGTGCTATAAGACCTCTCGCCTTAAGCTCTTCATAGATTCCCATTTTTTCATGTCCTTTCTGTGTGTTATTTTTCACCGCCGTAAGTGTATAATCTGAAAAATTTTATCAAATATACAAAAAAATCCTTACAGCAGCGATTACTGCTGTAAGGACGTATTAACGTGTTACCACCTTACTTCACATCGAACTCACATCCGATGCCTCATCAGGTACAAATATACCCCTGCACTATAACGGGTGCTGCCGTCGCAGCCTACTAAAAATGCCAGCCTGAATCATATGGCTGTTGCTCTCATTCGGTGCGATGCTCCGGGATGTATTCAACTCTCCGTTACCTGTGCGCCTCTCACCGGCCGGCAGCTCTCTGTTGGTTCTTAGAGAATCTACTTCTTCCCATCATTGCTTTTTATATTACAATAAAGATATAATAATTAATCAACCGTCGATTGTCAAGCTGTTTTATAATTACATCCGTAAATTTCCAATCTTAGAATTGAAAATATATGAATGGATTGTAGGTTCCGCTTATCACCCTCAGTATGCACACGATAAGCAGCGCGCACATGATGAGCGTTTCAAGTATCATAAACCATTCTTTTGTCCTTATATTGTCATACACACGCTTAAGACCTCTCTGCAAAAAGCCCATTCCAAGCAGCCCTGCCGCAAATGCCATTATAAGCTCCATGGACATATAGCCCAGGCACTGCAGTCCCTGACCTCCAACCAGCCTAAGGCTTCCGTTAAAGGCTCCGAACATTGCCCGTATGTACCCTGATGCATATACGATATTGTCAGACCTGAACAAAACCCAGCCAAGTATGACCATAAGCATTGTATATACCCAGCCGACAGGCTTTATGTATTTCTTTTCAAGAAGCTTTCCGAGAAACAATCTCTCCATCATCTGAAGCAGTGCATACAGAATTCCCCACAGAAGGAAGGTAAAATTAGCTCCATGCCATATTCCCGTGAGCAGGAACACAACAAACACATTCCTGTATGTCTTTGCCGCGCCGCATCTGCTGCCGCCAAGCGGAAAATACACATATTCCTTGAACCATGATGACAGCGATATATGCCATCTTCTCCAAAACTCCCTTATTGAGACCGAAGTATACGGATACGCAAAGTTCTCCTTGAACCTGAAGCCGAACATTCTTCCGAGACCTATTGCCATATCAGAATACCCTGAAAAGTCATAATATATCTGCATTGTATAAGAAAGCGCTCCGAGCCATGCCAGTGCACTTCCCATCTGTGAAGGCTCAAGCTTCCATACCGCATCGGCAGTGACGGCAAATGTATTGGCAAGCAGCACCTTCTTTGCAAGTCCGCATATGAAGCGCCTCTGCCCCGACGCGAACAGTGCCGTATTTTCCTTTCGCTGCTCAATCTGCTGTGCCACATCACTGTATTTTACAATCGGCCCCGCGATAAGCTGCGGAAAGAATGACACATACAGTGCGAACTTAAGCACATTTTTCTGCACATCCGCCTTTTTCCGGTATACATCAATCACGTAGGACATCGCCTGAAAGGTAAAGAACGATATTCCTATCGGCAGGACAATCTCCCTGATTCCAAGCTCTCCCGTGCCTTCCATTCTTATCATTGAGCTAAAGACCGCCGGCAGATTATCCTTTCCCGATAACCATACAAGCGTATTCTCTATAATCACGATAAGCATATTAAAGTACTTAAAAAAGAACAATATTGCCAGATTTAAAACCACCGCCAATATCATTATTCTCTTCTTATGCCATCTTTCCAGCAATCGTCCCGCAGCGTAATTGACCGCTATTGATGACAGCATGATAAGCACATAATATATTCCGCCCCACGCATAAAATACAAAGCTTGCAATTAAAAGCCATATATTCTTAAGCGTATAGCGAAGCTTCTCATCCTTCACCAGTGACAGCAGCAGATTACCAATTATGACGATCGGCAGAAAAATCCACAGAAAAACCATTGAAGCAAAAAGCATCTGATTCTACCTCGCGAAAAAGCGTGTTCCCGCCTTCTTATCCTCACTCACCTCATACAAAAGCTCGGGCTTATCACCGTTAATAATAACCATGTCTATGCCGTTGTCATTGGCTATTGAAGCAGCCTTAAGCTTGGTAGCCATTCCACCTGTGCCAAGCTTGGAGCCAGCACCACCGGCAAGTGCTCTTATCTCGTCGGTTATTCCATGAACCTCCTCGATAAGCTGTGCATCGTCGTATCTGTGAGGATCCTTATCATAGAGTCCGTCGATATCAGACATGATTACAAGTGTATCCGCCTTGGCTACTGAGGCAACTATCGCCGCAAGAGAATCGTTCTCCCCGACCTCTAGCTCGAGCTCATCTATCGCAACAGTATCATTCTCATTCACAATCGGAATAACTCCAAGCTCGATAAGCTTAGCCATGGCATTCTCCACATTTCTTCTTCTGTCCTCGAGAAGGACATACTTGGTAAGAAGGAGCTGTGCAACGGTCACGCCGTACTCTGAGAACTGCTTGTCATACATATCCATAAGCTCGCACTGCCCGACTGCCGCACATGCCTGCTTACCGGGTGTATCCTTCGGGCGTTCCCTGAGACCAATCTTACTCATTCCGAGTGCAATCGAGCCGCTCGATACAAGTATCATCTGATTGCCCGCATTCTGAAGGTCTGCAATCGTCTTGACAATCCTCTCAACTCTTCTTATGTTGAGATGTCCTGTCGCGTAAGTCAGTGTGGAGGTTCCTACTTTTACTACAATTCTCTTTCCCGTCATGTCCGCTGTATCTCCTGTCTACCGTATTTTTAACTAGAACTGGCTATTGTAAAGCTGTGAATAAAATCCGCCCTGTGCAAGAAGTGTATCATGGTCTCCCTGCTCAATGATATGTCCGTCCTTCATAACAAGAATGACATCAGCCTCGCGTATTGTGGAGAGTCTGTGTGCAACTATGAAGCTTGTTCTGCCCTTCATCATTCTTGCAAATGCTTCCTGAATCTTAATCTCGGTTCTTGTATCAATGGAGGATGTTGCCTCATCAAGTATAAGCATAGGAGGCAGGCACAGCATTACTCTTGCTATACATAAGAGCTGCTTCTGTCCCTGTGAGAGGCTTCCTCCGTCCTCGTTAAGCACTGTATCATAGCCCTGCGGAAGCTTCTTTATAAAGCTGTGTGCATGTGAAGCCTTCGCAGCCTCGATCATTTCCTCATCCGTCGCATCAGGCTTGCCCATCTTTAAGTTATCTCTTATTGTACCGTTCTTAAGCCATGTATCCTGAAGCACCATACCATAGGACTTTCTTAAGCTTCCTCTTGTCACATCCTTAATCTCGTCGCCGGCTACCTTGATGCTTCCTGAATTAACGTCATAGAAGCGCATGAGAAGATTTATAAGTGTTGTCTTTCCACAGCCCGTAGGTCCTACGATAGCGATACGCTGACCCGGCTTAACTGAGAGGTTGAAGTTCTCGATAAGCTTCTGCTCGGGAACATATGAGAAATATACATTCTCAAGGTCAACATGTCCGTCGGCAGTCACGGTCCTGGCATTCTGAGGCTCAGGAACCTGCGGCTCCTCCTCGATAAGCTCCATAACTCTTCCTGCACAGGTGAGTGCATTCTGAAGCTCTGTCACAACACCTGAAATCTCATTGAACGGCTTGGTATACTGGTTAGCATAGCTTAACATACATGAAAGATTACCTACACTTAATCCGCGCTTAACCACAAATATGGCACCTACAAGTGCAACGAGCATGTACACGATACTGTTTACGAATCTTGTTGAGGGGTTGGTTATTGATGAGAAGAAAATCGCCTTAAGAGAGCACTTTTCAAGTCTGTCATTTACCTCGTCGAACTTCTCCTTAACCTCATCCTCCTGGCTGTACGCCTTGACAACCTTTAAGTTTCCTACCATCTCATCGATGATTGCAGTCTGCTCACCTCTTGTCTCTGACTGCTTTTTAAACATTGTGTGAGTATTCTTAGCAATATAAGCCGCAACAAAAAGCGAAAGAGGTGTCACGCACACAACCAAAAGTGTAATCGGAATACTCTTCGTAAGCATGAAGCCGAGTGTTCCGAGTATTGTTATCACTCCGGTAAAGAGCTGTGTAAAGCCCATCAGAAGTCCATCTGCGAACTGGTCAACATCTGCAATTACACGGCTCACAACATCACCGTAAGGATGTCCGTCAATGTACTTAAGAGGAAGAATCTCAATCTTTCTTATAGCCTCCGTACGAATATCCCTGATTACATTGTATGTAATCTTATTGTTGCACACATTCATAAGCCACTGTGCAAGTGCTCCTATGAGAATAACAACTATCATAGTTCTGATTATTGCAATTATTCCGTCAAAATCCACCAAGCCCTGCTTGATTATAAGGTCGATGGCGTTACCTGTAAGAATAGGCACATACAGCGTACATGCCACTGTCACTGCCGCAAGCAGTATTGAAAAAATAAGAAACACATAATACTTTTTGATATATCTAAGTACCTTGACAATGGTGCTCTTATCATCACTTGTTAATTTTCTGACCTTTGCCATAGCGTTAAGCCTCCTAATCGTACTCTATATTCCAAACAAACGGGTTATTCGCAATCCGCTTCGCTTCTTGCTCATAAAACAACATCTACTTCGTAGATGTTGTTTTAAACTGAGAGTTATATATTTCCCTGTATACCTCACAGTTCTCAAGAAGCTCTTCCTGAGTTCCCATTCCAACCATCTGACCATCATCAAGTACGATAATCTTATCTGCATGCATGATGGATGCAGTACGCTGTGATACTATGAACACCGTCATATTCCCCGGAAGTGCCGCTATTGCCGCACGGAGCTTGGCATCCGTCGCATAATCAAGTGCCGATGCACTGTCATCAAGAATAAGAATATCCGGCTTTCTTACAAGCGCTCTAGCGATTGTAAGACGCTGCTTCTGTCCACCCGACAGGTTCTTTCCGCCCTGTGCAATCTCAAAATCAAGTCCGCCTTCCTTGGTCTCGACGAATTCCTTCGCCTGTGCGGTCTCAAGTGCTGCCCACAGTTCCTCATCAGTGGCATCATTTTTGCCCCACTTAAGGTTCTCTCGTATCGTTCCCTTAAAAAGAACTGCCTTCTGCATAACTATTCCGACATGCTCCCTGAGCCCATCATAGCTGTACTCGCTCACATCAACGCCGTCAACGAGCACCTGTCCCGCAGTTGCATCATAGAATCTCGGGATAAGTCCCACAAGCGAACTTTTTCCTGAACCGGTTCCTCCGATGATACCCACGGTCTCACCCTTCTTTACGGAAAAATCAATTCCGGTAAGTGAACTGTCGGCACCCTCATTATAGCAGAGATTAACATTCTTGAATTCAACTGCCATATCGCCATCGCCGGCTGCCTGATATGCTCTGCTTCCCTCAGTCATTGAAGGTGTTATCTCAAATACGGACTGAATACGGTTACCACACGCAACAGCCTTGGTTACGGTGATTATAAGGTTGGCAAGCTTGACAAGCTCAACCAGAATCTGAGACATATAGTTTACAAGCGCAACGACCTGACCCTGAGTAAGGATGCCTGCATCAACTCTGATTGCACCTGCCCATATAAGAGCTGCTATCGCGCCATTTACAATTATGAATGTGACCGGGTTCATGAGTGCGGATATCTTTCCAACGAACTTCTGAAGTCCCGTGAGAACCATGTTCTTTTCGTCAAAGTTCTCTATCTCGCTCTGCTCCTTGTTAAAGGCACGGATGACACGCACACCTGTAAGGTTCTGTCTTGTAATACCGAGCACATTGTCAAGGGCTCCCTGTACCTTCTTAAAAAGAGGAATGCTTATAAGCATAATTCCGAATACCACAATCGCAAGCAGCGGAATAGCCACAACGAATATGAGTGCTGCCTTCACGTCGATTGTGAATGCCATTATCATCGCACCGAATACAATGAACGGTGAACGCAGGAACAGTCTCAATACAAGATTGACTCCCGACTGAACCTGATTGATGTCACTTGTCATTCTTGTGATGAGTGTTGATGTTCCGAGAGTATCTATCTCCTTAAAGGATAAGCTCTCAATATGTGCAAACAACGCTGATTTAAGCTTTGCCGCGAAGCCTACTGCTGCTTTTGCCGAAAAATACTGTGCCGTAAGCGAACAGGTAAGTCCGACAACGGCAAGTACAACAAGAATAAGTGCCATCTTAACAATGTACGGAATATCCTTATTCTCTATTCCGGTATCGATTATAGCCGCAATTACGAGCGGTACGAACAGCTCAAATGATGCCTCAAGCATCTTAAACAGAGGTGCTAATATTGTCTCTTTTTTGTAACTTTTCAGATAAACGAGTAATTTTTTCATATTTTCCTCTCTCTTTTTATTCAAAAACCGTACCTGCATAGGATTTTTTATCATCTGTGACAAGAAGTATGTCAACCGTCTTTTCGACATCTCCATAAGCACCGATTACATATTCACCGAGCATTGTGCTTCCCTCCAGGAAAGGAAGCTTAAGTGCTATTGAAGCCGAGGTTGACAGATATCCCTTCTCAATCGCATCCCTTATGAAATATACTGCATCATAAGCCGGCCGTACACCATCGCCGGTAATTTTTCCTAACTTATCCACAAATTCGGTGACGTATGTGCTTTCCCTGTCCAATGCCATATTACATGGAACATATACATTGTATCCATGTGTCACGGTAAGTCCATCAGCACATTCCGGCATTCCCAAAAACACTCCGGTATATCCCTGCCTGTATGCCTCATCAATTATCAGCTCAAGCTCCTGTGAACCCGCCGCCGCAAATACCGCCTCAGCTCCTGCGTCGATGACTGCCCCAACAGCCGCCTTTATACCGTCCTCATCATAAGCCTCAAGCTCCTTTACACATGCAGGGTCAATCTTCCGCTTAAGTATCTCTGCTGCAAAGTCCTCATACAATACCTGCTCTCTCTCACTCTGAGCCGAATATATCATTGCCGTTCTCGGCTTTCCGAGTTCAGTCTGTGCAAAATATGCAAGTGCCTCTGTCATGTACTTATCTGAAACACATGACTGATACACGAAATTCGATGCATTTACCACAAAATCATCCGAGACCGAAGGTGTGATAATCGGAACATTTGACATTGAGCTTGCCTTAATCAGTTCCTCCATGCCCTGCGAATTATTGGTTCCTATCACTGCGCATACGCCCTCATCGACAAGCTGGTAATAACCCGCCACTGAGTTCATGTAATTGCCGCCATCATCCTTCTTGACAAGCTCCAGCTTAAGCTTCTCCGTGAGCACTCCGCCGGCTTCATTGATTTCATCAACGGCAAGCTGCACCGCCTTGTACATCTCTTCCGACTCCTCCGCCTTGTCCCCGGTAAAATCAAGAAGCACTCCTATTTTAACCGTCAAAGACTCATCCCCGGCATTATCGTCCTTATTCTTACAGCCCGTAAACAGACCACATAAACTTATGAGCATGAGAAACAGGCATATTCTTCTCAGCTTTTTTCCTTTCGTCATAAGCATTCTGCTCCTTTCACACTCTTAGGCTCCACTCTGAACAGTCAACCACTCTCGTCGCAAGTCCGTCATAGAACTCCGGCTCATGGCATATCAGGAGTATGCTTCCCTTATATTCTTTTAATGCTCTTTTAAGCTCGTCCTTGGCATCCACATCAAGGTGGTTCGTCGGCTCGTCTAAGAGAAGAACATTCGATGCACGGTTGATAAGCTTACATAATCTTACCTTCGCCTGCTCACCGCCGCTCAACACCTGAACCTGGCTCTCGATATGCTTCGTGGTAAGTCCGCACTTTGCAAGAGCCGAGCGCACCTGATACTGTGTGTATCCCGGAAACTCTTTCCATATTTCCTCAATACAGGTATTTCTGTTGCCCGGTGCCATCTCCTGCTCAAAATATCCGATTTCCAGATAATCCCCCAGCTCGACTTCACCCGATATTGCCGGGACAAGTCCCAATATACTCTTTAAAAGCGTCGTCTTACCGATACCGTTCGCACCGAAGAGCACAACCTTCTCACCGCGCTCCATCGTAAAATCAAGCGGTCTTGAGAGCGGTTCATCATAGCCTATTACAAGCTGCTTTGTCTGAATGATGTATCTTCCCGGAGTTCTCGCCTCCTGAAAATTGAATTCCGGCTTCGGTCTTTCAACAGCCTTCTCGATAATATCCATCTTGTCAAGCTTCTTCTGCCTTGACATTGCCATGTTTCTTGTTGCAACCCTCGCCTTATTTCTAGCAACGAAGTCCTCCAGCTCTGCAATCTCCTTCTGCTGCCTGTTATACGCAGCCTCACGCTGTGCCTTCTTCATCTCATAGACTTCCATGAACTTGTCATAGTCGCCCACATAGCGGTTAAGCTCCTGATTCTCCATATGGTATATGAGATTGACAACGCTGTTGAGGAACGGAATGTCATGCGATATTAATATAAATGCATTCTCATACTCCAGCAGGTATCTTTTAAGCCACTCTATATGCACGGCATCGAGATAGTTCGTCGGCTCGTCAAGAAGCAGGATATCAGGCTTTGCAAGCAGAAGCTTCGCAAGCAGTACCTTGGTTCTCTGACCTCCTGAGAGTTCCGTCACATCCTTATCCATTCCGATGTCCTCAAGACCGAGTGCTCTTCCTACCTCGTCAACCTTAGAATCAATAATATAGAAGTCATGCGCCATTAAAAGTTCCTGAATAACGCCGAGCTCCTCCATCATCTCATCCATGTTCTCTGCTGTTCCCTCTGCCATGACATCACAGATGTAGTTCATTCTCTCTTCCATGTCAAAGAGGTCTGAAAACGCGCTCTTGAGAACATCCCTTATCGTCATTCCCTTCGAGAGAACTGCGTGCTGGTCAAGATATCCGACCTTCACATTCTTCGCCCATTCCACCTTTCCCTCATCGGGCATGAGCTTACCTGTTATTATGCTCATAAATGTTGACTTTCCCTCGCCATTGGCACCTATAAGACCTATATGCTCTCCCTTCAGCAGCCTGAAGGACACATCCTTAAAAATCGCTCTGTCGCCAAATCCATGACTTAAGTGTTCAACGTTAAGTATACTCATATTGTTTTCCTTTTCTTTTTCTATTTGATAATGCTGTATGCACAACATACTCCATTTTAATCAACCCTATGTAGTATACACATATTTTTCCTTTTCGTCTATACATTCATTCTCTAAATTTCATTGGTTTTTGCAAATATACTACATTCGGCGCAGTGATTGTCAACCTCTGCTCATATTTTAGTTGACATTTCATTTTATCTGCTTTATACTCAAAAACGTGCGTTGCGCACAAATACATAATTATTCAATTTACCTTTTTGGAGGACATCATGAAAAAATCAATTTACACCACCAAAGAAATCGCTCTTATTGCCCTTTTCGTGGCACTGACAGCGGTATGCGCATGGATTACGATTCCAATGCCTGCACCACTTGCACCATTCACACTTCAGACCTTTGCCGTATTCACAGCCCTCGGCATACTCGGTCTTAAGAACGGTCTCACAGCTATTATCGTATACTGCTTATTGGGGATTATCGGACTTCCTGTATTCGCAGGAATGAAGGGCGGCGTGGGAGTGCTTCTCGGAACAACGGGCGGTTACATAATCGGCTTCATCTTCACAGCTCTCAGCGTAGGTCTTATAACAAAGAAGTTCGGCAAAAGCGTACCTGTCCTTGCAATATCAATGGTAATCGGACTTATTCTCTGCTACGCTTTCGGTACCGCATGGTTTATCGTTGTATATACCAACACCAAGAGTGCTGTCGGAATCTCAACTGCACTTGCATGGTGCGTTACACCTTATATTCTCCCTGACCTTGTTAAAATTGCAGTAGCAATCACAATCGTTAAGGCGGTCGAGAAGTCCAAGGTTATGAAGACAGTGGCTGCGTAAAACGGCAGATTAAAATAACCGTATATTTCAAATGGCGTGTGAAAGATGAATTGTTCATTTTCCACACGCCATTTTATTTTCCTTATACAATAATTTAGAAGTTGATAACTCCGAGATGCTCAAGCAGAATCTTCGTTCCGATGAGTATAAGAATAATTCCTCCTGCGAGCTCCGCCTTAGACTTATACTTAACTCCGAACACACTTCCAACCTTCACACCGATAGCCGACAGAGTGAATGTGATGCTTCCGATAAAGATAACAGCCCACCATATATTTACATCAAGAAACGCGAATGTGACACCTACCGCAAGTGCATCGATGCTTGTTGCAATGGCAAGCATGAGCATAATCTTAAAGCCAAGTGATGCGTTGGCACTCTCCTCACTCTTGTCAAACGACTCTTTAATCATGTTCGCTCCGATAATTAACAGCAGTATAAATGCTATCCAGTGATCAATCGCCGTGATATATGACTTAAACTGGCTTCCGAGAAGCCATCCGATAAGCGGCATAAGTGCCTGGAAGCCTCCAAACCACGCTCCGACAATAGCAGCCTTCTTAAACGTAATCTGTTTCATCGCAAGTCCCTTACATACCGACACCGCAAATGCGTCCATCGACAATCCGACCGCCAGGATAAATAATTCCAGTAAACCCATACATAACTCTCCATTCTTCTTATTTGTAATTGTTTCCCGTAAGCAGATTTCCATACCGGGCAGGTATGTGTATCCTTCAAAAGCAAAAAATAAGACTTATGTATGACAATTAAGTCATACATAAGTCTCGTTATTTAAGATAAGCCAGATGTCATTGTGCGTATACACATCACATCAGTCTGTTGACTTACCACGCATTCACGCTAACTACTCCCTTACAGGTTCGTTAATAATAGCATATATCTCGGAAAAAATCAAGCTGTAATTTTATTCGTAATCCACAACACTTGCCCACTTAAGAAGAAGCTCTCTCTCCTCAGGCTTACCCTTAACGGACTGTGATGCAGCTACGATTGGAAGCCACTTCTGTACATACTGCTTGCCAATTCCGCTCTTCTCGCAGAAGAGGTCAAGGTACTTATCTGCAAGCTTATTCTGTCCTTCAAGTGCAAATACAAGATATGTTCTCGCTGCATCTGCGGAAGCATTACCCTGTGTAGCATGTGACCAGTCGATGATGTATGCCTTGCCGTCCTCAGTGATAATGATATTACTTGGGTTGAAATCGCCGTGGCATACCTTGTCATGCTTATGCATACCCTCAAGACTTGTATGAAGGTCATAACGTGTTGATGGGTCGATGTCTGCCTCTGCAATCTTACGCATCATCTTGTCTGTAAGCTTTGTAAGAAGCGGAGCCTTCTTGGAATGAACCTCTCTCTGAAGCTTTACGAAAAGCTCAAGGTACTCATCTTCCTTCTCAGGATGCTTCTTCATAAGCTCCTCCAAGGTTGTTCCCTCTATGTACTCACTGATAATAGCCCACTTGCCATCAATCTTGGTAACCTCAAGAATCTTTGGGATAAGTAATCCTGTCTCCTCAACTCTCGCCTGGTTGAGTGCCTCATTGAGGATATCTGACTTCTTGTAATCCTCATTAAAAAGCTTAATAACTGTGTCTCCGTCACGGTAGATTGTCTTGGTCGGACGCTTTGCAATAACATTGTCAAGTTTCATTGTCTATACCTCCATGCATTAATTTGTAACACCTTAGAAATGAAATACCGAACACAGGTATGCACCTCACATCCCCGTGTCTATTGTTTGTACTTATTATAGCATAGTACGCCAATTTTTACCACAAATTTATTTATTTTTTAGAATTGTATGAACAAATAAAGCTTCCGAACCCGGCTCGCGAGTCCGGAAGCCCAATTAACCATTCAGAGCCAGCCTAAATGCGGCTTATCTCTTAACAATTAACATCTTACTTTCCGTAGTATGCCTTAAGGTACATTGCCTTGATTTCCTTCATAAGAGGATATCTTGGGTTAGCACCTGTACACTGGTCATCAAATGCCTGCTCAACCATGTTGTCAAGTGTGTCAAGGAAGTACTTCTCGTCTACGCCGTAATCCTTTATTGTCTTCTTGATGCCTACTCTCTCCTTGAGAGCTTCGATCTTATCGATAAGTCCTTCTAACTTCTCCTGATCGTTCTTACCCTTTACTCCGAGATAATCAGCAACCTCAGCGTATCTTGCAAGTGTATGAGGATGGTCATACTGAGGGAATGTACCCATCTTAGATGGAACCTCAGCGGCATTGAATCTCATAACATCTGTGATAAGAAGAGCGTTGGCAACACCATGTGGAAGGTGATGGAAAGCACCAAGCTTATGTGCCATTGAGTGGCATACACCAAGGAATGCATTTGCGAATGCCATACCTGCCATAGTAGCTGCATTACCCATCTTCTCTCTTGCAACAGGATCATTAGGACCATTGTCGTAAGCTCTTGGAAGATACTCAAATATCATCTTAAGTGAACGAAGTGCAAGACCATCTGTAAAGTCAGTAGCCATCATTGAAGCATAAGCCTCAAGTGCATGTGTTACGGCATCAATACCTGATGCTGATGTAAGACCCTTAGGGGCATCCATCATCATATCGGCATCAACAATAGCCATCTTAGGAAGAAGCTCATAATCAGCAAGAGGATACTTAACTCCTGTTCTCTGGTCTGTGATAACTGCGAAAGGTGTTACCTCAGAACCTGTACCTGCTGATGTAGGAACAGCGATGAAGTATGCCTTCTCACCCATCTTAGGGAATGTGTAAATACGCTTACGGATATCGCAGAAACGCATTGCCATATCGAGGAAATTAACCTCTGGATGCTCATACATTACCCACATAATCTTACCTGCATCCATTGCAGAACCACCGCCGACAGCTATGATACAGTCAGGCTCGAAGGAACGCATTGCCTCTGCTCCTTCTGTTGCGGAAGCAAGTGATGGATCCGGTGCTACGTCATAGAATGTTGTATGCTTAATTCCAAGCTCGTCAAGCTTATCTGTGATAGCCTTTGTATATCCGTTAGAATAAAGGAACTTATCTGTTACAATGAATACCTTCTTCTTGTTCATTACAGTCTTAAGCTCCTGAAGTGCAACAGGAAGACAACCCTTCTTAATATATACCTTCTCAGGTGCTCTGAACCACAGCATGTTCTCTCTCCTCTCAGCAACAGTCTTAATGTTGATTAAATGCTTAACTCCTACGTTCTCTGATACGGAGTTACCGCCCCATGAACCACATCCGAGTGTGAGAGATGGTGTGAGCTTGAAGTTGTAAAGGTCACCGATACCACCCTGTGATGAAGGTGTATTGATGAGGATACGGCATGTCTTCATTCTCTCTGAGAACTCATCAATCTTAGCCTTCTCTGTGCCTACATTGACATAGAGTGAAGATGTATGTCCGTAACCGCCGTCTGCGATTAAGTGCTCTGCCTTAGATACGGCATCCTCAAAATCCTTAGCCTTGTACATGGCAAGTACAGGTGAAAGCTTCTCATGTGCGAATTCCTCTGAAAGCTCTACACTCTCAACCTCACCGATAAGAATCTTAGTTGTCTCAGGAACCGTGACACCTGCAAGCTCAGCAATCTTGTATGCCGGCTGTCCAACAATCTTAGCGTTAAGTGCGCCATTGATAATGATTGTCTTTCTTACCTTCTCTGTCTCTGCTGCATTTAAGAAGTAGCAGCCTCTGTCTGCGAATTCCTTCTTAACCTGCTTATATACCTTATCAAGAACGATAACTGACTGCTCGGAAGCACAAATCATACCGTTATCAAATGTCTTAGAATGAATAATTGAGTTGACTGCGAGTGTTAAATCAGCAGTGTCATCAATGATTGCAGGTGTGTTTCCTGCACCTACACCAAGTGCCGGCTTGCCGCTTGAATAAGCAGCCTTAACCATACCAGGACCACCTGTTGCAAGAATAATATCAGCTTCCTTCATAAGAATGTTGGTAAGCTCAAGGCTTGGAACATCAATCCAGCCGATGATTCCCTCAGGAGCTCCTGCCTTAACTGCTGCCTCAAGAACAACCTTGGCAGCGGCGATTGTGCTGCCCTTAGCTCTTGGATGCGGGCTGATGATGATACCATTTCTTGTCTTTAAAGAAATGAGTGTCTTGAAAATAGCTGTTGATGTCGGGTTGGTTGTAGGAATAACTGCTGCTACAACACCGATTGGCTCAGCAATCTTCTTAGTACCGAACGCCTTATCCTCTTCAAGGACTCCGCATGTCTTGGTATCTCTGTATGCATTGTAAATGTACTCTGATGCAAAATGATTCTTTATAACCTTATCCTCTACAACACCCATGCCTGTCTCTTCAACTGCCATCTTAGCAAGAGGAATTCTTGCCTGATTGGCTGCCATGGCTGCCTCAAAGAAAATCTTGTCTACCTGTTCCTGTGTGTAAGTAGCGAAAATCTTCTGTGCCTCTCTTACACTTGCAAGCTTCTTCTCAAAGCTCTCTACACTGTCAACTACCTCATACGTTTTCTCCATCACTAGAGCCTCCCTGAATGAATAAGTGGTGCGGTATAATTGCTGTACCGCCTTGTTAATTATTTAACATTAACTCTGTTAATAAATTAACACACTTCATCTTATATGTCAACACTTATTATAAAAAAATATGTATTTATTTTGTACCATGTCTTTTACCTATTAAAAGTCAATGATATTCGCAATCCGCTTCGCTACTTGCTCATATAAAATTGATGCTTCGCATCCCACCATGTACCGGGCTTGAACCCGGCACATGGCAAAAGAGAAAAACCATCCCAAAAAGGTAATGTTTTTTCTCTTTTATATTATAAAAAAACAGTACTTTTCTACCAAAATCCAAAATTAATGGTAGATATTCCTAATGGAATATAGTATATTTTACACAGTATTCATACAAAGTGAGGAAAACTTATGTCAGAAAAAGATATTTTATCAAAAAAGTCCCTTGATATAGAGGGCAGCCTTGCCGAGACAGAAGAAACCTTCATCGACAGCTACGGAAAGCATGAACAGAAGCCGCTGCGCATACTGTTAAGCCTGTATAAAGGTCATTACTTACAGCTTGTGCTGTCCGGAATATTCTTTGCTCTCAAGCACGCCTGTGTATGGTATCTTCCGGTTGCAACGGCAGGTGTAATCAACATTGCATCAGGCACCAATGACGGAGGACTCTCAGGCATTCTCTTCTATATAAGTATAGAAATCGCCCTTGTTCTCATCAACATGCCGGCGAATTACCTCTACGTTCACTTCCGAAGCCTTGCAATCCGCAACATGGAGGCCGGACTTCGAGGCGCTCTTGTGAGGAAACTGCAGCAGCTCTCAATCACATATCATAAGGAAATGCAGTCAGGACGACTCCAATCCAAGATTATGCGTGATGTTGAAGCGATAGAGACCCTGTCACAGCAGCTTTTTACAAATATACTCACCATACTGCTTAACCTGATTGTAGCATTTGCCGTTACGGGAATGAGAAGCCGCACAGTGCTTATATTCTTTGTGATATGCGGGCCTGTCGCAGCACTTACCATGGTAGCCTTCAAGAATCAGATAAAACGCACCAACTCAACCTTCCGTAAAGAGATGGAGACAACCTCAGCCAAGGTTATGGAGATGGTCGAGCTTATTCCTGTAACAAGAGCCCACGCACTTGAGGATGAGGAAATCGACAAGATGGAGAACCAGTTAAGCTCCGTTGCCAAAAGCGGCTACCGCCTCGATATAGTTCAGGCTAACTTCGGTGCCGTCGGCTGGTGTGTATTTCAGGTATTTCAGGTTCTGTGCCTCGGCTTTACGGGCTGGCTTGCCTTCCACGGCCAGACAACCGTCGGAGACATAACACTGTACCAGACATATTTTTCAACGATAGTCAACCAGATTTCAAGCTTTATCAACCTTCTTCCTATTATATCGAAGGGTCTTGAATCGGTTAATTCGGTCGGTGAAGTTCTTCTTGCGAACGATATTGAAAATAACAAGGGAAAGACAAAGATTAAGTCAGTCAGAGGTGAATTTGACTTTCAGGATTTATGCTTTGCATACGACAGCAGCAAGCCTGTCTTAAATCACCTCAACCTGCATGTGGCACAGGGTGAGACAATCGCCCTTGTCGGAGAATCGGGTGCCGGAAAGTCAACCGTACTTAACATGGTAATCGGCTTTAACAAGCCTGACTCGGGACGTGTTCTCTTAGATGGTGTGGATATGAGTACAATCAATCTCCACACATACAGACAGCACATAGCCGTTGTCCCTCAGACATCAATTCTTTTTTCCGGAACAATAAGAGACAACATCACATACGGAATGGATAATGTATCGCAAAAGAAGCTTGATGAAGTCATTGAAGCAGCCAACCTGAGAGGCTTCATAGATGGTCTTCCTGAAGGACTTGACACCGTTGTCGGAGAACATGGCGGAAAACTGAGCGGTGGTCAGAGACAGCGTATCTCGATAGCCCGCGCACTCATACGAGACCCTGAGATAATCATTCTCGATGAAGCTACCTCAGCTCTTGACAGTATCTCTGAAAAGGAGATTCAGGAAGCTCTTAACAATCTTACCAAGGGCAGAACCACATTTATCGTGGCACACAGACTCTCGACAATCAAGGGAGCCGACAAGATTGCTGTTCTCCGCGACGGACATTGCACCGAATACGGAAGCTATGATGAGCTTATGGAATTAAAAGGTGAATTCTACGAGATGCGCAAACTTCAGTTATAAATCACAACATTTCCAACAGTATTTTATGAAAAAAGAACTTCATGTCAGCCGTTGCGACGAACACGAAGTTCTTTTTTTACATATAGAATATTACTTACTCTTAATCTTTATATTTGCCTTATTTTCCTCTTCATAAATGCATACCCACGTCTTTCCCTGATTAAAGGTAACCTCTGTTCCGTCCTCATAGGTATATGTGGTAGGTCCATAGCCGTATGTATAATTACATCCAAGATTGGTGTTGATACCGTCAACTTCCTTGCTCCACTTAATCCACTGAGCTGTACCGTTGGTTACATAGAGACCTATGCCCTCTCCGGTGAGGAGATATAACGGAGAACCATTCCAGTACTGCTCTCCCGGAACCAGCTTGAATAAAATGTTCTCAACAGCTATCTGCTCTCCTGTAAGCTCATCTATCTGAGGCTGTCCATATTCATAACGATAATACAGACCGTCCTCCTCATTGTACTTAAAGTAAGCATTGTTGTATGCATAGCCTGTCTCAAGGGTTATACACTTCTCTCCGTCAGGACAATCAGATGGCTTTGATGTTGTGCTGAACTTCATAGGGGCCACATAATCCTCGTCAAGATATGTTGTAACCTTATTATTCACCATAGCGGTGACAAGATCCTCAGGTGTTGTGAATACATTGTGCGGTGATACTCTGTCAGAGCGTCTTACATAGTTATACTTTCCGTTCATTCCGTTGAATGTTCTGAGTTCAGGATCACTTAAGAATTCAAGTGCGAAATCAGACTGTCCGAAATGATAATAAGCTGCATCATACTCTGCCGCAAGGAACGGATAGTAGTCACGGCAGCTTCTGATTGAACCGATTGATTCTATATCATCATAGTCCTGAAATACTGCCATAAGACGGGTAACTCCGCCCTCACACTGACCTTCAAATATAACCTCAGCCTTGCTTATACCACTCTGTGGAAGTCCCGCTTCAATATTATTAATCATTACTGCCAAAGGTCTGCGGTATGCAACCGTATCATTAAGCCACTCGCCGGTAAGAAAGCTTCTTACCGTCTCGCCTGTCGGTACAAGGCTTGTATCCGATGTGTACTCAGGGAAGCCATTGTCAACCTTCTCTGTCACCGGCTTCTCATCACCATTATCATTCTTCTTACCATCGTCCTTAGTATCATCCTTGTTCTCTTTCTCAGTGCTTGTCGTAGTCTCATTCACTGATGTGCTCTCCGAAGGTGTACTTGACTGTGGATTATCTGTATCTGCCTTCTTACTGCATCCTGAAATCATTACCATTGCCGCAGTAATCGCAATCGCTGCTTTTCCAATTAATTGTCTCTTAACCATAACATCCTCCCCGGACATAAATTTAATTGTGGTCTGCAAAGCCATTGTTTGTGTAATATGCTGTAAACCATCTTTTATTTTAACACATTTTTGTCTAAGATGTCAAACAATTATAGCATTTTTGCAACAATTTCTATCTTGCAAGCCATCCGCCGTCAACAGCAAGCGTGAAACCATTGACATAGTTCGATGCAGCAGATGCAAGGTAGACTACTGCACCTGCCATATCCTCAGGTGTTCCCCAGCGTCCTGCCGGAATACGCGACAATATCTCTTCGCTTCTGTCGTCATCACTTCTGAGCGCCTGTGTGTTGTTGGTAGCCATGTAGCCCGGTGCAATTCCGTTCACATTAATATTGTACTTAGCCCATTCATTTGCCATAGCTCTTGTAAGTCCGAGCACTGCACTCTTGCTTGCCGTGTAGGACGGCACTCTTATTCCGCCCTGATACGAGAGCATCGATGCAATATTGATTATCTTGCCGCCGCTCTTCTGTGCAATGAACTGTTTTGCCGCCGCCTGACACAAGAAGAACGTGAATTTCTGATTGAGGAATACCACTGAATCCCAGTCCTCCTCAGTGTAATCAATGGCATCATTTCTCTTAATTATTCCGGCATTATTCACCAAAATATCTATATGTCCGAATCTCTCGACCGCACTGCTTATAATCTCATCTATCGGTTCCATTGAAGAAAGGTCCGCCTTCACCTGCAGGAACCGTGCTCCTGTCTCCTCAACAAGCTTCTTTGTCTCATCACAGTCCCTTCTTGCGACACCGACAATGTCTGCTCCTGCCTGTGCAAGTGCCACACACATTCCCTGCCCCAAGCCTGTATTGGCTCCTGTCACAATAGCTGTCTTTCCCTTCAGGCTGAACATATCAAGTATCATGTTAATCTCCATTCCAAATCTTTTTATTTATCATATTTTTTTCTTTCAATTCCATGCCTCTGAGGTCTGATTGTAATATCCGTCACAACTGCTCCCTCACGCATGCCAAGCACATCCACCACACATCTTGCAATCTCTTCCGGAAGAAGTCTTAAGTCCTCCTCCCCGCATTCCTTGAAGTCAGCATTCCGATAGAAATTCGATGCCGTCATATCGGGATGTATGTTCACAACCTTGACTCCGTACTTTCTTGCCTCATCAAAAAGACTCCCGCCGAAGCTTGTAAGTGCCGCCTTGGTCGCGCCATAGGCACAGCCGTAGGTATTCGACTTTTTGGCAGTCACGGACGATATATTGATTATTGTTCCCCCGTTCTTTTTCATATCGCGCAAAAGCATTCCCGCAATAATCATAGGTGCCTCAACATTCACCGCAACCATTTCGTGGAGCTTATCGGGATTAATCTGCTCATGAGGTCCGAAGTAACCGACTCCGGCACAGTTTACAAGAACCGATATGCTTCCCGCTTCCTCCTTGATTGAAGCAATCTCTCTCTGAACGTCGGCATGCTTTTTAAGATCACATACATGCGGATAGAATGAAGGCTGCTCTAAGAGTCCGCATTCCTTATTATAATTCCTTCCGATTCCATATACCTCATATCCTGCCTCAATAAGAGCAGCGGCGGCCGCCTCACCGATTCCGCTTGACGCGCCCGTAACAATCGCTTTTTTCATAGACAATTATCTCCAACGATATATTTTTTCCTGTGGAATATAATTCTTGAGCTTTTCCTCCACATAATCGGCAAGCATTATCCCATCGTCACCACAGCATGCGCTTCCGTCAACAACTGCAAAAGGATATGCAAGCAGCTTAGAATCAGAACGTCTTTTTCTCATGCGCTTGAGATAATCACATGGTACTCTGAATTCACCGAGGCTTACATCATACAGCTCATATGTCCCAATGCCTGCAAAAAGCCCCGTAATCAGCTCATCATATGCCTTCTTCTCTTCATCAGCACTGCCAAGTGCTATAAGCGGGTCAAAGCATACCCTGACATTAAGCCCCTTTTTCGCTGCCCTTGCAATCGAAGCTATTCTCGCATTCACTGATGATGTGTTGTGCTCATAAGATAACTGTACCATGTCCGTGGACAAAGTAAAAGCAAAGATAATATTTTCACATTCTTTTTTATCAAGCTTCTCAATAAAGCCGTCCGAAATACTTGCCTTCGTCCTTATCTCAACCGTGAGCCCTTCCCTGCCCGCAGCGTACTCAATCCATCTTCCGCAATATCCCGTTATCGCTTCAAGTGCAATCAGATCCGTGTCATACGACACACACAGATACACTTCATGCTCATTCAAAAGCCTGTCAACCTCCGAAAAAATATCGTCGATGTTCATGAACACAACAACATCCGCCGAAGGATACATTCCCTGAAGATAGCAGTACTCACAGTCAAAGAGACAGTTCATCATACAGCTTGTATAGTAAAAATGCTCATTTCCGAAGCTCTGGCACTCCATCGAGCCGTCGTATATAAGCTGTCCCTCCTTCCTTGCAAGTATCAGTGAAGGTGACAGCTTCTGCTGCTTAAGGCTCTGTGCCTTTCTGTTAAATATATCCTTATAATGGTTAATCCATACAAGCCTGCTGCCCGGAAGCTTTTTTATAATGCCATCCACATCATACTGCCCCTCAAGCTTTCTCTCCACATACACATGATGAAAAGGGTGTCTTGTCTCATACACCCTCCAAAATTCATTCATGAAGCTGTTAAACTGTTCAGACCACATACTGCCGCATCTGAAAAATACCAGCTGATGCTGCATGTAAAAGCATGTGAGTGACTCATACCATGCCGCAAAGCATTCGCTCGCTGAGCTGTATTCCTCATATTGATGAACCGGGCATATATCCGGATAAAAATATCTGTCCGAGGAAGCATCATATATCTCACGGCATATACCGCAGCCCTCATTGTCGTCTGCCGGTTCTATACATACACACACATCCTTTTCTGACGGTGCGATTCCCGACATCACATATCCTGCTGCCATCGCCGCCTTCACAGGTGTATTCCCGGTTATAACAAGCTCTAACTCCACTCCGTCCGGTGTATTTCCCGTAAAAATCTGAAAATGATGCTCAGACATTCTCTTTTTCATATTGAAGAATGCAACAAGCTCCTTACAGTAAGCGTACTCTGCCGAAAAAAATCTCCACATCTATCTCACTGCCTCATCAAGCTCTCTTTGAAGCACGGCAAGATTGTCACGAATTGAAAGCTTCTGAGGACACAGCTTCTCACATTTGCCGCACTTTATACAGTTATGAGCCTTCTCACTGTCCTCCATTGTGCCCCATATCTGTCTTAGCTGCTCTTTATTGCCGTATACATTATAATGATTCCACACTGAAAAATTCCTCGGAATATTGACCCCGGCAGGACATGGCATACAATAAAGGCAGCCTGTACAGCCGTTCCTTATTCTGCTCTTGAGTGTCGCAGCCGTGTCAGCGACAAGAGCCTTCTCGTCCTTATTGAGCGGCGTAAAGTTCTTAAATGTCTTAAGATTATCCTCAACCTGCGCCATATCTGACATACCACTCAAAATCACCTTCACATTATCGTGCGAGCCTACCCAGCGCAGAGCCCATGATGCAATGGACTGCTTCGGTCTGAACTCCTTGAAATTAAGTGCAATCTCCTCAGGAAGACTTGCGAGCGAGCCTCCCTTAACAGGCTCCATTATCACCATAGGAATGCCCTTTTCCTTTGCAAGAGCATAGCCCATGTCACCTGCCTGTTCGTCAGTATCCATATAGTTATACTGTATCTGACAGAAATCCCAATCCCTGTATGTAAGGATTCTCTCGAATGTATCATAATCATCATGGAACGAAAAGCCCAAGTATTTTATCTTTCCCTCTGCCTTTAACTTCTCACATACCTCTACAACACCAAGCTCCAGAACCTTATCAAAACGTTCATTGTTGAGTGCATGAAGCAGATAGAAATCAACATAGTCCTTATTAAGCCTCTTTAACTGTTCATTGAATATATTTTCCACATCTTCCTTTTTCTCGAGCTTCCATACAGGCAGCTTGGTTGCAAGATAATACGATCCTCTGTCGTATTTGTCAAGAACTCTTCCAAGGAACGGCTCACTGTCACCATTGTGATACGGATATGCAGTATCATAATAATTAACTCCCGAAGCCATGGCAAGATCAAGCATTCTCTCTGCAAGCTCCTCATTGATTCCGCCATCAGCGTTCAGCGGAAAACGCATACATCCGAAGCCTAACAATGAAGTCTCAATTCCAAGCTTTTCAAATCTTCTTTTTTCCATACATATACCTCTTTAATTCTTCTTATTAATAGTTACAACGGGCATTTCTGATATATATTTTAAAGCGTAACGCCTCCATATGCAATAGTCTTAAGCAAAACAAAGGAGCAGATATTTTCTGCTCCCTTGCACTGCTGATTATGTATATGCTTTTTCTTACAGCTGCTCGCTCAGCCTGAACTTACCTATATCGTCCTGAAGTCCCTTGGAGAGGTCAACAAGCTTGTATGTGTTATGGTTGCAGTCATTAACAATCTGACTGAGCTCGACCATGGATGCCGAAGTCTCTTCAGTGCTTGCAGCATTCTCCTGAGCAATCGCAGCGAGACTCTCAACGCTCTCCGTAACTCCGTTCTTAAGGTCATTGATACTCTCAACCTTGTCTGCAAGTTCCTCTATCGACGTTGTTACATTGTCAATCTCATTCTTTAACACTCCGAATACATTCTTCGTATCATCAATCTTCTCATTCTGTCTCTTGATCTCCTCAACCACATTGTTCATAGTCTGAACACTTGTATTGGAGTTCTTTATAAGCTCTTCAATTATGCTCTTAATCTTCTCAGCGGATTCTGTCGACTGGTCGGCAAGTACACGAATCTCATCGGCAACTACCGCAAAGCCTCTTCCGTTCTCACCGGCTCTCGCTGCTTCGATTGATGCATTGAGTGACAGCAGGTTAGTCTGGCTTGCAATGTCCGCAATCATATCAGTGGCACTTCTGATATCAAGAGCCGACTTATTTGTCTCCATTGTCTGCTTCTGAATCTCATCAACGGATTCCTTCGTCTTGTTGCTTATTTCAACAAGTGTATCAAGATTACTCTCGGCATCATCATTCTTATTCTTCATAGTCTCAGCACTGTCGGCAAGCGTTGATATTGTGGTACTCATATAGTCAATAGACTTACCCATCAGCTCAACCTTATCACTTACCTTCTGAGTCTCATTAGCCTGATTTGTTGCCCCGTTGGCAATCTCATCAATCGCTGTATCAATATTGGCTATCGATGAAGTTATCGTATCAAAATTGCCCTTGAACTTCTCAGAGAAAGAATTGAGCTCGACTGTCGAATTATGGATTCCGTGAACAATCGTCGTAAGTCCGTCAAGAAGTGAATGAACAGACCTTGCGATATTACCAATCTCGTTTTTCTGATTAAGAAGCTTCTCAGGGATAAGAACCGCAAGATTACCTTCTGCAACCTCATCAAGATTACCTATTGCAGTCTTGATTCCCTTAAGTATTCTCATAATAAGAAGTGCTGCAACAACAATGATTATTATAAGAAGTACAATCATGAATATTACATTGTACTTTATAATGTTATGATATGCTGATGTTGCGATATCAGAATCTACGGCTACACACATAACACCTACAATACTGCCATCAGAATTCTTAAGCGGTGCGTACCATGCAAAATAATCCGTCGAGCCGATTTTTACCGAGCTGCTGAAATATGTATTGCCGGACTTAGCTACACTATAAGTGGTCTCGTTAATCTTAGCTCCGACTGCATCCTTAATTGTAGAATACATAACCGTATCACCATAGTATATGCTTATATCGACATCAGTTTCTGCTGCAAGCTCATCGAGAATCTGCGTATTCTGACTCAGATTGAACTCACCCTTATAAAGCTCTCCGCCAACAAGTGTATAGTCACCCGAGTCCTTCATCTTAAGGCTTGACTCAACTGAATACTCCATCGCCTCAAGCTCATGTGTCATAACTCTGATTGCCGTTCTGTTGCCGACATTCCTGAGTGACAACAGGCAGAATGCTCCGACAAATACCACCGGAACAAGAACAATGCTTAAAAGCTCGAACATAAGTCCAAGACCTTTTTTGTCTATTTTTCTTTCCTCCATATGTATCTCTCCTTCATTAGACAAGTATTCAAAGTACCATTTCTTGGTTTATTTTACATTTTTTTACCTTAAAGCTCAATTAGGAAATAAGAACTATAAATTGACATAATCCGACAAATTACAGCAAAACAGGCTGCCGGAATATGCGGCAGAATACCACATATTCCGACAGCCCATAATGTACCTGACAAAATCAAATATTATTGATAGGTCTGCTTATTTTACTTATAGAGCTCAACAAGCTTCATAAGATGCTCATATCTCTCCTTTGCAGCCTTCTCAGACTCGGCAAAAAGCTTCTCAGCTCTCTCAGGGAACGGCTTAACAAGTCTTGTATATCTTGCCTCATTGTTAAGGAATTCCTGATAGCTTCCGTCGCCTTCCTTTGATGTGAGTGTGAACGGATTCCTGCCCTCTGCCTTGAGTGCAGGGTTGAACGAGAAGAGATTCCAATATCCTGCCTTAACAGCCTTCTTCATCTCATCCTGACAGTGGTTCATTCCGCCCTTGGCAATTCCGTGAAGCTCACAAGGTGCATATCCGATGATAAGTGATGGGCCATTGTAGCTCTCAGCCTCGCTTATAACCTTTACTGCCTGTGCAGGGTTAGCTCCAAGTGCAATCTGAGCTACATATACATAGCCATAGCTCATTGCTATCTCGGCAAGCGACTTCTTTCCGACTTCCTTACCTGCCGCTGCGAACTGACATACCTCACCGATATTGGATGCTTTTGAAGCCTGTCCGCCTGTATTGGAATACATCTCAGTATCAAATACCATAACGTTGACATTCTCACCTGATGCAAGCACATGGTCAAGTCCGCCGAAGCCTATATCGTAAGCCCAGCCGTCACCACCGAATATCCATACGGATTTCTTAGCAAGGTAATCCTTCTTAGCAAGAATGTCCTTAACAAGTTCGTTGCTTCCGTCAAGCTTCTCAAGCTCTGCTATAAGCTTCTGTGCAGCAGAAGCATTGAGCTTGGTATCATTCTTTGTCTCAATGAAATTAGCTGCCGCAGCCTTAAGCTCTGCTGTCGCAGCGTCACCTGCTACAAGCTCATTTAACTTTTCAACTGCCTGCTCTCTAAGTACCTTCTGTCCGAGATACATACCAAAGCCATGCTCAGCATTATCCTCGAAAAGTGAGTTAGCCCATGCAGGTCCCTTCTTGGAGTCCTTATTCACGGTATATGGTGATGTTGCCGCAGGACCTCCCCATATTGATGAACAGCCGGTAGCATTGGATATGTACATCTGCTCACCATAGAGCTGTGTGATAAGTCTTGCATAAGATGTCTCTGCACATCCTGCACAGCTTCCCGAAAACTCAAGAAGCGGCTGATTATACTGCGAACCAATCGGTGTCTTATCCGTAAATACAGGCTTAAGCTCCTTCTTTCCTACATTCTCTACAAGATAGTTGAATACAGGCTGCTCAGCCTCCTGTGATTCTCTAGAAACCATCTTTAACGCACCCTTGGCTGCCATAGGACATACCGTTACACACTCGCCGCAGCCCATACAGTCAAGCGGTGATACTGACATCGTGAACTTCATTCCGTCAGCTGAAGCATGCTTGGAATCTGAAAGCTTAATATTCTCAGGTGCAGCATTGACCTCATCATGATTCAAGATGAACGGTCTGATTGTAGCGTGAGAACATACGAATGCACAGCTGTTACACTGTATACATGCCTCAGGTGTCCATTCAGGAACCATAACTGCTGTTCCTCTCTTCTCATAAGCCGAAGCTCCTGTCTCAAACTGTCCGTCTGCAATATCCTTGAATGCAGATACAGGAAGGCTGTCACCATCCATAAGACCGATAGGGTCAAGAAGCTCGTTCACCATCTTAACCGTTGCAGGACGGCCTGTTCTCTCAACCTTCTTATTCTCGACGGCTGCATCAGCCCACGAAGCAGGTACATTAACCTCATGAAGAGCATCAACACCTGCATCGATTGCCTTGTAGTTCATCTCTACAACTGCATCACCCTTCTTGCTGTATGACTTCTTGGCAGCCTCCTTCATATACTGAACTGCCTGCTCAATAGGCATAACGTTGGCAAGTCTGAAGAACGCAGACTGAAGAATTGTATTGGTTCTCTTGCCCATACCTATCTCGATAGCCTTATCAATGGCATTGATTGTATAGAGCTTAACATTATTCCTGGCAATATACTGCTTAGCCTCTGCCGGCATATGCTCATTAAGCTCCTCATCCGTCCATTGGCAGTTGATGAGGAATATTCCGCCCGGCTTAACATCCTGAACCATCTTGTAGCCCTTGGTTACATATGATGGATTATGGCATGCAACAAAATCTGCCTGATTAATATAGTAAGGACTCTTTATCGGCTTGTCACCAAATCGGAGATGGCTGATTGTGATACCTCCGGTCTTCTTCGAATCATACTGGAAATAAGCCTGAACATACTTATCTGTATGGTCACCGATAATCTTGATTGAGTTCTTGTTGGCACCGACAGTACCATCACCGCCAAGCCCCCAGAACTTGCACTCAACTGTTCCCTTAGCTGCCGTAATAGGTGCCGGCTTCTCCTCAGGAAGTGAAAGATTGGTCACGTCATCGACAATACCTATTGTAAATCTAGGCTTCGGCTCATTCTTCTTAAGCTCCTTATATACTGCAAATATTGATGAAGGAGGTGTGTCCTTAGATCCTAATCCGTAACGGCCTCCCGTTATAACAACATCATTCATTCCCGCTTCTCTTAATGTAGCTGCTACATCAAGGTAAAGAGGCTCACCGAGTGAACCCGGCTCCTTGGTTCTGTCAAGAACCGCAATCTTCTTAACGCTCTTAGGAAGAACCTTTAAAAGTGCCTTGGTTGACCATGGACGATAAAGTCTTACCTTAATAAGACCTACCTTCTCACCCATAGTGCCAAGATAATCAATTACCTCCTCGGCAACATCACACACCGAACCCATAGCGATAATTACTCTGTCTGCATCATCTGCACCATAGTAATTGAATAAATCATAGCTGGTTCCAAGCTTATCATTTACCTTCTTCATGTACTTCTCAACCACTGCCGGAAGCTCATCATATACGGAATTGCATGCCTCTCTGTGCTGGAAGAATACATCGCCATTCTCATGCGAGCCTCTCATTGCAGGATGCTCAGGGTTAAGTGCATGTGCTCTGAACTCCTCAACAGCCTTCATATTGCACATTTCCTTAAGGTCTTCATAATCCCACTTCTCAATCTTGGAAATCTCATGTGAGGTTCTGAAACCATCGAAGAAGTTAATAAAAGGTACTTTACCCTCTATCGCAGCAAGATGTGCCACAGGGCTTAAGTCCATAACCTCCTGAGGATTCGACTCTGCAAGCATGGCAAATCCCGTCTGACGGCATGCATATACATCACTGTGGTCACCAAATATATTGAGTGCCTGTGTAGCAACTGTTCTTGCGGATACATCAAACACGCAAGGAAGCTGCTCAGCAGCTATCTTATACATATTCGGTATCATAAGTAAAAGTCCCTGTGATGCCGTGAATGTTGTTGTGAGTGCTCCTGCAGCAAGTGAACCATGAACCGTTCCTGCCGCACCTGCCTCTGACTGCATCTCGGTAACCTTAACTGTATTTCCGAATATATTCTTTCTTCCTGCCGCTGACCACTGGTCAACCATATCCGCCATAGGACTTGACGGAGTTATCGGATATATTCCTGCTACTTCCGTGTAGGCATAAGCTACATGTGCTGCAGCGGTATTTCCATCCATTGACTGTTTCTCTCTGGACATACTAATTCCTCCTGTTGTTTATAGATATTTTATAATTCGTTATACCAAAAACGCGCAGACTTCTCCCAGTCTCCGCGTGTGCTCCTATATTATCATATGGCTTTTTTATTGTCAAACCCCAGTAACACGGTGTACTTAAAAAAATACAAAAAACCTGTAAAATCTTTATTAAAGACTTTACAGGCTAAATCTCAAGCAGGGGATGAGAGAATCGAACTCCCGCCAAAGGTTTTGGAGACCCCTATCATACCATTTGACCAATCCCCTATATCTATTTGTTCCTTCAAAACCACACATTAAATTATCAGATTCTTTAACCTGAACCATTTCTGGTCAAGCCCTCGACCTATTA
>CAKRIL010000011.1 GCA_934343915.1 uncultured Lachnospiraceae bacterium | reverse complement strand
ACACAAGCGGATTGAACCAGTATACAGCCAAAATAATATATCCAAGCGGCTTCCACAGATTATCAAGTCTCTTCAAATGCGCACTCTCATGTGCAAGCACATATTCTCTCTCCTTATCCGAAAGAAATGACGGAAGATATATCCTGGTTCTGAATACGCCAAGTATGAATGGCGTGTCTATATCATCACATATATAAATATTATTCCCCACTTTTATCGAAGCTCTTGTACGCCTTATGAGCTGCACATATGTAATCAGCGCATACACAAGAAGCACTGCTGCTCCCGCAATCCATATAATTGATGCAATATCAAGCGCAGTCCAAGCTGCCGGCGTATCCGTCTTATTCGTCATAGACCGGTCTGCTGCCGCACTATCCGCCGCTGTGTTTACGGTATCAGGCGTACCCACCTGATTATTATCGACATTTGATACAGAATTATCTGTCGAACCTTTCATGCCTGTCGACAGAGAGCTGTCCTTCTGACTATTGGCAGCATCTGCGGGTAAATAACCCACTATGTTATTCGTATCATCCGGCAATGAATTACCCGTGCTGTAATGCTCTCTGTCTGCCATTCTATCGACCTCCCTGACAGCGGCAGGAAGCTTCACATCCGGAACAAGACTCAGCCTGCTCTCAATATTGAAAGGCAGTATTAATCTTAATGCCGCCAGCGCCCACAGACAGCATACAATCTTTCTCGGCACCTTCTTTAAAAATAATCTCAGTATTATAATTGCCATGATGAGCCAGCCCGCCGAAATGCTCATCTCCAATAATTTGCAAAATATATCTGTCATTCTTCAATCCCCCTATTCCTTGGTATGTCATCTGCTCCCATCAATAATCTTTTTCAGGCTTTCAATCTCCGCCTTCGACAGCTTTTTCCTCGATGCGAATGCCGCCACGAAGGACGGAAGCGAGCCCCCATAATTCTCGTTCAGGAACTCCTCGCTCTTCTTAAGCTGGAACTGCTCCTTGCTTATCAACGAACTCACCACACCGTCAACGTTCTGAAATATCTCCCTTTCACACAGACGCTTAAGTATGGTATAAGTCGTCGACTTCTTCCAATTAAGCTTCTGTTCACTCAGCTTCACAAGCTCTCCCGAAGCTATCGGTTCATGCTCCCATATGATGTCTGCAAACTTCATCTCAACTTCACCCAATCTATACTCTGCCATAGCACCCTCCTATTCATATATTTTTTACCCGCTGTGTACTCAGCTATGTGCCGTTACATGCATTATCATTTTCGCAGCGTGGTCTACTACTTGTAGTTCATCTTTAGTCTACTACTTGTAGAGCACTTTGTCAAGAATAAAGAATGTGACAAGGCACATTCTCGCGCCTGCGGCGGTCGCTTGCGACATCTACATTGTACGCCGCAGTGCGCATCCCCGCGGAGCGTTTTTGTGTAATAGGAACGGAGTTTTGGTCTCTTTTATATATTTCACTGTGGCTTACTTTTTCCGCCTATCATATTATGCTATATTCAAGCATTTCGTATTTTAATCTGCTTCCCTCCTGTATTTCTTCCGGCAGAAGCGCCCTTGCAACAAGCTTAGGTTCCGCCTGCTCATCATCAATTCTTATTAAATTTGCATAATCTCCATCAATGCTGCCCACTAAATAATAAATTGTCTCCATTCTGCTCCTCCTGTTCCATTTCAAATAATGCATTAAATATAACTATACCAACTTAATGCAATATTTTCCATATTTTATCACATACTTTTATTTAAAATATCTGTTCCTAATCCGCCTCATTATACCCATACACCGTCATGCATTCCGCTCCCGCACTGATTTCCGCAATCACCGCTCCACATTCATCAACTCTGTACCCCCTTGTGTGTACTTCGTCCAGGCGATTCAGGGTCTCCGGATGCGGGTGTCCATACGAATTTCTTGCCGCACATGATATAACCGCCGCCTTTGGCATAACACTCTCCAAGAATGCTTCACTTGTTGAATATTTGGAGCCGTGATGCGCCGCCTTAAGAAGGGACAGCGAGTTCACTCCGCAGGCCTCGATTCTGCTCGCAATCAGCTTTTCTCTATCAGATGTCACATCCCCCGTGAACAGGATTGAGTATTCCCCGTATCTTAAAAGAAGCACAACAGAATTATCATTTGACGATTCCATTCCATAGGAATACCTGCATTCATTTAGTGACGTAAGACTGCATTCCCCGAAGTCATATACCGTCCCGAGCATATCCATAATAACCCGGCGGCTGCCCTCTTTTTCCATATAAGCGTGATAATCATTCGCACTTAACACTACATTGTCTATCACAGGTACATAGATTCGCGAACCATCAATTACACTCTGCGCGGCTTCAGTCCATGCATTATAATGGTCCTCATCGCCATGTGATATGAACAGGAAATCAAGCCTTCTTATTCCGTTGAACTTAAAGAAGGGCTCAATTACCTTATCATAAACTCCGGTCTGAGAGCTGCTTCCACAATCTATAAATATATTTTCGCCTCCCGGCATGCCTATAAATATTGCATCTCCCTGACCAACATCAAGAAATACCACTTGAAGTCCCTTCCTGGTTCTTGTAAATATCACAGCCAGTGCCGGAATTATCAAAAGGCCTATGAGCATACCTGTAAGCCGTTCACACCTACGACAAAGCTCCTTCTTATAGCCACCTTGTGCATTTTCAAACATTCTTCTCACACATCGCACAATATTTTTTCTGAGGGAAAATAAGACTAAAACAAGATAATATATGATAACACTATATATTTTTGGTCTTCCTGCCGTGTATACGCTTCCCGGAAGCGACAGCATGAGACTGCACCCGCACCTGAACAGTACAAGCATGTAATGTCCCACTCCCGCAAAGAAGCTGCCAAGTGCAGGACTGAAAATCCCTGCAATGCCGCATAAAAGCGCTGACACCATAATAAAGCTCATAAGCGGAACAACCACAAGATTAAGAATAATGGAATACATGGGAATCTCATAATAGAACCAAAGCATAACAGGAAGCGTGCTGAGCCATATGGCAAGAGGTGATGTAAGCCACTTAAGCCTTTTTACCATAAAGCCGCCTGATACCGCCGACACACCGGCTATTGCCAAAAAGGATAAAAGAAAGCCCGAGTTGGTTATGATGTATGGATTTTTGAATATAATTATAATTGCCGCCAGTGAGACAGCCGAGAGAATATCGTAGGTTCTTCCTATAACCTGCGCATACACCGCACAGCCGAACATCACAATTGCTCTCACCGATGATACCGAGCTTCCCGTCATAACCCCATACAAAATTACGAGCACACCGCTGACTGCGGCAGCCACGGAATACCCTGCTCCGCATCTTCTCAATATTCCGAATAATCCCATGCCGATCATCGATATGTGAAGTCCCGATATCGCAAGAATATGCCCTATTCCTGCCGAGGAAAACAGGTCATTTATGTCTTTATCCATGTCAGACTTATCCCCAAGCACCATCGCCTCATACACACCCGCATCAACAGCATCACAGCACCCTGCATATACCGACTTAAGCTTAAGCTTTATGTCATCAAGCCAATATATTAGAATGTTTTTTCCGTGTGTCACATTAATTATTTCCGGCTTTTTCACATAGAAGGAGTATCCAAGTGACTTATAATATGCTCTTGAATCGAACTGCCCCGGATTATCGGCGGATGGAGGCTTGTCCATTACAACGCCCGCCGTAATATTGTCTCCGCGTCTTATGACAGACGCATTCTCATCCCCGGCAGACAGTTCAAGAACCACACCATTCATAAGCCTTTTTCCGTCAAAAATGCAGTTATTAAGCATGATTCTTACCGAATAACCGCTGTCGACAACCTTGGTAACCCTTGCCGTAATAATCCCCTTCTCCTGTGTCTGAACTTTATTGTCTGAAATATCATGGGTAAATGTTATGAAATAACCGATAAAAAATAAAATGAAAAATATAAGAAATTGAATAAATAAGCCTTTGCACTGCCGCTTTTTTGACAATATGCCTGACGCGGCAATGCACACCGCTCCGGCCGCTGCCGGTACGGCAAGTACATACAGCGGAACGGCTGTAAATTTCGCACTGACTCCCGCCGCCATAAAGACAAGCGCCGGAAGCAGCGGTCTTTTAATTTTTTTGTGTTTCAATAATGTCAAGGCTCCTCTCCAATGGTGAGGAAAGGTCAATCGCATCATGGAACATTATATTGGTATTGCTTTTTACGGATATCTGTACCTTATTGACAGTGGACAGCTCGCACAATGAATTCACGATTGAATATATTGTGACAGCCGGAGTAACCGGAACAACCACATCAGTCAATGTGGAATCGAAGTTGACATAACACACTCCGTCCTTGGTGTTGACGCTCAATAATGTGAGTGTTGCAGGTACGGTTCTTACATGATTCTCCTCACTTGGTCCCTTAATCAGCTGCTCGATTATAACTCTCTCGATGGAAGCATCCCTGCCATAACCAACGGTAATCTTTTCAGCTGCAAGCTTGTCAGAATCCGCACTGGCATAATATATGGACAGGTCAACCCACGTTCTGTATGTCCCCGTACCAATATCCTCCATAAAGTCCGATGCAAGCATAATTCCGACCGTATTGCCCATGGCATCCATCAGCGGCTGCTCATTGACATAGAAGCACACATACTTAATTCCCTGAATCTGAGTTACCGTCTTGACGTATGCCGCGCGGAACATCACCTCATCCTCAGCAAACAGCTTATTATATGCATCGGTAAAATATACCGACAATACATCATCCTTAAGCTGTGCATCGACAATCACCATCTCATTTCCGAATGTACTCGAATGATTCTTAGCATCCTCCGGCAGTCTCATCATCCCGGTCAATTCATCAAGAAGTCCCATTGAATCATCTGCGGGGGCAGCCACCGCTCTTATCTCGGTGTTAAGCGCCCTCCCCGTCTTATCCAAATAGTATACAAGATATTCATTTTCTCCCGGCTGCTGCACTTCATCCCCGCTGGTACGTCCGCACGCACACAGGCATATCATGCACAGACATAAAAACAGTGCCGGCATTACCTTCTTTAATACCAATCTGTTCACACGATTCTCCATTTCCATATACATTGTACTATAATGTATTGCTCTTTTTTGCCTGTGTAAGAGGCACACGCACGGTAAAGGTACTTCCTTCACCCTCCTTGCTGTACACTCTTATGGCACCTTTATGCATAAGAATTACAGACTTGGTTATCGCAAGTCCAAGTCCCGTTCCCCCGGTCTGACGCGAGCGTGCCTTATCCACACGGTAAAAACGCTCAAATATCTTATCTCTGCTGCCATCAGGTATACCTATGCCTGAATCAGACACAGTGAGATAGAAAAACTTATGGTCAGCGTTCACCGACACTCTCACCCAGCCGTTCGCAACATTATACTTGATTGCATTTTCAACAAGATTGGTTATAACCTGTGTCATCTTGACTTCATCAACCTCCGCCACAACAGGTCTGAAGCTCTCAAGTACAAGTTCAATATTCTTCTCCGCAGCAATCGGCTTAAGACGCTTAAGCACATGCTCCACAAGCTCATTCATATTCTGCGGTGCAAGATTAAGCTCCGCAGAGGTCTTATCCATTCTAACCAATGACAGCAGATCATTGATAATCTGGCTTTCCCTGTCAATTTCCTCAACTATATCGGACATGAACTCCTTGTACAGCTCAACAGGAACATTCTCCTGTCCGTTAAGTGAATCGGCAAGAACCTTAATGGAAGTGATAGGTGTCTTAAGCTCATGCGATACATTGGAAACGAATTCCTGTCGTGAGTCGTCAAGTGTCTTAAGACGCTCGAGCATCTTATTTACCTCGGTGGATACAACACACACCTCTCCAAGCCCCTTCTTTTCATCAAGGCGCTTGTCCATATATCCGCTTGTTATTCCATGAATATACTCGGCAAGCTTCATGAACGGTCTGCTTATTCCGAATGCATAAGCAACCGCCACCAGAATCATAATAACGAACACAATATCCGCTGCGTAGGTCATTATTCTGCTTATATATCCCACACGTTCCGTCTGCTCCGTGTCCGGAACCGCGAACATGAGAACACCTATAATCGTTGTTCCGTCAGCCGCATATATCGGCATCGTAAGCTCAATTATTCCGTATTCACTGTCGTAATTGTCAGTGGTTATGCCATGAAATGCCTGATTAACCTCGTATGATACAAGAATCTTGTTCTCATGGTCAATATATGTGTCCTTCACAACAACATAATTGGAGGCGACTATGACTATACGCCCCGAATAATTATTTGATATCTGTTCTATCTGCGCATTGATTCCGGCATCATGCTGCTTATTCAGATATCCGTTCCTGCCTATATCCGTCGCAAGCATGTTGCCCGTATTTAACAGCTTCGTGCTGAGCTGCTCTATCTCTCTTGTAAAAAGCTTGTCGGTAATTACATTTTTTACCAATACAAGCGGTACGACAGAAGCTGTAATTATAACAACCGCCGTCATACATCTGACACTGAATAAATGCCTTCTTATTGTCTGCCATATCTGCAGAAGCTTTTTTTTCATATAATTTCTCCTACTGCTTAAAGAAATAGCCCATACCCCACTTAGTATGAACATACTCAGGTTCGCTCGGATTAACCTCAATCTTCTCTCTGAGTCTTCTTATATGAACATCTACCGTTCTGGCATCGCCCGGATAATCATAGCCCCATATAAGATTAAGCAGCATATCTCTTCCGTAGACCTTGTTAGGATTAGTCACAAGAAGCTCGAGCACATCATATTCCTTGGTCGTAAGGCTTATCTCACGTCCCTTAATGTATACACGCCTGTTATTTCTGTCCATAACCATATTGCCGGAAATGATTCTTGTACCCGGCTCTGCTGACATGATATGTCTGTTTCTTCTCTTGATTGCCTTAATTCTTGCCTTCACCTCAAGAATATTGAATGGCTTAGTCATGTAATCGTCCGCACCGTAGTCAAGTCCAAGAATCTTATCCATATCCTCGCTCTTTGCAGTAATCATAATAATCGGCACGTCAGAAAACTCCCTGACCTGCTGGCACACCGTGTAGCCATCCATCTCCGGAAGCATGACATCAAGCAGAACTATGTCATAATTATTAGCCTTTATCAGATCCAATGCCTCCTTGCCGTCATATGCACAGAACACTTCCATTCCGTCCTGCTCGAGGCTGTACTTTATTCCCTTTACAATCAACTTCTCATCATCAACCACCAATACCTTATCAGCCATCCCAATCCTCATTTCCGCAATATTTTGTTATTTAACGCATATCAGCTCTTTAATCTTTAAAAAAGCACTCTCTTTAATTCCGCTTACATTCATAATGTCATCAATACCAGAAAAACCGCCGTTGGCATTGCGATACTCTATAATCGCCTGTGCTCTTGAGCTTCCTATCCCCGGAAGGGTCATAAGCTCCTGTATGTCCGCCGTATTGATATTCACAAGCCCTGAGGTCTGCACCTCATTATCCGTATACGCAGCACTCCCCGCACGCTCATACTCATCATAATCGGGAACGTACAGCTTCTGACCATCGTATACATATTCGGCAAGATTAAGTGCCTCAAGACACCCCTCCTCAGAAGCTCCGCCAGCCATGTCTATCAGTTCATACACCCTCGAATTGCACACAGCCTCATACACGCCGGGATTTACAACATTCCCGCATACATATACACATATTACCGTCTGACTGCTTTCCTCCTGTACGGACTCCGACACACTGATGTCCGCACCATCTTCATCAGCACTCACACTCTCAGGCAGCTGTATCGTATAACCTGCATTTTTCCTGCCTGTGCATGAATACAAAAAACCGCATATTACAAATGACAGCACTGCCGTCAAATAAACTGCGATTTTCTGAAACCTTTTTTTCATCATATTTCTCCTTATGTCTGTCTCATAAGGTTCCTCTGATACAGGAAAGATAACCTGCTATTTTATTTTATCTAATATTTTAAAAAAATGCAATGTCAATTCTAAATTTTGTAAGGTTTTATTCTGCATTTTCAGAATTCGGAGCCCAGCTTCTTGCCATATAATCTCTTACCGATGTCAACGAGCCTACATCCTGAGTTCCGTTGGCTATCGAATGCATCGCAACCTCAAGAATCGCATAGAATTCATCACTGTACAGCAGCTTAAGCTTCGAGACCGACTTATCGTATGACTCATATATATGGTTGATATTGTCATCCTCGTTGTCAAGTCTTCGGCATGACGGAACACCCGACATTGTATACAGCTTATCCGCATTCGTGTATGTCAGATATTTTGCAAAGCTCTCCGCAACAGTCACATCCGACGAAAAAGGATTGACAACAACCGCTGTCGTAACCGACAATGGTGAGCTCTTGATTGTCGAACTCATGTCAGGCAATGCTGCCGTTCCGACCTCAAAGCCGCACTCTGTTGATGTTCTTCTGTACATCGCCATATCACCTATCGTCAGCACAATGGAGCCGTTCTCAAAGCCGTTAAGACATGAATAATAATCCACATTGTTAATATCAATGTAAAAATATTCTATCAGCTGCTTATACAGCTCTGCCGCTTGTGTAAGCTCATCTGTTATATCAAAAAGCTCAGTTCGGTCATCTCCTGCACTGCCTCCGATATTAAGATATGCTCCCAAATATCCGTAATTATAGAAAATATCCTGAAGGTCACATGTAAAAATTGAGTTGACACTGCTGCCCGCCTGCACCTCAAAATTCTCGGCATAATTCTTTACATCCTCAAAGGTTGCAAAAGAAGCATCCTGCACGTATTCAGCATTATATATGAGAAAGCTTGTATCAAAGCTCAGCGGATAAGCTATAAGCCTGTTATCATATGTGCATGCAGCTATCGCCGTGTCACTGTAATTGTATACGTTATATATATCCGTCATTCTGTTCTCGCCGGCAATACCCGCAAGCTTAATCTGCTCAAGCTTATCATTGTCAACTATGAACATATCTACCGTGTCAGGCTTAACAGCCTCCGCAGTCAATGTGTCAATATAATCTGCCTCAGGAATAAGCGTAAGCGTTATGTGCACATTGTTATTGGCAGTCTCATACTCACCTGCACAGTACTCTAAGTAACCCGTCAGCTCGGAATCGGAATACCACAGTCTCACATTAACTCTCTCCTGTGCCTTTGCGGTAGTCTCCTGTATCTCATCACTCTGCGTTGTCTCATCATCAACATACTGAATCCTGCAGCCTGTGACTGAGGACATAACGAATGTGCATGTAAGCGCACCTATAATACATCTTCTTATAAAAGAACCGAATCTCATAAAAAAAATACCTTTCAACTATTAATATGAGGCGGTCTTATACACATTTTTCAAGAATATCAATCATATTATCAACATCCTGCTCAGTGATAATAAGCGGCGGTACAAATCTTAACGTATTAAGTCCCGCACTTATCACAATCAGACCATTCTCACGGGCTGCCGCCACGACCTTGCCGACAGGAAGCTCATCAGCGAACTGCATTCCGCACATAAGTCCAAGACCTCTGACAGCCTTGACACAGCTATGACGCGAAGCAAAAGCCTTAAGCCTTTCCATCATATAAGGTGCCACCTCATTCACATGTCCTATAATATCATTTTTCTCGAATAAGTCAAATACCTTTGAAGCTGCTGCCGCTGCCAAAGGATTACCACCATAGGTTGTTCCGTGGTCTCCCGGGACAAGCACACCCTGTACCTTTTCATTGGCAGCGAAGGCTCCGACAGGTATTCCACAGCCGAGCGCCTTTGCAACAGTGACAACATCCGGCTTAACGCCATACTGCTGATATGCGAACATCGAACCCGTGCGCCCCATACCGCACTGAATCTCATCCAGTATAAGCAGCATATCATGCTCATCGCACAGCTTTCTGAGTCCCTCCAGAAATTCCTTATCAGCAGGGAATATTCCTCCCTCGCCCTGAACTGTCTCACAAATAACCGCACAGGTCTTGTCATTTACAAGCGACTTCACACTCTCAAGATTGTTATACTCCGCAAAGCGTATTCCCGGAATAAGCGGTCCAAACGCCTCCCTGTAATGTGCGTTGCCCGTCACTGACAGTGCTCCCATGCTTCTTCCGTGGAATGAATGCTCCATTGCAATAATCTCATGGTCAGTGCTGTTATCACGAAGATAAGCGTACTTCTTGGCAAGCTTTAAAGCTCCCTCAACAGCCTCTGTTCCGCTGTTTGTAAAGAAGGCCTTGCTAAGTCCTGTCGCCTTCACAAGCTTCTCTGCCGCGTCCGCGAGCGGCTCGCTGTAATACAGATTGGAAATGTGTACAATCTTATCAACCTGTGCCTTGACCGCCTCATTGTAATCCTGATAATTATACCCAAGTGCATATACGGCTATACCTGCCGCGAAATCAAGATACTTGTTTCCCTCAACATCATACAGATACACGCCATTGCCATGGTCAAGCACAAGCTCGGCTCTGTTGTATGTGTGTATAAGATTATTCTCTGCTTTAGCAATAATATTACTTGTTCTTGTCTCCATCATAAAACCTTTCTGCATCTCTGTCTATAATTGCCGTTCCGATACCCTTATTAGTGAATATTTCAAGAAGCAGGCAATGCGGAATACGTCCATCCATGATATGTACTCTTGAAACACCGTTCTCAATCGCATCTATACAATTATTGAGCTTAGGAAGCATGCCCCCGCCGATATTGCCGCTGCCGATAAGCTCCTCCGCCTCGGTAAGGCTGAGCTCCGATATAAGTGTCTCAGGGTCATCAGCGACCTTTCTCACGCCCTCTATATCCGTAAGGAATGCAAGCTTCTCCGCCTTTACAGCCTTTGCTATCGCACATGCCGCATCGTCAGCATTGATATTGTAAGTATTGTAATTATCATCAATTCCGATTGGACATACAATCGGAATAAAGTCATTCTCAAGAAGAGTGTTGATAAGCGATGGGTCTACCCGGCTTACCTCACCCACGAAGCCGATATCCTCGCCTCCGGAGAGCTTCTTGGTTACATGGATTGTCGCTCCGTCCTTGCCACTTATTCCCGCAGCCTTCACGCCAAGCTGCTCCACAAGGTTGACAAGACTCTTGTTCACCCTGTTTAATACCATCTCGGCAATCTCCATTGTAGGCTCATCGGTAACTCTTAAACCGTTTACAAATCTCGGTTCCATTCCCGACTTGGCAACCCAGCGGCTTATCTCCTTGCCGCCGCCGTGAACGATTATCGGCTTGAAACCTACAAGTTTTAAGAGAACCACATCCTCGATAACCTTCTTTTTAAGCTCCTCATCGACCATCGCGCTTCCGCCGTATTTTACCACAATAACCTTGCGGTTAAACTTCTGAATATAAGGCAGTGCCTCTATAAGGACATTCGCCTTTGCCATCTCATTGTCATAGTTACGCATACTGTTATCTCCTAATCAGACTTTATATTTTCGCTTGCTCAGCTTCTGTAATCGGCATTTATGGATACATACTCATGAGTGAGATCGCAGCCGTAGGCTGTGGCGGACTCGCTTCCCTGCTTCACATCCGCAATCGCGATTACATGCTCCTTAGATAATATCTCAGTAGCCTTCTCCTCGCTGTAATCAGTTGCCTTGCCGTTCTCGACAATCTTCAGCTCTCCCGCTTCGCTCTTGAACCATATGTCAACCTTCTCAGGGTCAAATTCAACACCTGAATAGCCCATGGCACACAGTATTCTTCCCCAGTTGGCATCATGACCGTATATTGCAGCCTTGGTAAGATTAGATGTGATGACAGACTTTGCAAGAACCTTGGCATCCGCCTTTGTCTTTACATTCTTCATCTGTACCTCAAAAAGACATGTTGCTCCCTCTCCGTCACCTGCAATCTTCTTTGAGAGCTCACATAGAATATAGAAAAGTGCATCATAGAACTCTTTATATCCTTCACTCTCCTCATCCTCTATCTTCCTATTTCCTGCCATGCCGTTCGCAATAAGCAGAACAGAGTCATTCGTGGAGGTATCGCCGTCAACGGAAATCATGTTGAAGGTATCGTCAACTATCGAGCGGACCATCTTCTGCAAAAGCTTCTCATCAACAACGGCATCTGAGGTTATAAAGCAGAGCATTGTTGCCATGTTAGGATGTATCATTCCTGAGCCCTTGCACATTCCTCCGATATGAACCGGAACCCCTCCAACCTCGAACTCAACAGCCACCTGCTTAGACTTGGTATCGGTTGTCATAATCGCCTCGGCTGCAAGTGTCGCATCCGCCGCTGTCACTCCGAGCTGCTTAGGAAGAAGCTCTATTCCTCTGCCGATTATATCCATCGGAAGCTGTTTTCCGATGACTCCCGTACTTGCAACAAGAACGGCATTCTCGTCAATTCCAAGCTGCTGTGCCGTCTTAGCTGCCATCTCGCGGCACTTCTCGTATCCTTCCTCTCCCGTACATGCATTGGCAATTCCGCTGTTTACGACAATCGCCTGAGCACTCTGTGATTCGAACACAACCTTCTTATCCCACTTAACCGGAGCCGCACACACTCTGTTGGTCGTGAAGGTTCCCGCCTTCACGCACGGTGCCTCTGAAAAGACAAGAGCCATATCCTTCTTCACATTATTCTTAATTCCCGCATTAAGACCTGTCGCCTTAAAGCCCTTCGCAGCACATACGCCGCCTTCAATACACTTCATATCCGCATCCTCCTGACCGTAATAAGTTAATCCGACACCGGCCTATGGGAACATCGGTGCGCCCATAATTCCTTCCCTCTCATCGAAGCCGAACATAATGTTCATATTCTGCACAGCCTGTCCTGCCGCGCCTTTTACAAGATTATCTATTGCTCCCATTATTATAACACGGCCTGTTCTCGGCTCAAGCTTATAATTGATATCCACAAAATTACTTCCCTCTACCCAGCGTGTCTCAGGGCATACGTCCCTTTCAAGCAGTCTTATGAAATATTCATCTGCGTAATGCTTCTCATAAGCCGACCTTATCATCTCATCCGTCACGCCCTCTTTTAAATCGGCGTAAGCTGTTACAAGTATCCCTCTGTTCATGGGTACAAGATGCGGTGTAAAGACAAGCTTTACGTCCTCACCTGCCGCATATGACAGCTGCTCCTCAATCTCAGGAGTGTGTCTGTGAGTTCCGACACCGTATGCCTTGATGCTTTCATTGACCTCACAATAAAGATTGGCTACCTTGGCTCCTCTTCCGGCACCCGATGTTCCGGACTTTGCATCAATAATAATTGACTGAGGCTTAATAAGCCCTTCCTTCACAAGCGGATATATTGAAAGAATCGAACAAGTCGTATAGCAGCCCGGATTGGCAAGAATCCTTGTGTTCTTAATCTTATCGCGGTTCAGCTCACACAGTCCGTACACAGCCTCATCAATATACTGCGGTGCCGCATGCTCAAGCTTATACCACTCCTCATATACCTTGACATCCTTAAGTCTGAAATCAGCACTTAAATCGATTATCTTTACCTTGGATAAAATATCATCATTCACAAGCGATGCACATAAGCCCTGCGGTGTCGCAGTAAATATAACGTCAACCTGTGATGCCAGCTCTTCCATATTGTCATCCCTGCACACATCATCAACCAGCTTAAACATATTCTGATAAACCTGCGAATACTTCTTATCAATATAGCTTCTTGAACCATACCATACAATCTGAACATCCTTATGTCCAAGTAAGAGTCTTACGAGTTCATTCCCCGCATAGCCTGTAGAACCTATAATACCAACCTTTACCATAGCGCACATCTCCTGTTTAATTTGATGCAGGAATAAAATTCCCTGTTTATTCCTATATTATATTTTCTGTCGTCAAAAGTCCATATATTTTTATTTATGGATATTAAGGCGCTCTGAACATTTATAAATATACATCATTTATGCATATTATGCAATAAAAAATTGAAAAAAACTGGATAAACTATTGCATATAATGTATTTTTGATGTATATTTATTTCAGTGTCTGACACATGGCGCTCTAAAAGCGCAAGATGCATACATAAGTACGATTATCAGGAGGAATATTAATAATGAAAGACAAAGTTATTCTTGCTTATTCCGGCGGTCTTGATACCACCGCAATCATCCCTTGGCTTAAGGAAAACTACAATTATGATGTAGTATGCTGCTGCATCGATGTTGGTCAGGAGAGCGAACTTGACGGACTTGAAGAGAGAGCTAAGCTTTCAGGAGCTGAGAAGTTATACATTCTTGATGTGGTTGACGAGTTCGTTGACGATTATATCATGCCTACCGTTATGGCTGACGCCGTATATGAGCACAAGTACCTTCTCGGTACATCATTCGCGCGTCCCCTTATTGCTAAGAAGCTTGTTGAGATTGCACGCAAGGAGAATGCAGTTGCTATCTGCCACGGTGCAACAGGCAAAGGTAATGATCAGGTTCGTTTTGAGCTTTCAATCAAGGCTTTGGCTCCTGACATCAAGATTATTGCTCCTTGGAGATGCAACGACACATGGAAAATGCAGTCACGTCAGGATGAGATTGATTACTGCAAGGCTCATGGAATCGACCTTCCTTTCTCAGCAGACAACAGCTACAGCCGTGACCGCAACATCTGGCATATCAGCCATGAAGGTCTTGAGCTCGAGGATCCTGCTAACGAGCCTAATTATGACCACCTTCTTGTACTCGGTGTATCACCAGAGAAGGCTCCTGATGAGGCAGAATATATTTCCCTCACATTTGAGAAGGGCCGTCCTGTTGCACTCAATGGTGAGAAGATGAAGGCTTCCGATATTTTAAGAAAGTTAAATAAGCTCGGCGGAAAGCACGGTATCGGTATCGTTGATATCGTTGAGAACCGTGTTGTAGGCATGAAGAGCCGAGGCGTATATGAGACACCGGGAGGAACAATCCTTATGGCAGCTCATGAGCAGCTTGAGGAGCTTATCCTTGACCGCGACAGTCTTTCATTCAAGAAGGGCATTTCAGAGAAATTTGCCAATATCGTATATGAGGGCAAGTGGTTCACTCCGCTCCGCGAAGCATGTCAGGCATTCGTTGAATCTCTCGACGAGAAGGTTACCGGCGAAGTTAAGATGAAGCTCTACAAGGGCAACATCATCAAGGCAGGTACAACAAGCCCTAACTCACTTTACAGCGAGACACTCGCAAGCTTCACGACAGGTGAGCTCTATGACCACCATGATGCTGAAGGCTTTATCAATCTCTTCGGCCTTTCAATGAAGGTTCGTGCTATGTTAGAGGAGAAGAAGTAATGAAAACAATCGATATTGTTGTTCCATGCTATAACGAGCAGGAGGTTATCGCAGCATTCTACGAGGAGACCTCTAAGCATGTGGCAGCTATCAATAATTACTCTTTCAGATACATTTTTGTAAATGATGGGAGCAGGGATAATACCCTGCTCCTTCTAAAGGGACTTGCCGCAGACCATGATGATGTACGGTATGTCTCTTTTTCGCGTAATTTTGGTAAAGAAGCTGCAATGTTCGCGGGACTTAGGAACACAAGTGCAGACTATGTTATTATCATGGATGCAGACCTTCAGCACCCGCCCGCTCTCTTCCCCAAGCTTATCGAAGGCATTGAGGAGGGGCATGACTGCTGTGCCGCATACAGGACAACCCGCACGGGTGAGCGCAGAATAAGAAGTCTGTTTTCCCAATCCTTCTACAAGCTTAACAATAAGCTGACCAACACTAAGATGCCATATGGCGCGGTTGACTATCGCATAATGTCAAGACAGATGGTTGACAGCCTTGTCGCCCTTCCCGAGAAGGAACGCTTTTCGAAGGGCTTATTCTGCTGGGTCGGCTTTGACACCAAGTGGATTCCTTATGAGAATGTTGAGAGAACTCTCGGAACTACCAAGTGGAAGTTCTCAGGTCTTGTAAAATATGCTCTTGACGCAATAATATCCTTCTCCGTTGCTCCGCTTCGCCTTCTCTCTGTTCTCGGAGCATCGATAAGTTCAATAGCTCTGCTGTATGGTCTTTACCTGCTTATAAAGACGCTTGCATTCGGAAAGGATTTACCGGGTTATGCCTCAACCATAATCATACTTCTCTTTCTCGGCGGTATAATTGAGCTCAGCATAGGAATCATAGGTGAATATCTTGCAAGAATATTCACCGAGGTAAAGCAGCGTCCTATATATATAGAAAAAGAAAGCAATATTAACAAAGAAAACGATAAGGATACACATAACAATAATGAAGAATCTGATAAATAAAATAATAGAAAAACTTTTTACACGTGAAATGATAAGCTATCTCATATTCGGTGTATTAACAACTGTTGTGAACTTCATATTTTACTGGCTGTTCACGGATGTTCTGCATATATACTACATCGCGTCCAATGTTGTCGCATGGATATTCGCGGTTATATTCGCATACATCACGAACAAGCTGTATGTATTCGAGAGCAAAAGCTGGGAGCTTAAGCTTATAATTAAGGAGGTTATCTCCTTCGGCGCTGCAAGACTTTTTTCACTGCTTTTTGAGACAGGTTTCCTGGCGCTCACCGTTGAAATAATGGGTGTTCCTAAGCTTATCGCCAAGATTATCGCTGCCGTATTTGTTGTTATTATTAACTATGTTGCAAGCAAATTATTTATTTTCAAAAAGAAAAAATAGGGGTTATAAATATCATGAAATTCAAAGAAAAAATCAAATCAATACATCCTATGTATTATATTTCATTTTTCCTTCCGCTTGTCATTATGATTGCGATATTTGCAGTTCGCGGAATCTTTCCGTTCGGAGACAATGTATATCTCCGCTCGGATATGTACCATCAGTATTGTCCTTTTTTCTCGGAATTGTGGGACAAAATCCGTAACAGCGGAAGTCTTTTTTACTCATGGGAAATAGGACTTGGCTCTAACTTTACGGCACTGTACGGTTATTACCTGTCAAGTCCGCTCAACTGGTTCATCGGTTTCTTCCCGCACAAGTACATGATTGAGATGATGAATACAATCATTCTTCTCAAGCTTTCACTTGCATCAGTAGCATTCACATATTACATTGAGAAGCGCTTCAAGGTAAGCAATGTAACCGTGTCAATCTTCGCCATGTTCTATGCTCTGTCAGGCTTCACCGCCGCATTCAGCTGGAACCTCATGTGGTTTGACTGCATTCTCCTGCTTCCGCTCGTCCTCCTTGGACTTGAGCGTCTTGTCAATGAGGATAAGGGACTTTTATACACCATAACGCTTGGTCTTACCATCCTCTCCAACTACTACATTGCAATCATGGTATGCATAAGCCTTGTGTTTTACTTCTTCATGCTGCTTATCACAATGCCTGTACCTAAAAAAAAGACAGTCTATCTTCAAAAGATTGGTTACTTTACGATATTTTCCCTGCTTGCCGGCGGACTGTCAACCGTCATACTTCTGCCTGAGCTGTATGCCCTCGGCTTAACCGCTTCAAGCGATATCAGCTTTCCTAAGACTCTCACACAGTACTTCTCCGTTGTGACCGTTTTAAACCGACAGCTTGCAGACACATCGGTCTGCATAGGTCTTGAGCACCTTCCTAACATATACTGCGGTGTTGCCGTATTTTTACTCTACCCGCTCTATATTTTTAACAAGAAAATAAAGATACGCGAAAAGATTGCAAAATCCGTTCTGCTTTTCATATTCATATTCGCGTTCAGTTTTAACATACCTAACTTTATATGGCATGGATTTCATTATCCTAACTCTCTTCCTGCAAGACAATCCTTCATATATGTGTTCATCCTTCTTACAATGTGCTTTGACGCATACAAGGATATGAAGGACTACACGGGAAGCCAGATTGCCAAGTCCTTCGGTCTGTTTCTTATATACCTGCTGTGGCTTGACCACACCAAGGGTGAAAATGACCCGGGATATGTTATCCTGTTTGTGAATGCGCTGTTCATGCTGTTGTATGTCATCGTCGCATTCCTTTATAAAAAAGAAAAATTCCAGATACACTATATTGTTTTTATGCTTTTCTGCGTATCCTGCATTGAATGTACCATGAATATGGAAGAGACAGGCTACAGCACCACCGGACGAAGCGCATATCTTAAGGATTACGATTCGGTCGAGACACTTGTGTCAGAGGCCTCCGCTAGTGACGATTCATTCTACCGTATAGCAAAGGCATTCGGCTACCGCTCGAAGAACGATGCGGCATGGCACAACTTCAACAGCGCAAGTGTATTCTCATCCACAGCCTACGCCGGAATCACTGATCTGTTCGGCAGACTTGGGCTTGAGCACTCCATGAACGCATATGCCGACCATGGCTCAACGCCTCTTGTATATTCGATGTTCGACATCAAGTATATTTTAAGCAACAAAGAGCTGGTTGACGACATCACACTTGAGCTTGTCGGCTCAACAGATGACGAATATCTGTACCGCGCCAAGTACACTCTTCCGCTCGGATATATGGTAAGTTCATCAATCAATGATAACTGGAATTATAAAATGAGTAATCCTTTCTCGGTTCAGAATGATTTTGTTCTCGAGAATACAGGCATCTCTTCACTGTTCACGTCCATTGACCATATCGACAACGCAAAGACAGGTATAACAATCAATGTGGACGAGGACAAATATGTATATGTGTATGTCGGCAACAAATCCGTCAAGACTGCACAGGTTACAATCGGCAGCAACACCGAGAGCTTTGCAGGAATCAATCATGGCAGAATAATAGACCTCGGCTGGCAGACAGCAGGAACTACCATAAAGATTGCCGACAAAGACGGCGAAGAAGCTTTAAATGCCATGGTATATACCATGAATCCGGATAAATTCATCGCAGCCTTCAATTCTCTTAATGAGCAGAGCTTGAACGTAACCTCATACTCCGATACTTCAATCACTGGCACAATAACAGTCAATGAGGCCGGAATCCTCATGTTTTCAATACCATACGACCCAAGCTGGACGCTTAAGGTCAACGGTGTCAAGACAGACATGATTGAAATTGCCGAAGCACTTCTCGGCGTTGAAATGGAGCCGGGTGAATACACCATTGAACTTAATTACACACCAAGAGGCTTTAAACCGGGCCTTATTATAAGCCTCTCATCACTATTTATTGTATTCATTATATACTGCTTCTACCGCAAGGATGCAGGAAAAGGCTTCCTGCCATTCACCAAGGCTAAAAAGCAGCAGACCGCTGAAACAGAGGCACCCGCTGAGGTCAGCGAAGCGGCGGACACTGCAGGTGTTACGGAAAATTCCGAAAGCAGTGAAAATGCTGAAAACTAATCAGTTGATAGCATATTCAATATAAAAATATAAATTACGGAGGACACCACCATGAAGCTTTGGGGCGGACGTTTCACAAAAGAAACCAACAAGTTAGTAAATAATTTTAACGCATCTCTTCCATTTGACAGGCGTTTCTACAAGCAGGATATTGACGGAAGCATTGCACATGTCACAATGCTTGCAAAGCAGGGAATATTATCCGATGAAGACAAGGACTCTATAATAGCAGGTCTCACCTCAATCCGAAACGACATTGACAACGGTGTGCTGCAGTTCGATGATGAGGCAGAGGACATCCACAGCTTCGTCGAGGCAGAGCTTATATCCAGAATCGGAGATGCAGGAAAGCGCCTTCACACAGGAAGAAGCCGCAATGACCAGGTAGCTCTCGACATGAGACTGTACACCCGCGATGAACTCACCCAGACTGATGAGCTTTTAAAGGGACTTTTAAAGGTCATTCTTCGAATAATGAAGGAGAACACCGAGACCTATATGCCTGGCTTCACACATCTTCAGAAGGCTCAGCCAATCACTGTTGCTCACCATTTTGGTGCTTACTTTGAGATGTTTTCAAGGGACAGAAGCCGCATTGCCGACATCTACAGAAGAATGAACTATTGTCCGCTCGGCGCAGGTGCGCTTGCAGGAACCACATATCCTCTCGACCGTGAGTACACCGCTTCACTGCTTGGCTTCACCGGTGCCACTGCCAACAGTATTGATTCCGTATCCGACAGAGACTACCTGATCGAATACTTAAGTGCAATGGCAACAATCATGATGCACTTGAGCCGCTTCTCCGAAGAGATAATCATATGGAACTCGAACGAATACCGCTTTATCGAGCTTGATGATGCATACAGCACAGGAAGTTCAATAATGCCGCAGAAAAAAAATCCTGATATTGCTGAGCTCGTCCGCGGAAAGACCGGTCGTGTATATGGTGCACTCATGTCACTTCTCACCACAATGAAAGGACTTCCTCTTGCCTACAACAAGGATATGCAGGAGGACAAGGAGCTCACCTTCGACGCAATCGATACCACAAAGGGCTGCATTCTTCTTTTCACCGGAATGCTTGACACAATGACATTTAACAAGGATGTCATGGAAAAGAGTGCCATGACAGGCTTCACCAATGCCACCGACGCAGCCGACTACCTCGTAAACCACGGCGTACCTTTCCGTGACGCACATGGCATAATCGGTCAGATAGTACTCTACTGCTTAGATAAGGGTATCTCCATTGATGAGATGAGCCTTGACGAATTAAAGGCAATCTGCCCTGTATTTGAGAATGATGTTTACGACGCAATATCCTTAAAGACCTGTGTTGAAAAGCGTCTTACCAAGGGTGCTCCAAGCCCTGCCGCCATGAAGGAAGCCATTGCAAAGTACGAGGAGTACTTAAGCGAGTAGGCAGCCATATAAAAATAAGAAGCCATATCTTCGCACGATTCAGCGGTCAGCTTTGATGCGAAGGTATGGCTTCTTATTTTTATGTTATTTGTAAATTCATACGCCAAATCACCGCGCATGATTATATTGTCTATGCCGTTTCAATATTATTATCATTAATCCAGCTCTGAACCTGCGCTATGGTGGTATCTACCGCGCTCGCAATATTCTCAACAGACATTCCCATCTTCGAGAGAGCTATCGAGGTCTTCTTCTGTGTCTGAGTCTGACCTTCCTCCATTCCTTTTACACGCCCCTCTGCTATTCCTTTTTCTAAACCAGTCTGAATTGCCTCTTTAGTTGCCTTTTCCAATGTTTCCTCAATCTCATCCTTCATAAGTCTTCTCAATGCTTCACACATGGTATTTTCCCTCCTTACCTTATCATACAATTCATAATTGGCTGACATGCTGACCTGCAGTACCGCGTCAGCGTCCATCTTCTCGCTCTTTCCTATGTAACTCTCGACATCCCTTACAAATGTCTCTATGTCTTTCCTTTTTGCATTTCTTGATAGCACCCTAAAGCTGTTGTGCAGCCCGGGTGACAATTCTTTCATCACAACTATCTGTGTCGGAATAAAAAAATTCTTCAGATAATATATTCCGTCATATACCTTCTCAAGCTCTATTCCCTGCTTCCTCAACGACGCAATCATGCAGACCGGGTATGATTCACGCATCATGGATATGGTAAGCTCATCAGCCTTTACCGCATCCACGCGCTCCCCAAGTGCCTTGTACATACAGGCATAAGCTACCGCCTTGTAAAAGTCATCAATCGACATCGCATCTCCCGGACACTTGTACTCTATGATGTTGTTCTGCCTGAATATATGCCCTATCTGATTTTTTATCCTGACATTTTTGTTCTTCTCAACTATTAACAGGTCTATCTGAAGCGGTTTCTTGCTCAGATTGTACTCCGAATAAAATTCGAGTGCCTCCATGTCCTCGCTGAACTCCAGCCTCGCGGCGGCACAAAACGCCGGATGCCATTGCAGCTTCACTTCATTATTCAATTAATACCTCCTTACATGTGTTACAGGAAGCATCTTGTCCACTCAGACATCATGCTCCTGCCATTGTCTATGGGATACAAAAGCACGAATGTCCTAAATGTGAATAATTAGATTATACAGAAATATAAGAACTATGCTTTTAAATAATAATAGCATAGTTCTTCACCGTTGGCAATATATTTTATATCAATTTAAAAAAACATCCACTCTCATTTCCGTAGTCAACTAACACATGAGAGCAGATGTTATTTTACAATAAGATTACAGGTGTCAAAAAATATTTTTTCAATACAAATATGTATGCCACGTTACATTTATACATATCACGACTTTTGGGAGAAGCTTAGTTATTCTTAGGACTCTGTTCACCATATAGCCACAGACGGCATGTATGCCGGCTGAGCCGCAAACAGCCATGGATGGCTGATTTTGCGGCGGTGGCGAAAGTATAGAAAGATTTCGCAGAGTCGTTAGAATAACTTGCTTCGTACAATGGAGCTGATATGTATAAATATAACACAGCATACTACAAGTAGTAAAATAACCCGTTCGACACCTGAACCCTATAATCTAATGAAAATCAGCCGTTCACCTTCTCCAGCTTCTTCTTTTCTCTCATCGTGCATATAACATGATGAATCGCGGCATATGGATGGTGGAACATCATTCTTGGTCCCGAAAAGCGCATAACCTCCCGAATCTTCTCACGCATCTCAGGCTTGTAGCAGTGTACCTTACAATTCGAGCAGAAGGTCTTATTCTCCATGAACGGGCAGTGCTCGCTGCGGCTTCTTGCATAGCTTTCAAGCTCCGCGCATTCAGCGCAGAGCTCCTTCTTCGTACCGTGCTTCTTGTTGCAGTACAGCTTAATCATGAGAGAGACCATCTCTTTTTCCTTCTCACGCTTCGCTGCAATATCTTTATTTTTTGCCATTATCAAATCCCTTCCTGAACAATTACGAAAATCAATCTTTTTCAATCAGCTCATTCTACCGTTCTCCACAGAATATACCTTATCAGCTATTCTCATTGTAGATTCGCGGTGTGAGACAAGCACAATAGTCTTGTCCTGTCTGCCATCGTTGAGCGCCTTTAAAATCACGGCTTCGTTGAGACTGTCAAGATTACTTGTAGGCTCGTCAAGAAGCATAAGAGGTGCATCGTGTAAAAATGCCCTTGCAAGTCCGATTCGCTGTCTCTCTCCACCCGAAAGGGTATCTCCAAGCTCTCCGACCTGAGTGTCATAGCCATCCGGCAGACTCATTATGAAATCATGGATTGAAGCCTTCTTACATGCCTCTTCAAGCTCTTGCTGTGAAGCATCAAGCTTCGCAAGCAGGATATTATTTCTTATGCTGTCATGAAACAGGTGCGTATCCTGCGTCACAAAGCTCTCCATATCTCTTAAATTGTCCGTATTGATGTGCTCAATATCACGCCCCGATATTTTTATACTGCCTCTGTCAATTCTCCAAAATCGCATGAGCAGCTTGAGAAATGTCGACTTACCGCTTCCGCTCTTTCCTACAATTCCGACCACGCTGTTCTTAGGAAGCTCAACCGAGAAATCCTTAAGAATATCCTCGCCATCATAAGCAAAGGTTACATCATCTGCCTCTGCTCCCTCAAATGAAATTTTGTTTTCCCCGCTCACATCCTCGACAAGAGGACTCTCCTCCAATATATCAAGCACTCTGTTTCCTGCTGCAAAGGTATTCTGCAATGTACTTCCAAGCGCAGCGAGCGCCACGCAAGGTCCGAATGAGCTCATAAGCGCAAGTACAGGTATGAGCACACCGTCAAAGTCAACCATGCCCTGTCTGTAAAAGTGCGCTGCCGTAAACAGCATAATCATATCAAATATGAGAATCACCGTGTTGGTAACGGCTGTATTTCTTCCTGAATTGTTTTTCATCCGCTTCTCATCAGTGGCAAGAGCATCGCTCCTGTTGTTCATCTCCTCGACACGTCTTTTTCCCTGACCGAACTGTATAATCTCATCAAGACCTCGAAGGTTTTCAAGCACGAAGCTGCTGAGCTCGCCCGACATACTGCGGAATTTCATTCCATCATCACCGCTCAGTCTGCTCATTATAAGAGGAATAACTATTCCAACCACAAGATAAGCACACAGAGCAATAAGTCCGAATACAGGATGAAAGTTTCCTATAAAAATGCACATAATTATTGTAAAAAGGAATGCTATACATATCGGAGAAATTGTATGAGCATAAAACACCTCCAAAAGCTCAATGTCCGATGTGATAATCGCTATAAGATTTCCTCTGTCCCTGCCTTCCAGCTTCGCCGGACATAATTTTCTTAAAGCACCGAATACCTTATCCCTTATGAGTGCCAGAAGCTTGAATGCAATAAAATGGTTGCAGCCCTGCTCCGCATAGCGAAGTCCCGCTCTTATAAGCGCAAAGAGCACCATGCATGTAAAAATAACCGCCACGCTCATGCTGTTAAATCCCATATACGATAGCAGTGCATATCCCGCAAGTATAGTTATGAACGACGCGCAAAGATGACCTGCAAGTCCCATTGTAACTGCCCCTGCCATAAATCCCGTGAGGGGCTTTACCAGACCGATAAGCTTCATGCACACGGCAAAACCGCTTCTTGTCTTTTTCTTTTCCATGCTTATCTGTCCCCCTTTCCGAAGTTCTCAAGGCTCTGCTGCGCATTCCACAGCCCGGCAAATTCACCATCTTTTTCGATAAGCTCATTATGTGTTCCACTCTCAACAATGTCTCCGCTTCTAAGAACATAGATGCAGTCCGCATTCTTTACATTGGCAAGCCTGTGTGATATCAGAATGATTGTTTTTGTCCTGGAAAGCTCTGAAACAAGCTCCATGATGTCATTCTCGCTCTCAACATCAATGTTCGAGGTCGCCTCATCAAATATATACACAGGCGTATCGTGAAGCAGTGCTCTCGCAATCGAAAGCCTTTGTCTCTGTCCGCCTGAAAAATTGCTTCCCGCCTCGCTCACCGCAGTATCAAGCCCCTGCTTTTCCCTTACAAAGGCATCAAGCTTAACCTTCTTTAATGCATCCCAAAGCTTATTATCTTCTGCATCAGGTGCCCCCATCAGGAGATTGTCTCTTACGCTTCCCTTGAAAAGAAAACTGTTGTGACTTATATAGGTTATATTTTCCATGAGACTGTCCTCATAAATCTCAGACAGCTCTGTGCCACCGATGGTGACTGAGCCTGTATAGCCCTTATTTCTCCCCATCAGCACAGCCGAGAGTGTGGACTTACCGCAGCCCGACTCTCCTACAATCGCCGTGAAGCTCCCCTTCTTTACGGTTATATTGACACCATGAAGTATCTCTCTGTCCTTCTCATACGAATAATGAAGGTCACGGTAAATGATATCTCCATCACCGCACGGCTTTTTAACATCGTTCTGCATATTCATCCCATCTGTATATGTCTTTTCCGCATCAGCATTTCCCGGCTCTGGCAGCTCAAGGAGCTTAAATATCTTCTCACTTGCCGCCATTCCGTTCATGGCTATATGGAAGAACGAACCGAGCTGTCTCATCGGCAGGAAAAAATCAGCGGCAAGAAGAATTATTAAAAGGCATCCGCCCAAATCGACCCTGCCAGCATTGAACTGGCTTACCGCGAGAATCATTCCGAGTGCCGCTCCGCCGTAGGCGATAAAGTCCATAATCGTTATGGAATTGAGCTGCATCGTGAGAACCTTCATGGTAATCTTTCGGAATTTCTCCGATTCCTCATTCATCTTCTTGTGCTTGTACTCATCCGCACTGTACACCTTGAGAGTGGTAAGTCCCTGAAGATTCTCAAGAAATGTATCTCCGAGTGCCGTATACTGTCCCCAGTATTTTGACAAAAGCTTCTTCGCCCATGTCTGCACAAGCGCTATCGACACCGGAATAAGCGGTACACATATTAACAGTACGACCGCCGACAGAACATTTATCCTCACCAACACTACAAAAAGTGTGAGCGGTGCAAGCATGGCATAGAAAAACTGCGGAAGATAAGCACCAAAATATGTCTCAAGCTGGTCAACACCTTCAACAGCCACCTGCACTATCTCAGATGTCTGTACGCTCTCCTTGTAACTTAATCCTATGCGCAAAAGCTTCTCATATATCTTCTCCCTGAGTGTCTTTTTGACCGCCTTGGACGAAAGATAACTCATTCTTGAAGATAATCTTGCGCAGATATATCTTACAATAACCGCGGCTGCTATCACCGCTGCCGTCGCTGCAATCTCTGACTCCTCACCGACATACAGCTTCATCAGAAGTCTCGTCACCGCTGTCATCATAGTTATATTGGCAGCAAGTGACACCCACTGGCACGCCACATTGCCCGCAATATATTTCTTGCTTTCGCTGACCGTGTTAATCAGCCTTTTATCCATCATCATGTGTTGTAAAGCTTCTCCTTTTCTTTTTTCTAATAGGGTCTGTGTGTTAAAACATGCTTATTTATTTTAATGGTGTAAGCAGGTTATATTTATACATATCAACTCCGTTGTACGAAGCAAGTTGTTCTAAGCTTCTCCCAAAGTCGTGATATGTATAAATATACCCCGCAATACACAATCAGGTTCATAGTGCATGTTTTGACACACGAACGCTGATAGGTAATTACAAGACTCTATGCTTTAGTCCCTGACGTTCAAAATGAGCTTCACAATTACCTATTTCATTTCTAAATATAAACTAATTTTCTTATTACACAAGAAAATGCCGCACGCTCACGCGCTCGGCATTAGTATGGTAACACAAAAGTTAGGATTATGCAACAATCGTTAGTCGGAATAATATTCCACTTATATTTCCATAAAAAATTAAGTCAATGATATTCGCAATCCGCTTCGCTGCTTGCTCATATAAAATCGATGCTTCCGCTGTCAAAACATACTTTCACAGCTTTAATATGTATATCATGTTATATTTATGCATATCACGACTTTTGGGAGAAGCTTAGTTGTTCTTATGACTCTTTTTATCACACAGCCACAGACGGCATGGATGCCGGCTGAGTTGCAAACAGCCATGGAGGGCTGATTTTGCAACGTTGGCGTAAGCAGAAGTAATTTTATCAGAGTCATTAGAACAACTTGCTTCGTACAACGGAGCCGATATGCATAAATATAACATTATATACACATAAAAATCAGATCAGCATGTTTTGACACCTGAATCTTAGCAGCAAAAAGCGCAGCAGTTGTATTATTTACTGCTGCGCTTAAATATTTTCTTTATAAAGATTTTTTTACTCCGTAAACAACGGTGTCGAATAGTATCTGTCTCCGCTGTCCGGAAGAAGTGTCACGATAGTCTTTCCCTCGTTCTCAGGGCGCTTTGCAAGCTGGATTGCAGCATAGAGAGCCGCACCTGAGGAGATTCCGACAAGAACGCCCTCCTTCTTTGCAAGAAGCTTGGATGTTGCGAAAGCATCTTCATTCTCCACTGTTAAAATCTCATCATACACCTTCGTGTTAAGTACATCAGGAACGAAGCCTGCACCGATACCCTGAATCTTGTGTGCGCCCGCTCTGCCCTCGGAGAGAACAGGTGATGATGCCGGCTCCATGGCAACAACCTTGACATCAGGATTCTTGGACTTTAAGTACTCACCTACGCCCGTGAGTGTACCGCCTGTACCTACACCTGCGACGAACACGTCCACATTTCCGTCAGTATCCTCCCAGATTTCAGGGCCTGTTGTCTCTCTGTGTGCCTTAGGATTGGCAGGATTAACGAACTGTCCCGGAATGAAGCTGTCAGGTGTCTCTGCCGCAAGCTCCTCTGCCTTGGCGATAGCTCCCTTCATTCCCTTAGCTCCCTCTGTGAGCACGATTTCAGCACCGTAAGCCTTCAGGATGTTGCGGCGCTCAACGCTCATGGTCTCAGGCATTGTGAGGATAACTCTGTATCCCTTGGATGCTGCGATTGATGCAAGACCGATTCCGGTGTTGCCTGATGTAGGCTCGATGATAACGGAACCTTCCTTTAAAAGTCCCTTTGCCTCCGCATCCTCTATCATCGACTTAGCTACACGATCCTTAACGCTTCCAGCCGGATTAAAGTACTCAAGCTTTACAAGCACCTTCGCCTTCAAGCCAAGTTCCTTCTCGACATTGACAACCTCAACTAATGGTGTCTTTCCAATAAGACCAACTGCTCCCTTGTAAATATTAGACATACATAATCTCCTTCCTATCTGTGCAATTGCTGCAATTCTTCACATACATACTACAGATACTTACGTTTTTTGAAAGTATATCCCTTAATTCCTACCATGTCAATAGGAATTAGAAAATTTCTTATGCAAAATATTCACATTGATATAGTACGCCGTCACAAGCAGAATTGCTGCCGCTGTCCACGCCAGAATCTCAGCATAAAATACACCCTCCTGCCCGATAAGTCTCGGAAGAAGCAGTGCCGCTGCCGTTCTCATGATGAACTCGGCAATTCCCGACAGCATCGGAATGACCGTGTTTCCAAGCCCCTGAAGTGCACTCCTGTATGAGTGCAGCGCATAGAGCACAGCAAGGAAGTAACTCATTATGCTCAGATAATGGTATGCAATTCCAAGCACCTCATCGACCTGCCCTGTCTCGCTTGAAATAAAAAGACGAAGTATCGGTTTTCCGAAAATAAGCATTATAAGTGACACGGCAACCGATGTCAGAAGTGCCATTATCACCGCACTCCTCATTCCTTTTTTTATTCTCTTAAAATCACCCGCACCGAGATTCTGTGCCGTATATGTCGTGATGGCAAAGCCGAATGAGGTTGCAGCCGTCTCAAGCAGACCGTACATCTTGTTCGCCGCAGTGAATCCGGCAACGAAGAGGAATCCGTAGCTGTTGATAACCGATTGGAGTATCATTCCTCCAACACTTATTACCGTATTCTGAAACACAATCGGAATGCCGACAACAAGAAGCTTCTTCGACATCCGGGCATGCAAGCTTATGTCCTTCTTCCCAATCTTCACAATACTTATTTTTCTTATGGCATTAAGGCAATAAACGAATGACACAGCCTGTGCAATTATTGTCGCCGATGCTGCACCGATTATTCCCCATTTGAACACAAGCACGAATAAAAGGTCGAGAACCACATTTGTAACCGCAGCCGTAATCATCGCCATGAGCGGTGTCCTGCTGTCGCCAAGTGCTCTGAGCAGTGCTGCCTCAAGGTTATACATAAGACTGACCGTCACACCTCCGAGCATAACTCTTAAGTACTGCTCTGCACCCGCAAAAATATCCGACGGCGTATCAAGAAGCATGAGTACCGGTGTTATTGTAAGCTCTCCTGCCACCGTAAAAACCAATGCCGATATAGCGGTCAGCACAATTGAATTGCCTATCGCCGCCTTCAGCCTCTTCACATCGCCTGCACCGTAATACTGTGCAAATATAATCGAGAAACCCTGAGTAAGTCCGGTGACAAGCCCGACAAACATCCAGTTGAGCCAGTCCGCAGCGCCAAGTGAAGCAAGTGCATTTATTCCTACACCCTGTCCGACAATTATGGTGTCGACCATTGTATACAACTGTTGAAAAAGACTTCCAAGCATAAGCGGAAGTGCAAAAAAGAGCAGTAATTTTACCGGCTGCCCCTTTGTCATATCCTTTGTCAATTCTTTCTTATTTTCCATCTAATCCTCATTTCTCAAATCCTTCAAATACTTCTTTCGTGTGCTTTTATTTTTTGACAGCACTATAACTTCTGATAATCTTCTTTTGCTTATATATATAGTATATTATCATTCCCGTCGCCGTAACAATCCATGTAGCAGGATAGCAGAACACAATCTGTTCCAGCGTACCATTAGGCACTATAAACAACACCCACACCACACGGAATGCGCACACACCAAGCATTGTCATGAGTGTTGTCACAAGCACATGTCCCTGAGCTCTTAACGAGCCTGACAGAATCTCTATGAACACAAATATAAAATATGCAGGAGAAATGACATGCATAACCCTTATGCCAAGATTTATAACCTCTGTCTCGGATGTGAATATTCTTAACATATATCCTCCGAAGGTGAGTACAAGTGTGCTGAACAGTACAGCTGCACATATATCCATCAAAAGGCACTGCATGGTTCCTTTTTTTACTCTGTCATACTTTCCGGCACCGAAGTTCTGTCCTACGAAGGTTGTCGCCGCTATACCGAATGCTGTATTTATCATCCAGTACATGCTGTCAATCTTTCCGAATGCCGACCATGCTGCAACAGTGTCGACACCGAAGCTGTTAAGTGCTGACTGCACAATTATGTTGGACAGGCTGTACATGCTTGACTGTATTCCGGTCGGAAGTCCTATCTTTAGCATGGACGGCAGCACATCGCCATGAAGCCTTATCTCCTTAAGCACAAGCTTCATGCCCTCAGTGTGATACATAAGTGCTCTCGTAACCATGATGGCACTGACAAACTGCGCGATAAATGTTGCGACAGCCGCACCTAACACCCCCAGCTTGAACACACTGACAAGCAGAATATCAAGCACAATATTGATTCCACAGCAGATGACAAGATAGTAAAGCGGTCTTTTCGAGTCACCGATGGCTCTTAAGATTGCCGAGCCCATGTTATATACGAATATGAATACAAGTCCGGCAAAATATATCATGACATACATTGCCGAATCATGAAGCAGTTCCTCAGGAGTGTTCATAAGTCTCATAATCGGAACGGTCACTGCAATTCCGATAAGCCCCGCTGCAATACCTCCTATTATGGCAAATGCATATGCCGTATGAAGTGCTCTATGTATCTTCTTTGCATCTCCTGCTCCGTAGAACTGGGATATAATTACCGTTGCTCCGGCTGATAAGCCCGTAAAAAAGCCTACAACAAAGTTGATAATCTGGCTCGATGAGCCTCCCACACTCGACAGTGCTTCCTTTCCCGCGAACTGTCCCACAACAACGGCATCCACCGTATTATACAGCTGTTGAAAAAATGTTCCCACAAGAATCGGAAAGAAGAATATCAATATCTGCTTCCATATTACACCATCAATTATTCCGTTCTTTTTTGTATTTTCACTCATTTTATCTGACCTCATAAAATATCATTATAGCGGCTGCTCATTCCATATTTTCAGATTAATCCCTTGCTTCAATCACAACCATTATTCCATCCGTGAAGCTTATGCGTGCTTCATCCTCCGTTATCTCATTGCTGATTCCGAGTGAGTTAAACTTTCTCATGCAGTAATTGTCAAGAGTATATTTAAAGCCCTTAAGAGTTACATTCTTAACATCCATGCTGTAAGGTATCAGCGATACATAATTGCCGAACTGCTCATCTCTTCTTATTATAATCTCAGAATCAATCATCCTGATTCTGTTGTGTGAGTCAAGCAGTCTCATCTGAAGCTTTTTCTCAAGACCAATTCCCAAGAGTTCTATGTTCGCAAGCATATGGTCTATTCTGCTTCCCGTAGCCCCAAGAAGTGTGATATCCTCCGCTCCCTTCTCTATCGCAAGCCGAATTGCCGCTTCAGTATCGGTGTCGTCCTTCATTGGATTAAGCTTAACCCACTGTATATCTTCTTTACATCTGAAAAGATCTAAGGTCTCAGGTCTTACCGAATCAAAATCACCGATTATTACATCCGGCTTAAGCCCCGCCCTTTTAAAAAATTCCATTCCTGAATCGGACGCAATCATTCCCTCAAAGGAATGCTCACTTATCCACTGAATGGCAAAATTATCGTCAATCTGTCCACCGGTGACAATCAAATAACTGTTCATAACTTTTCCTACCACCAATCGCTGTCCCAAAGAATCGTGAACGGTCCGTCATTCTCAAGTTCCACCTTCATATCGGCTCCGAAGCTTCCGCACTCGACCTTTCCGAACACTTCAACACATTTTTCCTTGAAATACTCATACATATCATTTGCAAAATCCGGTGCACCCGCATTGATGAAGCTCGGTCTGTTGCCCTTTTTGCAGTCAGCGTACAGCGTAAACTGTGATACGACAAGCACTTCACCTCCGACATCAGCAAGCGACAAGTTCGTCTTTCCATCCGCATCCTCGAATATTCTGAGTGTCGAAAGCTTCTTCACATATTTGTCAACCATCTCATTAGTGTCCCCATTGGCAACACCAAGCAGAATCAAAAAACCTCTCCCTATACTCCCTATTACATTCCCATCTACTCTGACACACGCATGATTAACGCGCTGTATAACAAGTCTCATTCTTATCCCCTTCCTGCATACTGCAAGCCTTGCTTGCAGTACTGCCACCAATAAGTAGTTTGAAAATTTCATTTTCAAACTTTATCCTCACAATATTCAATAATTTGCAGGTAATTACCTGTTCAGATTCAGGTGTCAAAACATGCACTATAAGCTTAATCGTGTATAGCATGTTATATTTATACATATCACGACTTTTGGGAGAAGCTTAGATGTTCTTAGGACTCTGTTATCTCCATAGCCAAAAGCGGCATGGATGCCGCTTTAGAAGCAATGCATACATGGAAGTATGCTTTGCTTCGTTGGCGTATAAATAATAAACATTTCTCAGAGGCCTTAGAACAACTTGCTTCGTACAACGGAGCTGATATGTATAAATATAACATGCTATACACTTTTAAAATAACTCATGATGTTTTGACACCTGAATCCTATTCATATAAAATCAATGCTTCGCATCTCTTTTATTTTATAATTACATTACAGCATCGCCGCACCGATAATCCCTGCATCATTGTCAAGTCTTGCCAGTTCTATCTCCGTATTTTTTGCGGAATTTTTTGAAAAAATAAGCCTTGCCACCTTCTCTTTGACAGGTGTAAGAAGCATTTCTCCTGCCTTGCTCACACCCCCGCCGATGCATACAAGCTCGGGCTGGAGAATGTTAATGATATTGGCTATTCCCTCCGCAAGATAATCAGTATAATCCGAAAAAAGCTCATTTGCAAGCTTATCATCGAGCTTTACGGCATCGAACACATGCTTTGCCTCAATATTATCCGTATCTTTGCCGCACAAATCCCACAAAACCGTTTTCCCGGCAGCATCTTCTCCAAAATACTCTTCCGATGTCATTCTTCGCCTTGTATCCCTTATCAGTGCCGTCGCGGATGCATACGCCTCAAAGCAGCCCCTTCTTCCGCAGGTACACAGCTCACCGCCCATCTTTATAACAGTATGTCCAAGCTCCGCCGCGGCAAAGTTAATTCCCTTTATAAGCCTGCCGTCAAGAATAATTCCGCTTCCGATTCCCGTTCCGAGCGTAATCATGACAAACGACTTCACATTATATCCACCGGCATAATATTCTCCAAGTGCCGCCGCATTGGCATCATTGCCAAAGTACACAGGTATAGATATCATCCCGCTTAACAGCTCTATAAAAGGTACATTCTCAAAGCGGATGTTGTTGGAATACTCAACATATCCCGTATCCTCATTGATAGTTCCCGGAACACCGACCCCGACAGCCTCTATGTCCTTCTCCTCAAGATTATTTCTCTCACGCAGAACATTTACAAGCCTTGCGATATCCTGTATGATACTCTCAGCAGGTCTCGGCACATTGGTCTTTACCGATTCTCTGTCCACAATTTTGTAATTGTCATCAACCAGCCCCGCTGCAATATTCGTACCGCCCAAATCCACACCTATCCTGAACATACTGCCTCCCACATATTTCAAAGTCAATGATATTCGCAACCCTCTTCGCTGCCTGCTCATATAAAATTGTTGCTTTGCATTTCACTTTCTTATATCTTATAAAAATTAATTATCCAATACCTTCTGCCTTCCTACCTGCTATTCTATAACTTTATATTATATACATTCAAGTTAAATATTATTTTCGCTTTCTTTTTTTTCGTCCCGGCTTCGCAAAACAAAGTCATAGAAAAGTCTGACCACGGGAAGCATATACCGCTTATCATCATTTACCATAAAAAAGCTTCTTTCATACGAAGGCGATGTTATTTTTATTATCTTTACATCAAGCTTTTGCAGCATATCCATATATGGAACAACCGCTATTCCAAAGCCTGCTGCAACAAGCCCCGCTATAACCTCATCCTCCTCTGTTTCACACGATATTTTCGGTATAAGCCCGGCTCTTGCAAACATATCATCTATAACATTTCTGATTCCCGAATTCTCATGAAAATACACATACTCATAATCTGCTGTCTCCTCAAGACTTATCGTATCCCGCCATGCGAGCGGATGTACGGCGGGAACAATGAGTACAAGCTCCTGTTTTTTCACCGGAACTGCCGTAAAACCGAGTTCTGCTGACGGTTCCGAGCAGAACAAAATATCATACTTCTGCTCCTTCATCCCCTCAAGAAGTTTTCCCGTCACATCCGTGTTGAATGTGAAGCTTATGTTTTTCCCCTCATTCTCCATGAGAAATCCGGCAGCAAGCTCCGGAATAAATTTAATGCCAAGCGGTCTCACAAACCCCAGTCTTATCACGCCATCGCCTAACGCACTTTTCTTAATAGTCTCAATACCTGAATTAAGTGTTGCAAGCGTCCTCTCAGCGCACACTAAGAAATCCTCGCCGAAGCGTGTCAGTGTCGTATTCCTTCCTGACTTCTCAAAAAGCTGTACGCCAAGCTCTTCCTCCAGCCGGTCAATTGCGTGGCTGAGGCTCGGCTGAGTTATGCATAGTTGCTTAGCCGCCTTAGTGTAATGCTTTTCATGTGCAAGGGTGACAAAATATCTCAAATAGAATAAATTCACGTCCGTTACCTCCATTTGCAATGCCGTCTATGTATGTGCTTCGAACTCTCGAAATCACAACAGACATGAGCAATGCCATCTCGAAAATCATTGATTTTCTCGATGTCCGTGCTTCGCACTATCAGCCGGTAAAGATAAATCAGGCATTGTACAAGCACAGCCTGACCTATCTTTACCGGCCGGCATTGCTCATCTTGCGCTCATTATATCACGCTTTGATAGATAGAATCTATAATTTCATGTAATTTATTAATTTGTTATTATAAAAGCCGGTGGTATACTGTATATGATTATTAATAGGGAAACAATATTTAATCAACAAATTAACGCTTATGCAGTTATTCTGCAGAATGGAGACAAAAATGGACAACAGTATAGCCGCAGTTACATCTGCGGACGCATTAAATGACAAGAAAGTCTTTCGCGGTGAGCTCGCACTTGTGGTCGCTGTGTTAATCAACAGCTTCAGCGTCGTGCTTATGCTCTATTCCAATGCCGGAATATCCGCAATATCCAGTGTACCCTACGCATTCTCACTTGTATTTCCGAAGCTTACACTTGGAACATGGACATATATTTTTCAGGCAGCTCTCATTCTAAGCCTTATGATAATGAGAAAAAAGTTCGTTCCGACATATCTTTTCAGCTTCGTTGTCGGCTTCGCCTTCAGCATGCTGCTCGATCTTAACAAAGCATGGATTAACATACTTCCGACAGCGCTCGGATGGAGAATTGTCTACTTCGCAGTAAGCTATCTTCTCCTCAGCGTCGGCATAGCATTTTCCAACCGCTGTAAGCTTCCGATTGTGCCTACCGACCTGTTCCCGAGAGAGCTTTCAGATATAACGAAGGTTGGCTATCCTAAGATAAAAATAGCATTCGATGTAATATGTCTTGCTGTTACGGCACTGCTCACCTTCATTTTCCTTCACCATCTGTATGGTCTCGGTATCGGAACCGTACTCGCCGCCTTCACAATGGGAAAGATGGTCGGAATTGTGGGAAATCTGCTCGACAGAAAGTTTTATTTCACATCATTTTTGAACAAGTAAGTAATAGAAATGCAGCTTCACATAATAAAGGCAGGGATTTATCTCAATGATTTTAAGCATTTCCGGCTCTCATCTTTTTGCCCCATATTCTGTGAAAAAGAATAAATGCCGTTACAGCCGCAGCCGCCTCCGTTATCGGGAATGCCCACCATACACCGATTGCACCGGTTGCCCTGCTTAAGCCAAATGCTGCGGGAATTATGACAACGATATATCTTAAAAGTGAAATCACAAGCGACGGCACACCCTCGCCGAGTGCCTCGAGCGTACCCGAGTATGTCACCGAAAATGACGACACGATAAAGCCGAGGCTTATGATTCTGAGTGCCGTCTCTCCCTTTGAGATAGTGTCCGCGCTCTGTGTGAACAATCCCATGAGCTGTGACGGCATCGCATAGCAGGCAAGCATTCCGAGTGCCATGATCACAGCCGTCATTGCCAGCGAAAGTCTGTATATCTTTTCTACTCTCTTATTCTCCCCTGCACCATAATTATATCCGACGAGTGGTCTGATTCCCTGAATAATTCCGTTAGCAGGAAGATATATAAATGTCTGAAGCTTGTAATACACGCCGAGCACAAGCACATAAACTTCCGAATAAACAGACAGTATTCCGTTAAGCGCCGATATAAGCACCGACGGAAGTGCCATGTTGAGTGTCGCCGGGATTCCTATTCCGTACATACGCCCGCACACTTCCTTATCAAGCCTGATGCTTTCCCTGCTCAGCTTTACAGGAAGAGGCTTTATCCTGTCAAAAACGATGTATGCAAGCATGGTAAGCACCTGTCCTATTCCTGTTGCCACTGCTGCCCCTCTTATACCCATTCGTGGGAAAAATCCGATTCCGAATATCAGCATAGGGTCAAGTGCTATGTTCGCAACAAATCCGATAACCATACATATCATGGTCTCCTTCATTCTTCCGACCGACTGGAATATCTTCTCATAGGTTATTCCCACATTCACTATCACCGCAAAAAGAAATACAATATTGGAATACTCAACTCCCAAATCAACCACCGTCTGCTTGGATGTGAAGGCACCAAGGAAAGCCGGCATTCCGATAAGGCAGAGTGCCATGATTAAGATTCCATGGAGCACACTGAACACGAGCCCCTGTGTGGCAGCTTTGTCCGCTCTTTTTTGCTGACCGGCCCCGAGATAAAAGGCTATCATCGCATTAATTCCCACACCGAATCCTACCGCAACCGATGTCATGAGATTCTGAGCCGGAAACACCAGTGAAAGTGCCGTCATTGCATCCTCCGACAGCTTGGCAACAAAATAACTGTCCACAATATTATACAGTGAACTGAATGCCATCGACAGCATCATTGGCAGAGCCATCGAAAGCACAAGAGGAAATATCTTCTTTTCCTTCATAAATGTCTGATTCATACTAATCCTCGTTTCTGAGCGGCTTGAAAGCAATTTGTTTCCGCTCACAGACAAATTGCATATAAATGTAAATCTGCGCAAACGCGCAAAAAAAGCCACACAGCCTGTTAAGCTATGTGGCGAAAAAAGATTTCACATCTTGAAAAATCCACACCCAATGGGTTTTATGGAGCATATTATATAGGAATTATCCGAAAAAGGCAATACATTTTATTGTAAATTTAGCACCTGATTTCTTAACCCTATAATGCTCTCCTTCCTTCATCTATTCCTTTGGCATAATAATACTTATAAGCTTCTTATCAAGCATTATTGTCCTGTTCCACGGATTTAGAATAATTCCATTTATCTCAGGCACCTCAAGTGCTGTCTCAAACAGCTTGTCAATATCTGACAGGAACGTGGACATCACGCTGTCAGCTCCCCTAAGTTCCTCATCAAAGCTTGTAAACGCTGCCCACCACAAAGCTCCATCCGCAGTCTTTACGGTCTGAAGCTTCATCTGTGTACTCTCAAGCGACGGCTCAACCGCAACTACTAACTGACCGCCTTCCTTCATACGTCTGCGGATAACCGTCAGCGTATGCGCAAGCATCTCCTGTGACGGCTCGTTTTGAAGTGCAAGAACCGCCTCCTCTATTTTATCATTCCCGATAAGTCCTTCATCCTGAGTTCTCTTATTCATATCCATACCAGTTTCCTTTACATAATACTATATATTATTTTAACACATACAGACAATAAGCTGTATACCCACTTATATCGTGGCTGCGAAGCATTTTTTTATCTTCTCTGTTATCGCGGCATCAATCCAGCCCTTCCCCGCCATATCCTCCAATATGGCACAAGCCTTTTCATGCGTCATTCCGTCCTTGTAAGGTCTCGACTCCGTGAGTGCCTGATATATGTCAACACACGCCATTATACGCTCCGGCTCATTAAGCTCTGCCCATGTCCTGCCAAATGGATAGCCTGTTCCGTCAAGCTTCTCATGATGAAGTGCCGCCCAGTCGCGCACCTCCTCAAAATCTTCCACGTCGGACAGTATCATATATGTGTATCCCGCATGATTCTTCATTCTTGAGAATTCCTCGTCACTAAGACGCCCCGGCTTCTCCAAAATATCATTGCCAATCGCCATTTTGCCAATGTCATGCAGTGCTCCCGCCATATAAATCTTCTCGATATCTGCTTCCGAATACCCCATATACTCAGCAAGCTCCGCCGCCTTCTGTGCCACGCCGAGCGAATGCTTTCCGGTAAATTCCGACTTGTAATCAACAATCTGAGCGAAGAAATCCGCTATATTCTTACATGTGTTAAAATCACATGAACGCTTCTGTCTCGGTATCGTTTTCCATAACTCCTCCTCAAACGCATCCTGTGACATACTCACAAAATTTTCTTCCGAAAATACGTCAAGAAGAGCATCAACGCACTCACTGTCAAAAAGAATATCCCTGTTCTTTCTTATAAAGTTCTGTGCCTTAACCCAGTTCCCGTCGCTGAAATCACACGAATTTCCTATTACATCCACCATATCGCAAATGTGGATAATCCTTGCAAAAAGCGGAATCTCATCCCATCTCTTTCCAAAAGGTCCCGTTCCGTCGGCATTCTCATGGTGGTACAAAATAACTCCGGACATATCCGTGTCAAACGGAAGCTTCTTTATATTCTGTTCACCGTATATACAATGAACACCAAGCTTCTTAGGTGTAATCTCTGATACAAGCTCAGACATCGCATTCCCGTCATATTCACCCTCCGCATTGACTGCATCGGGCTTCTTCTGCACCTCCTCTGAAATATACTGGGTGAGTGCATTGTCATGAAGCAGCGCACATATCGCCAAATCCTGCAATGCTCTTCCTTTTATTCCCAATCTTTCCGCCATACACACGCTTATGTATGCGACACGCTTGCCATGTCGATTCGTCACATGCACAAGCTCCGCCTCTATGCAGTCAAGTGCATACGAACATGCACTGACAAGACCAACTATATCAAGTTCCATTTTTATCCCCCTGCATACTGCAAGCGTCGCTTGCAGTACTGCCACCAATAAGTAGTTTGAAAATTTTATTTTCAAACTTTTCTCCTTGCAGCTCATAGGCTCTGCCTGCGATTCTGCCTAATCATTCTATTTCTTTTTCAGCTCCACAAACGCCGCATAATGCAGGACATCAAACTCCTCTGGTGCGATTTCCGTGAGAAGCCTTCTGTGCTCGTCCTCCCACCTTGTAATCTCCTCCTTAGACAGTGAAGCTCCCACGCCGCGGCATGCCTTCATTCTGCCGTTCCACGATTCCCTTGTAAAATGTACCTTCAGAGGGTACTCCTCATGTGCCACAATGTCAAAGCTCTCTTCATAGCACTCAGGAATATGTATCGGGTGCATTGTCTCACCCGCGCCGCTCCACTTAGGACTGTACTTTAAAACCAGCTTTTCACTTGCCCCGGCAATAGTATCCTCATACGGAAGCCACGCCATGTAAAGTACCAGCAGTCTGCCATCTTTTTTTAACATCTTATAGAGCTTCGGCATCACAAGCTCATGCTTAAAATACCAAAAACACTGACATGCCGTGATGACATCGAACGAATCCGCCGGAAAATCAATATCTTCCGTCGCAGCCTCATAATAATCTATATCCATTCCCTCAGAAAGTGACCTTGCCTGATTTATCTGTTCCTCGGATATATCCGTTCCAATCCACTTTCCGCCGTAGTGATATACATGTTTCTCGGAAGGACTCCCGTACCCGTTCCCAAGTCCAGAATACACTGTCCTTTAACGCACAAACCTCTGTCCACAATCTTTTTATAGAACTCCTCAGGGTATATGTCCCTGTACTTTGCATATTCACTCGAAACTCTTCCCCAGTCAAAGGATTTACCGCCATCTATGTTTTTGTCCGTTATAATCATGAAATCGCACCGCCTTCTCTATATTTTCTCATACACAATTACAGCCTTCTCACCATCGCCTTCACTTCTTTGTCGGGTGTGAGCGATTCACATATCTTGTTTACCGCCTTCCTGTATGATACGTTATCAAGCCTCAAATGCTCCTTGTCTGCGAGAAATTCCCATATTCTTGCCGGAAATGTCACAAAGCACTCCGCAAGCAGCCATCCTGCTGCCATCTGCGTGTAATATCCGTTGCCCGAAAGGTCCCTGTTCACAAGAGATAATATCTCCTCGAGATATTTTCCTGTGGTCCTCTCACCATTCACATATATATCCTCACGAGTAACCTTTTTCATTCTCAGCTTCTTATTCCCAAACTCATCAATCTTGAGATAATGGTCAAGCAGCATGATAAGTCCCACTCTCGCCCTGTACTCATCATACGACATCGTACATTCCCTTATATACGGCAAAAACTCGTCCCTAAACCTATCCATAACCTTAAATTCCACGCAGAAGCCATCGTTCACAGCCCAGTTGTTCACAAGCGGCACGAACTGTTCAAGGTCAGCCAGCGCTCTGTCAAAGTTCTTTTCCTTTGCTGTTCCGCAGCCGATTACATACCCTCTCAGAAGAGTCTCCTCGTGGTAGATGTCAGGCTCTAAAATGAGCTGCCTGAAATCCTCATTCCCGGCTACAAGCTGCTTTGCATATTTTTTTAATATCGGCTGCCTCACACCGATGACATTATCGCATCCGGGGATGAGTGACGCTGTGAACGTGGCATAATTTCCCTTGTCAGACATATTAATAAGTTCGTTTCTTATGTACTTGAGCATGTGACCTCCATAATGGAAGATTTTCTTCTTTCAATATTTTTGTTATATCGTGAGCAATGCTCATGAGCACAGCTCACTCAATAATTCCGCCGTTTGTCAATTATGCAAGCATATTTACTCTCTCGCCTCACAATTCTCATTTTCATCATCCCGTCCCCATCTTAGAGAGCAGACGGAAAAATCATAATCGAGCTTCTCCCAAAAGTCGCGATAAGTATAAATATAACATGCTATACACATTTACTCCAAAATCGGCAGATTGTTGATACAAGGCGGAAGGTGCATCATATGATGATCCGTCATCGGTGTCAATATCATTCCGCCCCTTGTAAGTCTCCCCCAGTATACCAAGAGCCACACTGAACGGAAATCCGTAGTCACGCCGCCCTCCTCGAGAATACGCATCACCCACTCTGCCGGAACCATTGAATTAATCTGCTCGAGAGTGAGCCCTGCGAGTATTTCCCTTGTATTCTTTCCGACCGTAATCATGTACTCGTAAAGTGCATCGACATTGATTGACTTTCCGAAAGCAACCGCCTCGTCAAGCTCAAGCGCGTTACCCGTATCTGTAATCGGTGAACCGATTTTCCTCTGCCATTCATCATTAAAAATCTGTTCTCCGTTGACCATCAAAATATTGCTCACCAAATCCTCGATTCGGTATGTGTGCCAGAACTGCCAGCACATTGGCACCGTCCTCGTCCCGGCATAGTGCAGGTCGACATCGTAATCCTCCCTCGGGACAAGTGCATTCTGATTGCCCTTCATCATATAGTTAAGAACATAGTCTGCAATCGTATTTTCCTTCCTGCCCGAAATCTCGGCAGGATGCACCATCGCATGAACCTCCAGGGTAAGCTCCCTTATCCTCTCCAAATCAGTTCCCTTGAGTGCCTCCTTCAGCTCGCCGTACCGCTCTCTTATCGGTGCAAATAAATCCTCCTTAGTCACTGCCTTTCACATCCCTTCTCCATATGAATATCCCTTAACTGTTCCATAAAAGTATTATACATTATCGAACAAATGTTTGCAACATTTTTTGTTCAGCCAGGAAAAATCACTTTGTCAGCACTTTCCTGCAATACCTATGTGCCCCGCAGTTCGGGCACACAAGCTTACGCTTCGTAATTGTATGTGCTCCCATAATATAGTCCTTCATGTCGGGAACAAATCGCGTGCTGCACTCCGGACATTCATAAGCACCTGCATCGCGGTCAAGTACGCATGCAATCGCGATACCGATTACAATAACCACAATCCCTATTCCGATTAGTGTAATCCTAACCCATGTGTCCATCTCAATCGCACCCGATACAACGAACATAGGCGTTGCCGCCACAATCACAAGCAATGCTGTCATTGCCGATAATATTATTTTCTTTTTGCTCTCCTGAGCCTCTCTCACTAAATTCACCATATTTTCCTCCGCTTTCTTACGATAATCTTCCTCGGAAACTCTCTCCCCGGATAAAAGCTCATTCACCGTAATGTCAAGTTCATTACATAACGGTAAGAGCAGTGACACCTCCGGAAAACCGTTTCCACGCTCCCATTTTGAGATTGTCTTATCACTGATTCCCAATTTTTCGGAAAGCTGCTTTTGCGTGTAACCTTTTCTCTTTCTCTCGCTCGCAATGAACTTTCCAATCAAAATCTGATCCATCAGGCTGCCTCCTTTCTGAGCAGATTATCCTTCAATTCCATCAGAAATCACACCCACACAGCGTAGAAAATGGTGAATTCATGCGGATTCTACGCTCCGTAGGGTCTTATATTTCTTCAATACGTTTTCCTGCTGAGACAAAACACACGTCTTTTTTCTTCTTTCTCGCCCGGCCAGGCATAATACTCTACAGAATCTATATTAAAGTATCTTTCAAATATCTTTTTCCATTCATCATCCGTCCTCGAGACCATCCTTAAAACTCCATTTACATATAATTCATTCTTATTTCTTACCTCTACATTCTTCTCAGGACAGCTTACCGGTTCAATATAGTAATTCATTCCTATCAAGATTACGGCATCATCTGTAGTAATTCTTGCGATATTCTTTATAATATTTTCTGCCGCTTCTTCCGGTACAACATCAATGACGTTACAACAAAATAATCCGTCAAAAACCGCTTCCGGCGATTTTTCTATCCAATCGGTTGAAACACACTGTGCAGTAAATCCCTCAGATATTTTAAATATATCTCTGAAAAAAGATGCCAGCTTAACTGCATTCTCTGCAGCATCGACGCAGGTTACCTCCTCGCATCCCGACTTCTTCAGTATAATTCCTGCCCAGCCCTCACCACAGCCATAGTCCAAAACTCTTTTTTTATCTGATAAATTATTTATAATAATATCCGCCAGCTTGTCCGAAGAAGCCAGATTTCTCCAATCTGTTTCCGGATTGATTTTTTCAGCGTATTCTTCTTTCGCCTTATCGTCCATATCAAATGCACTGTTCCAAAATTTTAATGAATCATTATATTTTTTATCCATAGTCATGTTCTCCACAATAAAACCATATCCCCTTAAATAATACTTAACTGCTCCACACAAAGCATTATACAGCATCGAACAAATGTTTGCAACTTATTTTTTACAAAAAAACCGAACCCTCCAAGCACTTATACCATATGCTCAGAGAATTCGGAGTTGCAATTATTTTTACCGACTGTCCCACCAGATAAATTACCTATGAAATTATGTTTAAAAACATTTAAGACCAAACTATGTATAATGATTATATTTATACATATCGCGACTTTTGGGAGAAGTACAGATGTTCTTAGAACTCTGTTAAATACACAGCCAAGAAACGGCACGGATGCCGTTTTAGCTGCCATAGCACAAGGATGTGCGTTTGGCAGCGTTGGCGAAATGCATAGATAACTTCTGCAGAGTTCTTAGAACATCTTACTTCGTACAACGGAGCCGATATGTATAAATATAATCCATTATACTCGTCAGGTTTTAATTTTGCTCATTCACATTCACAACCGCAATGCTCTTCGGCAGCACCTCGCTCACGTTGTCCTCTGTGAGTATCACCCCGCCCTCGAAGCCAGCGAATGTAACCGCATACACCTCGCCGAACTTTGCGGAGGTTGTGAGGAAATATCTGTGTGCCGACTGGGTGTTCTTTACAGCCACCTGCTTTACCATGGCTTCCTTTGCGTCAGGCGTTGTAAAGCCGCTGGTTCTGTCAACTCCGTTCACTCCGAAGAAGCCCTTGCTGAAATGGTATTTTTGAAGGTTTAAGACAGCCTCTGCCCCGACAATGGCATCCGTTGAGCTCTTAGGCTCACCGCCAATCAGTATTACGCTGAACCCCTTGTCCGCAAGACGCTTTGCATGCGAAAGCGCATTGGTCACATAGGTTGCCTTTTCCTCTCTTATATACTCTATCATCCAGCCTGTCGTGGTTCCGGCATCGAGATATACACAGTCATCAGGTTCAATGAGAGAAGCTGCATATTTCGCGATTGCCTGTTTTTCCACGGTCTGAAGCTCCTGCTTCTGAACCATGGAGAGCTCCTTGTTCACAATCTGTGCCTGATGAAGTGCTATCGCACCACCGAACACCTTGGTAAGTCTACCCTCCTTGTCAAGCGCAATGATATCACGCCTGATTGTTGATTCGGAGGTGCCAAGTATCTCCTTGAGCTCCGCAACCGTTATGCTCTCCCTCTCATATACCAATCGTACAATCTCTTCCTGCCGTCTTTCCGTCAACATTTATTTTCCTCCAACTGCTGAGACAAAAATACTATATTTCTTTTATAACATAATTATTTTTTCAGTGATGTCTCTCTGATAATTTTTCTGATTGGCAATACCCTTCCCGGTGATACCGACAGCTCATCGACACCCATTCTGATAAACTCCTCCGTGAGTGTGGTGTCAGCTCCGAGCTCGCCGCAGATTCCTGCCCATATTCCTGCCTTATGAGCATTCTCGACTGTCATCCGTATCATTTTTAACACTGCCGGATGATGCGGATTATAGAAGTCATCAAGCTTCGGATTCTGTCTGTCAACAGCAAGCGTGTACTGCGTGAGGTCATTAGTTCCGATACTGAAAAAATCAACCTCCTTCGCAAGCTCATCACTCACCATAACCGCCGCAGGTGTCTCTATCATAATTCCCTCAAGCACATCCGCATAGGCGATGCCCTGCTCCTTGAGCTCCGCCTTTACCTCATTCATGATTTCCTTTATTTTTCTCACCTCATCCACCGAGGTAATCATCGGATACATGACTGCAATGTTTCCGTACACGCCGGCACGGAGTATCGCACGAAGCTGTGTCTTGAATATCTCAGGCTGTGAAAGACAGATTCTTATTGCCCTGTAACCGAGTGCAGGATTCTCCTCCGCGTCGAGGTTAAAGTAATCAACCTTCTTATCCGCACCTATGTCGAGAGTTCTTATGATTACTCTCTTACCCGCCATTGTCTCCGCAACCGACTTATATATCTGGAACTGCTCATTCTCGGATGGAAAATCATCACTTTCAAGGTAGATAAATTCACTTCTGAAAAGTCCGATTCCGCTCGCATCATTCTTAAGCACCATGGCAAGGTCGCCCGTACTGCCTATATTAGCATACAACATAACGTGCTGTCCGTCCAGTGTAACATCCTCTTTTCCCTTGAGCGTAAGCAGAAGCTCCTTCTTCTCATCCTCTTCCTTCTTGCGCTTTAAGAGTCTCTCGGATGTCTCCTCGTCGGGCTCGATATATATCACTCCGTCGAAGCCGTCGACGATGGCTTCCTTTCCGTCCATATCCTCAGTCAGCGTAAGTCCCGTATCGACAAGTGCCGGGATGCTCATAGTCCTCGCAAGAATCGCCGTATGTGAGTTCACAGAGCCATGCACGGTCACAAATGACAGAATCTTGTCCTTATCCATCTGAACGGTCTCGGACGGTGCCAGATCCTCGGCAAGCACAATAACAGGCTCGTCAGCGGAAAGCTTTCCTTCCTTGCTGCCCTTTAAGATTGATATAAGACGTTCCGATATATCCTTGACATCAGCCGCTCTTCCGCGCATGTACTCATCATCCATAGCCGAGAACATATTGGCAAAATTATCTGCCGTAACGCCCACCGCATACTCCGCATTGACCTGCTGTGTCGTGATTATGTTGTTGACCGAGTCCGTGAAATCATCATCCTCGAGCATCATCTGGTGAACCTCAAATATCGCTGCATTTGCTTCACCGACCTCCCTGCATGCCTTTTCATACAGTCCTGCAAGCTGCGATAATGCTGTCTGCTTTGCGGCATAAAAGCGTGCCAGCTCGGCATCGGTATCATTTATCTTAACTCTTACAATTCTGTGCTCTTTTTTTGAAAAGACACTGATTTTTCCTATGGCTATTCCGCCGAAAACACTCTTTCCGTGATAAACCTGCATCCCGTAACCCTCCAATCCCGTCGGCTGTTACTTCATCCATACATTATGACATACCGTAACCATTCAACATTGACCTTCAAAATACTTCGTACCAATATTATAAGTTCGCCTCCATAAAAGCCGCTATCGCACTGTAAGCCTGTTCCTCGTCCTCTCCGTTAAAGCTGAACTCAACGGTATCTCCCTGCTTTGCGCCGAGTCCCATGATACCGAATATTTTCTTGGCATCAACCATCGTGCTGCCCTTTCCAATCTTAATTTCACTGGCAAAGCCCTTGGCTGCCTTTACAAGCTCTCCTGCCGGTCTTGCGTGGATACCCTGTGCGTCCTTGATTGTGTAAGAAAATGTTTTCATGTTCGTTCTCCTTTCATTTGTCGCCCTGACGTTGTGGAATTTTATATAACACTTCCGGACACGCTCCCGCTTCACAAGTCCGGAATTGTTATATAAAATTCCACAACTGTCTATTGGCAAAATAATAAATAATTAACCTGAATCTGCTATTATAAAATTACATTTTATAACTATTAAATTATGCTACCTTCTTCTTAAATAAGCCGAGCAATACCGTTGACACCGCTGTTCCGATTACAAGTGCCACAAGGTACATAAGTGCATTGCCGACAACAGGGAATACGAAGATTCCGCCGTGCGGTGCCATGAGTGTACAGTTAAATACCTCCGACAATGCGCCCGATACTCCTGCACCTATTATACATGCCGGAAGTACATGGAGCGGGTCTGAAGCCGCATATGGAATTGCGCCCTCCGTTATGAATGCAAGTCCCATGATGAGGTTGGTAGGTCCTGACTGTCTCTCTTCCTTGGTGAACTTATTCTTGAAGAAGATTGTTGCAAGTGCAATGGCACATGGTGGAACCATACCGCCTATCATAACTGCTGCCATTATATCATAATTTCCTGCCGCAATGGAAGCAGTTCCGAATACATAAGCTGCCTTGTTGAAAGGTCCTCCCATGTCAACAGACATCATTGCTCCGAGGATGAATCCGAGTAAAACCTTGCTTGTTCCGCTCATGCCTGCAAGTCCTGAATTAAGTCCTGTGTTGATTGCTCCCATGACAGGCTCAACCACAAAATTCATCGCCGCACCCATAATAAGAATACCGAATACCGGGTAAAAAAGCACGGGGGCAAGCTTCTCAAGGCTCTCAGGAAGCTTATCGCATACCTTCTTTAAAAGTAAAATTACATATCCTGCGATAAATCCTGCCGCAAGTGCTCCAAGGAAGCCCGACTTGCCGTTCGCTGCAATCATTCCTCCGACAAAGCCAAGTGCAAGTCCGGGTCTGTCCGCTATCGCTTCCGCGATAAATCCGGCAAGCACCGGAAGCATAAGTCCGAATGCCACACCGCCGATTCCCTTAAAAAATGCGGCAGCAGGTGTGATCGTACCGAAGTTAGCTCTCTCAGCCGCAGAGAGAAGATTGATGTCAACGCTCTGTCCATCAATTAAAAATGCTATGGCAATCAGAATACCTCCGCCTACTACGAATGGAAGCATATGAGATACACCGTTCATGAGCTGCATATATATTCTATGTGCAAAGCTGTCCTTTTTTCCCTTGGTCTGAACTGTCTCCTCAGTACGGTTTCCAGCCTTGTATATCGGTGCGTCCTGTTTTAATGCCCTCTCGATAAGCTCATCCGCCTTGCTGATTCCGTCCGATACCTGGCACTCGAGCACATGCTTCCCGTCAAATCTCTCCATCGGAACCTTCGCATCCGCAGCCACGATAATACAGTCAGCATCTGCTATCTCCTGCTCTGTCAGGACATTTTTTGCTCCACCAGAGCCTCTTGTCTCAATCTTGATTGTGCAGCCAGCCTTGGCTGCCGCCTTCTCAAGTCCCTCCGCTGCCATGTAGGTATGTGCTATACCGGTTGGACATGAGGTAACTGCAAGAATTTTGCTTATCTTTCCTTCATCGGTTTTAAGTCTCTCATCTATGCCTGCCTTCTCAGAATCGGCATCATCAATTATCTGCACGAACTCATCGACGCTCTTCGCTGCTCGTAGCCTGGCAGTGAACTCCTCATCCATAAGCATGACCGAGAGCTTGCTTAACACATCAAGATGCACATTATCCTTAGTGTTCGGTGCCGCTATAAGAAAAAGAAGTGTGACAGGCTCGTCATCGAGCGATTCAAAATCAACTCCGTCAGGTATAACCATTGCCGCAAGTCCCGGCTTGATGACCGCGTCGCACTTTCCATGAGGAATGGCTATTCCCTCACCAATACCGGTGGTCGACTCCTCCTCCCTTGCAAATACCTGCTTTTTATATGCCTCTTCATCCGCAAGCTTTCCGCTCTTAGCCATGAGCGCAACTGCCTGTTCAAGTGTCTGCTTCTTGTCGGAAGGTGCCGCACCAAGCATGACACTGTTTCTGTCGAGCAAATCCGTAATCCTCATAACTCCTCCATTTCCCACTCTGCTTTCGCTGCAGAATGTATCGTTGTAGCTTTTTTCCTTCACCTTCAAAAGCCTTTATTTACCTTCGATTTTATCAAGCAATGCTTCAACCTCAGCCTTCGTCGCAAGCTGCTCGGAAAATGCACTCGCACTTCCCGCCGCAAGGCCCTTGTGAAAAGCGTACTCATAATTCTTCTTTTCAAGATAACCGGCAACAAATCCGGCAACCATCGAATCGCCCGCACCGACGGCATTCACAACCTTGCCCTTAGGTGCATCACTCATGTGCTCACATCCGTTCTCATCGATAAGCACGGCTCCTTCTCCTGCCATCGACACCAGCACATTTCTTGCACCCTTTTCCTGAAGCTTTTTAGCGTAAGGGACAACCTCCTCCCTTGTGCTTAACTCCACTCCGAATATCTCGCCGAGTTCGTGATTGTTAGGCTTGATTAAAAACGGCTTGTAGGAAAGAACATTCATAAGAAGGTCTCTCGTCGCATCAACCACAATGTCAACGCCCCGTCCCTGCAAATCAGCCATGATGTCCATGTAGATTGTATCCGGCATGGACTGTGGAATGCTTCCTGCAAGAATAAGAATATCTCCCGCCTTTAGGCTGTTAATCTTATCCCTGAGTGCCTCAACCTTGTCAGCAGCTATGTCAGGTCCCATTCCGTTAATCTCAGTTCCGTCAATGCTCTTAAACTTCACGTTGATTCTCGATATGCCATCCTCAAGCATAAGAAAATCGGCGTTGATTCCGTCCGCCACGATTCTTCTCTTAAGCTCTTCTCCGACAAAGCCTGCCAAAAAGCCAAGTGCCGTGCTCTCGAAGCCGAGATTCTTAAGAACATATGACACATTGATTCCCTTGCCGCCCGCAAGCATCTGCTCATATGAGGTGCGGTTCGTCGCACCCAGTCTAAAATTGTCAACCCCCACTATATAGTCGAGTGAGGGATTGAAGGTCACAGTGTATATCACCTGTCATCCTCCTCTCTCCGTTCTTGATGGTTTCATTCTACAATCAAATTCATTCATAATCAATCGTACTAATTCACAAAAATGCAATTATTTTTTGTGCATTTTGACGTTTTATGCATGTTTTAGTGCTCTAAAGTTGCTCATTTTGTCAATTTCATTCATGTATTGCATGTCTTTTTGCCAAAGTCGTTCACGCAAAATCATTCATATAACAAGAATGTGCCTTGCGCATTCCCGTGCCTTATTAAAAACAATGAGGATAATAAGCATCATTGCCTATTATCCTCAATCAAATTCAAAATATGTAATTTATCATAATAATCGCGATTTCTCCATTTGTCACCGTTCTCCCAGCGCAACACAGCCTTGTTGGTCACTCCCAGCAAATCACCAAGTTCACTCTGCGTGTAGTTCTTCTTAATTCTCGCTTCCTTTATCAGGCTGCCCGTTTTTTTCTTATCCATGAACACCACCTCCAACATTTGATGGCTTTATCGTAGCAGTCATAATCACAAAACGCAATCCATTGCAGCGAGAACCTCCGAAATATCCTCATTCAAGCCAAGCGACTTGCCCTCAATCTCACCCGGCACATATGCCTCGCCCTTGTTGATGCACACATAGAAGGCATTCTTCCAGTTGGCTGTATACTGCCAAAAGTTATATTTTATTATACCTGGTGTGTTGTATCCGACACCGAGTTCAAGGAATAATACCTTCTGCCCTCTGTGATTTTCCATGAACCTTTCATATCTGTCCTGCGCCTTATACCAGCCGTCGTCCTGCACGAATGTACTGTCCGCCCTCAGGTTCATGCTCATCGGTCTGCCGCATTTAGGGCATCTTGGAACAAGCTCTGATGGAACGCTCTGCCTGATTTCTACATTCTCAGGTCTTATAAGCTCCGGCTTTCCCTGCACGTTTTCAATTTTAAAACCCTGACTGAGCACCATTTTTCTTATAACTTCTTCATTGTCATAGGTGTCCTCATGGCATGGCTTACTGCACTGAAAAAGTCCATAATCGCCCTGTGTGTAAAAAAGTCTGTTCTTGTCAAAGCCCGCCTTCTGAAAGCAGTGGTCAACATTCGTCGTCAGCACAAAATAATCTTTATTTTTCACAAGCTCAAAAATATTTTCATATAACGGCTTCGGCGAGTCCATATAGCGGTTCACATACACATATCTGCTCCAGTAAGCCCAGTATTCCTCAAGTGTATTAAAATCATAAAATCCACCCGAATACATATCCCTGAAGCCATGTATTCTGCGAAAATCAAAAAAGTATTTTTCAAAGCGCTCTCCACTGTATGTGAAGCCTGCTGCCGTCGATAATCCTGCTCCGGCACCTATCACAACCGCATCCGCCTGTTCAAGCTCTCTCTTAATAATCTGCAATTTCTCTTTCGTAGATTCGTTCGTCCTCTTCTTTAAAAACATTGAATATCACCTTAATCCCTGAATGTGCTCTCTCTTTATACTCTTTGACTGTCCGTACCGCTATCTGTGCCGCCCGTTCATTAGGAAACATGAACACGCCTGTCGATATACAGCAAAAAGCAATACTCTTTACATTATTTTCATCTGCCGTGCGAAGACATTCCCTGTAACACGATTCTAACAACCGCTCATGCTCAGCCGTAAGCCTTCCTCTCACAATAGGTCCAACCGTGTGAATGACATAATCACATGGAAGATTGAATGCAGGTGTAAGCTTCGCCTGACCTGTCGGCTCCTCATGTCCCTGCTTTATCATCATGACATTACAGTAATTTCTAAGCTGCACACCTGCATAGGTGTGAATACAGTTGTCAATGCAGCTGTGGCAGGGCTGATAACACCCCGTCATTCCGCTGTTGGCTGCGTTCACAATCGCACCAACCCTGAGCCTTGTTATGTCGCCGCGCCATACATAGATATCCGGCTGCAATTCGCTCATGTCATCTATGCTCACGATACCTTTATCTTCATTAATCTGCTGCAAATATTCATTCTGAATCTTCTCGAACTCCTCATCTGTCTCACCCGCCATCCTTATATTCATAAGTGAGCGCAGAAGCTTTCTCTGTTCCGCCGCATCAGATGGAATTGTTACATCCGACAGGCTTTTATTTTCCTCCAGCAGCCTGTTAATCAGGTACCGCCTTCTTTCACTCTGATTCAAAATATCCACCTCTTTTTATTATGTTTCCAACACTGCTCTATCCGATTCTCTCAATCGCTTTTACAGGGCAATTCTCATAGCAGCTGCCGCAATGCAGACAATGATTCCTGTTGATCACATACGGTGTACCTTCCTCAATGCACCTCTGCGGGCAGTTCGCCTTGCAGGTTCCGCATCCTATACACGCATCTGTTATGAAATATCCCTTTTCCTTCACATCAGCATCACCAAGGCGGTATGTCTCCCTAAAAATAGGATTCACGCCAAGATTAAAGTATTCAATCTCCGCCCTGTCAATGCAGAATATTATACCTATGTTCCTTGTATCTCCCGGATACACATTGGCTAGATACGGCTGTTCCTCAAAAATCTTATCGCGCCACTTACCCTGCTCCTCATCAGCCACCGCATAAGCCCTTCCCGACAGCCTGATCATCTCTTTATATTTAGTATAACACAAAATCTGTACTCTTCCATCCTCCATAAGCTCCCGGCAGAAGTTTTTACCCCTCGCGGTGAAAAAATACAGTGCATCCGGCTCATAGTGAATCGCACTTATATTTCTTATCTGCGGTGCTCCCTCGCCGTCAACAGTGGCAAACGCAAGGACACCGACCAGCTCCATCTTCCTAAGACATGTTGCTAAATCCATAAAATATCTCCTTTCCAAATCATCCTTCTATTATCTTAATCCGTCCCGGCTTTCTCGGCTTGGTATGCGGCTGTTCCCCGTCTATGTATCCGAGAATCACAAAGCCCTGACAGGCATATCCTTCCGGAACCTCCCACTCCTTCATAAGCCGTCTGCCCTCGTCGGAATCAAAGGTCTCATAGCCGCGCGATACTATACAGGAGGCAATGCCAAGCTCCGTCGCCTGCAATACCATATTCTCCATCATGCAGAAGGCATCCGCCGTCCTGAATAAAAAATTGTCCTGTGAGAACACGCACACAACCGTCGGTGCTCCATAAAATCCATTCTTTATTGTCGGGTCATCGATGGTGCTCGGCTGCTCCTGTAAGTTCGTTTCTCGTCTTCCAGCACTGCGGGTCTGCCCCATAAAAATCTCCCGTCGTTCCGTTTGCCACGGCGGGACATCCTCTGCACCATGCCTTTAGCTCGCATTTACTGCATTTTGTAAATTTATCGTAATCCCTGTATTTTTCCATCTGACATACCCACACGTCTGCCAGCCTGTCATCAAACACATTCGCCACCCTGCTGTTCGTGACTCTTCTGCACGCCATGATATCGCCATTCGACGCCATCGTTATATGACAGTTGCCGCAGTTGCAGCCTCCGTAAATCATTCCTTCCTTCGCATTCTGCGGCAGCGTGAACTGCCCTGTCTCATACTCGTAGAGAGTCCACAGGTGGTCTTTTCTATTAAAATAGGTCTCACATCCCGCAGCTTCATAAGCCTTAAATTTTGCATCGCAGATTTCAAGAAGACTTCTGTACTCCTGCGGTGTCATGCTTGTGTCGACTTCACCTCCCGTCGGCACATAGCGTGAAAATGCGAACACCTTAACCTTCGCCTTTACAACCTCATCTATAATATCCGGTATCTCGTCCATGTTCGTCTTGGACACCGTACTCATGATAACACTCTTAATTCCCGCACGATTCAGGCATCCAACCTTCTCAATCGTCAAATCAAAGCTTCCCGGCTTTCTGAACCAGTCGTGCGTATCCCTCATACCGTCAAGCGACATCTGATACTTCTCGCAGCCGCACACCTTAAGCATTCTGCATATCTCATCATCAAGGTGGAACGGGTTTCCCATAATCGTAAATGGTATCTCCTTGCTTTTTAACAGAACCATAAGCTTCCAAAAGTCAGGATGGAGAATAGGGTCTCCGCCCGTTATGTAAAAATAAGGTATTCTGTTGTACACCTTGCAGAAATCCTCGCAGTTAGCGATGACCTCCTGCATCTGCTTCCAGGTCATGCTTTTAAGCTCCTTACAGCCCTCCCCTGAAAAAATATAACAATGCTTACAACGCTGGTCACACTCATCCGTGATATGCCACTGAAACGAAAAGTATGACTTTCCCTGATTATACTGACTCATCCTAATCTCCTTCTGCCGTTCCCGGCGTTACCTGACTCTCCTGATTTAACCTGTCTGATTACTTATCAGATGCTCCGCATGCCGTTCCACATGCTGCCGGCTTCTTCTCAGGTTCTCCTGCTCCACACGCTGTTCCACACGCTGCCGGCTTCTTCTCCGGTTCTCCTGCTCCACACGCTGTTCCGCACGCTGCCGGCTTCTTCTCCGGCTTATCTGCCGCTCCGCATGCTGTTCCACATGCTGTGCCAGACTGCTGCTTGTCCTTACTGCTCCATCCGAAAATGTTTGATAATGCCATAATTTTCTCCTTTCCGTCGACCTGTCATAACCGAATAATGTGAAATTCCGGTCAATGATTTCTACCTCATTTACTGACATGCCGCGTCCACATAAGATTATTTATTGGGCTTTTGCCCTGTTGCAGGTTTATAATAGCAATGGAGCTCGAATAAAAAAAGTACGCACTTTTTTATTACATAGGCACCAAAAGGTAACTGCCGGGTATGGGGAAGATTTCAGACTTTGCAGCTTTAGATAAGGACAAAAAACAAAGCCAGCATATAAAGTTTTTTGCCAAAATATAAAGATTTTTGCATACTCTTTACAGATGCTTTTTATTATGTTACACTCTATTTGGAACTTATATCATATTTTGATGCATTGTGAAAATACAAGACAAAAAGGAGAGAACTAAAATGTTGACCAAGGAAGAACTGCCTGAATGTCCGGTAGCGACCACAGTACAGCTTATCGGCAGCAAATGGAAACTGTTAATCATGAGAAATCTTCTTGACAGACCTTGGAGATTTAATGAGCTTAAGAAAAGCCTTGACGGAATCAGTCAGAAGGTTCTGACTGACAGTCTCCGCTCCATGGAGGAGGACGGCATAATCACCAGAACCGTGTACCCGGAGGTTCCGCCTCGCGTGGAGTATGCGCTCAGCGAAACCGGAGAATCAATGCGTCCAATCCTCAATGCAATGAAGGAATGGGGCATCAACTATAAGAAATCCTTCGGGTAAAAATTTTATAAAATTATGCTTTTACTCCATACCCTCCCGAAGCCATTCAGCAATATTAGAAAAGTCAATCTTAAGCCTGCAGTCGTAGATATTAACAGGCACAGGCTTGTCAAATCCATATATAACCGGTGAAACATCACTCTCAAAGAAATACACCAATATCTTCTCCTGTGCAAAATCCACTATCCAATACTCTCGCACACCGGCTTCCATATACTTAGATAGCTTGAGGGCATAATCCTTCTTCTTTGTGGATGGAGAAATCACCTCCACAAGGAAGTCAGGAGCACCATATATTCCAAATCTCTTAATCTTGGAAGGGTCGCACACGATACCTACATCAGGCTGAACCATAGTCTTATTATCGCAATCCAGCTGTACGTCCACCGGCGCAACGAATGGACGACAGCTCCCGCCATGCTCCATTATAAAGTTAGCTATCTGACGGTAAATTTCCCCACCGATGGATTGATGTCCAAAGGTCGGAGATGACATATCATAAAAATACCCGTCAATCAGCTCGACTCTCTGCTCATCAGGAAGCGCATAATAATCATCCAGGGTGTAACTGCCATTCCTGCCATGCTTATATGCCGCCGTTTCCTTCACTTCATACTTTTCCGCAAAAAATCCTTCAAGTGCAAGAAGAATATCATAACGCGGACTTCCCACCTCACCTGAGAAAATCTGCCGAACCGTTCCAAGCGGTATGCCTGATAAATCCGCTATCTGTTCATCTGTGTATCCCATTTCATCCTTTTTCTCACGCATTTCCTGAATAGTCATATAAAAACCTCCTTAAGTGTAAGAACCAATGGTTTCTATATACAGAATAAGCGTTGGATAATGAAATGTCAATGGTTATTTTGTGTTCTTCTCAAACTCAATCACCGCCTGAAATGCATCACCGATTATATTGATATGGAACTCCCCGCCGAGAGCATGTGTGTAGGCGTCGACGATTGCAAGTCCGAGACCGTTTCCGTCCTTGTTTCTTGACTTATCTCCCCTGACGAATTTTCCTTTGAGCTCATTTTCATCACACTCAATCGGATATGCTGAGACATTTATGATTTCCAAATATACTTTCCCCTCTTTGGCGTATGTCTTCACATAGATTCTCGTTCCGTCCATGGAATATTTTACGGCGTTATCCAGCAGATTCTGTACTATTCTGTATGCATACATATCGTCACCCTCAAAGAAGATATCCTCCTCCGACAGTCTTGTCTCAAAAGGAAGCTCCTTATCCGGATGTGTCTCTTCAATATCATTGATGAGCTGCAGCACAAGCTTGTTCATGTTAAGCTTCTTCATATCAAGAACCGCATTTCCGCTGCCAGCCTTGGAAAGCTCAAGAATTCTGTCAATCATGTCCTTCAAAAGCTCTGATTTCTGCATAGCTACCTTGAGATAGTCGGAAAGAACCGGTGTCAGTTCCTCCTTCTCCATAAGTGCAAGATAGCCTATGATTGCGGTGAGCGGTGTCTTTAAATCATGAGTGACATTGGTGAGTAGCTCCACGCTTAGCTGATTTGCCTTATCCTGCTCCTTGGCAGCCTTCCCCTGTTCCTCAATCGCCTTGTCCTTCTCCATGGTGGCAAGCTGCTGCTCTCTGCGAAGCTCTGAGTCGAGCATACCCACTCTGTAGCTTCTTGCTCTCTCACTCTCAATGATAACCGTGACAAGCACCGATAAAACCGGGACAAGATATATGAATGCAATAATCCAGCCATGTCCATAGTGTACCAAAGCCTCGCTGTATGACGACCAAAATCCATTTCCATAAGAATATGTATAACCCGTTTTCAAAATCACAGTTGCCGCCACAGCATACGCACCGCATATAATGAGCGCGATTACAAAAGTCATAAAATACCATCTGCCAAATGCCAAGTCAACCATGGTGTCTGCTCTTTTTTTCACCAGCATCATGACAAATCGTGTCAAAAATACTATGCTTATCATACCACTTACAAACATAAATACTATCCAGCCCCCACAATAGACATACCCGTACGCCTGATAAATCACAATAAGACTCAGGACAAACAAAATGCCCGCTGCCACTGCCACAATCAAATTATTTTTTTGGATTTTTAACATCTCACTGCATTTTTTCCATTTTATAGCCAATTCCCCACACCACCTTTATATATTTTGGATTTTTCGTGTCAATCTCAATTTTCTCGCGGATACGCCTTATATGTACCATGACCGTATTTTCCACGGCATATCCTACATTCTCGTCCCAGACACGCTCATAAATCTCTTCCGCCGAAAATACCCTGTTGAGATTGCTTATAAGCAGGTTCACAATCTTGTACTCCGTGGCGGTCAGCTTCACCGGCTCACCATCAACCATAACCTGCTTCGCTGCGGTATCAAGAACAATGCCGCCATTGCATATCCTTTCGCTATCAGAAGCCTTTTTATCCTCCGCCATCTCATTCCATGCCCTGAATCTTCGTAAAAGTGCCTTGACTCTTGCCCCCAATTCCGCCGGATTGTAAGGCTTACAGATATAGTCATCCGCTCCCATCGTAAGACCATAGACTTTATCGCTGTCCTGCGTCTTTGCCGACAATACTATAACCGGAAGATGATTGCTCTCCCTAATTTTCATAAGTGCGGATATTCCGTCAAGCTTCGGCATCATAATATCAAGCAGAATCAAGTCGGGCTTCTCCTTCTCAAGCTGCTCAAGTGCCTCAATGCCATCCCGCGCCTGTACGACCTCAAAGCCGTCATACTCTAAAAGCTTTGACAATGAAAAAAGAATTTCTTTGTCGTCATCGACGACCAAAATCTTTTGAGTGTCCATGTCTACCCCCTTATCTTTGTACAAATAGGAAATTATATAACTTATCATTTAACGAACGTTGTATAATTTTATGTATACACCACCGGCACGCTCTCGCTACTTGTATCACGTAGCGGTGCATAAGTGGCTAAAAAACATCCACTAAGCACCGACGGCTACAAAGTACCGGCTTGCGTATACATAAAATTATACAACTGTTTTTCTTTAAATTTAGGTTTTAAATTTACTATTTGATATAAAAATATAATACAATGCATTCCCTATATTTACCTCAACCATTTTCTTACAAATTTCTTAAGATTCCATTCCATGTTTTTATTTAAAACGAAAAACGGAAGTACTGTCTCCAATACTTCCGCTGATTTTAGAAACGCGCTCACGCGATACTTAACAGTTCACAACCTATACCGTGTATAATATAATCCATTATACACTCATAACATAAATTGTGATGAAATGTATCCTTTTACTTCTTTATCGTCACACTCAGCTGATTGAACGGTATCTCAATTCCGTTCGCATCAAGCGCAAGCTTATACTGCTCAGTGAGCGCCCACTTGGTATCCCAGTATTTATCGGAATTTACCCATGCTCTTGTCTCGAGTGTCACCTGACTGGCATCAAGGCTTGCCACGAATACATTGATTGGCTTGTCCCTTAAGACGTTCTCATTCTTGTCGATAATTCCCATAAGGACGTTCTTTGCCGCTGCTATATCGGATTCATAGCTGATACCGACCTGAACATCGACACGTCTTTTGTCCATTGCGCTCACGTTCTTGACACTTGAATTGGCAAGGGTTCCGTTAGGTATGACAATCACCTTGTTGTCGACGGTGGCAAGCTTCGTGTAGAACACGTCGATTCCGACAACTGTTCCCTCGTCGCCGCAAGCCACAATGTAGTCTCCTACCTTGAACGGCTTGAATATAAGTATCAGCACTCCTCCTGCGAGGTTAGCCAGACTTCCCTGAAGTGCAAGACCAACCGACAGCGTAACCGTACCGAACAGGGTTACGAATGTCGTCGTAGGTATTCCAAGTATCGACACAACCGCTATAAATAAAAGTACATACAAGCCTATCTTCACTGTGGAGTATACGAATTTGACCACCATAGGTTCAAGCTTTCCCTTATTGAGTGCCTTTGTCGTAAGCTTAAGCACCCACTTTATAAGCTTGCTTGCGATAAAATATACAATAAGTGCAAGCAGAATGTTCTTGCCAAGCTTAAGTCCATAGTCAATCACAGTATCAAGCACCTTCTCAAAATGCGTGGCACTTGTCTGAACCGTATCGGCAACCTGAGTTGCCGCTATCTGTTCTCCAGCCATATATCATCCCTCCGTAAATCACTTTTTCGACTTCTCTGCTGTCTCGTTTTTCTTTAACGCCTCAGCCTTCTCAGCGTCTTCATCCTGCTCAACCTTGCGGAAAATACAGATTCCGAGAGGCGGTATCGTGATATGAATTGAATCCTTGCGGTTATCGCACTCGCTCTCCTCTGATACCTTAACTCTTGAGTTGAGCTTTCCCGTACCGCCGTATTTCTTCGCATTACTGTTGAAGATTTCCTTATACTGACCTGCACCCGGAACTCCAATCTTGTACTTTTCGCGGAGAACAGGCGTAAAACTTACCACAACAAGAAGCTCATCGCCGTTCTTAGCCCTGCGGACATATGATACTATACACTCATCCGCTGAGATATTGTTAATCCATTCAAAGCCGTCCGGATTGTAATCAAGCTCATAAAGAGCCGGCTCCTTCTTATAGAGTGCATTCAAATCCTTCATGTAACGATGAAGCTTCTGATTGCGCTCATTTGAAAGCTCCGCCCAGTCAAGGCTCTTTTCCTCCCACCATTCATTGAACTGTCCGAAATCCTGTCCCATGAACAGAAGCTTCTTTCCCGGGTGGGTGTACATAAAGCCGTAGGCTGCACGAAGGTCTGAGAACTTAGCGTCAAGGTCTGCCTCCGGCATCTTATTTATCATGGATGCCTTTCCGTGAACGACTTCATCATGTGATATTACAAGAATGAAATCTTCGCTGTAAGCGTATATCATACTGAAGGTGAGTTCGCCGTAGCGTCCCTTTCTGAAAAGCGGGTCTGCGCTCATGAAATCAAGGAAATCATTCATCCAGCCCATATTCCACTTGTAGTCAAAGCCAAGTGAACCATCCTTTACCTCTCCCGTAACCATAGGCCATGCCGTTGATTCCTCGGCAATAAGCATCGATGTCTTATTTTTCTTTCTGTATATGGTGTTGAGCTGCTTGAAAAATTCAACCGCGTCAAGATTCTCATTGCCGCCGTACATGTTGGCAACCCATTCGCCGTTCTTTTTACCGTAATCGAGGTAAAGCATTGATGCAACCGCATCCATTCTGAGACCGTCTGCGTGATATTCCTTCGCCCAGAAAAGTGCATTGGCTATGAGGAAATTGCGAACCTGCGGTCTGCCGTAATTGTATATGTAGGTTCCCCATTCAGGATGCTCACCCTGTCTCGGGTCAAGATGCTCATAGAGTGCCGTTCCGTCGAATCTTGCAAGACCGAAATCATCCTTCGGAAAATGTGCCGGAACCCAGTCAAGAATCACGCCGATTCCCGCGCAGTGCATAAGGTCAACAAAGTATCTGAAATCATCAGGCGTTCCGTATCTGCTTGTAGGCGCATAATAGCCTGTGACCTGATAGCCCCATGAACCGTCAAAAGGATGCTCCATGACAGGCATGAGTTCAACATGCGTATAACCCATCTCTTTCACATACTTGATGATGAGCGGTGCAAGCTCCCTGTAATTGTAGAACTCTCTTCCATCGTCAGGCTTCATAAACGAGCCAAGATGAAGCTCATATATCGACATCGGCTTATTCTTGTTGAGTTCCCTGCTCTCAAGCCAGTCGCCATCCGTCCACACATACTTATCAATATCATATACGATAGAGGCATTGTTCGGACGAACCTCACTGTAGAACGCATACGGGTCTGCCTTAAGTCCGACCATTCCACCCTTGTACTTAATCTCATACTTGTACAGTTCAAGAGGCTTTACACCCGGAACGAACAGCTCAAATACCCCGTATTTGTCAATGAACTGCATCTGATGTGTTCTTCCGTCCCAGTTGTTAAAATCACCCACAACACTGACTCTCCACGCATTGGGAGCCCACACTGCAAAATGTACTCCCTGCACGCCGTCAACCTCAACCGGATGTGCTCCGAGAACATTGTACAGCTCATAATTGATACCTGCTTCGAAGCGTTCAAGCTCTGATTCAAGTATCTGAACCTTGAAGCTGTATGTATCAACTATCTGCTCTGTCTTTCCATCTCCGTAGTCTGCTATAAGCTCATACGCAACACGTCTTTTACCTGGTATGAGAAGTGCAAAATATCCTGCCTCATCAACCTGCTCCATGTCGTATGTCTTATTTTTTCCGGTAAGTACCACCTTCACGCCGCATGCGCCCGGCTTGAAGGTCTGAAACAATAATCCCTCAGAAGTAATATGCTGCCCCAGGATATCAAGCGGATGCTTACACTCTGAATACACCACAGCCTCAATCTCAGGCCAGTCCATCAAATCATATAGTTTTTTGTCCATACAGTCTCCCTCATTTCCCGCCATTTTTATAATTTCATTGTACCACCTTTAAATTGTATTGGCAAACGGTTTGTGCTATAATAAACTAATCAATCCAACCCGGAGGTACATTATGCTTCACACTACAATCGAATTAAAGCCCGATTACAAAAAGGCCGGAATATCCCACAGCGACACTGTGGCTAAGCTCACAACATACATCATTGACCACCACAGCGATTTCCGCGGTGACAAGACACGCCCTATGGTTCTTATATGTCCGGGAGGCGGCTACACTCATCTGTCCTCACGCGAGGCAGAACCTATCGCGCTCCGCATGAACGCACACGGCTACAATGCATGTATTCTCTATTACAGCCTTGCACCTGATATGTATCCTTCACAGCTCATTGAAGCGGCAATGGCTGTCGATTACATAAAAAAACATGCCGGCGAATGGCATGTCAACACTGATAAAATATGTATCTGCGGTTTTTCTGCGGGTGCTCACGTTGCAGGAAGCCTTGGAACAATGTGGAAGGACGAGCTTGTCACAGATGTTCTCGGCGGACACAGCGAGGATTACAGACCATCCTGCATGCTTTTATCATACCCCGTAATCACAGCAGGTGAATTCGCACACCGCGGCTCATTTGACGCACTTGCAGGCGGTGACGAGAAGCTGTACGATACCGTATCTCTCGAGAAGAGAGTGAATGCCGACACGGTTCCTGCCTTCATATGGCATACCTTTGAGGATGGTGCCGTACCTGTCGAGAACTCACTTCTCATGGCAGGAGCCCTCAGAAAATATAGAATCCCTTGCGAGCTTCATATATTTGCCAAGGGCTGCCACGGTCTTGCTCTTGCGACAGAAGAGACTGCATGTCTTACGGGAAAAGAAATTCAGCCTGAATGTGCATGCTGGCCTGAGCTGTTCGCTACATGGTTTGACAATATGCAGCTCTAAGCTGTTCAAACGCCTGTCTGAGGGTTGCCCTTGGACAGGCAATATTTAATCTTATGAATTGTCCGCTTTCCTTTCCGAATATAATTCCGAAATCCACCCACAGCTTCGCCTTATCCTCGACGAATCGTTCAAGCCCATCGACATCAAGCCCAAGCTCACTGCAGTCAATCCACACAAGGTATGTTCCCTCCGGCTCGACAAGCTTAAGCTTCGGCATATTTTCTTTCAAATACTCTCTTGCGAAAAAAAGATTATCTGCAAGATATTTCTTAAGCTCCTCATACCACTCATTTCCCTTGGTATACACCGACTGACAGGCGGTAAGCCCCACAGCATTAGGCTGTGAGTAGCCGAAGCCTTCAAGCTCCGCCTTGAATGCCTTACTTATTTTTTCATTCGGAATGAATATATTGGAGACCTGAAGCCCCGCAATATTGAAGGTCTTGCTCGGAGCGGTACACAGAACAACATTGTCCTCGAACTCCCTGCTCACTGACGGGAACATAATGTGCTTATGAGCCTCATAGGTGAAGTCACAGTGTATCTCATCAGACACTACAATAACATTATGCTTTAAGCAGATTTCTCCCATTCTCTTTAATTCGTCAAGCGTCCACACACGACCGACAGGATTGTGCGGGCTGCACAGAATGAAAAGCTTCACATTTTCATCGACTATCTTTTTTTCAAAATCCTCGAAATCGATGCTGTACTTTCCATCCTTATAGACGAGCCGGTTGTTGACGAGCTTTCTCTTATTTAATACAATCGCCTCTGAAAAAGGGTAATACACAGGCTGTTGTATAAGCACGCCATCCCCTTCCTTGGTGAACGCGCGAACCGCAGCGGAAATCGCAACTACCACGCCCGGAGTGACCGTAATCCACTCAGTTCTGCCCTTCCAGCCAAAATGAGTGTAAAACCAGTTAATTACACTGTCAAAGTATTCCTTTTTCGGGTCGGTATATCCGAATATTCCATGTGAAATTCTGTCCTTTATGTCATCCAATATGTCCTCCGGCAGAGCAAAGTCCATATCGGCAACCCACAGCGGAAGCAGGTCGTCCCTTCCCCTTCTCTCCACCTGAAAGTCATACTTAAGACAGCTTGTTCCACGTCTGTCTGTTATTTTATCAAAATCGTACATTCACCGATTCCTCCCGAATTATCCTTTTACTTCGTGCAGTCAGACAGCTTCTATGCGAAGGCTCTCTCAAGGTCGGCGGTCAAGTCCTCAATATCCTCAATACCGACGGATATTCTTAAGAGACTCTCCGTGATTCCGTTTCTCTCCTTAACCTCAACAGGTACATCCGGGTGTGTCTGGAGTGTCGGATATGTAAGAAGTGTCTCGACTCCGCCAAGGCTCTCCGCAAAGCTTATAAGACTCACATTGTTAAGCACCTTTACCGCACTCTCCTTTGATTCCATCTCGAAGGAAATCATGCTTCCGAAGCCTCTTGCCTGCTTCTTCATAATATCATGTCCCGGGTGATCGGAAAAGCCCGGATAATATACTTTTTTAACCTTAGGATTAGCCTTGAGCCACTCCGCAAGCCTGGCTGCATTCGCCTGCTGTCTCTCCATGCGGATTCCGAGGGTCTTGATTCCCCTTAATACAAGCCAGCTGTCGAACGGTGAAAGGTTCGCTCCCGTAGTCTTTGAGACATACAGGATTCTCTCAGCAAGTGCCTCATCCTTGACAACGACAAAGCCCGAGAGCGTATCGTTATGTCCGCACAGGAACTTGGTACCGCTGTGAACCACTATGTCCGCTCCAAGCTCAAGCGGATTCTGAAGATACGGAGATAAGAATGTATTATCGACAATGAGCAGTATTCCGTGACGCTTGGTAATCTCGGCAACCCTCGCAATATCAGTAACATTCATCATAGGATTGGTAGGTGTCTCGATGTACACAGCCTTGGTCTCGGGACGGATATACTTTTCCACATCCTCCCTGCTTGTGTCCACATACTCAACCTCATAACCGTTCTTCTTAGAGATATTGTCAAACAGTCTCACGCTTCCGCCATAGAGGTCATCACCCGCTATGATATGTGCTCCCTGTGAAAATATCTCCATAGCAACCGTTATCGCTGCCATTCCCGATGAAAATGCATATGCGTGTGTTCCCTTTTCGAGTGAAGCCACCACATTCTCAAGCTGATTTCTTGTCGGATTGGAAAGTCTGCTGTAATCATAACCGGAACTCACTCCCACCTGTGGGTGCTGGAATGTCGCCGTCTGATATATCGGATAGCTGAGCGCACCGTAATGTTTCTCATCTCCCTGCTCTCTTTCCTCTCCGTAAATACATCGTGTGTTTATTCCGTAACTCATTGTCATTGCTCCTTTTCAAAACTCAGTCAAATCTCGGTTCTCCGCCCGTCTTGGTACTAATCATCGACTCCATGAAGTCAATGTACTCCTGCTTTGTAAATACCGGCTTGTAATCATCGACAAGCCTTCTTGCGGCTGCCGCGCCGCCCTTTAAGAACCTGTACGCCGTAAGCGCAAATATCTTAGCCGTCACTATGTAGGCAAGCTCCTCGTCATTGATGTCAAAATCAACGCTGTGAAGTCCGCTTCCTGAAGCTCCTCCTGTATTAAACGTAAAAACCGGCTGAATATGCTGTACATCACCGACATCTGTTGAACCTCCGCTTGGTCTGTCTGTCGCATCAATTACATTGACGCTGTATTTGTCTCCTGCTGCTATACGAGCTGCATCCACAAGCTCATCCGGCGCATCCACCGGAATTGTAGGAAGATAGCCCGGCATGGTCTCTATCTCAACCTCGGCTCCCACCGCAACCGCTCCTGCTAAGAATGCCCTGTCCGTCTTTTCCGAGGCGTCGAGAATCGCCTTGGTGTTGTTGGCTCTTACAAGTGTCTCTATAACTGCCTCATTCGGAATGACATTTACGAGGTCACCGCCCTTGGTCATAATAGGATGGACTCTCACGGTGTCCTTATCCTGAAATGTCTCTCTCTGATACTGTAACGCCGTAAGACCAATTGATGCGGCATTGAGTGCATTCACCCCGAGATGCGGGCTTCCCGCTGCATGTGCAGCCTTTCCCTTGTATCTGATGACCTTGCTCACAAAGCCGTTGCCGCTTCCCTTTCTTATATCAATGCTGTCTCCTATCGCCGTGTGATGCGCAATATTAATGTCAATATCGTCAAACGCTCCTATTCGGATAAGCTCGCACTTTCCTCCGCCGTATCTTATCTTTCCTTCATTTTTCAGCTGATTCTTGAACTCAATCTCGCCGTACTCCTCGGCAGGGACGGCAAAGAATACAACCTGACCGTCAAGTACATCCGCCACCTCCTTGTCCGTGAGTGCAAGTGCCGCTCCGACAACTCCTGCAAGCTGACTGTGATGACCGCAGCAGTGTGCTCCCTGAGTCTCCTTATTGGCATATTTATGGTCGGGAATTCTGAGAGCATCGAGCTCGCCTATAAGTGCAAGACTCACATTGTCCTTCTTATTCCGGTTAAGATACCCCTTAACACCCGTTACCGCAAGTCCCTCCTTGGTCTCAAGCCCTAGTGCTTTAAGTTCGTCTGCGAACTTCTCAGCAGTGCGGAACTCCTTGTATCCAAGCTCCGCATTAGTGTATATATCCCTCGCAAAATCCACGATTTTTTCTCTGTTATCATCGATGATTTTTATTATCTTCTCCTCTATCTTATCCATGCGATTTTCCTTTCAATTTTTGAGATTGGCAAATGAGAGCTGCATCTTAGTACTCAGGTATTGACCAAAGGTTTCTGTATTCGCTCTCGTTATTTGCCTTTAACCAGTCCGTGAATTCCTTTGACTGATATGCAGCCACAATGTCCTTAGCCCACTGTGTATCCTTGTCTGCATCCTTTACCACAACCTGAAGCCAGAACTTCTCGGTGAGGTTCTCATTAAAGAGTGCTGTCGAAGGGTCGATACCTGCATTATACACGATACTGCCTGTTATGACACCATAGTCGTAGTCTGCAAGTGTAGTGGCAATTATATTTGTGTCAATCTCAAGGAACTGAAGATTATAAGGATTCTCAGCGACATCCTCAGGGCTTGCTGTTGCGAAGTTCGTTCCTTCCTTTAATGTAATCCAGCCCAAATCCTGAAGCATCACGAATGCTCTTGCCATATTTCCCTCGTCCTGAGGAACCGCAATTTTCATTCCGTCGGCAATCTCATCAACAGAGCTGTGTGTCTCTGAAAATACGGATGCAGGAACCGTAGGAATCGGTGTGAGTGCCACAAGATTAGAATTATAGCTCTTATTAAATGCATCCATGTAAGCTATATGCTGCTCAACCGAGAAATCAACATCTCCATCGGCAATAGCCTCATCAGCATACTGTAATGTCAGCTCCGATACCTTGAAGGTGTAGCCCTTCTCCTCAAGAATAGGTATTATGTGCTCCTCGAAAAGTACCGTGTAAGGTCCGGTACCCTTCGCATATGTAAGCACCTTCTTATCCTCTCCTCCCGATGCACTCTGTTTCTTTCCGCATCCCGCTGCAAGCGCTGCCGCCAATACTGCTATTCCAATTACCGCTAATCTTTTTCCAAACTTTTTCATAATCTTTATTCTCCTTTATTTTTATTGTTAATTATCTGCCTATTTATAATACAGCTTTTAAGCTGTTATCTTCTGCGTGCCTTTCTTGCAAAATAGCTTCCAAGGCTCTGTATGCACTGTGTAATCACTATGAGTACAACCACCAGTGAATACATAAGCGTAAAATTAAATCTGTTGTAACCATAGTTGAGTACCAGTGCTCCGATACCGCCTCCGCCTACATAACCTGCCATCGCACTTGCCCCGATAAGTCCGACGATTCCTGTTGTAAGTGAGAGTATCACCGAGCCGAGCGACTCAGGTAATATGAACTTGGTCACAAGCTGAAGCGGTGTAGCTCCCATGGAAAGCGCCGCCTCAAGGATTCCGTTTCCCGTATCAAGCAGTGAATTCTCAAACAATCTTGTCAGAAGAGGAATCGCATTGACCGTGAGCGGTACGATTGCCGCCGTAGGTCCTATTCTTGTTCCGATAATCAATTTTGTCACCGGCATTATTGCAACCAATAGAACAACGAACGGTGTGCTTCGCACAATGTTTATTATCACATTGATTATGTTATAGACAACCGCATTCGGATACAGACCGCCTTTTCTCGTAAAGATAAGCACGATTGCCAGTATGAATGCCGCCACAGTTGCAATAATTAATGATATTCCAACCATGTACAGTGTCTCTGCAAACGAGGTCAAAAGCTTTTCATTGGATATTCCTAAGAAATTATCAAGTGCCATATTCTTCTCCTTTCCGCCTTCTACAAGCCTATCTCGGTATAGCCGACACCGTGCCTGGTAAAGTACTGCTGTGCTCCCTCAATCGCCTCGACGCTTCCGACTATCTGAACGATTATGATTCCAAGCACTCTCTCCTGTATCTCACTGATGTTGGCGAACAATATATTGGTCTCAACATCATAATTTTTATTGACTCCCGAGAGCACCGATTCTGTACTGTCGCTGTCAAGGAACTTAAGCTTAAGAAGCTTATTGTTCTTTTTCTCCGCTCTGATGCTCTCAACCAGCAGTTCAGGGACGCTGTCATTAATTACAGTCTTGACAAAGTTCTTCGTAATCTCCTGCTTTGGTTCGCTGAATACCTCAAGCACCTCACCTCTCTCGACTATCTTTCCATTTTCCATAACCGCCACATGATTGCATATGCTCTGAATTACATTCATCTCATGTGTGATGAGAACTATCGTAATCTTAAGCTCCTTGTTGATTTTCTTTAAAAGCTTAAGTATCGCCTTCGTTGTCTTAGGATCAAGTGCGCTTGTCGATTCATCACTCAAAAGGATTGACGGCTCTGTCGCGAGCGCTCTTGCAATTCCGACTCTCTGCTTCTGTCCGCCCGAGAGCTTCGACGGATATACATCCTTCTTGTCTGTCAGCTCAACATACTCTAAGACTTCCTCAACCTTTTTCTTTATCTTATCCTTAGGGACATGGTTCAGAACAAGTGGAAGAGCTATGTTCTCATATACCGTCTTGGTCTCCAGCAGGTTGAACTGTTGAAAAATCATTCCTATCTTCTTTCTTCTCTTTCTGAGTTCTGATTTTTTGAGTGCATTTATATCCTCACCGTTAATCAATACCTGCCCGGACGTGGGAGTCTCAAGTGCATTTATTGTTCTTATAAGTGTAGATTTTCCTGCTCCTGAGAATCCTATAATTCCGTATATGTCACCGTCCTCTATCGTAAGGTTCACATCATCAAGTGCTCTTACCTCGCTCTCCTTGGTTTTAAATATCTTACTGACATTCCTTAACTCAATCATGAGGTTCTCCCCTCCTTAGCTCTGCCTGTTGGTTATCTGTTGTCTGAAAGTATAGCAAACCTATCGGAAAAGTGTTAATACAGCAAGTTTATAGTCTGATATAGGGTACGCTTATAACAGTATATCAGCTATTAACTTTATATAAGAAAAAAATACCCTTAAAGAACCGTTGTTCCGGCTCCTTAAGGGTACATACTCAAAATAATTTAGTTGTACTTAACCGTTATATCTCCGTTGCTCGTTTTGAGCTTGACATCAATCTGTCCGCTTCCTCCCTTATACTTCGTTCCGAGCTTATCGCCGTCGACACTTATGTCCGCATTGCTCGTCTTAAGGTCATAGGAATAATCACTGTCCCTTCCTGCAAAAACTGCCTTAATTGAAGAATTGGAGGTCTGCGCCTCAATACTGTTATCGAAGTCCACATTGTCAAAAACAATCTGTCCGTTGCTTGTCTTAACCACGGCATCAGCTCCGCTCACATCATCGAGCTCAACCTTGCCGTTGCTCGTCGATACATTCATGCTGTCCGCCATTGTATTCTTAAGCAGAATATTTCCGTTGGTTGTTTCAACTCTAAGCCTCTGCGCACTGACATCCTCAACGACCGCCGTGCTGTTCGTCGTCTGTGCAAATACATAATCGGCACTCACATTCTTAAGGGTGATGCTTCCGTTCTTACAGTCGGTACCGATTTCATTCTTTGCCGAAATATCCTCAAACATAATGCTGCTGTTGCTTGAACCGGCGCGTATGTAATCGTAATCTCCGTCGGGTATGTACAACTTTATATACTGCTCATTTTGGCTGAAAAAATCAAAATTGAAGCTCAGCACCGGTGACTCGGAATTATTTTTTATGACCAGATATCCCGGCTGCCCGTCCTTCTCATCCGTCACATAAAATTCAACATCCTCGTCATCATAGATAGTGAGTCTCATGTCCACTCCGAACTTTCCATTCTCGGAATGTCCCACATATATATCGCAGTCAGGAACGTCAATAAGCACTCCCCTGAAAGCCTCATAGTCCATGTCGTATACCGAATATTCCTTGGCTGAGCTCATAAGCTTGAGCTTATCCTTCGACGAAGAATCAAATCTGATTCCCCTTCCGCCCATTACCCATCCTATCGACAATATAATTCCACCCAGGAAAATACATATAACCGCAGCAAGCAAAACTTTTCTTTTCTTCATATCAACATCTCTCCATTTCCTGCATTGTAGTCCGGCAGTATACTCAATCCTTCCTTGCTATCTTCTTAATAAAATACTTTGTTCCCTTATAAATATGCATTGCAAGGAAATACGCGAGTATTCCGATTCCTATTGTGACCAGACCGCCTCCGAACACGACAAGTCCGTCTGCCACTGACTTAGCAAATGCTATCGCTCCGGCTATCAGACATGCTGCTCCGCCGACAACACATACTGCTGCAACAATAAATACCGCTAATACTATGGAAAAAATCACAATAATCAGCGAAGCCAAAAGTGTAGCTGCCGTGAGCGCAATCGGAATCCATATAGGCGATGTACATATGATTGCGATAATCTTGCCGACAGACTTCTTCTTTTTCCCGTAACCGCCTTCGTAAGTGTAGGAGTCCGCAGTGTCAGCCCTCCATTCGTCTTCATTTTTCTTATTCTTATAATTGTCGGTACCGCACAGTCTGTCCGCCAATGCCTCCGGAGCTCCAAGCTCTTCCATAGTCGCCTGTTCATTTCCCGAATCAATAAAATACTCTAAATAATACCTTATAACATCATCCTTCTCATCATCCGTCATAGTTGTCAGATTATCTCTGAGAATCTGAAGATATTCATCTCTGGTCATCCTTATTCCCTCCCATAACACTATCTATAATACTTTTATATTCCTCCCATTCAAGCCTGTACTGTGCAAGCTTCTCATGCCCGGCAGGTGTTATTGAATAATACCTTCTGTTCCTGCCATTGTACGGCATATCATATACGGTGACTGATTCTTCCTTCTGAAGTCTTCTGAGCACCGGATACAATGTCGACTCCGATATCTTCATAAGCTCCTTTATGCGCTGCGTCAGTTCATAGCCATACACATCAGACTGTTCCAAAACAGACAGCACGCATGCATCGAGCAATGATGCACTCACCTGAAACGCCATACCGCACCTCCTTTTTCATACAATATTATTTGCTTGCTAATACTATACGTCATATAATATTATATGTCAACATATTTTTATTACAGATTTTGCCATGCAAATAAAATAATGACCTTTAATCTTCAAAACACTAAAAAACAGCAATTTTCCCCACATGGAAAATTGCTGTTTTCATATTATCTATTCACGTTGGACACGAACCAAACCTGTGTCCCAAAAAGCTTAGCAGTCTAAGAACTTCTCCTCGCCAAATGCCTCGGATATTGCGGCTCCCGGTGCAACCATAGGGAATACCTTATCATCCTTCTCGATATGACAGTCAAGAAGACACGGAATATTGAGCGCAATGGCATCCTTGATTGCCGCCTCGAACTCCTCGCAGGTTGTAACCTTATAGCCCTTAGCTCCCATAGCCTCGGCAAGCTTGACAAAATCTACCTGATCATCAAGAACCGTAGCCGAATATCTCTGTCCGTAGAAAAGTGTCTGCCACTGGCGAACCATACCGAGAACGTGGTTATTTACAACAACCTCGATAATCGGGATATTGTATCTTGTGGCTGTGGCAATCTCATTCATGTTCATACGGAAGCAGCCGTCACCTGCGATATTGATAACTGTCTTATCCCTGCGTCCCCACTTTGCTCCGATGCTTGCTCCAAGTCCGTAGCCCATTGTTCCGAGTCCGCCGGATGTGAGAAGCTGTCTCGGCTCCTTATACTTGTAGAACTGTGCAGCCCACATCTGATGCTGGCCAACCTCTGTCGTGATGATTGCATCACCCTTTGTAACCTCATATATCTTCTCCATGATATAAGGACCTGTAAGCTTATCAGTATGATATGTAAGCGGATACTTCTTTGCAAGCTCCTCAACGTATGCAACCCACTCATCATGATGCTGCTGTGTGAGCTTATCATTAACCCTCTTTAATATCTCCTTGATATCTCCTATTACACTCGCATCAACTTTGACATTCTTATTAATCTCTGCCGGGTCAACATCGAACTGTACAATCTTCGCATTGGTAGCGAACTTCTTTGCATTTCCCGTAACTCTGTCCGAGAATCTTGCACCTACTACAACCAAAAGGTCACATTCCGATACACCGAAGTTGGCTGCCTTAGTGCCATGCATTCCGAGCATTCCCATATAGAGAGGGCTTGTTCCGTTGAATGCTCCCTTACCCATAAGAGAATCTGTTACAGGTGCATGAAGCTTCTCAACGAACTCGGCAAGCTCCTTGTCCGCTCCTGATATAACTGCTCCGCCTCCAACGAATACAAAAGGCTTCTTTGCCTGAGAAATTATCTCAACAGCCTTATCAACATCCTCCGTCTTGATTGTATCGGCAACACGCTCGATAGGTTCAGGCTTCTTGTACTCATACTCGGCCATGGCTGCCGTGGCATCCTTGGTGATATCTATAAGCACGGGACCCGGTCTGCCGGAAGCAGCTATCTTAAATGCAGCTCTCACAACATCCGCAAGCTTATTGACATCCTTAACTATAAAATTATGCTTCGTTATCGGCATCGTAACGCCCGCTATATCTATCTCCTGAAAAGAATCCTTTCCGAGAAGTGATACACCGACATTGCAGGTAACTGCCACAATCGGAACCGAATCCATATACGCGGTTGCAATACCTGTTACAAGATTGGTTGCTCCCGGACCTGATGTTGCGAAGCACACACCGACTTTTCCGGTTGCTCTCGCATATCCGTCAGCAGCATGGGATGCTCCCTGCTCATGGGATGTAAGAATATGTGTAATCTTATCTGAATTCTTATATAATTCGTCATATACATTGAGGATGGCACCACCCGGATAACCGAATACGGTGTCTACCCCCTGCTCTTTCAAACACTCAATCAATATCTGTGAACCGTTTAACTGCATCTATGAATCCTCCCTAATATTATTTCTCAAGTACCGCACCCTTGCAGGAATCCGATACCATCTTAGCGTATCTTGCAAGGTAGCCTGTTGTAACCTTAGGCGCTCTAGGCTGCCACTTAGCCTTTCTCGCTGCAAGCTCCTCATCGGAAACCGCAAGCTCAAGCTTATTCTCAGGAATATTAATCTTAATCAAATCTCCCTCTTCCACAAGAGCGATAGGACCTCCTACCGCAGCCTCAGGACACACATGTCCGATTGAGGCTCCTCTTGATGCTCCCGAGAAACGTCCGTCCGTAATAAGTGCTACGCTTGAACCAAGTCCCATTCCGGCAATCGCGGATGTAGGATTGAGCATCTCACGCATGCCCGGACCTCCCTTAGGGCCTTCATATCTGATTACCACTACATCTCCTGCGACAATCTTGCCGCCCTTAATAGCTGCAATGGCATCCTCCTCACAGTCAAATACTCTTGCAGGGCCTTCATGAACCATCATCTCAGGTACAACAGCGGAACGCTTTACCACACATGAGTCAGGTGCAAGATTTCCCTTGAGAACCGCAATACCTCCCGTCGTGCTGTAAGGATTGTCAATAGGTCTTATAACCTCTGTGTCCATATTCTCACAGCCCTCAATATTCTCCGCCATGGTCCTGCCTGTGACAGTCAACACATCCGTATTAAGAAGCTTCTTCTTATTGAGCTCGTTCATAACGGCATATACACCGCCCGCTTCATTGAGCTCCTCAATATATGTATGTCCTGCCGGAGCAAGATGACACAGGTTAGGCGTTCTCGCACTAATCTCATTGGCAATATCCACATTGAGCTCCACTCCCGCCTCTCTTGCAATAGCAGGAAGATGAAGCATACTGTTCGTCGAGCATCCAAGTGCCATGTCAACGGTAAGTGCATTCATGAATGCCTTCTCCGTCATAATATCTCTAGGCTTGATATCCTTCTTAACAAGCTCCATAATCTGCATGCCCGCATGCTTTGCAAGCTTGATTCTCTCTGAATATACGGCAGGAATCGTTCCGTTGCCGCGAAGTCCCATTCCAAGCGCCTCTGTAAGGCAGTTCATGGAGTTGGCTGTGTACATACCTGAACATGAGCCGCATGTAGGACAGGTCTTAGCCTCATACTCCTTAAGCTGCTCCTCGGTAATCTTACCGGCAGCATATGCACCGACCGCCTCGAACATACTCGAAAGACTGGTCTTGCAGCCTGCGACCTTACCTGCAAGCATCGGTCCGCCGCTGACAAAAATTGTAGGGATATTAACTCTTGCAGCAGCCATGAGAAGTCCCGGCACGTTCTTGTCACAGTTAGGAATCATTACAAGTCCGTCGAACTGATGCGCAAGTGCCATACACTCTGTGGAATCCGCAATCAAATCTCTTGTAACAAGCGAGTACTTCATTCCCGTATGTCCCATCGCAATACCATCGCATACTGCGATAGCCGGGAATACTCTAGGTGTACCACCTGCCATTGCAACGCCGAGCTTAACCGCCTCGACCAATTTATCAATATTCATATGACCCGGAACAATCTCATTGTAGGAGCTTACGATACCGATTAACGGTCTGTTCATCTCCTCCTCAGTAAGTCCCAGTGCATTAAACAGGGAACGATGCGGAGCCTGCTGGGTTCCCTTAAAAACTGCGTCACTTCTCATTGTTGATGCCTCCATATCCATACATAATTCATACATTGCAATTACATTATATATGTTGTATCATATATAATAAATGTGATTTCTCCGTTCTGCGAACTCTCGAAATCACAACCGCCATTCGCAAATCGGGCTATCGCCCTGTTTTGCTCATGTCTGTTTATCCATCTAA
>CAKRIL010000010.1 GCA_934343915.1 uncultured Lachnospiraceae bacterium | reverse complement strand
GGAGGCATAATATGGCAAAGAAAGGTATAAAAAAGAAACTCTGGCAGGGAATTTCGCTTACTCTTTCATCTCTGTGTGTCCTGTCGCTTGGAGGCTATCAGATTGCAATGGGACAGAGCGCCGCAATCAATCACGCACTGGGAATTTCAGATTCTAACAGTGTATTAAGCGATGATGAGGCGTACCAGTATTTTAAGAGCGATTACGGTGCAGATGAGTATGAGCTTCTTGAGAAGGATTATCTTGCAAAGGCTGAGGAGGTCGAGGGTGAAGGCATTGTACTGCTTGCCAACAAAAACAATGCACTTCCGCTTGCCGGAAATGAGAAGGTGAGCTGCTTTATGATGGGTTCGGTGGCATTTAATTATGCTTCTTCCGGCTCATCAGCTTCGAACACATCAGGGTATGATGACCTAAAAACAGCCCTTACAGGTGCAGGATTATCTGTAAATGAGAATCTCTGGTCGATGTATACAGGTTCATCCTACGGTCGATACAAGAAGGGAACAACAACATACATCAATGAGATGCCTTATTCAGAGTACCCTTCCGGTGTGGTCGATACATTTTCGGAGTATGGCACAGCGATAGTGACCCTTGCAAGAGATTCGGGTGAAGGCTCCGATATCATAGCCTACGGAGCAAAGTGCGATGGTGAGGACGGAAATTACTTAAGGCTGAGCGCACAGGAGCGCGAAGTGTTAGAGGAGCTCACCAAGCTTAAGAATAACGGAACAATAAAGAAGATTATAGTTCTTCTCAACTCCTCTGCGACATTGCAGGTAGACTTTATGAATGACAGTGCAATAGATGTCGACGCATGTCTGTGGGTAGGAAATGTAGGTAAGAGCGGTATTCACGCAGTCGCAAAGGTGCTTACAGGTGAGATTGTGCCTTCCGGTAAGCTTTCGGATACATATTTATATGACAATCTTTCCTCACCGGCGATGGTTTCTGAGTCTGTTTATAATTCTGAGAAGGATGCAACATATTACAATTTTGCACAGACATATACCAACGCGGAGGCATACGGGCTCAATGACACCCAGAAGTATTATGGCGTGTATGCGGAGGGAATCTATGTAGGCTACCGCTACTATGAGACAAGATATGCGGACTATGTTGCGGGCAGGGAAAACACAGGTGAATATGACTATTCGTCTGATGTGGCATACAGCTTCGGCTATGGCAAGTCCTATACACAGTTCGATTTTTCGGACTATGAGGTCACGGACAATGGTGACAGCTATACGGTATCAGTGAACGTAACAAATACAGGCGATACATATACCGGCAAGGAGGTAGTTGAGGTATATCTCCAGAAGCCGTATACAGATTATGACATCGAAAACGGCGTTGAGAAGGCTGCCGTTGAGCTTGTGGGATATGCAAAGACTGAGGCACTTGCCCCGAAGGCTTCCCAAACGGTCACGGTCGAAGTTCCTAAGTCCTCCTTCAAGAGCTATGACAGAAACGGAGCTAAGACATATATCGTTGATGACGGCGATTACTATATCACGGTCGGAAACGGTGCACATGAGGCTGTCAACAATATACTTGCAGCCCAGGGATTTACAACATCGAACACGGACGGCAGGATGGATGCCGACGGAGAGGCAGGGCTTGTGTTTACCGCGCATGTCGATTCGTTTGATTCCACCACCTATGCGGTCTCTGAGTACACAGGTGTGGAGATTACCAACCGGTTCGATGATGCCGACCTCAACAAGTATGATGGCAGCGACACAACGGTCACCTATGTGTCACGAAACGATTGGGAGGGTACATTCCCAAAGAGTGCGGTTGAGGTGGCGGTGACAGACAAAATGTCCGTTGACCTTGCAAGTGATAAGCCTATAGTTGAGGACAGCGAGGCTGTGATACCGACTTACGGTGCAAAGAACGGACTTAACCTTGCCATGATGCGCGGAAAAACGTACGATGACCCGGACTGGGACAAGCTTCTTGACCAGATGACCTATGAGGATCAGAGTTATCTGTTGTCGAATGCGCAGATGACAACGGTGAGCGTTGCCTCCGTCGGCAAGCCGGACACACAGGAAAATGACGGACCTACGGGTATTGCGGATTCAAAGGCAAGCCTTTCGTTCCCAAGTGAAGGAATATGGGCTTCATCCTTTAACGATGAGCTCATAGGGGAAGTCGGAGCACTTCTCGCGGAGGATGCCATTGCAAACGGATATTCAGGTATATACGCGAATGGTGTAAACATCCACCGTACACCGTATGGCGGTCGTTCACATGAATATTTTTCGGAGGACAGCTTCCTCACTGCCATGGCAGCAGTCGCAGAAATCAAGGGTATGCAGGCAAAGGGCGTTGTCGCCAACGTAAAGCATATCGCGTTCAATGACCAGGAGGCACAGCGAAACGGAATCTGTGTATGGCTCAATGAGCAGGAGGCAAGAGAGATAATGCTTGTTCCGTTTGAGTATGCGCTCACTGTGAAAAACGGCAATGCGCATGCGGTGATGAGTTCATTCTCGCGTGTCGGTACAGACTGGGCGGGAGCGGACAGCAATCTGCTCCTCAGTGTAATGCATGGTGAGTGGGATTTCGACGGCTACTGCATTACCGATATGGCTTCATCAAACGGAGCACTGTATATGACATATCAGGATGGTATCCTGCTTGGAACAGACTGTTTCCTTGGAAGCGGTTCTACAACCGCACTTGACAGCTTCAAGTCAAGTGCAACATATAGTCAGCGTATGAGAGAAGCCTCTCATCGTATTCTTTACGTGACTGCAAATTTCAGCAGGGCAATGAACGGCATATCGCCGGATACGGTGATTGTCGCAGCGAACTGGTGGTGGAAGACACTCATTATCGTGCTTGTAAGCGTACTGGCAGTTCTGTCTGCCGGTTCTGCGGCATTGTGGATTGCAGGTGAAGTAAAGTCTACGAAGAAGGAATGATTGATATAAAAACGATTACTAGATAATAGTAATAAACTAGCCAGATCACGCCGGGTTATGTAATGTAACCCGGCGTGATCATTTTTTGCGGTTTGTTGTCAAAAAAATGCAGTTTGTTCCAGAGGCTTGCAAATTATTCTTTTTGATGGAAAATATAATTATTAGTAATTAAAATGTTGAAGAAAATGTCAAGGGTAAAGTGCGAAATGCAGAAAAAATATATGACATTTATCAGGTCGGTGCTGTGTGTAAGCTTGTGCCTGCTGCTTTTTGCGGGAACGATAGTGCTTGGGGATATCAGAAAAAAGGGTATCTACGCGCAGACATATTACGCGGCACTTCCGGGGCTGTATGAAAGACTTGACAGCACAGTCAATAAAAAAATAGTGATTATCGGAAATTCCTCAGTGCCGTTCGGGGTGGATGTGGATTTGCTTGAAAAGCTGCTTAAGGAGAGCGGACATGACTATACTGTGTGCAATTTCGGCTTGTACGGTGCGATAGGGACAAGGGCTATGCTTGAGCTTGCCCTAGGCACAATCGGTGAAGGAGATATTATTGTGTACATGCCGGAGGCGGTGAACCAGTCGCAGTCATTGTACTTTTCCGCAACGCAGATGTGGAAGGCGATAGAGAGCGACAGGAGACTTCTGTGGAAGCTTGGCGGGGAACTTAAGCCGGAGCTGCTTGCAAACTATCCGGCGTACATATATGAAAAGAACAGCGTAGGCGCGCCGGTTGAAGTGTCGGATGTGTACGCGCTTGGCTCATTTGACGGCAATATGAATCTGGTCAACTATGACAGGGAATACAATATCATGGATGGCGGAGCAGACAATAACAATCAGGTCGATTTGGACGCGGTATTGCCGGATGATGATTACTATGATTACGTGAATACATACTGTGAGAAGATAAAAAAAAGAGGCGCCGCAATGCTTTTTATGTATGGACCGATGAATGAAAGCGCCGTATCGGGCGATGTCCTTGCTTACTGCGAACGTGTGAAAGATGGGTATGCATTTCCAGTTGTGGGGGATATCTCACAGAGCATTATGGCACAGGAATGGTTTTATGACAGCAACTTTCATCTTAACAGCGGTGGGATGACTGTGTTCACGAAGCTGCTTGCTGACAATCTTAAGAATTATTTCGGGGACAGCTCTGTCACGGAGTGTTCACTGCCCGATATGCCGCAGAAGGACAAGCTTTTTGCCGTGATTTCCGGTGATAATTCGGATGAAGCATACTTTGTATATGAGGAGTATTCGGACGGATACCGTATTATCGGGTTGACGGATAAAGGTAAGGAGAGGGGACAGCTTACAGTCCCGGTTTCACATGATGGCAGGAGCGTGGCGGCAATATCGGCGGATACGTTTTCGGAAGCGGAGAAGCTTAAAAGCATTGTGTTTCAGGAGAATATAAAGAGCCTGCCCGATTATATGTTCACGGAGTGCAGGTCATTGGAGAAAATTAAGCTTATACATTCTTCACCGGGCGATATTTCCGTCGGATATCATCTGCTTGCCGGTACGGCAGCCGCGGTATGTGTCCGTGAGGATTTAAAGAATACCTTTAAAAATAACTATTTCTGGGGTTATTATGCGGAGGTGATCGAGGGCTATGAATAGACTTGCAAAAAGCATATTATGTATCACATATACTATTGCAATATGTTTAACTCTCTGCGGCTGTCCGGCTGCGTCGGTATTTACCGAAAAACAGGAAAGCGGACATACAGACAGAGAGTATTCCGTCATAGTTCAGGACAGTGATTTCTTTACGGCTATAGCGTACGATAACAAGGTTAAGGCAGGTGAAACCTTCACAGCAGAACTTGTATATAAGTATGGATACAGCTATGAAGCCTGCAATTATGAGGAGGCAGTCATTGAGGACACGCAGGGCAGGGTAAGGATAACGATTGATGATGTTGAACATGATTACAGGCTGGTTATTACCTCAAAGTGCAGAAATAAGGAGGCGGCTTATCCTGAAACCAGCGTCACGATAAAATACCATGCAAACAATGGTCAATGGGCGGATGGGGAGGAGGTACACACCGAGACATACATACTGTCATACCATTTCAGACCGAACACATCAACTGGGGGAACACTCACAAGGGATGGATATACGCTTGTCGGGTGGAATACGAAACCGGATGGAAAGGGAGAGCATATCGGGCTTGGAAGCAGGACGGACAGCACGGAGTTGTATGCGGAATGGCTGCCATGGACGGATGAGAAATTATTTACCTACAGAAGGACACAGGACGGCATTGTGCTCACAGGTTATAAGGGCAGTGCCGATGTTGACCCTCTTGTGCTTCCACAGAAAATAGATGGGCTTGACGTTGTGGAGATAGACTCCTCATTTACAACCAACATGCCCTGCAAGGCGTTGACCGGCAGTACTCTTGTACTTCCTGAAAGTATAAAAAGGATAAAGAGCAAAGCGTTTGAAAATGCAGCATTTTCAGAGCTGTTCTTCTATGATTCACTTGATGAGGTCGAGGAGGGGGCATTTTCTGATCCGATTGCAACTTACCATATCAATGCCGCGCTTCCTCCGGCTTTTCAGGCTGAGAACGATAATGCACGGTTTGCGGACAAGATTGACTATCTTATACGGCAGGACAAAAAAAGACTTATCATTTTTGGGGGCTGTAGTGTGGCGTACGGAATTGACAGCGAACTCATGCAGACGGAATTTCCTGATTATGCAGTCTGCAATATGGGAGTGATAGGCGGTGTCAACGCGATATTTCAGATGCAGATTATAGGAAATTACCTGCGTGCAGGAGATATGTTTGTGCATATTCCGGAGCAGATGAGCCCCTTTCAGTTGATGGCGTATATGTCCGTAGATTACAGAGTGTTTATTATGGTTGAGGGCAATTATGACCTTCTGGCACTTGCCGATTTCAGCTACGCAGCCTCCTTCTGGGATGGATATAACAGTTATAAGAGGAACAAAAACAGCCAGACGCCGGGAAGCTATTCCGATGGCAGGATAACATATAACGCCTACGGAGATATCATGGCAGGAAGATTCTATGATGAGCAGGATGCATGGGAGAGGGATATAAGTTATAGCGGCAATAGCTACCGGTTTGATTCAGACTGTATAACACAGGCAGGAATCGAAAGGCTGTGCGGCTTTTATGACAGCTATAAGAGCGATGGAGTTGATGTATATATCGGGTATGCACCTGTTAATATTGACGGTATCGATAATATAGAGGAGGCAGATGAGTATGAACGCCTTTTCTGTGAGGAGCTTTTGAAAAATGGGTATAGACCTATGGGAAAAATGGACAGTCATCTGTTCAGGGGAAGATATTTCTATGACGCAGACTACCATCTGAACGGTTTTGGCGCACTATTGCAGACGGAAGCCCTGATTGGTGAGCTGACGGAGGCAATGGAAGGCTAGAGCTGGATTGTATTTGATAATTATTTTTGGTATTATTTTTATTGAAAGAACAGTCCGGATAAATATGTTTTCTGGGGGAATGGCATTATGAATTTTTTCTTTGATATTTATGATTGGGTGATGGTTTCGCAGTTGTTGACGATTTCCTTTTCGGTTGTGTGGGTATTCAGACATTTTGAACCTAAGATTAAGGTGGTACTGGGGGCATTGTTTCATGTTGTCATAGTATTTCTGCTTGGAACATTGCTCAACTATGGTCTTTTCAGTCTTGCAAACGATGTCACTATATTGCAGGGAATTAATTTTCCGCTGTCATGGCTTATAACGGTTATACTGTATATTTCATTTTTCAGCGACATACCGGTCACCAACAGGGTAATTATGGGCGCGACATTGTTTGTCTCAATTGTTACAATGACTGAGTTAGGGCATTATGGTTCCATGCTTATTGCAAATAAGCTGGGGACAGGTGTGTTCACAATACCATGCTATGTCATGCAGGATGTACTTATTATCGCATTTGCTGTTTTTATAAAAAAATTCTCACTGTCAAGATATACGGAGATTCCGTCAATATCGGCAGTACTTATAATAATCAATACGGTGGTTATGTCGATGGTTGTGTTTATCAACACAAGGTTTATGATATCCGGCATAAATGACAATAAGGAGCTGTACTGCGTAATCCTGCTGGCAGAGTATATTATGGTAGTTACGGGCTACCTTATGGTGTGGTTTCACTGCAAGGTGCGCAGGGAAAAGACGGAGCTTGAGGTGGAGAACAGGCTGTTAGAGTCCGACAGAATGACACTTATGGTCACCGAGAAGGCGGTCGAGGAGATGCGCTGTCTCCGGCATGATATCAAAAATCAATATCTTATTATGAAGATGCTCATTGAGGATGGAAAATACAGGGAGCTTGATGAGTATTTCAGTTCCATGAACCTGAATGAGCTTATCACGGGCGGCATTAAATTTATTGACTGCGGAAATGAACTTCTAAACTCCATCATAAACATGGAGGTAATGAAGGCTTCCTCCAAGGGTGTTGATTTTACCGTAAAGATAAATGTTGCGGACGATATAAACATCGAAAAGAGTGATTTATGCAGGGTGCTGGTCAACCTTATCGATAATGCGATAGAAGCAGTGGAGCGCAACAATGCCTACGGGAATCCTGTAGATTGCAAGATAAGCAAAAACAAAGAGTATCTGTATATATGCGTGCGCAACAGCCTTGGTGATGTCGCGGATAAGAAGGTTCTTGAGCTTGTCACCTCCAAGCATGATACGGAATTACACGGGTATGGTCATAGAATAGTTGATAAACTGGTCAATAAATATCAAGGATACATCAAGTATTCTATAGAGAACGGCGAATTTGTTGCCGAAGCTATGCTTGGCTTACAGAAGGCTGCGGACGCTTAGGCACACAACGATAATACGGACAAAGGATGTAGATAAAGGATGGCAAGGATTAGATTTGCGGTTTGTGATGATGACGAACTGATATGTGAAGCGCTGGTCGGAAAGATTGGAAAGTTCTTTCTTGAAAACGGATATGAGGCGGAATGTGAGAAAGTCACGTCTGCGGTATCCATGTACAAGCGTGTCAAGGCAGGTGTCAAATATGACATTATATTTCTGGACATTGATATGCCAACTCTTAATGGAATTGACTTGGCAAAGGGAATCAGGGAGATTGACGGCAGGGAAACCAAGATAGTGTTCGTCTCCAACAGGGAGGACAGGGTATTTGAGACCTTTCAGGTACAGCCTTATGGATTTCTTCGGAAGAATAATTTCACGCGCGACATGACGGATACGTTAAAGGAGTATATACATGAGATTGCGGCAAACAATTGTTTCATCGCAGTCCAGACCAACAACAATTCGGTGGTGAGAAGGCTTAAGGCCGCGGACATCGTCTATATCGAGAGCTACAAGTCAAGCCAGACGGTCTATATGTCGGACGGTGAGCAGATAGATATTCATATGACCATGGATGAGCTTGAGAACATGCTTAGGGAGTATGACATACTTCGCATTTATAAGGGCTATCTGGTCAACCTTTCGTATGTCCGAAAAATCGAAAAGACCGGCGTTTTTGTGGAATATGCGGACAAGGAAAAATGCCTTAATATCAGCCGGAACAAGGTTCAGGAGATAAAGGAGAAGTATCTGAGCTATTTAAGGAGAACAGGGTCTGTTATATCGCAGTGATTGGGGCTGGTTGGGGCAGGGGCGGCTGGGACAGGGTTCCAGCCGCCCCCTGCCCCAACCAGTCTTGTCCTAGCTACGCCGATACTCTTTAGGAGATGTCCCGGTAATCTTTTTAAAAGCGCGCAGAAAATTGGAGTAATCGCCAAAGCCGCATGTAAATGCAATTTCGGTGAGTGATATATCGCTGTACATCAGCTCCTTTGCCTTTAGTATTCTTTTGTACAGAATATATTCGTAGATTCCTTTGTTGGTGTATTCCTTGAATTTGTGCGACAGGAATGAATCGGAAAGGTGGAAAAGCTGTCCGATTGACGATATGGTAAGGTTCTCCGTGTAATGTTCATTGATGTAGTGAAGTACATCGTGCATTGGTGTGTCCGGGACACCTACAGAGGCTTTATGGTGGGATAGTTCGAGGGAAAACTCCATAATATATAATATTTTTAGGATTTTTGAGTAGATGTCCAACCGGTTTGCCGGGCTGTCTGCGCAGGAATCCTTTTCGATTTCTTTAAGATATTTCTGAAAAAGCCGGGCATTTTCCTCAGACAGTGTCCCGACAAGCATATTGTTCTTATAGGCGTTATCAATAATTTCTATTAAATCAATCTTTCCGAATCCGCATTTATGATGCATTTCAGGCGACACATACAGGAAACAGCGTTCGTAGTTGACGAGGTCATGGTCGCAGACTAAGCCGTGCATGTGAAGCGGCGGTATGATGAGCAGTTGGAGGCGCTGGCGCAGGAGAATATCGGGATGATAGAGCTGAGGGGAGTTGACGGCGTCAACTGTTCGGAGCTTGGAGTTGATGACGCCGTGAGGATTCATAAAAAGCTGGAGGCACATCATGTCACGCTTTCGGCGCTTGGTTCGCCCTATGGAAAGATAGGGATAAAGGATTCGTTTGATGAGCATTTTGACAAGTTCGCGAGGTCGATGGAGGTGTGCAAGGCATTAGAGTGCAGCAGGATTCGCATGTTCAGCTTCTATATGCCGCAGGGAAGGAGCCAGAGACAGGTGACTGAGGAGGTTGAGAACGCGTTCCTCGGTGTTGAGCAGATTGCCGGGCGACTGGTACGGATAGGAGGAGCGGAAAAGTGAATCTTGAATACATACTTCCAAGCGGTCAGAAGGTAAAGCTGTTAAATGATGATGAAATGTATCTTGGAAATCAGCTTAAAAACGTGTATGATGAGAGCAGCGAACGGTGTTACGGAGTTGTGGCATGTGCCTCCTTCCTGCTGGTATGTGAGTACGGGGAGGGCACAAGCAATCCGGAAATCGTGATTTTTAAGAGAAGATAGCGGGGACGAAATGCATAAATATATATCCGACTTGGAGTATCTTTTTAAGGCACTGATAAAGCATCCGATGTTTATAAGAAAGCCTGAAAAGTTAAACGAATTTAAAGAGTTTTATAAGCAAATGCTTTCTGAAACAGACGAAGATAATTTTGACAATTTTGTCATGATGGCAACGGCGATGACGGTTTATTTTAAGGACGGACATACCAACATTGAAATACCTTATTCGGAGAATAATTTTTGTCTTTTTATGCCGTGTGACTGGAAGGATTCATACACGGACGGTCTCGTGATGAGTGAGAGCTGTCATGGTATTCCTCGTGGAGCCGGGATTGTTGCGGTAGAAGGTATGTCGATAACGGAGCTGGTCGATAAAATGGCTGAAGTGATTCCACATGAGAACAGGTATCTGGTGAAGAGCAGAATGCTTCACTACCCGTATATCAATTACCATGTCTTTAGCGAAATGAATTTGCATAGGTTGTTTGGCAGGAAGAATAAATATACGGTTGAGCTTTTGGCTGACGGGCAGATTATACGGAGGGAAATTGCTCTGACACCGTACAACAATTATCCTGCGTTTTCGGATGATAAATGTCCCTTTTACTATGAGCTTGATGAGGCGGAGGGCGGCAGGATAACGATGCATATAGACGCCTGTATCTGCAATCGGGAGTATGAAAATTTCCTGAGAGAGGCTGCGTGTATTTGTGAGGAAAAGCACATTGACACAATGCTTCTTGACCTTAGCAGAAATATGGGCGGGACAACGGATGTCATCGACAGATTTATCGCATACACCCATGCGGAAAAATACAGGCAGTATGCTGTGTTCGATTACTCAGAGGGTTATGAAAAAATATTGTCCGACAGAAATACAGAGATTTTTAATCATCGCAATGACCAACTGTTCCCGGCTGATATTCTACTGAAGGTGTCATGCGATACCTTCAGCAGTGCAAGAACCTTTGCGGTGACGCTTATTGATAATGGCATTGCGGTCTTGGAAGATGGCTGTTCGGGCGGAAAGCCTGATTCATACGGAGCACCGATAAGGGGAGTGCTGCCTGACAGCGGGATTCGCTTCAGGGTGTCGACCCGCTTTTTTATGAGACCTGATGGTACGAGGGATGAGGAGGAAAGCGTGTTATCATAGCAATAGAGAGTCAATATTAAATTACATTTTGGAGCCGTTAAGGCTCCTTTTTTCTTGACAAATGTTGTCTAATGCGTTAGAATAGGTTTGTTGAATGCATTAGACAAGGATGTAAGAATAATTTGTTTGAAAAAAGCTGATGAAAGGAGGCTTAACATGTCTACACCTAAGATTTTTGAAAGTGAATATCGTTTCTGCCTGATACTGTGGCGGTGCGAACCAATCACCTGTGCGAAGCTTGCCGCAATATGCAAGGAGGAGCTTGGCTGGAGCAGGACAACCACATACACGGTGATAAAGCGTCTGTGTGAGCGAGGGGTACTCAACAATTCCGATTCGGTTGTCACCTCTCTTGTGAGCAAGCAGGAGGTGCAGGTATCGGAGATTGACGAGATGATGGAGAAGACGTTCGAGGGTTCGCTGCCTGCTTTCATAGCAGCGTTTGCGAAGAGACAGGATTTGACGGAGAAGGAAGTGGAAGAAATCAGGCGTATAATTGAGAAATAGGAGGGTGCGTATGGAAAATATTTTTCTTGGGATTGTCAATCACAGTCTCGTAGCAGGATGGCTTGTTATTGCGGTTCTTATTTTGAGAGTGATATTAAAGAAAGCGAACGTACCAATGTGGCTTATCTGTCTTATGTGGGTGCTTGTCGCATTAAGACTTATTCTGCCTTATTCAATAGAGAGCAGTTACAGCCTTATACCGAGTGCGAAGCCTCTGCCGGATAACTTTATATATACGGATAAGCCATATATTGACAGCGGAATATCATATGTTGACAGGGCGGCGGATTCAGTGCTGTCCGTTATACCCGGAAAAAGTGAGGTGGGTGCAAGTGCGAACCGCACGCAGATATGGTCATTCGTGTGTTCAAGAATCTGGATTGCCGGAGCTGTGGTGATGCTTGTATATGCGGCAGTCAGTGCACTGCTTCTTAAGCACAGGCTTGCCATGGCGACATTACTTCAAAAGGGAGTAAAGCAGAGTGAGAATATAGACAGCCCGTTTGTGTTGGGAGTATTTAAGCCTGTCGTGTATCTGCCGTATGATGTGGTGGCTTGTGACCTTCCGTATGTGCTTGCACATGAACAGACGCATATTAAAAGAAGGGATTATCTGTGGAAAATTCTCGGATTTGTGCTGCTTTGTGTGTATTGGTTCAATCCGCTTATGTGGGCGGCATATATCCTCTTTTGCAGGGATATTGAGGCGGCATGCGATGAGAGGGTTATCAAGGATATGGAGAAGGATGACAGAAGAGCATATTCCACGGCACTCTTAAACAGCAGTGTGAAAAAGAAACGGATCAACGCATGTCCGATAGCCTTCGGTGAGAACGGGGTCAAGTCAAGAGTGAGAAGTGTCATGAACTATAAGAAGCCGGCATTTTGGATTGTGATTGCGGCAGCGGCGGCATGTGTTGTGCTTGTGGTCTGCTTTATGACAAATCCCGTCGGGAAAAAAGATGTAAATGGTACTTCGGCGGTGAGATGGTTCGACTGCCTTGATGGTGACGAGTATCCTTTTGCAGGAGTAAGAGAGACTGTGCTTGACGAATATGAAGGAGTCGTATTCAGATGCGATTCTGATAAGCTTGAGGCGTTATATGCTGACAGGACTGAGGTGTTGTTCACGGGAATGCCGATATGGAATGTGTATTTTTGTGATGTGACCGGCGACGGTAATCCGGATATATGTGCAACAATCAGTGTGGGCTCCGGAATAATCGATGAGAGAATACTGGTGTATGATTTTGCAGACGGCAGCCTCTATGAGCTTTCTGACAGGGGGAAGTATGACTATGAGCTGTATATCCAGGATGATATTTTGTATGCGGCAAAAAGCGAATATAATGTCGATGATAACCAAGGGAAGGGTGTGGAAAGTAAGCCGTTGAGTTCATATACGGACAGCCTTAAAAGGATTGTTCAGTGAATCGGGAATTAACTTTTACATTTTTTGCTAAACAGCCTTAATTGTATTGACTTAAAGTAAGGTTTAGGTATTATAATTTACTTATATATTCCATTAAATTTGGTGTAAATGTATTATAAGGAGGAACCTGAAATGTCGAACAAGAATGCAGTACCGGGAACAGACGGAAATCTCTATGTTCCTTATGAAAAAAGAACAGGTGAGAAGTCGGTAGTATATTTTACCAGGGACTTATCACCTGAGGGACTTAAGAAAATCTATGACCGTGTGTCAAAGGGGATTGAGGGAAAGGTAGCAATCAAGCTTCATACAGGTGAGGCTGAGGGACCTAACATAATTCCGCGTCCTTGGGTGAAGGAGCTGTATGCGGACAGACTTCCTGAGGCTACGGTTGTAGAGACTAACACTTACTACGAGGGAAGCCGTTATACAACGGAGGCTCACAGAAAGACACTTGAGACTAACGGATGGACATTCTGCCCAGTGGATATCCTGGACGAGGACGGTGCCACAACATTCCCTGTCAATGGAGGAAAGTGGCTCGACGAGATTCATGTAGGAAAGAATCTTCCTAACTATGATTCCCTGCTTGTGCTCACCCATTTTAAGGGACACACTATGGGAGGCTTCGGAGGCTCCAACAAGAATATCGGAATCGGCTGTGCGGACGGAAGAATCGGCAAGGGTGAGATTCATACCACGCCGGGTTCCGACAATATGTGGGACGTATCGAAGGAAGAGTTCATGGAGAGAATGACAGAGTCCACGAAGGGTACAATCGACCATTTTGCAGGTCATGTGTCATATATCAATGTCATGAGAAATATGTCAGTATCCTGCGATTGTGAGGGCTGCGAGGCGGAGCCGGTTGTAACACCTGATGTAGGAATTCTTGCAAGCTTCGATATACTGGCTGTTGACAATGCTTGTATCGATGTTATATACAATCTTCCTGAGGGCGGAGGAAAGGCTATGATTGAGCGTGTTGAGACACGACACGGCTTAAGACAGCTCTCCTACATGAAGGAGCTTGGAATGGGTAATGACCTGTACACCATTATCGATATCGACAACGGTGATGCCGAGATTACTGCTCAGGATATCACGAAGGGCATTGAGCCGGTATGGACACCTGACAAGTTCAATACATTTCCGGGAAGAAATAAGCTTAGAAAGTGATAAGGTGAAAAGAAAAATCCTGTTTATTTAATACGTCTTAACCAAATCTTAGCTTGATATTTGTAACAACACTGCTAAAATAGGTATGATGACATGGTACCAAGGGACTAAAAACAGGAGGAACTAGTATGAAAGACGGGTTGAAAAAAATGAAGCTTAGTAAGAGGCTTCGTTATGGATATGCGGTGGTAATTGCCATTATGGTATTATCGGGGATTATGAGTATTATTGGTTTCAGCATAATTTTCGGCAATTTTAAGAGCTTTGTCAGTACTGTCAATAAGGCAGATTCGGCAGCTAAGCAGAGTACAATTGATATTAACGTTGCTGCGAGAAACATAAGGGAGATGGCGATGAACTCGGATACATCGACGTACAGCGGATACAGAGCTACTGTTGAAGCTAATATATTGGATATAGGAACACAGCTTGAGCTTCTCAAGGCTTCAGGAGTACTCGAAGATGCTCTCTACAATGAGTATTCCGATGCACTTACCTCATGGGGAGATGTGGCATATGAGATAATGAAGAAGATTGAGAACGGTGATAAGGATGAAGCACAGCATATGATACTGGAGCAGTGTGCGCCGGCACTCAATGGAGCATTGTCAATATCAACTGAGATAGATGATATTACGGATAATATGACGGATAAGGCTGTTCAGGGTATATTTATTTCCGTTCTCGGTGGAATATTGGTTATAATATTGTTCGTTGCGGGAGCAATCGTAGTGTCAATGAAGCTTGGAAAGATTATAGTTGATTCTATTGTGACACCGCTTAAGGCACTTGACGATACCGCGATAGAGCTGTCGAAGGGTAATCTTCACAGCAATATTGAGGTTGATTCCGATGATGAGGTAGGAAAGCTTGGAGAAGCACTTAAAGAGTCTGTTGATACACTTGCACTGTATGTGGATGATATTGCACATACAATGAAGGAATTCTCTGACGGCAACTTCGATGTACAGCCACAGGTTGAGTGGAAGGGTGACTTTATTGGAATTCTTGATTCATTTATGAAGTTCGAGAGAAGTATGGCGGACACCGTTAAGGGTATTCAGAGAGCGGCAGATCAGGTTAAGGCAGGTTCGGATTCGGTTGCACAGGGTGCGACAGACCTTGCACAGGGAGCAACTGATCAGGCAGGTGTTACAGAGGAGCTTACAGCTACAATCGAGACACTTGCGGACAGAGTATCGAGCAATGCACAGAGTGTTAAGTCCATAAGCTTGAAGGTTGAGAATGTCGGCAGCAGCATAATGGACGGCAATGCGAAGATGGAGAAGATGGTTGCCTCAATGGATGAGATTGAGAAGTCTTCTAAGGAAATAGGCAAGATTATCGAGACAATCAATGACATTGCATCACAGACGAATCTTCTTGCACTTAATGCTTCTATTGAGGCGGCAAGAGCAGGAGATGCCGGAAGAGGCTTTGCTGTTGTAGCGGATCAGGTATCAGTGCTTGCCGCACAGAGTGCAAGCGCAGCCAAGGAGTCCACGGTACTTATTGAGACATCAGTAAGAGCTGTTGAGAACGGTATTATCGCAGCTGATGAGGCAGCCGAGCAGCTTTCAGATGTAGTAAGCGGTTCTAAGATTATAACAAAAGAGGTCAATGAGGTTGCAGAGGAGCTTGCCAATGAGAATGAATCATTTGAGCAGATTAAGCAGGGCGTAGAACAGATTAATGATGTTGTTCAGACCAATTCGGCTACATCAGAGGAATGTGCCGCTTCAAGCCAGCAGATGAATGCACAGGCAACAGCACTCGAGGAGCTCATAAGAAAGTTCAAGGTTGCACATTTTAACAAGTAATGACAGAATATCGGATAAGGCGGGGAAAAACTTCTCCGCCTTTGTTTTTTTGAATGACAAGAGGGACAGAAAATGGTATAATATATATTAATAATCTATAAAATTGGGGATACGTTTATGAAGAAGGTAGCTTTAATATCAGATGGCTGGAAGCGTCTTATTGTGTATGCATGGGTCGCAGGTATTAAGTCATATATTAATCAGGCTGATGAGGATATATGCCTGTACCAGTTCAACTGTCATGGGAACTGGAGCACGGATGAATTATATAATCAGGGAGAGTATAACATATACAATCTTCCCAATCTGTCGGAATATGATGGAATAATACTAGACTGTCTTAACATAAGGGATGAGAATGTTTTCAAGCATGTGATAGAGCATATAAGGAAGGCAGGAGTACCTGTTGTAAGCATCGCATGCAATATCGACGGATTTTACTATGTAGGTATTGATAATAACAGGACAATAGAAGAGCTTATAGAGCATCTGTATAACGTACACGGCTGCAGAAGCTTTATATATGCCGGCGGACCGAAGGAAAATTTCGAGAATATGCAGCGTGTCCAGGCATACAGGAATGCACTGTCAAGGCTTGGAATTGACATAAGAAATAATCCTGTGTGGTGCGGTGATTATGACTTTGACACAGGTGTGAGATACTTTGAGGAATATATTAAGAAGCAGTCGGAGAATGGTGGACAGATAAGCTTTCCTGATGCATTCGTATGTGCCAATGATAACATTGCAACAGGCTTATGCCACTGTGCACAGGGTATGGGATATTCGATTCCGGAGGATTTCAGGGTTACGGGCTTTGACAATCTTGACAAGGCAATCTATTTTGAACCGCAGATAACTACGGTAAGCTTAAAAAGAGAGCATATTGGTGCGAAGTGCATGGAGGTGCTTGATGATATATGGAATGGAAGAGCCGTCAGGAGGAATACTTTCATAGAATCAGAGTGTATATTTACCGAGAGCTGCGGCTGTCCTAATTCGGGACTTCTTGATTACAGAAAATATGTTAAGAATAACATAATAGGAAGTGTGGATAAGCTTCGAAGAGAGGAAGAGCTTATAAGACTTGAAGGAAGCATGGCTAAGTGCAATTCCTATGAAGAGCTTTTTTCCATGGTTACGAACTATTTTATGGGCATCGAATGTGATGGCTTCGGAATAGTAGTTGACAGAAGACTTTTTGATTATGTGGAGGAGAATGTATTTCCGACGGAAGGATATGACATGGAGGAGCTTATAACAGCATATCTTACCGATAAGAAGAATAGCTTCACAGGAGCAGATGAGAAATTTTTACGCGGATATATTGAGAAAAGCGGTGCGGGGAACATATATATGTTCACTCCGATACATTTCAGGGATCGGGCAATCGGGTACAGTGTATTGATTAACGGTAATTTCCTGTATGACAATCCGTTCTTCTATGATATACACAATATCATTGTGAAGAACATGGAGAATCTGTATGTCAAGTTCCGCTTGGAGAGAATGAACAGACAGCTTAAGGATATATATAACAGAGACCAGCTTACGGGCTTGTACAACAGACTTGCTTACAGTGAGATGATTGAGCCTCAGTATAACAAGTTCTGTAAGGAGAACAGGCAATGTGCCGTAATATTTGCCGATGCGGATTCTTTCAAGCTGATTAATGATACATACGGACATGAATGCGGTGACAGAATCATAAGAACGATTGCCAAGGTATTATCCGATGAATGTCCGAAGGAGGGCTATGTATACAGATTCGGCGGTGACGAGTTCGTGTCATTCTTCCCATGTGATGCAGCGGATGATGGAGAGCGGTTCAGAGACAGGGTCGTGGCTAAGCTTAATGAGGAAGATATACATATAAGTATGGGACTGGCACTTACGGAGCCGTCGGAGTGCAGAAGCTTTGAGTATTATCTGCAGGAAGCGGATAAGAATATGTACAAGATTAAGAACAGTAAAAAAAGACTTGATTAAATATATCCCGTTAATTCGGGAGAAATAAGAGGATATATACAGCTATGTCAGATGAGAAAAAGATTGTCAGCACGGATGAGTTATATGGCATGGACAAAAGAGACTTTGAACTTTATATCTATTCACTGCGCAAGATGGCGGAGAACAATATGGAGTCTAACCGTACATTTATGACGGATTTGTATAATCTGCGTGCATTTCATTATAAGGCACAGGAGGAGATGCTTGCCAATCCCGAGCTCAAGTTCGCCATGATAGTGTTGGATTTCTCCAATTTTAAGTCTATCAACGAATTCTGCGGAAGAGATGTGGGCGACGGGCTTTTGAAGGCGACGGCGGATGCGCTAAGGAGTGAGAGCAGGGAGCATGTGGTTCTGTCACATTTCAGGGCGGATATATTTGCATTGTTTACACCTTTTAAGAATGAGAAGGAGCTTGTTGATATTACGGATAGAATAGGGGAACATATTTCACAGTACAAGATGGCGTATAAGCCGCTTCCTGCATTCGGAATATGTATCGCAGATTATCCTGCAATGTCGGTCAGCCTCATGAGAGATTATGCGACTATGGCGCTCGGAACAATCAAGGGCAAATTCTATGCAAAATATGCCTTTTTTGATGCGAAGATGCGCAGGCAGATGCTTGTGAACAAGATGATTGAGAACGATATTGTGGATGCTCTCGAGGAGGAGCAGCTGTGTATCTTCATTCAGCCTAAGGTCAACATAGCCGACGGAAAAATAATAGGCGGAGAAGCACTTGTGCGCTGGCACTACAAGGATAACAGCATGGTGGCACCGGGGGAATTCATTCCTGTTGTCGAGAGGAACGGACTTATCATTGATGTGGATATATATGTGTGGACAAGAGTGTTCAGACTCATAGGAAGAAGGCTTGCCGAAGGAAAGCGTGTTGAGCCTATATCAATAAATATTTCGAGACTGCATGTGTTCGATACAACCTTCAAGGATACTATCATCAATCTGTCGAGGAAGTATAATGTGCCGCCTAAGTATGTGCCGCTTGAACTTACGGAGAGCGGATTTGCCGAGAATCAGGATGTAATGTATGAGAATATGGATGAGCTTAGAAGCTATGGCTTCACTATCTCAATGGATGATTTCGGAATAGGCTACTCGACCATGACCATGCTTAAGAACCGGCCTGTCGATGAGATTAAGATAGATAAGGGCTTTATAGATGATATAGAGAATCCTAAGAGCAGGAGTATATTAAGACATACGGTTCAGATGTTAAAGGAGCTTGACCTTGATATAATAGTTGAGGGCGTGGAAAATGAGTTACAGAGGAATTTCCTTTTGGAATGCGGCTGCACCAATGCGCAGGGCTACCTGTATTATAAGCCTATGCCGGCAGATAAGTTCGAAGAGCTGCTTGATGATGGAAAATAATAACGAAACGGAGCTTTAATTATGAAGATATCAACTAAGGGCAGATATGCGATAAGGCTTATGCTTGATTTGGCATCCGATACGACGGGAAAGCCTGTAAGTCTTAACGATGTGGCTGCAAGACAGCAGATTTCAGAAAAGTATCTTGAACAGATTATATCGGTACTTAACAAGGCTGGGTATGTTAGAAGCATCAGAGGACCACAGGGCGGTTATCTGCTTGTTAAAAAGCCTGAGGAATACACGGTCGGAATGATATTGAGAACGACGGAGGGAGACCTTGCACCGGTAAGCTGTGTCGGGAACGGTGCGGTGGAGTGCGACAGGGCGGACGGCTGTGTCACTGTAAGAATATGGCAGAAAATTAATGATGCTGTCGACAATGTTGTTGACAATATAACGCTTGCTGACCTTGTGGATTGGCAGAATGAGAAGAAATGAGAGGATAATATATGTCTAAGCTGATGTATAACACTCCTGCATCCGAGTGGGAAGAAGCATTGCCTATCGGAAATGGACGAATGGGTGGAATGATTTACGGAGGGGCTGCGAATGAGCACATACAGCTCAACGAGGAAAGCATATGGTACGGAGGAAAGATGGACAGGGATAATCCCGATACTTTGGAATATCTTCCTCAGATACGAAAGCTTCTGCTTGCCGGTGAGATAGCCAAGGCAGAGAGACTTATGAGACTTACAATGTCGGGATGCCCGGAGAGCGCACATCCGTATCAGACTCTCGGAGACCTGTATATAGACTTTATTAATCAGGGTGATGTCACGGATTACACAAGACAGCTTGTGCTTGACAATGCGGTTGCGTCGGTATCGTATAGAAGCAATGGCATACTGTATAAAAGAACAGTGTTTGCATCACACCCTGCTGATTGTATAGTGATGTGCATTGAAGCAGACAAGCCCGGAGCCATAAGCTTTGAGGCACGTTTTTCAAGACCTGAGAGAGCATACAACGGTGTGGACAGGATTGGAAAAGATACCATTGTGATGCATGGCGACCTCGGAAAGCAAGGATATGATTTTGCCATGGCATTTCGCGCGTCTGCACAGGGAGGAAGCGTAAAGCAGCTTGGAGAATATCTTGTGGTTGAGAATGCCGACAAGGTATGGCTGTATCTGACCTCTGACTGTACATATCACTGTATGGAGGAGCTTAAAAGAATGGCTTCCGACAGTGCGCGCGGTGGAAGCGTGGAAGAAGGCCGCTTTGGAGCTGAGTGGGAGAGCAGGCTTGCACTTAAGCTTCTTAAGACAAGAATTGGAAAAATCCTTGATGCAGCATCATATAAGTCATATGAAGCATTGCTTGAGGAGCATATTGCTGATTACAGAGAGCTGTTTTCAAGAGTGGACTTTTCACTGGATGACGGAGAGGGCGAGGAAGCCCCGCTTACGGACAAGCTTCTTGATGATGCGAAGGAGGGAAGGACGGCAGCTTATCTGTTCAAGCTGTACTTTGATTTCGGAAGATATCTTCTTATATCATGCAGCAGAGCGGGCGGACTTCCTGCAACGCTTCAGGGCTTGTGGAACAAGGATATGCTTCCGCCGTGGGACTGCAAGTACACCATCAATATCAACACGGAGATGAATTACTGGCTCGCAGAGAATTGTAATCTGTCGGAATGCCATGAACCTTTGTTCACATTGATTAAAAAGATGCTGCCTAACGGTCAGAGGACGGCTAAGACAATGTACGGCTGCCGGGGCTTTGTGGCTCATCATAATACCAACATAGAGGGTGAGACCTCGGTGCAGGATTTGTGGATTCCGGGTTCATACTGGGTTATGGGAGCGGCATGGCTGTGTACACATCAGTGGACGCATTATCTGTACACGAAGGACAAGGAATTTTTAAAGGAGAATTTTCACATAATGAGGGAGGCTGCACTTTTCTTCCTTGATTATATGATAGAGGTTGACGGTCATCTTATGACGTGTCCGTCGGTGTCGCCTGAGAACAGCTACATTCTGCCTAACGGGGAGAAGGGAGCTAATGGTGTCGGTGTGACAATGGATAATCAGATTATCAGGGACCTGTTCAATCAGTGTATTGAGGCTGCCGAAGTATTGGGCGTGGATGATGAGCTTAACGGGCAGATTAAGAAAGCTGTGGACAGGCTGCTTCCGACGACGATAGGAGCCGACGGCAGGATACTTGAATGGCGTGAGGACTATAAGGAGTTCGAGCCGGGACACAGACATATCTCACATCTGTACGGACTGCATCCGTCAGCGCAGATTACAATGGACGGGACACCTGAGCTTGCCGCAGCGGCAAGAAAAACACTCGAGGGTCGTCTGTCACATGGCGGAGGACATACGGGCTGGAGCAGAGCATGGATTATCAATCATTATGCCAAGCTGTGGGACGGAGATGCGGCTTATGACAATCTTTGCAGATTGTTTGCTTCATCCACTTATCAGAACCTGTTCGATAAGCACCCGCCATTCCAAATAGATGGTAATTTCGGTGCCACGGCTGCCATTGCAGAGATGCTCGTTCAGAGCAACGGGAACAGAATCGTTCTTATACCGGCACTTCCGAAGCAGTGGAAGAGCGGTCATATATACGGAGTACGCGTGGTGGGCAATGCTGCAGTGGATATAAGCTGGGAGAACGGTGAGCTTAAGAGTGCGGTTCTTCATGCATACTCGGATATTGATACGACGGTTAAGATTCCGTTCGGCAGGTACAAGGGCGAGAGACATATAAGCTGTGCAGCAGGGGAAGATGTTGAGCTTATATGAATACAAGCGCCGAAGGAGAAAGCATCGGGCTTATATGAGCACAAGTGCTTGAACATATAAAGGAAAAGAGGACATATATGTCAAAATCACCGCTTACGACATTGTGCTACATAGAGAAGGATGGAGCATATCTTATGCTGCACAGGGTGTCGAAGAAAAATGATGTTAATAAGGATAAATGGATTGGTGTGGGAGGACATTTCGAGGACAGAGAGAGTCCTGAGGAATGCCTTTTGAGAGAGGTCTATGAGGAGACCGGGCTTGAACTCACATCATACCGTTACAGAGGAATAGTAACCTTTGTTTATGAGGATGATCCGGCGGAGTATATGAGCTTATATACAGCTGACGAATACAACGGAAGTGTGACCAATCCGGACGGCTCCATGAAGGAGTGCAGCGAGGGTGTGCTTGAGTGGGTTAAAAAGTCGGAAGTCCACAAGCTTAATCTGTGGGAGGGTGACAGAATATTTCTTCGTCTGCTTGACGAGGAAGTACCGTTTTTCTCATTGAAGCTTGTGTATCAGGGGGATGATTTGACCGAGGCTGTATTAAACGGTAAGAAGATAGTGTAATAATATAATGATAGAATAAGCAAAAAATGTGCTGTCAGCAATGACAGCACATTTTTAATGTGATAGAACACTTCATATAAATTGTTATGGTATGCAATTAAGCGTTCGCAAGCGTGCAGAGCTCATCAAGCATCTTAGGAAGCTCTGTCGCCATATTCTCATCTGTGAACTGGCATGTACCGACAGCCTTATGACCACCGCCGTTGTACTTGAGCATAAGACTTCCGACATTGATATTGCAGGTACGGTTGAGGATGCTGTATCCTACCGCAGCAGAGCAGCCGGCACCGCCGCGTCCGCTTACGATCCATGCAGATATGTTCTGCTCAGGGTACATGCTGTAAATCATAAATCTGTTGCCTGTGTAGATAGGGTCTACACCGCGAAGGTCGGTGATGATTACATTGCCCTCAGTGCGGGTATACTTCTTAACCATCTCCTTGAACTTCCCGGTCTGCTCGTTGTATACCTCAATACGCTCCTGAACATCAGGAAGAGCGAGAATCTCATCGGTTGTCATGGTACGGCAGGCATCCATGAGCTTCTCCATAAGCTGATAGTTGGATATAGTGAACTGGCGGAAACGTCCGAGACCTGTTCTAGGGTCCATGAGGAAGCCTATAAGTATCCAGCCCTTAGGATTCATAACCTCGTCGATGGTGAGATTACCGGAGTCAACCTTGTCTACTGCCTCCATCATGTCGTCGAACTGTGGAAAACGCTCCCTGCCGCCGTAATACTCATATATGATTCTTGCACATGAAGGTGTGATACGGCTCTCTCCCTTGTATTTTCCCTTAAGCTCGTTGCGCTCATGCTCGCTTGAGTGGTGGTCGAACCACAGACCGCAGCCCTCAACGAAAGGAACATTCGCGAGACAGTCATTCTCATCAACAGGAACAAGACCATCCTGTAAATCCTTCGGGTGTGCGAATTTCCATGAATCAATAATACCTGCTTCCTTTAAAAGTGCTCCGCAGGCAAGTCCGTCAAAATCGGAACGGGTAACTAAACGCATATTATGTACTTCCTTCCTATCTGTATTTCTTAAGTCATAAAGCAGACAAAGCTGTCCTGACATGTTGTATATGTATAAATTATAATAGTATTCGGGTGTTTTTTCAAGTATAAAAGCCACAGACAGATATTCGGATTAATCTGCCTGTGGCTTGTTAATTAGCCCATAACTATTTCAACATTATACTCTGTCTGACCTTTTACATAAGGAATTATGCAGCCCTCAACAGCCCTGCCGTCAACGGTCATGCTCTTTACACCCTTCTGTACATTGTCAGGGTTCTTGACTGTGATGTGGTATGTACCCTCACGGAACTTTCTTGTGAGCTTGAAGTCTCCGAAGCCCTCAGGAATACATGGATTCACGCTCAGACCATGGTGGGTAGGGTATACACCAAGGATGTACTGAGAGATATTTACGAATGTCCATGCTGCCGTACCTGTAAGCCAGCTGTTCTTAGCTTCGCCGTGGAACTTTGCATCGGCACCTGCAACCATCTGTGAGTATACATAAGGCTCTGTGCGGTGTATCTCGCTGATGCCCTCGATGTATGCAGGGCAGGTCTTTTTGTAGATTTCAAAGGCTCTGTCACCTCTGCCTATAACAGTCTCGGCTATTGATACCCAAGGATTGTTGTGGCAGAAGATTCCGGCATTCTCCTTGTATCCAGGCGGGTAGGAGGAGATTTCACCAAGCTCGAGGTGATATCTTGTGTATGCCGGCTGGAGAATCATGACACCATACTTGGTATCAAGTCTTTCCTTAACTGAGTCGAGTGCCTTCTTTGCAAGTCCTTCCTTGACACCGATTCCGGCAAGAACACAGAAGCCCTGTGGCTCAATGTATATCTGACCTTCCTCGCACTCCTTGGAACCAACCTTGTGGCTGTATGCGTCATAAGCACGAAGGAACCAGTCTCCGTCCCAGCCGCTTTCAAGAACTGTATTGTACATCTCATCCACTTCCCTGAGTGCGCGTGTGCTCTCAGCATTGTCGCCTCTTAAGGAGCAGAGCTCTGCATATTCCTTACCGTACTTAACGAACATTCCGGCAATGAATACGGACTCGGCTACAGGTCCCTCAGAAGGTCCGAAGGTCTGGAAGGATTCACCCGGATGCTCTGAGAAGCAGTTGAGGTTAAGACAATCGTTCCAGTCTGCACGGCCGATAAGAGGAAGCTTGTGAGGTCCCTTGTGGTTGACAATATAATCGAATGAACGCTTGAGGTGCTCAAGAAGAGGCTTGGCCTTGCTCTCATCATTGTCGAACGGAACCATCTCATCGAGAATTGACATATCTCCGGTCTCACGGATGTATGCGCTTGTTCCGGCGATAAGCCATAACGGGTCATCATTAAAGCCGCTTCCGATGTCGGAGTTGCCCTTCTTGGTAAGAGGCTGATACTGATGGTATGCACTTCCGTCCTCGAACTGGGTGGAAGCAATATCAATTATTCTCTCTCTTGCACGGTCAGGAATAAGATGTACGAAGCCGAGTAAATCCTGACATGAATCTCTAAAGCCCATTCCACGGCCGATACCTGATTCATAATATGAAGCTGAACGGCTCATGTTGAAGGTTACCATACACTGGTACTGATTCCAGATGTTAACCATACGGTTGACCTCAGGATTGTCGGATTCAACCTCGTACTTAGCAAGAAGGTTGCTCCAGTATTCGTTGAGGTCTGAGAATGCCTCGTTGAAAAGCTCGTCTGTCGCATAGCGGGCAAGCATCTCCTTGGCGCGTTTCTTGTTGACAACATTAGGAGCCTCCCACTTCTCGTCCTGAGGATTCTCGATGTAGCCTAACACATAGATAAGGGACTCGCTTGCGCCCGGCTCAAGTGTGAGGTTAATCTGCTGTGAAGCGATTGGTGACCAGCCGCTTGCAACGGAATTCTTGGAATGACCCTGCTCAACAACCTCAGGCTCATGTGCTCCGCGGTATGCACCGAGGAACTCATCACGGATTGTATCAAAGCCGTCGATAGGGTGGTTGACGGAATAGATTGCATAGTGATTGCGGCGTTCACGGTATTCTGTCTTGTGATAGATTGTGGAGCCGTCAATCTCAACTTCACCTGTGCTTAAGTTTCTCTGGAAGTTTCTTGAGTCGTCATCTGCATTCCATAAGCAGAACTCAACATATGAGAATACGGAGAAGGTCTTAGGCTTATCCGAATCGTTGGTGAGGATGAGTCTTGTCACTTCACAGTTGTCATTCATAGGTACGAATGAAAGCATATCTGCCTTGAGTCCGTTCTTGGATGAAGCGAAGCGGCTGTAACCCATACCGTGACGGCACTCGTAGCTGTCAAGAGGAGTCTTCACAGGCTTCCAGCCCGGATTCCAGATTGTATCGCCGTCCTTTATGTAGAAGTACTTGCCGTTAATATCATTAGGAACATCGTTGTAGCGGTATCTGGTAAGGCGCAGAAGCTTTGCGTCCTTGTAGAAGGTGTAGCCGCCGCAGGTATTGGAAATCAATGAAAAGAATTCACCGCAGCCGAGATAGTTAATCCATGGCAGAGGAGTCTTTGGTGTGGTTATGACGTACTCTCTGTTAGCGTCATCAAAATAACCGAATTTCATAGTATTCTCCCTTCTTACTTATATTTATTATATGTGTAAATGTTACGAAGAGCGCAGTAAGGCACTCACATATAGTTAAATTATAAATAAAAAAGCTTCATTATGCAATCGGAAATACACCGCAATATATTGACATAAAAGGCGGTCAAAAGTAGAGATTAACTAACAAAATAACTCGGATATCTGCCGCGTATGAGCTCCTCATCTATCTTGAACCGTGTAAGGTGCGTGTTCATGATTCTTTCGGCTTCATCAGCATTGCCGGAGCATATCGCATCGTATATCGCATGGTGGTCACCGACTATCTTTAAATCCTTTACCGTGGAGAGTGCAAGGCGCCTTATTCTGTCAAAATGTATTCCCATGTCCTGACACATTCTGTAACAACGTTCCTTGTCGGCATAGGAAAAAAGAAGCCTGTGAAATTCATTGTCAAGCTCCATCAGCTTATCGGCAGCAGGATTGTCTATGTAGAAATCCTGCAGCTGCAGGTTGGCACGCAGTGCCAGCAAAAAGTCCTCAGAGAGTCCGGATGAGGCTGACTGTTCACAGATAAGCCGTACAACCGCACATTCCAAGGTGCGCCGGAAGAATCCGGCTTCATCCACAAGTCTTAAATCAATTAATGCGACACGGCTTCCTCTCTGTGGGAGAATCTCCACGATATCTGATTTTGACAGCTCTATGAGAGCTTCCCTGACGGGAACTCTCGACAGTCCAAGCTCTTTTGCAAGCTCGTTCTCGGAGAGAAGAGTTCCCGGTATGAGGGTGGTGTCCGTAATATTTTCTTTTATGACGCGGAGGGCATATGCACGCCCTGTCTCGTCGTGGTTTCTTGAAGGTATTTTCATATTGTCTGCCCGCTTATTCCGTATATTTTCTTATTGTCGTGAGCACGGCTCCTTTACCTGTGATAAGCTCGTTAAAGTACTCAGCGACCTTAGCTGCAAGTCCTGCCTCTTCAAGGTCAACTCCGAATATATTGCTGTTTGCGAGAAGAGGGTGCAGAGCGGTCTCGCTCACATGGTCTCCGAGACTTATGCCGCTTAATACCTGCCGGCATTCAGCGAGGAGAGGGTCACTTGACGGGGTGAAGGCATTGCCGTTATCATCAAGTGCCAGCAGATACCTGAGCCAGCCTGCAAGGACAAGAGGAATGTATCTGAGCTTGTCCGCTGTGCCGCGTTCAAGATGAAGCTTGATGGTCTCACCGAAGCGTATCGGGAGCTTCTGCGAGGTGTCAGTTGCTATTCTCTGCGGCGTGTCGGGCATAAAAGGATTAGGCAGGCGCTGCGTAAGAACCTCCGAGAGGAAGTCCTTAGGATTGATAATGCCAGGGTCTGTCACGACGGGCAGCCCTTCCTCGTATGCCATTCTCGTTATCAGGGTTTTAAGCTCGTGAGAGTTCATCTCAGCTGAGATTGATGTATAGCCGAGCAGACAGCCGTAGACTGCAAGGCAGGTATGAAGCGGATTAAGGCAGGTGCATACCTTCATCTTCTCGACGTTGTTGACGGTATCACGGTCAGTGAAGAGTATTCCTGCCTTTTCAAGAGCGGGTCTTCCGTTAGGAAAGTTATCCTCAATAACAAGATACTCGGGTCTTTCCGCATTGACGAACGGAGCAGCATATACACCGCCCGATGTGACGAATGCCTTGATATCATCAATGCCGTCAGCTTCAAGAACTGCCTCTGCTTTAGCGTCAGGTCTCGGCGTAATCTTGTCAATCATGCTCCATGGGTATGACACGGAGGTTTTAAGATAATTGAGCTCTTCATCATCGATATAGCTGTGTTCCTTCCAGGCTGAGGCTATGGCTGTTATGGCTTCTTCAAGCTTCTCGCCGTTGCGGGAGCAGTTATCCATTGACACAAGTGCAAGCGGCTTGCCGCATGCATGAAAGCGCCTGATGCACAGGCGTGCAAGCAGGGACATAAGATGCGTGGAATTCTCAGGGGCGTTGTCCATGTCAGCTTTGACTTCGGGAGTTACCTCTCCGAGACTGTCTTTTATCGCATAGCCCTTTTCGGTGATGGTAAATGATACCATCTGAAGAGTCGGGGCGCAGAAGATTTCCGTAAGCCTGTTAAGGTCAAAGGCGGTTGTGACGGCTTCGGCGACGGAAGCGATAACCTCCTTATCGATACTTCCGTCGGGATTCATTGTGACCGACACGCACAGATTGTCGTGCGGCTTGTAGCACTCTGTTATCAGCTCGGTTCCGTGGCTCTCTGCACAGATGATTCCGGTATCGGAGGCTCCCTGATTTAACAGGCGTTGTGCAGCTGCACATATAAAGGCGCGGAAGATATTGCCGGCACCGAAATGAAGCCATACAGGTGCATCAGAAGTGGTGCGGCGCATTTTTTCTATATTGTATTCAGGTAATTTGTAACCCTTCCAGTCGTCAGTGTTCTTAATTCCTTGTAAAGTAAGTTTCATATAAATCCCCCGAATTATACGTTGTTTTATTTGACAGGTGCTTTGTCGAATTTGTCGAGTGTGTCAAAGCAGCCAAGCAGGTACATTATTCCGAGCGCACGGTCGTAGAGTCCGTAGCCGGGGCGGCACTTCTCACCCCATATATGTCTGCCGTGGTCAGGGCGTACATAGCCGTTGTAGCCGCAGTCATGATAAGCCTTAACTATGTCGAGAATGCCTATGTCACCGTCGCAGTCACGGTGTGATGCTTCGGAAAAGTCGCCGTTAGGGAAATGCTTGACATTCCTGATGTGCGCAAAAGCAATACGGCCACAGTGCTTCCTTATTATATCAGCGACATTGTTAGCAGGATTGGAGCCGAGTGAACCGGAGCATAGTGTAAGGCAGTTGTACGGGTCATCCACCATCTTTAGGAAGCGGTCGATTGCCGGCTCGTCGACGAGCAGCCTCGGGAGACCGAATATATCCCAAGGAGGGTCATCCTGATGTATCGCCATCTTTATGTCACATTCACGGCAGGTAGGCATGAGTGCTTCCAAAAAGTATTTAAGATTCTCCCACAGCTTCTCCTTGGTTACATTCTTGTATGCCTCAAAAAGCTCGCTAAGATGCGACATTCTCTCAGGTTCCCAGCCGGGCATTGTGAATCCTTCACACTTTTCAAGAATATACTTTGCCATTTCGTCAGGGTCATTGATAATCTTGTCCTTTTCATAGTAGAGGGCGGTGGAGCCGTCGCCTACCGGATGAAAAAGGTCTGTTCTTGTCCAGTCGAACACGGGCATGAAGTTATAGCAGACCACCTTGACACCGAATTCCTTAAGGTTTCTTAAGGTCTGCTTATAATTTTCAATGTAGTGGTCGCGGGTAGGAAGCCCTGTTTTGATGTCGTCATGCACATTGACACTCTCTACGACGTCCATGTTGAAGCCGTAGGCTTTAATCTGTTCGGAAACTCTTTGTATCTCCTCGGGTTCCCATACCTCACCCGGCTGCTTATCGTGCAGCGCCCATACGATTCCGTCAACTCCGGGAATCTGTCGAATCTGGTCGAGGGTAACGGTGTCGTTGCCCTCGCCGTACCAGCGGAAAGTCATCTGCATTTGTATACCTCCTCTTATCGGGAATATTTGTCATAAGCTTTACATAGATTATAACAAATTCTTATCATATGTCAACTAGTATACAAGTTCTAAACACTACTTTTGCATTCGAAGCTTTTTGACAGCCCGTATTACGGTGTCAGCCACATAATCAGCCTCCTCGGGAGTTGTCTCGCCTGATATTGTAAGCCTGAGTGAGCCGCCGGCAAGGTCAGGGTTGATTCCCATTGCTATAAGGACATGGGAAGGACCTGCTGCACCGGTTGAACATGCACTCCCGGCAGATGCACAGATTCCCTCCGAATCGAGTATTGCAAGGAGGGCAGCAGATTCAACATGTGGAAAGCAGAAGCTTACGTTATTCGGAAGGCGCATCTGCTCGGAGCCTGTTAGAACTGCATCCGGAAGTCCTTGCTTTATCCGGCGGATTATGCGGTTTCTAAGACGGGAGAGATTATTGATGTTGCTCTGCATATTGCGTCCTGCTATCTCACAGGCTTTTCCGAGCCCGACTATTCCGGGGACATTGGAGGTTCCCGCGCGATGTCCGTTCTCCTGGGAACCGCCGTCAATATAGGAAGGAAGTTCAAGACCTGTTCGGATATACAAAAAACCCACACCCTTAGGCCCATGGAACTTATGGGCACTTACGCTCAGCATATCTATCATACATTCATTCACATTAATCGGTATATGCCCGTATGCCTGAACCGCATCAGTGTGGAATGCAATCTGATGTCTGCGGGCTATCTGCCCGATTGCCTTTATTGGCTGTATTGAGCCTACCTCGTTGTTGGCGCTCATTATTGAGATGAGAATAGTGTCCTCGCGAAGCGCCGAGAGCACGGATTCAGGGCGGACGAAGCCGTGTGAGTCACATGGAACATAGGTTACGCTGAACCCCTCTGCTTCGAGAGAACGGCAGGAGTTGAGGATGGCATTGTGCTCGATGGAGGAGGTGATTATGTGGCAGGAGCCGCCCTGGCGCTTCATGCGTATGCTGTGGGCATAGCCCTTTATAGCCCAGTTGTCCGATTCTGAGCCGCCGCTTGTAAAGTAGATTTCGTTAGGGCGCGCACCGATAAGTCTTGCCGCCTGTATGCGGGCGCGGTTGACGGCCTTCCCGGCATTTACGGCGCTTTTGTATGCACCTGCCGGATTGGCGTATTCATCACAAAAGTAAGGTATCATTGAATTTAATACATCATTATTAACACGGGTTGTTGCTGCGTTGTCAAAATATATCGGTTTTTTCATGAGACCTCCTTTAAAGGCTATGACTATAAATTGAATATAAAATAATTCAAATTATTATAAAAATTACAAAAATTGCTTGGAAATATCTTCAATTAATAGTATAATTTACTATATATTATATGCAGTGAAATGACGGAGGTGTAGATATGAGGCTGGAATTTATCGGAGCAGACCATGAGGTTACCGGAAGCTGTCATTATATTGAGGCTTGTGGAAAGCATATTCTGGTGGATTACGGAATGGAACAGGGGGTTAATGTATTTGAGAATGCACCGCTTCCCGTGTCGGAGGCTATGATTGATTATGTGTTTTTGACGCATGCGCATGTTGACCATTCGGGACTGCTGCCGCTTCTCTATGCGAGGGGCTTCAGAGGAAGAGTGTACGCAACTGAGGCGACAGCGCAGCTAAGCAGTATAATGCTTCGCGACTGTGCGCATATTCAGATGATGGAGGCTGAATGGAAGGATCGCAAGGCTAAGAGAAGCAGCACCGTGGAGAAGGCGGAGCCGCTCTATGGTATGGAGGATGCGGACGGAATTATTAAGAGATTTACGCCATGCATGTACGGTGAGCTTGTCGAGGTATGCGACGGAATCAGGATAAGATTTACGGATATAGGTCATCTGCTCGGTTCTTCGAGCATAGAGGTATGGCTTAATGAGAACGGAGTTGAGAAGAAAATAGTATTCTCCGGGGATATAGGCAACAAGCATCAGCCGCTGCTTAAGGATCCTGCCTATACCGAGGAAGCTGATTATGTAGTGATGGAGTCAACCTATGGTGACAGACTTCACAGTTCCGAGAAGATTGATTATGTGGGAGAGTTAAGCAAGGTTATTGCCGCTACGTTAAAGAGAGGCGGCAATGTGGTTATTCCTTCCTTTGCCGTTGGGAGAACGCAGGAGGTTCTTTACTTCATAAGGCAGATTAAGCAGCAGAATATGATACCGGAGCTGCCTGATTTTCCTGTGTATGTGGACAGTCCGATGGCGGTTGAAGCGACGGCGGTATTCGTTGACAACAGGGAGGAATGCTATGATGCTGAGGCAGCTGAGCTTGTAAGGCAGGGAATTAACCCTCTGACCTTTAAAAATCTGCATCTGTCGATTACGAGTGAGGAGTCCAAGGCAATCAATTTTGACACAACACCGAAGGTTATTATATCTGCATCGGGAATGTGCGATGCGGGACGTGTAAGACATCACCTTAAGCATAATCTGTGGAGAACTGAATCGACAATCCTCTTCGTCGGCTACCAGTCAGTGGGAACGCTTGGACGTGCGATTGTCGAGGGAGCCAAGGAGGTTAAGCTTTTTGGTGAGACAATAGAGGTAAGGGCGGAGATCCTTACGCTTAAGGGACTCAGCGGTCATGCAGATAAGAATGGACTTATTGAGTGGATCAGCGCATTTAAGAAGAAGCCTGATAAGGTATTCGTTGTTCACGGGGAGGATTCCGTCACGGTAAGCTTCGCGGAATGCCTTAAGATTGAACACGGGCAGAGAGCGTATGCACCGTACAGCGGAACGATATTCAACCTTGCCGACGGAACCTTCGAGTATGAAGCAGCACCTGTACCTGTTGAGAAGAAGGTAAGACCTGCTTCAGGAATATATGCAAGACTTGTGGCAGCTGCACAGAGGCTTCTTGCGATAGTAAAAAAGAGCGATGGTCTCGCCAACAAGGATATGGGAAAGTTCGCTGACCAGATTATATCGCTCTGTGATAAGTGGGATACGGATGATAAATAATGTTCACAGCTTAAGGAAGCCGCAGTTCAGTGCTGCGGCTTCTTTTTCGTCATGCGTTACCAGTAAAAGTGCTGCCGCAGCTGCATTCAGAACCTCATCTGTCGTGCTGATTACCTGAGCCTTTAAGTCAGGGTCTAAGCCCTTAAATGGCTCATCCATAACTAAAAGCAGCGGGGCATCGGGAAAGGATGTGTGTACCCTGATACAGCCGTAGAGCGCTCTTGCTATTGCAAGCCGTCTTTTCATGCCGCCGCTGTACTCACGGGCGGGCTTTTTTTCATGTGCCGCATCAGTGAGCTTAAGGTGGGAGAGCAGTGAGAGAGCCTCATTCTCCATAAACGGATATGGGTAGACATTGAGGTTATCCAATGCGTTGAAGCTCATGAGAAGTCTGTCCTCCTGAAATACGGCAAGTCTGTGAAGATCTTCGCAGACAAGTATATTGCCGCTGTCTGCGGCAGTCAGTCCGAGAATAAGCTTTAAAAGGGTTGTCTTTCCCTGACCTGAGGCACCAAGAATTGCTGTTCGTTCACGGGCATCAAGCGAGAACGAGAGGTCGTCTATAACTGAACTGCCGTTGTAGGTTTTACATACATGGGATAAATCAAGAATCATTTCAGGCTGCCTCCGTCTTGAAGCTTCTTTGTGAGTGCTTTAATGCTGTTTTCAAATATGAGACTTATAATTATTATCGTGAGTGTCCATGCAAAGAGCTCAGGAGTGTCGAGATATATTTTGGACTGGTATAGTCGGTTGCCTATGGTGTTGCGGCTTATTCCGATAACCTCGGCGGCAACTCCTGATTTCCATGCGAGCCCCGCACCTGTTGAGAGTGCGGTAAACATGTATGGCATAAGCTGTGGAATATATATGAGCCTTATTTTTTTCATAAAAGGCATTTTCGCTATGTAAGCCATCTCAAGAAGCTCAGGGTCAGTGTTGTTAAGACCTTCAAGAACATTCTCATACACGATGGGTATAACCATGAGAAATGAGATGAGAAGTGCCAGTCTGCACGAGGATATCCACAGCAATGCAAGTATAATAAAGGATGCAACGGGGATTGTTCTTATTATGCGCAGGGGCAGCGAGATAAAGTAACATGCTGCGCTTACGCGGTATGAGATTACGGCGAGGAAAAGTCCGATAAGAATGGCAAGCAGATAGCCCGATATGATGTTGAGCATGGAATTGCCTATCGCAAGCCAATAGCTGCCCGCTGATACAAGCTTTGATAAGGCTGCCATAACCGAAAGAGGACCGGGAAGAAAAAGTTCCCGGTCGATTATCCTGGCGGCAGCAGCCCACATGGCAAGCCAGAATATGACGGAGGCTACCTTTGTGAGCGCGTGCTTATTATGTTCGGTTGTTGTGTGTACTCTGTGAGGTATAACCTTCTTCATGCTGTCTCCAAAGGTGATATAATTATTTTACCATATAGTAGAAGCTGTCATCAGGGAGACTGCCGCCCACGGCTGCCGGATTCTGTTCATACAGAGCAGAGAGGTAAGCGGATACCTTGGACTTCATATCTGTTCCCGATATAAAGGTGACGTTGCAGTATGGAATAGCCTTCTTGGCAATGGCTGCCTTAAAGATTCCGAAGTGCTCGATAAGCTCGGCTGCGGAATCAATATTGTCGTTGGTATATGCAGCGGAAGCAGGGTATTCGTCAAGAAATGCATTGAATGCATCAGTGTGGCTGTCCACCCAGTCCTTTCGTGCCACGACAACACCCGTTACTACGGTTGTGCCGCTGTCAATATGCTCCCATTCCTCAGTGACATCAAGTGCAATATGGAGCTTGTCGTTGTTGTTCATTGCGACGGTCACATAAGGCTGCGGAAGCATTGCGATGGCATCAGGGTTTTCGGAAAGAGCACTGACAACCTCGGCGGCTTCACTTTTGAACTCTATTGTGACATCATTGTCAGGGTCAAGTCCGTTGCCGGAGAGAATATAGCGCAGTGTGTATTCGGGAGTGGTTCCCTGACCTGTTGTGTATATGGTCTTTCCAGCAAGGTCGGATACGGAATGTATGCTGTCACCTGTCTCAACGATATACAGAACGCCGAGAGTGTTGATGGCTGCGACGATTATATTGCCCTCAGTCTTATTATAGAGAACGCTTGCAAGGTTGCACGGAACACAGGCGACATCAAGCTCGCCTTTGATAAGCCCGGTTGAAATCCCGGTAGCCTCACCATATACCTGAAAGTTATAGTTGTTCGCTGCCTTTCCCTGCTCGTTGTCATTCATAACCTTCACAAGTCCTATTGCGGTAGGGCCTGCCATCACGGCTATGTTGATATCTGTCTTGACCTCAGGCTTTTTGGAGCACCCTGAAAAAAGTCCTGTACACATTGTGAGTATAAGGGCTGCACCTGCGAAGCGTAAAATATTCTTCTTCATGGTATTAAGCCCCCGCCCCATGAACATGACGCTTGATGGCATCGAAGCTCTCAGGGCTTATAACGTGCTCAATCTTACATGCGTCCTCGGCGGCAATCTCAGGATTAACACCAAGTGTTACAAGCCATGATGATAAAAGCTCATGACGCTCATATATCATCTCAGCGATAGCCCGTCCCTCGTCGGTGAGATATATGAAGCCGGAATCGGTTACGGTAATCTGATTCTTAAGACGAAGATTCTTCATCGCAATGCTGACGCTGGACTTCTTAAAGCCGAGCTCATTGGAAATATCAACTGCACGCACTACGGGAAGCTTTTTGCTAAGAACCAATATTGTTTCAAGATAATTTTCAGCAGATTCGTTCGTATTAGTCATGATAAACCTCTTTTCACGTATAGATATATTTATTATAGCACATATTTTTCAACAATGCTATCATTTTATCACTTTAAAACAATATTAACTTACAGGAGTTAGTGGCGACTTACTTTTGGAGGCTTTTTTAATCAAAAAAATATTTATTGACGCTGTATATGCATGGTGTTAAAATTCAGCCATGAAGGGGCTGTTTATGGAAGATTCATATCTATAAATGCCGTTATGTAAAAAGTATGTGCAGGAGGAAATTTCACTATGAAGATGAAATTTTATCATTCAATCAAGTTCAGATTGACTATGATGACACTGGTAATATGTGTTATGATGGGAGGATTAATTAATTTTTATTCAATTCATCAGTCGAGAGCAAGCTATAAGAAGGTCGTATGGAATTACATGAACGATATAGCTTTGGCATATGGACGACAGGTGGACAATATTATTGCCGATTTGGGAGAGGACAAGGCTTTTGACCCGATGGTGCTTCAGACTATTCTTGCAGGTGTGGGAATTGAGGGTGTCTCATCATCATATGCATATATGGTTGATGCAGACGGAACAATGCTCTACCATCCTACAAGCGATAAGATAGGAAAGACTGTGGAGAATTCCGTGGTTAAGTCATATGTACAGGACTTAAAGGCGGGTGTAAGGCATGATACGGGTGTGGTTCAGTATGTTTTTAACGGGAGCACGAAGTATGCTTCCTGCTACACGGGTGCAGCAGGAAGCTTCATTCTTGTAGTATCAGCGGACGACAGCGATGTCATGGCGGATTCGTACAAGCTTATCACTGATGTGACGATTATCACAATAATTATCGGAATAATTGCGATTGCGGCAATGGCATTCTTTATAAGCAGGATGATATCACCGCTTACATATGTTGCAGGTTCGGTTGACAAGCTTGCAGAGCTTGATTTCCGTGCAAGCAATGATAACAAGGAGCAGCGTTATTTCAAGCTTAAGGATGAGATTGGCAATATAATGAATGCCGTGCTGAAGTTAAGAGGCGAGCTCACGGGAGTAGTTGCGGACTTAAAGGTTCAGAGTAAGAATCTTTTTAACCAGTCGGACAGCTTAAGCGAGTCGGCTGCCAATACCATGACGAACATGAAGGATACCGACAGAGCCGTTGATGAGATGGCTAACGGTGCGACGATGCTTGCACAGGAGACGCAGAGCGCTTCGGAGAGCGTAATCGAGATCGGCAACATGATAGACAGGGTAAATGATAATACGGAGGCACTTGCAAGTGATGCCGATAATATGAAGTCACTCGGCGAGAATGCTGAGAATATCTTAAAGCAGCTTATTGACGGACAGCATGAGATGGTTGAACATATCGGAGTTGTGAGCGACAAGACACATGATGCCAATAAAGCGGCAGAGAAGATTGCCGAGGTTGTAAATCTTATCACCGAGATTGCAAGCCAGACCAACCTTCTTTCACTCAATGCATCAATCGAGGCAGCAAGAGCCGGTGATGCCGGGAGAGGCTTTGCGGTTGTTGCCGAGAACATCAAGCAGCTTGCTGAGCAGACCACATCATCTGCGGCAGATATACAGGACATCATACATGATCTTGAGACTAAGTCGAATGAGACAGTTGAGAAGACGGATGCTGTGAGCAGAATAGTCAACAAGCAGTCCGAGGATATGAAAAAGACTGCCGATATATTGAATCAGGTAATCAAGGGAATCATAGGTCTTACAGACAGAATAGACAGTATCGCATCGAGCGTTCAGAATATGGACAAGTCAAAGGAAAAGGTTGTCGATGTCATTCAGAATCTTTCTTCCGTATCGCAGGAGAACGCTGCATCCACAGAGGAGACCAGTGCATCTACAACGATGGCTATGGGTACTGTTGAGGGTATTGCAAATGATGCTGTACAGCTTAAGGGAATTGCCCAGGATCTTGAGGACAGAATGAAGAATTTTATTATAGAGTGAGTATAAAAGCAGAGGTATTGCTGTATAAAGCAGAGATACCTCTGCTTTTTCAAATTACATTATGTAAAAAATACTTGACATTTTGCTACTGTGATATATAATGGGATTGTAGTGAAGAGGAGTGTTGTTCAGAACACTTTTAAGAATATGAGATGGAGGATTAATATGATAGAGATTAAGAACCTGACTAAGATTTATAAGCTCTCGTCCAATCAGATGAAGAAGCTCAAGACCAGGAACAGCACGAAGACTGCGGTTGATGGTGTATCGTTCGAGGCGGATAAGGGTGAGATAGTAGGCCTGCTTGGACCTAACGGTGCCGGCAAGACCACGACACTCAGATGTATTGCAACACTGCTCAAGCCGACAGAGGGTACTGTCGTTGTAGATGGCTATGACACGGTTAAGGAACCGGAGAAGGTAAGAGCAAGCATCGGCTTTCTGACCAACGAGATTAAGCTTGACCCGCAGTTCTCAGCGAAGTATCTGTTCAATTTCTTCGGCAGGCTTCATCAGGTGCCGGAGGATAAGCTTGAGGAGAGAAGGAAGGAGCTGTTTTCCTACTTTGGCATAGATGGGTTTGAGGATAAGAAGATAGATGAGCTTTCGACAGGAATGAAGCAGAAGGCAGCCATTGCGGTGAGCCTTGTGCATGACCCCGACATAGTAATATTCGATGAGCCTACATCCGGACTTGATATTATTACGGCTCGTTCGGTTACGGACTACCTTCTTGAGCTTAAGAAGAGAGGAAAGCTTGTGATTGTATCCACACATATCATGTCCGAGGCGGAGAAGCTCTGCGACAGACTTGTAGTTATAATAGATGGAAAGAAGACGGCTGAGGGAACTCTTCAGGATATATATGAAAAGACCGGAAGGGATAATCTGGAGGATGCGTTCTTTGAGCTTTACAGAGTTAATCATAAGGAGGACAGATAAATGTACGGTATAAAAGCAATTGTATCTAAGGAGCTCAGAAGAGTATTCAAGGATAAGAAGATGATTATGTCATTGTTTGTGCTGCCTGTTATCCTTGTTGTCGGTATTTTTTCACTTATGGGAATGCTTATCAAGGGGCAGATTGATGATGTTCAGGCACATGAGCCTGTTGTGTATGTAGTTAATGAGCCTGACAGCTTCAGGATGTTCGCACAGTCGGCAGGATTATCGGGATATACGGTATTAGAGAGCACTGACATGGATAAGATTTCTGAGGCGGAGTCAGGACTCTATAATGCCTCAACGGATCTTATTATGACGTTCCCGGATGGGTTTGATGAGCAGGTCACTGTGGGAATGAATGATATTGACAGCATAAGCACTCCCGACATTGAATTATCGTATAATCCGTCCGAGGATTATTCCAATGAGGCAAGAGAAATATATATGACATATCTTGATGCCTACAAGCAGCTGCTTCTTGGCAGCAGATTCGGCAATTATGCAGCCGTTGAAATGTTTTCGGTAAGTGATGTTGAACTTCAGGACGAGGATAAGGCTGTCGGAAAGATGCTTGGAACGATGCTGCCTTACTTTATAACAATGCTTATATTTGCCGGGGCGATGGGGCTTGGTGTCGATATGATTGCAGGTGAGAAGGAGAGAGGAACTCTTGCGACGATGCTGCTTTCACCTGTGAAGCGTGAACAGATAGTTCTCGGCAAGGTATTTTCACTGTCCATACTGGCAGTAATGTCAGCTGCGGTATATATTATCGCGATGCTTGCGGCACTTCCGGTGCTTATAAGAACAGTCGGCGGAGGTGAGGCACTTGAAGGATTGTCAATCAATTTCACGGGTGTGCAGATTGCACAGATGATTGTACTTATGATTGGCGTAGTACTGTTATATGTATCAATTATATGCTTGGTTGCAGTGTTTGCAAAGAATGTCAAGGAAGCATCATCATACATTTCACCTGTATATATTCTTGTGCTTGTGGCAGGAATGATTACCATGTATACGTCTGCCGACGGCGTGTTCTATAAGTATCTTATTCCGGTATACGGAAGCTCAATGGCATTCAAGGACATTCTCACAAGAGAGATTACCATGACGAACTTCCTTGCCACCACGATAAGCACATATGCATATGCGGTTATTATGGTTGCAGTGATGACCAAGGCATTCAACAGCGAGAAGGTTATGTTCAATGCATAAATAATATATTATAGGAAAAGAGAACTACTGGACAAATATAGTAATGTGAAGTAATATATTTGTGGCAGCCCGGCGATTTGCCGTGCTGCCATTTTTAAGTAGTTATAATTGACTGCCAAAGTACTGGCGGCGGTTTTGGAAAGGATAATACAAGATGGCAGATAAGAGAACGGTTGAAAGCAGTGCTTTTTTGGGAAAGGCTAAGCCTGAACTTAAGAAGCTGCTTGGAATTTTACTTAAGAAGTATGAGTATGCATCCATACTTGCGGTGGATTCCGAGGCAAAGATATATTCCGTAACTGCATCCGGTATCAACACCGGAGATTTTGGAATGCTTTGCAACAGAGGATATGTTATTAAGGCATATTCACAGGGTGAGTACGCTGAGTATTCGTTTAATAAGCTTGAGGCGGATATTGAGACACAGGCTGAGAAGATAATAGGTGAGATAGAGGCACTTAAGAATGCCGTGCCCGATAAGATTGAGAAGACAAAGCTTCTAATGCTTAAGGATGAGCCTGCACAGTTCATTAAGAATACGGAATATGAGGTTAATCCGTTCACAATGGGAGCACAGAAGGTTATCGACAAGCTCACGGATTTGAGACAGAAGGGCCTTAAGACTGATGAGAGAATACTTGACTGCAGTGCAAGAATGAGCTGTCAGAAGTATTCCAAGCTCTTTTTGTCGGCTAATAAGGATATGGAGCAGAATGTTATGTGGACTGACTGTGCCATGTCGTTCATAGCAAGGAAGGGCAATGAGGTTAAGAGCTACTTTACAAGTGCATCAAATCTCGGAGGCGCGGAGGTGCTTGATGAACTTGAGGCTGCCATACCGCATTCGGTAGAGATGACGGTTGCACTCCTTGACAGTGAGCCTATTGTTCCGGGTGAGTATGACTGCATATGCACACCCGAGGTTACGGGAATGATCGTACATGAGGCATTCGGCCATGGCGTTGAGATGGATATGTTCGCCAAGAAGAGAGCACTTGCTGAAAAGTATGTAGGTGAGTATGTTGCGTCACCGCTTGTAAATATGCATGATGGTGCGGCTGTCGGGGACGAGGTCGCAAGCTGCTTCTTTGATGATGACGGGGTTCCGGCAAAGGATACCCTTGTGATAGAGAACGGTGTTTTAAAGCAGGGTATCTCAGATACGATGGCTGCGATGAGGCTCGGAACTGAGCCTACGGGCAATTCAAGAAGAGAGAGCTATCGCAGGAAGGCATATACCAGAATGACCAACACTTATTTTGAGGCAGGTCATGACAAGCTTGAGGATATGATTGCTTCAATTTCGAACGGTTTCCTGCTTGAGAATGCAACAAGCGGAATGGAGGATCCTAAGAACTGGGGAATACAGTGCCTTGTGAATATGGCAAGGGAAATCAAGGATGGCAGACTCACCGGCAAGGTATATTCACCGATAGTGCTTACCGGATATGTTCCTGATTTGTTAAAGTCCATTACGATGGTGTCGGATAACTTCGAACTTCGCGGAAGCGGCTTCTGCGGCAAGGGCTACAAGGAATTCGTCAAGGTATCGGATGGCGGCCCTTATATTAAGGCAAAAATCAGATTGGGATAGAAATGGAGAACGGCATGAGAGATATAATTGTAAATGCACTTAATTCCCTAGGGATAGAGAATTATCTGATTACGGAGTGTGAGAAGAACTGTAAGGAAATGTTCTTTATAAAGCAGACGCTCGATATGACAAGAACGGAAGCACTCGATGAGTGGAATGTCACGGTATATAATGACAGCCCTGACGGACAAAAAAGAGGCGCGGCTTCATGTATGATACATCAGGGGATGGATGAGGAGGAGGTAAAAAAGACATTGAACGATGCTTACTATGCAGCGGGCTTTGCCATGAATCCTTTTTATTCCATTGTGTCAGGTACGAAGGAAGAGCCTGTTAAGGCAGAGGGAAGCCTTGCACAGCTTACACTTGCTGAGGCAGCAGGACGTATGGCTGAGGCTTTATTTGAGGCTGATAACAGAGAAGACAGCTTCGTCAATTCAGCAGAGCTTTTTGTTGAAAAGAAGACGGTGAATATAATCAACAGTGCAGGAGTTGACTGCGGGTATGAGAGCTATTCCGTAAAGGGAGAGTTCGTTGTACAGTGTCTCGAACCGGAGGATGTTGAGCTGTATCAGGATTTCTCATATGACGAGCTTGACAAGGACAGCCTTAAGAAGCTTGTCTCCAATAAGCTTAATACTGTTGTAGACAGGGCAAGAGCATCCAAGGCTCCGGCAGCGGGAAGATATGATGTGCTTCTGTCTGAGGACAGCGTGAGGGAGGTTCTCTCATTTTATTCAAGAAGAGCTGATGCTGCTTATATTTATCCTAAGTATTCAACCTATGAGATTGGCATGAAGGTTCAGGGTGATGCGGTTGAGGGTGAAAAGCTCAACATTACACTTCACTCATCAGCTCCGTACAATAATGACGGAATAAGAATGAAGGACTGTGAGCTTATAAAGGACGGCGTGCTTAAGAATATTCACGGCGGCTTAAGAGTATCGCAGTATCTTAAGGCGGCTCCGACAGGCGAATACAGCAAGCTTGTGGCAGACAACGGAACCAAGAGTCTTGAAGAGCTTAAGTCCGGACGCGTGCTTCATGTTGTGAGCTTCTCAGACTTTAATATGGACTCAATGACAGGACACTTCGCAGGTGAGATAAGACTTGCTTACCTCTATGATAACGGCAGCGTAAGTCTTGTGACAGGAGGCTCCGTGAACGGAAGCCTTATAGATGCTCAGGGCAGCATGGAATTTTCAACCGAGCATTATGAAAGCAGCTCGTACTCAGGCCCTTATGCGGTACTGCTTAGGGATATACCTGTTTCGGGAGAATAGATTTATCACACAAATAATTAGATATGGGAGAGGAAAAAAATGAAAAAAGTAAAATCCAAAAATCAGGGAACATGGCTTTCTGTTGCATTTGTCCTTATTGTGTTCGGTATAATGATGCTTGTATCGGGCAGGGAGAACATCAAGTCAGCCTTTACGGGAGCTTATGACATCTATGATGTAGATGCCAAGGATATCAAGATTGGTGATGGAATCAAAACAAGTATATATGCTGTACTTGATACATACGGAACACTTGAGACTACAACCAAAAATTCCAAGACAGGAAACGTTACGGGACGTACATACCACTATTACTACATTATTCCTGTATTCAACGAGGATGGCGACGATACCTACTTTATGTCAGTTAAGGTAAGCTCTGATGATAAAAAGGCGTTCGACAGAATAGCGGACGATACATGGGATGTTCTTTTGGGCGATGCTGATTACTTTACAGATGTTGAATTCGCAGCAGAGGGAAATATTCAGAAGCTCGATGATGAGGGCTACGAGTACATGGTAGAGTGGTTTGAGGATATGGAATGGTTCGATTCAACAGACAGAGATGATTTCGAGCAGTACCTGCTTCCAATCTGCCTCGAGTTAAAGGATCTCAAGACTACAAGCATTATGGTATATGCATCAATGGGTGTTATTTTACTTGGCGTGCTGGTTATTGTTATTCACTTTGCCAGAAAGTCAAACAAGAAAAAGAAGGAAGCAGCCGAGCAGGCAGCCTTCAATAACGGCTATGCAGCAGCTTCCGCAGATAACCCAGGCAGCAATGCCGGGACAGTTCAGGCAGGAACAGCTCAGACTGACACGACATCCTATGCTAACGGTGTTGACAGTGTGCTTATAGCAGGCAACAGAATTCCTAAGGCTGATGCGGACAGAATCAACGGATATGTTGCAGCCGGTGATGAAATTACAGCCATAAGGGAATTCCGTGATATCACCGGACTCGGAATGAATGAGGCTAAGGAAATTATTGACAACTGGGGAAACTATTACAGATAGGTCAATATGAACGTCAAATGACGGTCAAATGACGAATTATAAAAAAAGCTTTCAAAAATAAAAAGTATGTGATATAATCTATGGAGCTTATTTTAATAAGGAGGTGTTTTTCATGAAGCACGTTAAGACAATTAACACAAGAAATCTTAAGGAGTCCATGAAGAAGGGCGGCTGCGGCGAGTGCCAGACATCCTGCCAGTCTGCATGTAAGACATCCTGCACAGTCGGCAACCAGAGCTGTGAGAACAAATAATCAGGCATACATTTAAGCAGTAATCGGATTGATAATCTGCATAACCTGTATTGCCCCGTGTGAACCGGACGGCTGTCTGAGGACGGCTATCCGGTCTATTGCGGTTAAGGTAGAGTTAGAGTTTAAGTTTAGGAAGGAATTATGATGGTACATCAGTATAAGAATAATGGGTATAATATTGTGTTGGACGTAAACAGCGGCTCCGTACATGTTGTTGATGAGATAGTCTATGATATGATACCTATGTACGAGAACATGAGTCTCGACGAGATTAGTGCGAAGCTTGGGGACAAGTATTCGTCAGATGATATTAAGGAAGCCTATGAGGAGATCACTGCACTTAAGGATGCGGGTTCTCTTTTCACCGAAGATATTTATGAAAATTACATAGACAGCTTTAAGAACCGTCAGCCGGTTGTTAAGGCGTTATGTTTACATATTGCACATGACTGCAATTTGGCATGTCAGTACTGCTTCGCCGAGGAGGGCGAGTATCACGGAAGAAGAGCTCTTATGAGCTTTGAGGTAGGTAAGAAGGCTCTTGATTTCCTTGTTGCCAATTCGGGAACAAGAAGGAACCTTGAGGTTGACTTCTTCGGCGGTGAGCCTCTTATGAACTGGAACGTGGTAAAGCAGCTTGTTGAGTACGGCCGTTCAATAGAAGAGGCTAACAATAAGAAGTTCAGATTCACACTTACAACGAACGGTGTTCTCTTAAATGATGAGATTCTTGATTTCGTCAACAAGGAGATGGGCAATATCGTATTAAGCACCGACGGACGTAAGGAGGTTCATGACAGAATGAGACCTTTCCGCAACGGAAAGGGAAGCTATGACCTTATAATGCCGAAGTTCAAGAAGGTTGCGGAGAGCCGTAATCAGACTAATTATTATGTGAGAGGTACATTCACTCATTTCAATCTTGACTTCTCCAATGATGTGTTAAGCCTTGCAGATCAGGGCTTCAAGCAGATATCCGTAGAGCCTGTTGTGGCTTCTCCTGAGGATGCATATGCACTCAGAGAGGAAGATCTTCCACAGATTTTTGATGAGTACGACAAGCTTGCTGTTGAGATGATTAAGAGAGAGAAGGAGGGAAGAGGCTTCAATTTCTTCCACTTCATGATAGACCTTACAGGCGGACCTTGCGTATATAAGAGACTTTCAGGCTGCGGTTCAGGTACTGAGTATCTTGCCGTTACACCTTGGGGAGATTTCTACCCATGCCATCAGTTCGTAGGCAATGAGGATTTCTTACTCGGCAATGTGGACGACGGTATCGTAAGGAAGAATATCTGTGAAGAATTCAAGCAGTGCAACGTATATTCCAAGCCTAAGTGCAAGGACTGCTTCGCAAAGCTGTTCTGCAGCGGAGGCTGTGCTGCCAACTCTTATAATTTCCATGGCAACATCAATGACAGCTATGAGGTCGGATGTGAGATGGAGAGAAAGCGTGTTGAGTGCGCAATAATGATTAAGGCTGCACTTGCAGACGAGCAGGAAGAGGAGTAAGCTCAGACTGCCGGACAATTAAGTATTAGCTGACTGCACGGCTCGAACCGATTGCGAGATATCGTATATGCATGAACAGAGCTGTGCAGTTACCTATAAAAAAGCATAAGCGAAAGGAAAAAAAGGAAATGGTTAAGAAGATTTTAAAGTCCCTCGCATGGATTGCCGTAATTGCTTTTCTTGCTTATACGGTAGTTTTCGGATGGGGCAGCTCAAAGGACGGAAGCATGTCCGGAATTAAGCTTGGTCTTGACCTTGCAGGTGGTGTCAGCATCACTTATGAAGCTGTCGGCGATAGCGTGGACAGTCAGGATTTGAAGGATGCGACATATATTCTTCAGAAGAGAGCAGAAGGCTACACTCCTGATGCGGAAGTATATCAGGAGGGCTCTAACCGTATCACAATAGAGATTCCGGGTGTTACAGATGCCAATGAGGTACTTTCACAGATGGGTAAGCCGGGCGAACTCTACTTCATCACACAGAAGGGCTCTGACGGAACAGACAATTATTCAGGTTCACTTGTACTCGCAGCGGATGGCGAATCAATCGAGTATAAGTACACTCTCAACAAGACCATTGAGGAGTTAGAGGCAGACGGCTGTATACTTCTCACAGGTGCGGATGTGAAGAATGCTTCGGCAGGTTCACAGCAGACAAGCACAGGCGGAAGAGAGTTCGTTGTAGAGCTCAACCTCTATGATGAGGGAGCACAGAAGTTCGCAGATGCGACGCAGGTTGCATATGAGAACGGCTACACAATCGGTATCTACTATGATAATGAGTTCATCAGCGTTCCTAGAGTAAGTGCTCATATCACAGACGGTAATGCCGTAATCAACGGTATGTCTGATTATCAGACAGCCGATAATATTGCATCAACAATCAGAATCGGTGCGCTCCCTGTTAAGCTTGAGGAGGTTCGTTCTCAGGTTGTAGGAGCCAAGCTTGGCCAGGATGCAATACGTACCAGCCTTTTAGCAGGTACAATCGGTCTTGCAATTATCATTTTATTCATGATTATCGTGTACCGTATTCCGGGACTTGCAGCGAGCATCGCACTCTGCATTTACACAATGCTTGTACTCATAATCATCAATGTGGCAGGTCTTACATTCACACTGCCGGGTATCGCGGGTATCATACTTTCAATCGGTATGGCGGTCGATGCCAACGTAATTATATTCGAGCGTATCAAGGAAGAGCTCGGTACAGGCAAGACTGTTCAGTCTGCAATGAAGATTGGTTTTAACAAGGCATTCTCAGCAATTTTTGATGGCAACATCACAACACTTATTGCTGCATTCGTTCTCGGACTTAAGGGCTCAGGTGCGGTAAAGGGCTTTGCATACACACTTGCAATAGGTATTATCGTATCAATGTTCACGGCACTTGTTGTAACAAGATTGCTTCTCAAGTTATTCTATGACTTCGGTGCAAAGAATGAGCAGCTTTATGGTACTATAAAGAATACAAAGACACTCAACTTTATCGGAAAGAAGAATATTTTCTTCTGTATTTCCGCAGTGCTCATCCTTATCGGTGTTGCGACTGTGTCAATTAACGGTGCACGCGGCAAGGGAATGTTCAACTATGGTCTTGATTTCAAGGGTGGTACATCAACAACCGTTACCTTCAATCAGGATTACTCACAGGCTGAAATTGAGAGCACAATCATTCCTGATATCGTGGCTGCAATCGGTGATTCCACAGTTCAGCAGCAGAAGGTACAGGGCGGCAATGATGTAGTATTTAAGACCAACAATCTTACAATAGAGCAGAGAGAGGCACTCGAGGGGTTATTCACATCCAAGTACGGTGTTGAGCAGAGCTCAATCCTTACGGAGAATATTTCCGGTGCTGTCAGCAGCGAGATGAAGGCAGACGCTATTGTTGCCGTAATCATAGCTACAATCTGCATGCTCCTGTACATTTGGTTCAGATTCAAGGATATCCGCTTTGCGGGAAGTGCCGTTCTTGCACTTTTACATGACGTACTTGTTGTTGCCGGCTTCTATGCTGTTGCAAGAGTCACACTTGGAAATACATTCATTGCATGTATGCTTACAATCGTAGGTTACTCAATTAATGCCACAATCGTTATCTTTGACCGTATCAGAGAGAATCTTGGTCAGATGGGTAAGGCAGACCTTGCAGAGATAGTGAACACAAGTATTTCACAGACAATGCGCCGCTCAGTGTACACGACACTCACAACCTTCGTTATGGTTGTAGTACTCTTTATTCTCGGAGTAAGTGCAATCCGTGAGTTCGCTGCACCTCTTATGGTAGGTATTATCTGTGGCGGATACTCTTCAGTATGTATCACGGGCGCACTGTGGTATGTACTTAAGAAGGGCGTAAAGAAGTCAAAAAACTAAATAAGTAACAGAATATTATAAAAAGATGGCGGACTGCCACATTGTATTTGCAAGGCTGCATAAGGCGGGCATACGATGTGGCAGTTTTTGCGTAAGGAGAGAGAACATGAACTTGAAGAGTATTTTTGAGAACACGGATTTTGTACATGCGAGCGGCACGAAGGAAGAATTACAGGTTGCCGGGTATCTTAAGGGACAGTGTGAGCAGCTTGGCGTGAAGACGTGGATAGAGAGCTTCCGCGTGGCTATGGGAGACATTGAGGAGGCACATCTGTATGCTGACGGCAGGGAGATTGAGTGCAAGGCTTTTACCTGCTGCGGAAGCGGAGTGGCAGAGGGAGAGCTCTGCTATATGCCGGATACCGATAAGGTGTCCATTGCAGGTGCCAAGGATAAGGTAGTGCTGTTAGATGCCGGCGGAGTAGGATTTTTTACATATCAGGATTTAGTAAAAGCGGGAGCAAAGGCAATTCTGTTCCAGTACGGAAATGTTCATTATCCGAATAATGATATTGAGCAGAGAGACCTGCGCGAGGCTGTTGTGGGTGAGGAGAAGAAGCTTCTCTGTGCCATGATTAACGCAGGCGAGGCTGTCGAGCTTGTCAAGAACGGCGTGAAGAATGTAAGACTTGAAGTTAAGCAGAAGGAATACGACGGGGAATCACACAATGTGGTTGCTGAGCTTCCGGGTGCAAGGGACGAATACATTGTGCTTAGCGCACATTATGATTCCACAACCTTATCACATGGTGCATACGATAACATGAGCGGCTGTGCGGGACTCCTCGGAATCATGGAAAAATTGAGGGATAAGAAGCTTAATTATGGTCTCCGTTTCGTGTTCTGCGGAAGTGAGGAGAGAGGTCTTTTAGGCTCGAAGGCTTATGTGAAAGCACATGAGGAAGAGCTTGAAAAGTTCGCACTCAATATCAACCTTGATATGATTGGAACATACATGGGAAAATTCATAGCATGTGTATCCGCTGAAAACAAGCTGTCACACTACATTTCATATATGGCTGCCGAGGTCGGATTCCCCGTATCATCAAAGCCGGGTGTATATTCGAGCGACTCAACACCATTCGCGGATAAAAGTGTTCCTGCCGTGTCCTTTGCCCGTATTGCAGGAGGCAATGTGGCACCAATCCACTGCCGCTACGACCTCATGGATGTGATGTCCATGGAGCAGCTTGAGAAGGACATTGAGTTCCTTACATTATTCACGGAGCGTTTCGCGAACGCGGCAGTATGCCCTGTATCGAGAGAGATACCGGAGGACATAAAGAAGCAGCTTGACGAGTACCTGTTCCGCAAGCGCAAGGAGCAGTAATGTCTTACTTATAAGTATTTGATATACAATTTATAATTATAGTGTCAGCCATGCGTGGACGGTGTGAAGGTATACCCGCTGCATATATGTACAGCCGCTTAATGTAGCCATAAATCGCGGCCATACATATATGCAGCCGGGTATATCAATCAGGTTCTTGAGCATGGCTGATTTTTTGTTGCAAAAGTCTGTTATGTCAGAAATAAATAAGGTGCCAAAATATGCTCGTTATACTGAATTGCGCGGTTTTTATATGGCTTATATACTGCTGCTTTTTTGGGAGAAGCCTAAATATTCTTGGAACTCTTACAATGTACAGCCATAGTCGGCATGGATGCCGGCTAAGATGCCACAGACCATGGATGGTCGGCTGGCATCGGTGGCGTAAGTTGATGCCATTGTATATTAAGAGTTCTTAGAATATCTTGGCTTCGTACAGTTAAGCAGCAGTATATAAGCCATATGGAAAATCGCACATTATAAAGATAAACATATTTTGGCACCCTTGTATGTTCTTACTTGTACGTCACAACCACATCCCCCTCCTCAATCAGGGTTTTTCCATCGGGGATAAGGTTCTCGTTGTGGCGTATAATCATCGCGATAAGCTCGTTAGGCGGGAGGTTAAGCTCTGCTATCGTCTTGCCGCACCAAGGATTGTTCTTGTCTATGTGAGTTTCCTCAAGCTGTTCATTCGCGGTAGGTTCATATGCCGGGACGCTGAGAATTATGTTGTCGCCGGCGCGGATTACGGTGTCACCGCGGGTTACGATATTCTCCTTTCCGCGCTTAATCATAATGGCAAGTGAGCCGGTAGGCATGTTGACATCGCGAACCATCTTGTCAACCCAGTTGTGCCCTTCGGGTATGAACATACGCATAAGAGTGATAGCCGATTCTTCCTGATAGTCGTTGAAGGTCTTGCGGACATCGGCGTTCTCGTCAACCATGTCAAGCTTCTTTGAAGCTGCCGGAAGGAGTGTTCCCTGTATGGCAACTGAGAAGAGTGAAACCATGAACACGATGTGGAACAGGTCATAGGATATGTTGGCTCCGCTTGAGATTACCATGATTGCAAACACGGAGGATGCGGCTCCTCTCAGACCTGCCCATGACACAAGCAGACATTGCTTTATGCTTGACTTGAATGGAAGCATAATGGCAAATACCGCTATTGGACGTGCAACTAGTGTAAGAATGACAACTATCGCAAGTGCCGGAAGAATTATCTGAGGCATCCTGTGAGGGAAGGACAAAAGACCGAGCAGGAAGAATATAAGTATCTGTGCAAGGCTTGTAACTCCGTCAAAGAACGGGATGAGGATATTCTTATTTTTAATCCTGCTGTTACCTATTATAATACCCATGAAATATACGCTAAGGTACTGGTTGCCGCCGACAAGCTCGGAGGCAGCGTAGCAGAAGAGTACTGCGGCAATCATAAAGATTGTGTCGAGACCGTCTGTGACCACATTGGTCTTGGTAAGTATAAGTATTGTGACTACCGCGAATACGATTCCCACGATGGAACCGAAGGCAAGCTGTGAAAAGATATTCCATGCGATGTTGCCTGTCTCGCCTGCACCGACAAGACCGATTCCGATTACGGTGAGCATGTATGACATCGGGTCGTTACTACCACTCTCCATCTCAAGAAGTGAGGCTGTGCCGTCCTTTAAGTTGAGCTTTTTCTGTCTTAATATGGAGAAGACGCTGGCTGCATCCGTTGAGGAGAGCACGGCACCGATTAAGAAGCTTTCTGCCATGGAAAAGCGGAGCACAAGGTGGCACAGTAAGGCGGTGACACCTGCCGTGATTGCGACACCGAGCGTCGAGAGCAGAACAGCTCTTGCGGCGACAGGACGTGCGAGCTTCCACTTCGTATTGAAGCCGCCGTAGAACATTATGAATATAAGGGCTATCGAGCAGACGCGCTCAGCAAGCTCGTAATTGTCAAAGGGAATCTTGACTATTCCGTCACTTCCGAACAACATACCGATGAACATGAAAAGTATCAGGGTAGGCATTCCGAATTTGTCCGAGAACTTATTGGCGAGTATACATAGAAAAATAACTGCCGATACAACTAAAATACCGTAAAGCATAGTAATCCTCCGTTCTGTAATAAATTTGTGTAACGGATTACACTTATGGATAAAAGTATAGCATTGGGGATAAAAATATTCCAGTTAAAAAATTGTAAAGATTATAGCTAAAGATTATAGGCGTAAAATAATGTAAAGCTTACTGCTGAAATATGCATAAAAAAATGATGATTTTTTTCTAAAATGTTCTTGACATCTAATAAACGTTAGAATATACTAACAAATGATTTAAGTTAGGTATTACTAATTGATTGATTTTTTAGGTGAAGAAGGGATGATATGATGCCGATTACAATGATGAAGGATGGGGAGACAGGAGTTATTAAGAAGGTCGGAGGTAAGGAAGAGACTAGAAAGTTCTTGGAGAACCTGGGATTTGTTGTTGGAAGCAGTGTGACCGTTGTGTCAGATATAGGCGGCAACCTTATTGTGAATATCAAGGATTCCAGAGTAGCCATAGGAAAGGACATGGCTTGCAAAATCATGATATAGCTTGCCATTAAGCCATGCGAACACGTTAGCAATATCAATTTATATAGGAGGATTATTATGAAGACTTTGAGAGAAGTTGCTGTGGGTCAGACTGTCAAGGTTGCAAAGCTTACAGGTGCGGGTCCGGTAAAAAGACGTATCATGGATATGGGAATTACCAAGGGCGTTGAGATTTATGTAAGAAAGGTTGCACCTTTGGGAGATCCTGTTGAGGTCACTGTGCGAGGCTATGAGCTTTCACTCAGAAAAGAAGATGCCCAGATGATAGAGGTTGAGTAGACCTTTATTTTTTGACAATGGGTTAGCGTTATCTAATAAAAGATAGCAGTACATAATTTTAATTCGCTTTGACTATTATTTAATAAAGAAAAAGAAAGGAAGTTCCGGCATGTCAATTAAAATTGCTTTAGCAGGTAATCCTAACTGCGGTAAAACAACATTGTTCAATGCACTGACTGGCTCTAATCAGTTCGTAGGTAACTGGCCAGGCGTTACAGTTGAAAAGAAGGAAGGTAAGCTTAAGGGAGAAAAGGATGTTATAATCACCGACCTTCCTGGTATATATTCTCTTTCTCCTTATACACTTGAGGAGGTTGTGGCGAGAAATTACCTCATCACAGAGAAACCGGATGCCATCATCAATATCGTAGATGGTACTAATATAGAGAGAAACCTTTATCTCTCAACACAGATTCTTGAGCTTGGTATTCCTGTAATCATGGCAGTCAACATGATTGATGTCATTGAGAAGACAGGAGACAAGGTACATCTTGATAAGCTTTCAAAGAAGCTCGGCTGTGAGGTTGTTGCAATATCTGCTCTTAAGGGAACAGGTATCAAGGAAGCAGCAGACAAGGCTGTCGCTCTTGCGAAGAGCAAGAAAGCAGCACAGATTGTACATGAGTTCCAGCCAAGCGTTGAGACAGCAATCAAGACTGTTGAGGATAAGCTTGGTGCTCAGGTTGCAGAGGAGCAGAAGAGATTCTTCGCAATCAAGCTTCTTGAGAAGGATGACAAGATTGGTGCAAGACTTCAGACAGTTCCTGATGTATCAGCAGAGGTTGCAGCTCTTGAGAAGGAGCTTGATGATGATACAGAGAGTATTATAACAAATGAGAGATACGTATACATTTCATCAATTATCGGTGAGTGTGTAACTAAGAATGCCAAGAGAAAGCTCACAACCTCAGATAAGATTGATAAGGTTGTAACCAACAGATGGCTTGCTCTTCCTATATTTGCAGTAGTTATGTTCATCGTATACTATGTATCAGTTACAACAGTAGGTACATGGGCTACCGATTGGGCTAACGATGGTGTGTTCGGTGATGGCTGGCATCTCTTCGCAATCGGTTCTTCTGCATACGCAGATGATGATGAGCCTTACGTTGACGCTATGAATGTTGTATCAGGCTACCTTGAGAGTGTAGGTGCTGATGATGTTCTGGATGCACTTGACAGCGAAGCTGATGACTATGATGCGGCAGCAGCACAGGCAGCAGTAGATGAGGCGCTTGCTTCACTTGATGATTCATATACATTTACATACGGCGTTGAGGATGAAGAGACACTCAATGTCGAGGAGTTCGAGGCAACAGGCGCAGACGTTAAGGATGCAGCAGCAGTTCTCGCAGCAGCAGGCTACGAGGAGCCGGATCCTGCCGATTACGGTGTATGGGTACCTGGCATTCCTGCACTTCTTGAGTCAGGACTTGATGCTATCGGATGTGCAGACTGGTTAAAGGGACTTATCCTTGATGGTATTGTAGCCGGTGTCGGTGCAGTACTCGGTTTCGTACCTCAGATGCTTGTACTTTTCATATTCCTTGCATTCCTTGAGTCCTGCGGATATATGGCGCGTATAGCATTCATCATGGATAGAATTTTCCGTAAGTTCGGTCTTTCAGGTAAGTCATTCATCCCAATGCTTATCGGTTCAGGCTGCGGTGTTCCCGGTATCATGGCTTCCCGTACAATCGAGAACGACAGAGACCGTAAGATGACAATTATGACAACAACATTTATTCCTTGTGGTGCTAAGCTTCCGTTCATCGCAATGGTTGCAGGTGCAATCTTCGGCGGTGCTCCTTGGGTAGCTCCATCAGCTTACTTCCTTGGAATATTTGCAATTATCTGCTCAGGTATTATATTAAAGAAGACAAAGATTTTCGAGGGAGATCCTGCTCCTTTCGTTATGGAGCTTCCTGCATACCATATGCCGACAGTGGGAACCGTACTTAGAAGCATGTGGGAGCGTGGCTGGTCATTCATTAAGAAGGCAGGTACAATCATCCTCCTTTCAACAATTGTTGTATGGTTCACAACATACTTCGGATTCACAGAGGACGGCTTCAGAATGCTCTCTGAGGATGAGATTGATATGAGTATTCTTGGTAAGATTGGTCAGGCAATTGCATGGATCTTCGTACCACAGGGCTTCGGCAACTGGCAGGCAACTGTCGCTTCCATCACAGGACTTGTTGCAAAGGAAAACATCGTTGGTACAATGGGCATCCTTTACAGCGTAGGCGAGGGCTCTGTATATGCTAACATGGCAGCAACCTTCACACTTGCAAGCGGTTATGCATTCCTTGCATTCAACCTTCTCTGCGCTCCTTGCTTCGCAGCTATGGGTGCAATAAAGAGAGAGATGAACTCAAGAAAGTGGTTCTGGATTGCAGTTGGATATCAGTGTGGTCTTGCTTACCTCGTATCATTAGTAATCAACAATGTTGTAGGACTTTTCACAGGTGAGACACCATTCTCATTCTGGACAGTTGTAGCATTCCTTGTTATTGCCGGATTTGTATATCTTCTTGTAAGACCTTATAAGAAGAGTATGACACTCAAGGTTGATAAGAAGATTGCGTAAATAGTTTTCTCTCACTTTCCATAATGTGTTTTGGAACCCCGTCGCTTAATGAGGCGGGGTTCTTTTTTTAGAAATCGGCATTGAAACGAGCATTAAGTTCCGATATAATTTAATCTCGGAATAAAAAGAACAGGAGCAGAAGAATTGAAAGAAGAATGGCGTGTCTACGGAAAAAAGGCGGATTTTAAAGCGATAGGCGATAAGTATAAAATTGACCAGGTTGTGGCAAGAATCATAAGAAACAGAGATATTGTAACGCCTGAACAGTATGATGAGTATATATACGGTGATTTGAACAGTCTGCATTCGCCGTGGCTTTTGAAGGATATGGACAGGGCGGCGGATATTGTGAAGGCTGCGATTGATGAAAAGAAGCCTATAAGAATAGTCGGAGATTACGATATTGACGGAATTAATTCCATATATATTCTGTACAGCGGATTAAAAAGACTCGGCGCGGACGTGGATTATGTGGTTCCCCACAGGGTGACTGACGGATACGGAATTAACGAAAGGCTTATTGATGAGGCTTATGAGGCGGGAAGAAGAGTGATAATAACCTGTGACAATGGTATTGCCGCATACAGCCAGACAGAGCATGCGAAGTCGCTTGGCATGACGATGGTTGTGACCGACCATCATGGTGTGCCTTTTGAGGAGAAGGACGGCGTAAGACGGGAGATACTTCCACCGGCGGACGCGGTGGTTGACCCTGCGAGGTCTGACTGCATGTATCCATGGAAAAAAATATGCGGTGCCGTTGTCGGAATGAAGCTGGTTCAGGCTCTGTTTGAGCTGTATGGCAGACCGGCAGACGAAATCTACGATTTCCTTGAATTTGCCGCGGTGGCAACTGTCGGAGATGTCGTAGACCTGCAGGGGGAGAACAGAACCATAGTCAGGCTCGGGCTTAAAAAGCTTAAGAGTTCAACCAATGCGGGATTGAATGCGCTCATAGATGTGAACAAGCTCGACAGGGCGAATATATCCTCGTACCATGTAGGCTTTGTCATAGGTCCGTGCCTTAATGCGAGCGGACGTTTGGAGTCGGCTATGCTTGCCATTCAGATGCTTTTGGCGGAAAGCAAGAAGGATGCGGAGCATCTTGCAGGTGAGCTGCTGGCGCTTAATGAGGAACGCAAGGAGCTGACAAGGCAGGGAGTCGAGAAGGCATTCGACATGATAGAGAACAGTGAGCTTAAGGACGACAGGGTGCTTGTCGTGTATCTTCCGGGATGCCATGAGAGCATAGTGGGTATAATCGCAGGAAAGATAAGGGAGCGCTATAATAAGCCTGTCATAGTGTTCGCCGATGGAGAGGGCTGCCTTAAGGGCTCGGGGCGCTCGATAGAGGGCTACAATATGTTCGAAAAGCTGACACAGTGCAAGGAACTTCTCGCAAAGTTCGGAGGACATCCGATGGCGGCGGGCATGTCGATTGAGCCGGATAAGCTTGAACCGCTGAGAAAGAAGTTGAATGATTGCTGTGGGCTTACGGAAGCTGACCTTACTCTTAAGATATGGATAGATGTTCCTATGCCGCTTGAATATATCTCAGAGAAGGTTATAAGCGACCTGTCCGTGCTTGAACCGTTCGGCAAGGGCAATGAAAAGCCTGTGTTCGCCGACAGAGGACTTACGATAAAGAGCCTTTCACATATGGGAAAAGAGGGACAATTTACAAGGCTTGTATTTGCAAAGCAGGCACAGCTTGTGGATGCACAGGGGAATACGCATGCTGCCGAATGTACCATGGAGGCGGTCATGTTCTCCATAAATGATGTGCTTGAGAGGGCATACGCAGAAGGCAGCCGCGTGAACGTGCTGTATTATCCTTCAATTAACGAATTTAACGGCAGAAGGAAGCTTCAGATTGTTGTTAATTCAGTTATGCCTACTGCATAATAAGTCATATGCTGCCGGTGCGGAGAAAAATATATGATACCTGCACAATGGAATATATACGATACCTGTGCGGCGGAACATTTACGATTGAAATATAAGAATATTAATGGTAAAATATTTGTATATTTATTTATATTAATGACAAAAAAGGAGATTACCATGAGAATAGGTGTAAGAGGACATGATGTTGAACACAGCAGTCTTGAGAATCTTTTTGAGAATATACATAAGCAGGGCTTTCACTGCACGCAGCTTGCTCTTTCCAAGGCAGTGAAGGAGTTCAAGGTGAATAACGGAGTCATGACACCGGGACTTGCTTTTTACATAAGAGAGCTATGCGCAGAGAATAAGGTGGATGTGTCGGTTCTCGGCTGCTATCTTAATCTTGCCAACCCTAACAAGGAGAGCCTTAAGAAGACTCAGGACACTTACAAGGCACATATCCGCTTTGCAAGTCTTGCAGGGGCAGGAATGGTTGGAACGGAGACAGGTGCGGTCAATGAGGAGTATTCATTCACACCGGACAACCACACGGATGAGGCACTTGATGTGTTCATAGAGGGCTTAAGACCTGTTGTTGAGTATGCGGAGAAGATGGGTGTGATTATCGCGATTGAGCCTGTGTACAAGCATATAGTATGCAATTTTGAGCGTGCGAGAAAGGTGCTTGATACAATTAATTCCCCTAACCTCCAGCTTATTTTTGATCCGGTTAATGTAATATATGCCGGCAATTATGAGAAGCAGGATGAGATTATCCGCACTGCATTTGAGTTATGCGGCAATGATATCTGCTGTATGCATCTTAAGGACTTTGTTGTTGAGGACGGTGCCGTTAAGTCGGTAATATCGGGAAGAGGACTTCTTGATTATCCTCTGCTCATGAGCTATGTTAAGACCTACAAGCCTTATGTACACTGTCTGCTTGAGGATACCAAGCCTGATAATGCGGCTGAGGCTAAAAAGTTCGTTGAGGAGCAGTATGAGAAGGCTGCACTTTTAAATTGATAGTTTGGAGGAGTATTATGCCAAAGTTTTATGAGCCTGAGCAGCTTAAGCACCTGCAAAAGCTTGAGATGGAGATTCTTACGGATTTTAAGAGGATATGTGATGAGAACAATCTGACATATTTCGGCTATGCCGGAACCGGTATAGGTGCACTCAGACATAAGGGATATATTCCTTGGGATGATGATATAGATATTTCCATGCCGAGGAAGGATTATGAGCGCTTCATGGAGCTTGTGACTGAGCAGATGGGGGATAAGTATGAGGTTCTCAACACTGAGACAGATATTAATTATCCGCTTGCAACCACAAGGCTTGTGCTTAAGGGTACTAAGTTCAGGGAATACTCTATGAAGGATGTTGACTGTAACTGGGGAATATTCCTCGACCTGTATGCACTTGACAATGCCGCTGACGGTAAGATAGCTTACTGGCTGCAGATGTGGACGGCATGGTTCTGGGGCAAGCTTCTTATACTCAGAAGCATTCCGAGACCTTATCTGTATGTGCATGGTATCACGGCTAAGCTTGTCACGGCAGCCTGTGTTGCGGGACATCATGTGATGAAGCGGCTCGGAATATCCAAGGAATGGCTGTATATGAAGCGCGAGAAGGCGAACAGACGCTATGAGAATGTGGAAACCAAGAGAATAGCATATTTTTGTGACCCGCTTCCGTATACCAATACGTTCTCGGTTGATGATATATATCCGTTAAGGGAGCTGCCGTATGAGGATACGACTCTTCCTTTTCCGAATCACCTTGAGGAGCTTCTGACAAAGATGTACGGTGACTACATGACACCGCCGCCTGTCGAGAAGAGAAAGACGCATTTTCCGTATGAGCTTGATTTCGGTCCGTATGCGGACAACAATATGAACAGATAGGAGACATGACTATGTCCTATGAGTATGAACTTACAATTCTCATGCCTTGTCTTAATGAGGCGGAGACATTGGAGACCTGTATAAGGAAGGCCCAGACCTTTCTTAAAGAGAATAATGTGAACGGTGAGGTGCTTATCGCGGACAACGGAAGTACTGACGGCTCACGCGAGATTGCAGCCAAGGCAGGAGCGAGAGTGGTTCCGATTGAGCAGAGAGGCTACGGCGCAGCACTCATCGGAGGCTGTGAGGCAGCCAGGGGTGAGTATGTCATCATGGGTGATGCCGACGACAGCTATGATTTCCTCAACCTTATGCCTTTCTTAAGCAAGTTAAGGGAGGGTTACGACCTTGTTATGGGCAACCGCTTCAAGGGAGGAATTGCGAAGGGCGCGATGCCGCCGCTTCACAGATATATCGGCAATCCTGTGCTGTCCTTCATCGGAAGACTGTTCTATAAGAGCGATATCAGAGACTTTCACTGCGGACTGCGCGGTTATAAGAGAGATTCCATTATGAAGCTCGGACTTCAGACAATAGGTATGGAGTATGCAAGCGAGATGGTGGTTAAGGCTACACTGTACAAGCTTAAGATTACGGAGGTTCCGACGACGCTTTCACCTGACGGAAGAAGCAGAGCGCCGCATCTTAGAAGCTTCCACGACGGCTGGAGACATCTTAAGTTCCTGCTTATGCACAGCCCAAGCTGGCTCTTCCTCTATCCGGGAATATTTTTTACGGCATTCGGAGCAGTGCTTATGTGCTTCCTTGCAGCCAACACCATAACAATAGGTGCAGTGGGCTTCGACATCAATACATTACTGTATTCATCGGCTATGCTTATGATAGGCGTTAATCTTATACTTTTTAACGCATTTACAAGAACTTATGCGAGAATGACGGGCTTCATCCCGATGCCTGAGAATCCAAAGAAGAGGTTCTTTACGGTTGACAAGGGAATATTCATAGGAGCGGTGTTCTTTATCATCGGACTTGTCCTGACAATTATGGCGCTTGTGGGCTGGAACACTAAGAACTTCGGTCAGTTAGACCCTCAGCAGATGATGAGACTTACGATTCCTGCCGTGACGTTCATGGTGACGGGCGTTCAGGTACTGTTCGGAAGCTTCTTTATAGGAATTCTTGAGATTAAGCATAAGTAATGTGTGGACTGTGATACGGAAACGAGGATTTTATGAAAAAAGATTATTCGGATAAGCACACGTTTGTAATATGTGCTTATAAGGAGAGCGCCTTTTTGGAGGATTGTATTGAGTCGCTTGAGAATCAGACGGTGAAAAGTACAATAATCATGGCGACCTCAACACCGTGCGATTATATAAAGAATATTGCTGACAAGCACGGAATAGAGCTTTTTGTCAATGAGGGTGAAAAGGGAATAAGCGCCGACTGGAACTTCGGAATAAGCAGGGCGAAGACGAAGTATGTCACCGTGGCACATCAGGATGATACCTACAAGAGGAATTACACTGCAGAATGTATTCATGCCATGGAGAATGACAAAAAGCCTCTTATCTTCTTCACGAATTACGGCGAGCTGCGCAACGGCGCAGTGTGTGAGAAGAATAAGCTGCTGTCGGTCAAGCGGCTCATGCTGTTCCCGCTTGGTATAGGCACTAAGGAGCATAAGCTGTTCTCACATTCAGTGTGGGTCAGAAGAAGAATATTGTCGATGGGTAATCCGGTGTGCTGCCCATCAGTCACATTTAATATGGAAGAAATGCCGGAGAAGATATTCACTGTCGGCATGAAGAGCAATGTGGACTGGGAAGCATGGGAGAAGCTGTCAAGACTTAAGGGAGGCTTTCTGTACAACAAGAATATGCTGTGCTTTCACCGCATACATCAGGAGTCCACGACCTCGGAGCTTATTGCCGATAACAGCAGGACACAGGAAGATTACAGCATGTTTTGTAAATTTTGGCCAAAATGGATTGCAAGAATCCTGATACATTGGTATACTGATAGTCAGAAAAGTAATTCGTTATAAATTTAACAACTTTTCATTATTGAATTGTTTAGGGAGGAATTAGCTATGTCAATTCTTGTTACAGGTGGAGCAGGTTTTATCGGAAGCCATACAGTAGTTGAGCTTATGAATGCGGGCTATGATGTCGTTGTTGTGGACAACCTTGTCAATGCCAGCGAGAAGTCAATCGAGAGAGTTGAGCAGATTGTCGGAAAGAAGGTTAAGTTCTATAAGGTGGATATTGCCGATAGAGATGGACTTAATGAAGTATTTGACAAGGAGCAGATTGACTCCTGTATTCATTTTGCAGGACTTAAGGCAGTTGGTGAGTCGGTTGTCAAGCCGCTTGAGTATTATACGAATAATATTTCAGGTACGCTTGTTCTTCTTGATGTCATGAGAAAGCACAATGTGAAGAATATTGTATTCTCATCATCTGCTACCGTATATGGCAATCCTGCATTTATTCCTATTACTGAAGAGTGTCCTAAGGGACAGTGTACCAATCCTTACGGATGGACGAAGTCAATGCTTGAGCAGATTTTGTCAGACCTTTACAGAGCGGACAACGAGTGGAATGTAATTCTGCTTCGTTACTTCAACCCTATCGGAGCACATGAGAGCGGTCTTATAGGTGAGAATCCTAACGGAATACCTAACAATCTTATGCCTTATATCACACAGGTTGCTGTCGGAAGGCTTAAGGAACTGTCAGTATTCGGCAACGATTATGACACACCGGACGGAACAGGTGTGAGAGATTATATTCATGTAGTTGACCTTGCCATCGGACATGTAAGGGCTATGGAGAAGATTAAGGAGAATCCGGGTCTTAAGATATATAACCTCGGAACAGGCAAGGGAAGCTCTGTTCTCGATATAGTTAAGAGCTTCGAGGCAGCTAACGGAATCAAGATTCCTTATGTGATTAAGCCAAGACGTGCCGGAGATATCGCTACATGCTATGCAGATGCATCGCTTGCGGAGAAGGAACTTCACTGGAAGGCAGAGAGAGATCTAAAGAAAATGTGCGAGGATTCATGGAGATTCCAGAAGAATAATCCGAACGGCTACTAAAGTTGTTGACTATACGGACAAGTGCTGATAGAATATATCGGTCAGTTAAGTATATGATGAACATAAATTTTGGAGGATATATTAGGCTATGAAGAAACTTGAAGATTATGTAAGAAGCATACCGGATTTCCCGGAGCCGGGAATCATTTTCCGTGATGTGACAAGCGTATTGCAGGAGGCTGACGGACTTCAGCTCTCAATCGACGGAATTATGGACAAGCTTAAGGGCGTTGATTTTGATGTCGTTGTAGGTCCTGAGTCAAGAGGCTTTATCTTCGGTGTGCCTGTTGCATACAATATGAAGAAGGCATTCGTTCCTGTTCGTAAGAAGGGTAAGCTTCCTTGTGAGACAGTTTCAATGGAGTATGACTTAGAGTACGGCAGTGCTGTTATTGAGATGCACAAGGATTCAATCAAGCCGGGTCAGAAGGTAGTTATTATCGACGACCTTATCGCAACAGGCGGTACGATTGAAGCTATCACCAAGCTTGTAGAGCAGCTTGGCGGCGAGGTGGTTAAGATTGTGTTCCTTATGGAGCTCGCAGGTCTTGACGGACGCAGGAAGCTTGCCAAGTATGATGTTGCTTCAGTTATCCGCTACGAAGGCAAATAATTGATATGATAATCAGGCATCGTTGCCATGATATATGGCGATGATGCCTTTTTTGGTACAGTTTTACGGGTATTATGAGCCGGTATCATAAATTCAGAATAATATATTTGCATTTTTACCGGAATAATTTTATAATTAAAAAATAAGCTTATATTTTAGAGGTGATTGCATGCCGGATGAAGTTATTTTACGAACAAAAAGAAAAATAGATGAGGAGCCTTTGTCATGTCCTGCGGACTTTACAAGCCCGGACGAGCTGTATGAGGAGCTTAAGAAGGAAGTGCTTAAGTACCACCCGTCCACGGATTTGTCGCTGATTGATAAGGCGTATCAGGTAGCAAAGAAGGCACATGAAGGTCAGATGCGTAAGTCGGGAGAGCCGTACATTATACATCCTATTTGTGTTGCAATCATTTTGGCACAGTTAGAGCTTGATAAGGAGACTATCGTTGCCGGACTCTTACATGACGTTGTGGAAGATACGGCGATGACCTATGATGATATAGTAAAAGAATTCGGAGAAGAGATAGCACTGCTTGTTGACGGTGTTACGAAGCTCACACAGCTCAATTACTCAGCCGACAAGATAGAACTTCAGGCGGAGAATCTTCGTAAGATGTTTCTCGCCATGGCGAAGGATATAAGAGTTATTCTTGTAAAGCTTGCGGACAGACTGCACAATATGAGAACACTTCAGTACCAGAAGCCTGAGAAGCAGAAGGAGAAGGCAAGGGAGACAATGGATATATACGCTCCTATTGCACAGAGACTCGGTATCTCCAAGATTAAGATAGAGCTTGATGACCTCTCACTTAAATATCTCCAGCCTGAGGTGTATGAGAAGCTTGCAAAAGAGATAGCCTTAAGCAAGGATGCGAGGGAGGAATTCGTAAGGAATATTATCGCTGAGGTGAAGGAGCATGTCGAGGCAGCAGGAATAGACTGTGAGATTGATGGACGAGTTAAGCATTTCTTCAGCATATACAGGAAGATGGTTAATCAGGACAAGACCCTTGACCAGATATATGACCTTTTTGCGGTAAGAATACTTGTGGAAACAGTGAAGGACTGTTATGCGGCACTCGGCGTTATACATGAGATATATAAGCCGATTCCGGGACGCTTCAAGGATTATATCGCGATGCCGAAGCCTAATATGTACCAGTCGCTTCATACGACACTTATTGCGCCTAACGGTCAGCCTTTCGAGATACAGATTCGTACCTATGAGATGCACCGCACGGCAGAGTACGGTATTGCAGCACACTGGAAGTACAAGGAGAATATTGACGGAACGAAGGACGGGGACAATGAGGAGGCTAAGCTTGCATGGCTCAGACAGATACTTGAGTGGCAGAGAGATACCTCTGACAACAAGGAGTTCTTAAGCCTTATCAAGAATGATATGAACCTCTTCTCCGACAATGTATACTGCTTCACACCGTCAGGAGATGTAAAGAATCTTCCGGCAGGTTCCACACCTGTGGACTTTGCGTACAGCATTCACAGCGCGGTAGGCAACAAGATGGTGGGAGCAAGAGTCAACGGCAAGCTTGTCACCATCGATTATGTGCTTAAGAACGGTGACCGTGTCGAGATTATCACGTCCCAAAATTCCAAGGGACCTAGCCGTGACTGGCTCAACATCGTCAAGAGCGCACAGGCTAAGACTAAGATTAATCAGTGGTTCAAGGCGGAGCTTAAGGAGGATAACATCCTTAAGGGAAAAGACCTTATAGCCACATACTGCAAGACTAAGAATATTCAGTTTTCAGATATATTTAAGCCTGAATTTGTTGAGAAGGTTCTGACTAAGTACGGCTTCCGCGACTGGGATTCGGTGGTCGCTGCCGTGGGACACGGAGCTCTCAAGGAAGGACAGGTTGTAAACAAGCTTCAGGAGGAGTATGAGAAGAAGCACCGCAAGGAGATAACGGATGCACAGGTGCTTGAGCAGACACAGGCAGACAATAAGGATAAGCCTGCCGTGCCTGAGAAGTCCAAGAGCGGTATCGTCGTTAAGGGTATACATGACGTTGCCGTCCGCTTCTCGAAGTGCTGTTCACCTGTTCCGGGTGATGAGATTGTCGGCTTTGTCACAAGAGGGAGGGGTGTGTCCATTCACAGAACGGACTGCACGAACATTATCAATCTTCCTGAGTCTGACAGAGCGCGAATAATCGATGCCGAGTGGCAGGAGATGGCTTATAAGGAGAATGGCGAGAGCTATTCCACCGAGATCAAGATATTTGCCAACAACAGAACGGGAATGCTTGTCGATATATCCAAGATTCTCACGGAGAACAAGATTGATGTCACAAGCATGAACTGCCGTACAAGCAAGCAGGGAACGGCGACCATTTCCATGTCCTTTGACATAAAGGGACTTGAACAGTTAAGACACCTTGTTGACAAGCTTCGGAATGTCGAGGGCGTGCTTGATATTGAGAGGACTAATTCATGATAAGAATAGAGAATGCTGTACTTGGAATGTGTGCGACCAACTGTTATGCGGTATTTGACGGCGGTGTCAGGACACCGGGCGGATATGCCGATGCCGGTGTGGTTAAGGACGCAGTCATTATTGACCCTGCGGCAGAGGCTTCACGCATAGAGGCTATGCTTGCAAGGTATAATTTAAGACCTGCCGCAATTCTTCTCACACATGGACATTTTGACCACATGCTGGCAGCAGATGAGCTCAGAAAAAGATATAACATTAAGGTATATGCAGGTGAGAACGAGAGAGGCGTGATGACGGATGAGAATAAGAATCTGTCAATGCCTTTTACGGGGACGGGAATGAAGCTTGAGGCTGATGAGTATTTTAGACCGGGAGAAGAACTTTCATTTGCCGGGTTCAAAATAAGAACAATTTCCGTGCCGGGGCATACCATAGGTAGTGTATGCTATTATTTTGAGGAGCAGAAGACCTTGTTCAGCGGGGATACTCTGTTCGCAGGTTCAGTGGGAAGAAGTGATTTTCCTACCGGAAGCGCATCACAGCTTAACAATGCAATAAAAGCGGAGCTTTTCAGCCTGCCTGATGATGTGCAGGTATATCCGGGACACGGTGAGAGCACGACGATAGGCTATGAGCGCGTGAATAATCCGTTCGTTGGCGGTTGATTTTAAAAATTTTAACTGAGGTTGTATAATATATGATATTACTTGAATTTAATGATGCGGAGCAGGAGAATGATTCGAGAGTTATGCTCAAGGCATTCTTCCCTGAGGCAAAGATAGTGACGGCTGTTCCCGAGGAGAATAAGGAGCAGCCGGAGCTTTTTGTGCAGGTGAGAGTCATAAGACAGCAGATGATGCATAATGAGGATGACGAGTGCGAAAGACTCATCAGGATATATTTTCACAGGGATGCCACAGAGGAGCACTCCGAGTACGAGGATGAGCGTCAGGAGAAGGCAACCGGCAAAAAGGCTGTGAGAAACTGCTTCAAGCGAATGATGTATGACATGTTAAAGGATATGACGCACAGGGAGCTCCCTTGGGGAACACTTACCGGTGTGCGCCCTACCAAGATTGTCTACGGACTTTTGGAAGAGAATAAGAGCGAGCAGGAGATTATTGATTATCTTAAAAAGGAATACTATGTAAGCACCCGCAAGGGAAAGCTTGCAATTAAGGTGGCAGAGAACGAAAAGCGTCTGCTCGAGAAGATTGACTATAACAACGGTTACAGTCTGTATGCAGGAATACCGTTCTGCCCGACAACCTGCCTGTACTGCTCCTTCACTTCATATCCGCTTGCGGTGTGGAGGGACAGGGTTGATACCTATGTGGATGCGATGCTTAAGGAGATGGCATTCACTTCGCAGCTTATGAAAGATAAGACACTTGACACCTTCTATATGGGCGGAGGAACTCCGACAACGCTTGAACCGGAGCAGCTTGACAGGGTGCTTGGATTTTTTGAGGACAGCTTCGACACATCTAAGCTTAAGGAGTACACGATCGAGGCGGGCAGACCTGACAGCATAACCAAGGATAAGCTTATGGTTATGAAGAAGCATGGTGTGAACAGAATATCAATCAATCCCCAGACGATGAATGATGATACGCTTAAGCTTATCGGAAGAAGACACACGGTAAGTCAGGTTAAGGATGCATTCGCTCTTGCAAGGGAATGCGGCTTTGACAATATCAATATGGATCTCATTATAGGGCTTCCGGGTGAGAACGAGGATTATATTAAAAGAACCATGGATGAGGTTGCAGCACTTGCGCCTGACAGTCTCACGGTGCATTCACTTGCCATCAAGCGTGCGGCCGGTCTTAATATCCTGTGGGAAAAATATAAGGCATATTCGATGATTAATACCGACGATATAATCAATATGACTGCCGACTATGCTGCTGCCATGGGAATGGAGCCGTACTATCTGTACAGACAGAAGAATATGGCGGGCAACTTTGAAAATGTAGGTTATTCAAAGCCGGGCAAGGAAGGAATCTATAACATTCTTATCATGGAAGAGAAGCAGACGATTATGGCTGTTGGTGCCGGTGCATCAACCAAGGTCGTATTTCCAAAGGAGAATCGTATCGAGCGTGTAGAGAATGTAAAAGATGTCAAGACGTATATTGAGAATGTCGACGAGATGATAGATAGAAAGAGAAGATTTTTTTATGACTGATGAGTGGACAAAAACAATATTGGAGATTGACCTTATAGACGGCATAAAGCATGGCGTATGTGTGAGTAATCTGACATATCTTATTGCCAAGAAGCTTGGGCTGCCGCAGGAGGACTGCTACAATCTTGCTGTTGCGGGGATGGTTCATGATATAGGTAAGCTCAGACTGTCTTCATATCTGTACGGACGTAATTCCAATGGCATGCTCATTGAGGAAATCCAGTATATGAGAATGCATTCCACGCTCGGTTATGAGATATTGAAGAAGAACGGCTATAATGATGCTATCTGTGAAGCCGTGCTCTATCATCATGAGAACTACGATGGTTCCGGCTATCCCGATAACCGCAAGGCAGAGCAGATACCGCTCGGAGCGAGGATAATGCGTGTCGCGGATGCATTCACCGCGCTTATCTCTGAGAGACCGTACAGGGAAGCATATGATTTTGACAAAGCAATCAGCATTATGATTGAGGATATCAAGGAATATGATATGCAGGTATTTCTTGCATTTATGGATGTTATTCATGAGGACGGGCTGCTTGAGAGCATAAGAAACAGCCAGTCGAGCATAGATTACGATATGGAAGAATTTAATCTTTAGATTGCAAATTTTCAGTAAATATAGTAAAATTGTACTATAAAATACATCTGAGAAGGATGGGGTATGATGGACGAGAAGAATTATAACAACGAGACAGAATTTGACTTTGACAAGGTATTCGAATCGGCTGATAATGCCGTGTCTGATAATGATGCGGCTGATGTCAACACGGATATTGACAATCAGGAATTGAATGACGGTCAGAACGATAATTCCATGAATGGTGACGATGTCACCGGGTCTGAGGTTACTCAGACAGCCGGCGATAATATAGGTATCGCCGAGGAAGCATGTGCCAGGGCTGAGGCTCTTGCGGCAGAGCTTGGAGATAATATTAAGGAACACACCAGGAAGGCAAAGGAACAGCTTGATGAAGATGTGAACGCTTTCAGGGGGCAGAAGGAGGACAAGAAGAAGATAGGCATCTTCTCAGGCATAAGATTTAAGATTACCGCAGCATTTATTATACCGGTATTTCTTATGGTCGTGCTTGGAGTCATATCCTACACAAGGTCTGAGGCTGCTCTTACATCGAGCTATGAAGCCACTGCAAAGTCGACGGTTGACACGACAGCGGATTATCTTGATTTGGTAATCGAGACTATCCGAACATCGTCATATGATATTGCATTATCATCAATCGCGAGAGAGTACTACGGCGGTGCATATTCGGACGACTTATATAATGAGAGCAAGATATACACAACTCTCAACAATGAGATTGAAGCCAGAAAGATTGGCAATAAGTACATTAAGAACATAGTGCTGACAGCTAATTATGGCAACGGAATATCAACAGCCGTGTCCTACACACCGGATGGCTTCTATGAGAAGTTCAAGAACCTTGATATAGCCAAGCAGGTTGATGAAAATGATATCCTGTGGGTAGGAAGCCATGCGGAAATAGATGACATTGCACAGACATCAGGCTATGCATTTTCCGTAATCAGAAAGGCAATCAATACATATTATAAGCAGGTCGGCTACCTTATCGTGGACGTTGATTACAGCAAGATTGCCGAGACAATTACCAAGGTTAATCTTGGTGAGGGTGCCATTGTTGCACTTATAACCCCTGACGGAAGAGAGCTTTCATACAGACAGGAGCCTGTGGCTGATGAGCAGGAAGATACTGAGGGTGAAGTAAAGAAGTCATCCAAGCTGCCTGCGGATGTGCTTGACAACACATACATTACAGGAAGCGATGTATACGGAATAGTACAGGCAAGTGAGGACGCAACAGGAAGCGAGTATATTGAGTACGAGGGAGAGCAGTATCTTCTCATCTACAATAAGCTTGATGCTGAAGGATTCGTGGTTGCAACACTTGTACCAAGGTCGTATATCGTAGGTGATGCAAGCCAGATAGCCGTTATCACTGCTGTCACGGTAGTTGTTACCGCATTTATAGTTATATTTATCGGTCTTGTGCTTTCAACAAGCATCGGAACGACAATCCGTAAGATAATGAACGGTCTTGAGAAGGCTGCGACAGGTGATTTGACAGTCAACGTAAAGACAAGACGTAAGGATGAATTCAAGATTCTGTGCGGCAGTATCAATACGATGATTGGCAATATAAGAGCGCTTCTTGACAAGGCTGATACCGTTTCCGAGGCAGTCGGAAAGGCATCGGGAAGTGTTGCCGATAACTCCGGAGTACTCTTAGAGGAGACCAAGTCAATCACATCATCCATCGCTGAGGTTGAGCAGGGTATTGTCATGCAGGCACAGGATGCAGAGAACTGTCTTGTGAGAATGGATGACCTCTCCAAGAAGATTGAGATTGTCACGGATAATACGAATAAGATTGCAGAGATTGCAGATAATACTAAGGGAATAGTATCGAGCGGACTCGGAACCATAGAGGAGCTTAAGGATAAGGCGAAGGCTACCTCCAAGGTAACGGCAGAGGTAATCTCCAATATTCAGGAGCTTGATGAGGCATCGGGCTCGATTGCCAAGATTATAGGTGCGATCAATGATATAGCTGACCAGACAAGTCTTCTCTCACTCAATGCTTCTATTGAGGCAGCGAGAGCAGGGGATGCGGGAAGAGGCTTTGCAGTTGTTGCCGATTCCATAAGAAAGCTTGCTGAGCAGTCAGTGAACTCCGTAAATGAAATTAAAGATATAGTAGGTAAGATTCAGAAACAGACTGTTGATACCGTAGAGGTAGCTAAACAGGCTGAGCAGATTGTAAGCTCACAGGAGGATGCATTAAAGAATACGATTGATGTATTCCATGATATTGACAACCATGTATCGGGACTTGCGGATAACCTTTCCAAGATAACCGAGGGTATCAACGATATGGATGTTGCCAAGAGAGATACTCTTTCGGCGATAGAGAGCATATCGGCTGTCGCAGAGGAGACAGCTTCATCCGCTACCGAAGTCAACAATGCTGCAGCACGCCAGCTTGAGGCTGTTGAGAAGCTTAATAATGAGTCTGAGGGATTGATTGCACGTTCCGATGACCTTGTTGAGGCAATTAATAAATTTACTATTTAACGGAGGCAGACTATGTATTCATTTGAAGAATTAAAAGGATTTGATTCGGAAATTGCAGCAGCGATTTCGGATGAGCTCGCAAGACAGAGAGACCATATTGAGCTTATCGCTTCTGAGAACTTTGTCAGCAAGGCAGTCATGGCGGCTATGGGGAGCCCATTGACGAACAAGTATGCGGAAGGCTATCCGGGTAAGAGATACTACGGCGGATGCCAGTACGTTGATGTTGTAGAGAATCTCGCAATTGAGAGAGCCAAGAAGCTTTTTGGATGCGATTATGTCAATGTTCAGCCACATTCAGGAGCACAGGCGAATATGGCAGTATTCTTCGCTGTTGTGAAGCCGGGAGATACCGTTATGGGTATGAGCCTTGCAGATGGCGGACACCTTACACATGGAAGCCCTGTCAACATGTCAGGTAAGTACTTCAACATTGTGCCTTATGGTGTCAATGCAGATGGATACATAGATTACGATAACGTGATGGCGATAGCTAAGGAGTGCCGTCCTAAGCTTATCGTTGCGGGTGCAAGTGCATACGCAAGAGCCATTGATTTCAAGAAGTTCCGTGAGATAGCCGATGAGGTAGGAGCAGTGCTCATGGTCGATATGGCACACATCGCGGGACTTGTTGCGGCAGGGCTTCACATGAGCCCGATTCCTTATGCTGATGTGGTAACAACCACAACGCATAAGACCTTAAGAGGTCCAAGAGGCGGAATGATTCTGTGCAATCAGGAGGCAGCGGATAAGTTCAACTTCAATAAGGCTATTTTCCCGGGAATACAGGGCGGTCCTCTCATGCATGTTATTGCAGCCAAGGCAGTATGCTTTAAGGAGGCTCTTGAGCCGGAGTTCAAGGTATATGCACAGAATATAGTTGACAATGCACAGGCACTTGCCAAGGGACTTATCGACAGAGGTTTTGACCTCGTATCAGGAGGTACTGACAATCATCTTATGCTTGTCAACCTTATAAGCAAGGGTGTGACAGGTAAGGCTACGGAGAAGCTTCTTGATTCAGTCAATATCACATGCAACAAGAATGCGATTCCGAATGACCCTGCATCACCTTTTGTCACAAGCGGTATAAGACTCGGAACACCTGCTGTGACAACAAGAGGCTTCAAGCCTGCCGACATGGAGACTGTCGCAGAGGCAATTTCACTTGCGATAGCTGACCCTGAGGGCAATAAGGAGGAGGCTGTAAGACTTGTAAAGAGCCTTACGGATAAGTATCCTTTATACTAATATTGGTTTTGCTTTAGGAGGTATTTAAGTTGCGAAAGCTTGTAATTAACGTGCTTGCGTATAATTCGGAATATAGTACATCTACACAGATCTCAGACAGCTGTGACATGAGTGTTATGGAATGTTATCTCAAGAATGCATTTGTATGTCTCAAGTCCTGCATCGTACACACGGGTGATTTGGATGCAGCGCTGTTTGTGAATTTCAATGTGGATGAAAAGTATCGTAAGCTCTATGAAGATAATGGAATTAAGATTATCGAGCTTCCATTTGACAAATATGTACATCCGAAGGAGTTCAAGTGGGCATTGGTTAATTACAGAATATGCTGCCTTGATTACGCTGTACATAATCTCGATTATGATTATTTCCTTGCACTTGACACGGATGTGTACTGTGTCGATGACTTAAGCGATATGTTCGCGGAAATGAAGTATGGCGTGATGATGCACAATATAGGACACAGATTGAGCCACAAGGACAGACAGGAGGTTATCGATACAACTCCTCTGTACTTCGGCGAGAGAGTGGATATAGTTCACTTTGGTGGTGAGTGCCTCGGAGGAACCAAAGAAAGGCTTACCGAGTTCATCGACAGATGGGCGGACGTATTCAACAAGACCTATGATGCAGTTATTGAGAAGAAGATATATAAGTTCAATGATGAGTATATCTCATCAATGGTTGCACATACGCTTCCTGTAAGACAGGCGGTTCCGTATATGTTCAGATTTTGGACTATCAAGGACTTCTTCCTGATATGCAACAACTGGAAGTATAATCCGATATGTCTGTGGCATCTTCCGGTAGAGAAGAAGCGCGGAATGTATAAGCTCTTTAACTACTTCACGAAGCACGGAGAGTTCCCGGATGTCAAAAAGTCTGCAAAGATGATGGGATTCGGAAGGTCGACAAGACCGTTCGTGTTATCTGATTATCCGATCAGGGCTAAGAACTTTATAGACAGAACCTTTAAAAAGAGTAAGTAATATATATCAGGGCAGTATTGCTTGGCAATATTGCCCTCTTTTTTATTTTGCGGGAAGTGCTTTGAGCATTTTTTCGTACATCAGCCCCACTATGAACCATAGTGGGAAGTAATCAAGACGTATTACACCTTTATAATTAAGCTTGGCATCACTGTAATCCCAAGGACAGGCATGGTGGTGCTTTAAATACATGCCTGAGAGATATTCAGTGGATATAATGCAGGAAGCATAGCAAATGCCTCTGAAAAAAGTGCTGCAGTTTTTGAGAATGTGGCTTAGAGGTCGGAAAATGAATGCCATTCCATATATAGGAAACATAAAGAGAGAGGAATTGCCTTTTAAGGTCTTGTCGTGATGTATGAGAGAGCCAAGCCCTGTCCAAAACACTTCTATACACCAGCCGGTGGAACCGCACAGAAGAAAATCCTTTAACATTGTCATAAGAAACCTCGCATTTACTTGATTTTGTGTGTTGACGGATATATTATTAACAGAGAGCAGAAAAAATATGTTTCAAATAAGAATATGAATGGAGAAAATATGGCTGAGTCAATAGTTACATTAAAAAAAGGTGAAGGAAGAGAGTTCGGACAGGGCGGTCTGTGGATATATGACAATGAGATAGATACAATATGCGGAACATTTAAGAACGGGGATATAGTTGCCGTTCATGCATTTAACGGATACATACTTGGAAGAGGTTATATCAATCAGAATTCCAAGATAAGAATAAGAATGATGACAAGGAATGCCAACCAGCTCGTTGATGATGAATTCATCTATAACAGAGTTAAGGCAGCGTGGAATTACAGGAAGGATACGGTTGATACCTCCTCATGCCGGGTGATATTCGGTGAAGCTGATTTCCTGCCGGGAATCGTAGTTGATAAGTATGAGGATGTGCTTGTCGTTCAGGCACTCACACTCGGAATAGAGCACTTTAAGGAAAGAATTGTTGATGACCTCAAGGAGATACTTCGTGAGGATGGAATCAATATCCGCGGTGTATATGAGAGAAGCGACGCAAAGGAGCGCGAGAAGGAAGGTCTTAAGATTGTAAAGGGCTTCATCGGTGATGAGTTCGACACGAACGTCGAGATTGTTGAGAATGGTGTTCACTATATGGTTGATGTCGTGAACGGACAGAAGACCGGATTTTTCCTCGATCAAAAGTACAACAGACTTGCGATACAGAGACTCTGTAAGGGCAAGAGAGTGCTCGACTGTTTCACACACATGGGAACCTTTGCGCTCAATGCAGGAATTGCGGGGGCAGCAGATGTCACCGGACTTGATATATCAGAGTATGCGGTTGAACAGGCGAGAGCCAATGCAAAGCTCAACGGACTTGATGACACGGTGCATTTTAAGTGTGCGAACGTGCTCGATGAGCTCCCGCGTCTTGCGGCAGAAGGGGAGAAGTATGACGTTGTAATTCTTGACCCTCCTGCGTTCACCAAGTCGCGCGAGGCAACGAAGAATGCCATAAAGGGATACAGAGAGATTAACATGAAGGGACTTAAGCTTGTGAAGGACGGAGGTTACCTTGCGACCTGCTCATGCTCTCACTTCATGACACAGGAGCTCTTTACAAAGACCATCAAGGAGGCGGCTCAGAGTGTGCATAAGCGCTTAAGACAGGTGGAGTTCCGCACCCAGGGACCTGACCATCCGATATTGTGGGCGGCGAATGAGTCGTACTATTTAAAGTTCATAATCTTTCAGGTGGTGGATGAGCACTAAGTGGGAATTAATGTAAAAAAATACATGGATTCCTATGAAAAAATGTAAATTTTTGCATTAATTCGTATGAAATGTAGGAGATACCCATGAATAAAATGACAAAAGTACTTCTCGGTATTCTTGCCGTGTCCCTTGTACCGCTCGGAATGCTCGGTGCGATGCTGTACTTTGGAAGGACGGCGGACGAGCCCGCAAGCGGAACAATAGATTTGGGAAGCGTGACGGAGAGCTACACCGGGACGGAGTATGCGGGGACGGACAATGTGACAATGACGGAAACAAATGAGGATGTGTCAGATATAGAATCGGACGGTTCAGGTTCGAATTTCGACAGTAAGAATGACGACGGCACAGACAGCAATGCCGCCATCATAGACAATGTCAATTTTTATGCATCGGATATTCCGGATAAGATATGGAAAAACATGCAGGGGAAAAGCTATCCTAAGGATTGTACAATCGAGAAAAATGATTTAAGATATGTACATGTTCTGTATGTCGATTTCGGCGGAAGAACCTGTGAAGGGGAGCTCATTGTAAATAAGGTTATCGCGCAGGATATTGTCGAGATATTTTGGGAGCTCTATCAGGCGGAATATCCTATCGAAAAGATAGCGCTCATTGACGATTATGACGGTGATGATGAGCAGTCCATGGAGGATAACAATACATCGGCTTTTAATTACAGGGTGATAGCCGGAACGGACATCATTTCACAGCATGGAAAGGGACTGGCGATTGACATTAACCCGTTCTATAATCCGCAGGTTAAGACTACGGAGGACGGTGTGACGGTTATGCCGGAGGATGCGGTTGCCTATGTGGACAGGACGCAGGACTTTCAGTATAAGATAGACCATGATGACATGTGCTATAAGCTGTTCACAGAGCATGGCTTCACATGGGGAGGGGACTGGAACACGACGAAGGATTATCAGCATTTTGAGTATACATATTAGAAAGGCGGTTAAAGATGGCATATACCAATGAATATTATCAGATGCTTAAGGCACTATCGAACATATATATTTCCATATATACCTTTGATTTAAAGACGGACACGGCTTATCCGTTCAAGTCGAATGATTTTATTGATATGTGGTCTAAGGATATAGAAGGTGCTCAGAATAAGACCTACAATGTCATGAAGAACGTGACCGATGAGAAGCATGTTGACATGATGATGGAATTTGTCAATCTGTCAACCCTCGATGAGAGACTTAAGGGAAAAAGTGACATTTCGATTGTATTTAAGGGGAAGATTAACGGCTGGTGCAGGGCTAGATTTATTGTAATTGATTATGACAATGACGGAAAGCTCTACCATGTCGTGTATACCGTCGAGTGCATCGACGAGGAGAAGAGAAAAGAGAATTACCTTATGTATCTGTCACAGACAGATCTCATGACCAGCCTGTACAACAGGGGCTTCGGGGAAAAGAGCATAAAAGAGCTTATTGAGAGGGAAAAGAAGGGACTGTTCTGTCTGCTCGATGTGGATAAGTTCAAGAGCGTTAATGATAAATACGGACATGATGTGGGTGACAAGGTGCTGATTGCGATTGCGGGTGCCATGAAAAAGGCGCAGCGTGAGGACGATATATCAATGCGCCTCGGCGGTGACGAATTTGCGATGTATTTCAGGAATATAGACACCAAGGAGGATGCAAGGCTTGTCATAGACAGATTGTTTGCAGAGATAGAGAAGCTGCATATTGAGCCTATGGAGGAGCCGGTATGCGTGAGCCTCGGAGCTGCATTTTACAGGAAGGATATGAACTTCGATATGCTGTACAAGGTTGCCGATATAGGCGTGTATGAGAGCAAGAAGAGTGTCGGAAACCATATGACAATTGTTGAAAATTATATTGTATAGATGATGGCTGCTTTTACGAATGAAGGGTAAGCTTAGCCGCGGAGGGGATATATGTACACAAAAAAAGATTTAAAAAAGCAGTTGGCGGCTATGGGCTTAAACGGCGGTGAAACAATACTTATTCACTCGTCGATGAAGGCTGTAGGGCAGGTAGACGGCGGAGCGGATACGGTGCTTGACGCATGGAGTGAATTCTTTGCGGACGGTCTGCTGCTTCTTCCGACGCATACATGGAAAACGGTAAACGATGCTGAACCTGTATATAACCCTGAGAGCACCCCGTCGTGTGTCGGGCTTCTCACCAACATGTTCATGAAAAGGGACGGAGTAGTGCGTTCACTGCACCCGACACACAGCATGGCAGGTCTTGGAAGAAATGCAGCGGAGTACCTCGCAGGTGAGGAATACTGCAATACGCCATGCACGCCGGGCGGCTGCTATGACAGGCTTAAGGATTGCGGCGGTAAGATACTTCTTGTCGGCGTGGGACATGAGCGCAATACATATATCCACAGCGTCGAGGAAGTATTGAATGTGCCGAACAGACTCTCCGACAAGCCGATGAGGCTTCAGATTGTGATGCCTGACGGCGAATCACGCATGGTGTATGTGAGAAAGCATTACAATGCCTTACAGCCGCATATATCCGAGGATTTTGTGAAGCTTAATCAGGCGTTTATTGACTGTGGAGCGGCAAGGCAGGTTAAGTTCGGTGATGCGGACTGCCTTTTGTGCGACGCGCGGAGGATTTTCGAGGTAGTAAGACATGTCATTGCTCCTGAACCTGAGTGTATCGTGACGAGCGAGAGTATTGCGCCTGAGAGATGGAAAGACCTGATTTCACATAACAAGTAAGAAAAATGTGAAGATGTAACACCTTTTATTAGCTTAAAATGTGAAAATAGATTATACTATGTACAAAAGGATGGTAAACCCGTTGGCGAGGCGAAGGGGGCTGTAACGGAAAATTACCTTGCGGTGCAGTTGGCGTGCCGAGAACATAATCTCTATTATTGGGTATCTAACTCCACGGCGGAGCTTGA
>CAKRIL010000009.1 GCA_934343915.1 uncultured Lachnospiraceae bacterium | reverse complement strand
ACTCCAATCTGAGCGCGGGGGTTATAGACAGACTTGCGGATGAGGGAGTTAAGTGTATACTTTTAAGATGTGCCGGATTTAACAATGTTGACATTGAGAGAGCCAAGGAACGCGGAATTACGGTGCTTCGTGTGCCGGGATATTCGCCGGAGGCGGTGGCTGAGCTTGCCATGACGCTTGCACTCGGTGTCAACAGGCACCTTCACAAGAGCTATATAAGGGTGAGAGAAAATAATTTCAGCCTTAACGGTCTTACGGGAATTAATTTTTACAAAAAGACGGCTGGAATTATCGGAACAGGCAAGATTGGCGCGGCAATGTGCAGGATATGTCACGGATTCGGCATGAATGTCATTGCGTATGACATGTATCCGAATAAGAGCCTCGACTTTGTGACCTATAAGAGCCTTGACGAGGTTCTCTCCGAGAGCGACCTCATATCGCTTCACTGTCCGCTCACGGAGGACACATACCACCTTATCTGCAAGGATACGATTAAGAAGATGAAGGACAACGTTATTCTTGTGAATACCTCGAGAGGCGCACTTGTAGCGACGAACGACCTCATTGAGGGAATAAGGGAGAAAAAGTTCTTCGGAGTTGGTCTTGATGTATATGAGGAGGAGGGAAGCAATGTCTTCGAGAACAGGGAGGACGAGGTGCTTCAGCACTCGACGACTGCAAGGCTCCTCTCATTCCCTAATGTGATTGTGACCTCACATCAGGGCTTCCTGACAGAGGAAGCATTGGAGGCGATAAGCCTCACGACACTCGAGAATGCGGCAGCATTCGAGAGCGGCAATGTAAATGAGAGCAACGTTGTGTGTTAGTGAATAAATAAAAAAATTCAGGTGTAAAAACATGCTGCTCTGATTTTTATGTGTATATTATGTTATAAATATGCATATCAGCTCCGTTGTACGAAGCAAGTTGTTCTAATGACTCTGAAAATAATTATTCTGCTTCCGCCACCGTTGCAAAATCAGCCATCCATGGCTGTTTGCAACTCAGCCGGCATCCATGCCGTCTGTGGCTGTACGTTAAACAGAGTCCTAAGAACAACTAAGCTTCTCCCAAAAGTCGTGATATGCATAAGTATAACATGATATACGTATTAAAGTTGTGAAAGCATGTTTTTACACCTGAATTATATAAGTTACATATAATACACCATTTAGAATCCTTCGGCGCGGCGCAGCTTTCTCATGTCGCGCCGTTTTTTTGCCGCCTCGTATTCCATCTTATCTTCCTCGGTTTCGATAATTATATCGGGTACCGTGATTGGCTTGCCGTTGTCGTCGATGGCGACCATGACGATGTAGGCGCGGTTGATTACGCGGCGCATTCCGTCCAAATCCTCGGTATAGGTGTCGACGCGGACTTCCATGGAGGTTGAGCCGACATACGTTACATGACCGACGAGGACGAGCATCTGTCCGGCGTACACGGGTGCCTTGAACTGTAGGTTGTCGATGGCTGCCGTGGTAATGTTGGCGTTGGCATGCCGCCTTGCAACTATGCCTGCGAGCTCGTCAATCCAGCGGAGCAGCTCACCCCCGAACAATCTGCCGTAATGGTTCATGTGAGCAGGGCGGATGAGGTACTGTTGCTCCGTCCTTGACTCTGATATATGCTTTGCAGGTCTTTTAATGTCACTTGAATTATCCATTTTAGTCCTCATTTCTGAGCAGTATGTCTCAATTGTTTTTAACACTAATCTTCACTGATTTTTGTCATTTTTTTAAGTAATTGTAAATTTTTGATTCACACAGTTGTAAATTTTACTATATTGCAAGCATATTAAAATTTACAACGTCAAATATTATTATATCAGAGTAATTATTACTTTATATCACTATACCACGCATATGAATTCTTTCCGTTCTTCTTGACGGTATACATCGCTTTGTCCGCACATTCAATGAGTTTTTCCATATTGCTGCAGTCGTCAGGACATACGGCAATACCGAGACTTATTTTGACGGAGATGGTTATATTCTTTAATACAAAGTCGGGTTCAAAAAGTTCCATGCAGTGTCTGGCACATTTGTCAATTTTTTCATGGTCGCGTGTCTTGAAGATGCAGATAAACTCGTCACCCGCAAGTCTGTAAGGAGTGAAAGCGGGATCCTTGATGCTGCTTATTCGTCTGCCGAGCTCAGTGAGAACCTCATCGCCTGTCTGATGACCGTAGGTGTCATTAATCAGTTTGAAGCAGTCGATGTCGAATATGAAGAGTGCACATGAGGCATGGGTTGTGTTGAGTTCCTTTAAGTCGGAGTAGAGCTTGCTTCGGTTAGGAAGATCCGTAAGAAAATCGTAGGTAGAGTCCTTGGCAAGCTTGTTCTTTTCGATGGTGAGCTCATAGGTGCGTAAAAACTGCTTGACGGAGCGCCAGAACAGTATTCCTATAACGACAATAAGCATAAGTATGACTATGCCGATTGGTATGATTATTACATGGTACTGTTCCCAAAAGGTAGGTGTGTGGTTGATTATCTCGGCATCTTTAGGGATGAGCTTGAGGTCAAGACCGTACCGGCGCATCACGGCTTCGTCTATACAGTATATGTTAGGACTGTCTATGACTACATTGTAGCTTGCAGGGTCTTTGCCATGTACAATATCAACTGCCATTTCTGCTGCGATTTTTCCTGACAGCTCCATGGAAACAATATTTCCTCCGAGCAGCCCCTCGCCGATACCGCCGGATACCATTCTGAGTGCAGGAATGGCGGCGTATGTACTTATCATGTCAATGGACTGATGGCTGTTGTATTGCTTTCCGCTTGCGTCCTCAGTCATTACTATATATATGAGGATTGTATTGTCCGACAGTGAGGAAAGTGCATCGATAAGCTCACTTGTTGTGAGCTCCGAGCAGTTGATTTCCGAAAAAGTAAGATTAGGGTACAGGTCAGCATTGCTGTAGAAGGAGCGACGCTCTGCCCGGCCTGTGACTGAATCGTCTAAGATGGCGACCACTGTGTCGGCATCAGGATACAGAGTCAGTGCAAAGTCGATATTCTTCTGAACGGATAACGCCTCGACAACACCTGTGATAAGCGGGCTTTTTGATAACTCCGTTGCATATTCGATATCGTTCACGCCTTCAAATATTATAGGTATGCCCTCAAAAATATCGTGCTGGTGTTCAACGGCGAACCGGAGTGCTGCGTCATCGCCTACGATAAGTGCGTCGTAAGGCTCAACATGTGACATGCGGTAGGCAAGTCCTTCATAGAATACATTGATGCTTTCCTCGTCGGGAAGGCGCTTGGTGTCCATGAACTCATAATCAAGCACGATATCATCGGTGATTCCCTGCTTGATGCCTTCAATCTGAATCTGAACCGTGTCCCACGCGTATGAATATGAACTCAGAAACAGAATCCTGTACTCGTCATCCTCCGTATCTGCATAGACATTGGTGTGTATGCTGAACATAAAAGAAAATGCTAAAATCATTGAGAGTAAGTATGCTGTAAATTTTCTCATGTGTGTCATCTCCCCTGATAAAAATAGTACTCTTTACCTATAAATATTCTACCGCGATAGTTGTTGAAAAGCAACAATTAAATTGAAATGAAGGAAGAAAAAATGTATAATAAATAAAACGGAAAAATATTGGAAAAGAGGAAGCTTATGGACAATAAAACCAACTTAAAAATCAAGAAATATAATATGATAATGTGGAGCTTTTTAGGGGCGGTTTCGCTTATCATTCTGGTACTTACCGTTCTGTCTCTTGTGGGTGTCATGGACGTGCTGTACAGCCCGGTACTCGGCATACTGATACCGCTTATTATGGTGCTCAGTGCATGCAGTCAGATAAGAGCGTATTTTATGGAGACAATGTTCTTTTTTGAGAAGGCGCAGGAGCAGGATGCGGACGAGGTAATGCAGCTTTTTGATGCGGTTAAGGAGAATATGGCGCAGAACGGAATCGACCAGTGGGACGAGGTATATCCTTCAATGGCGGATGTGAGAGAGGATATTAAGGAAGGAACGCTTACACTTGTGAAGCAGGGAAGGAAGCTGACGGCAGTGTATACGCTCAACAAAAAGCAGGAGAGCGCATATAAGTTCGGAGATTTTAAGGATGCCTCGGACAATTACAGAGTGCTTCACAGGCTGTGTGTCAGCCCTGAATATCAGGGAATGGGAATTGCGGCGAAGTCGCTTAAGCATATTGAAGCGGAGGCATTAAAAGAGGGCTGCTCGTCAATACGTCTTGATGTATTTACGAAGAACCCTCGTGCGGTCAAGCTGTATGAGGCTGCCGGATACAGATATTCCGGCGATGCCTATTTCAGAAAGGGAAAGTTCCTTCTTATGGAGAAGCTTATTTCTGAGAAGGAGAGTCCTCAGGATACTTCTTCTGAAGCGTAAAGCCTCGTCCCTTTACTTCGTTTACCTGGCTTATTATTATGAAGGCGGCAGGGTCAAGCTTCATGACTGCCTCCTGAATGGCGAACAGCTCACGCTTGTTGATTACCGTATGCACGGCGTGGGCTTCGTTTCCGGTATAGCCGCCGTTAGCCTTATATATTGTGGTTCCGCGGTCGAAGCGTGTTATAATCAGCTCGTTGATTTCCTTATATTTTTCGCTTATTATTTCTACCTGTGTCTTACTTTTTCCCATTACAAGAACCTTTTCAAGTGCAAAGGTATATATACATACAAGAAGGATTCCGTAAAGTATCTGCCCGCGGTTGGAGAAGAACATCTGAAGAATCAGTATTGTAAAGTCAAACACATAGAGGGATACGGATACACTTATACCGAACTTTTTGTTGAGTACAAGAGGTGGAATATCCATTCCGCCCGTTGAAGCTCCGGCGCGGATGACTATGCCGATACCAATTCCGATTAACAGACCGCCGAATATTGTGCATAGGATGAGGTCGTGTGTGAGGTCGCCCGTGAGGCGGTTGAGCCATTGTGCAAATGAGAGCATGAACGGATAAGCTATCGAGCTTAACACGGTCGACAGTGCAAATGTCTTTCCGAGAATAATCAGTCCGACAATGAACATAACTATATTGAAAATAAGGACGAATACACTTATTTCAAGTCCTGTCATGTAGTTGACGAACAGTGCTATACCTGTCGTACCTCCGGTGATTAATCCGCTTGGAAGGATGAAAAATGCTATCGCAAACGAGTAGAGCAGGTTGCCTAGCAGAATCATTAATATTTTTTGTATTGATTTTGAATTGATATGTGACATATAATAACCTCACGTTCATAAGTTTTATGCAATCACGAAGTATAAACGAATCCTTGAAAAGTGTCAATTCGATGCTATAATGTGATAGAGCGATGCTTTGACAGAACGGAAGTATAATAATGGTAATAATTTATGGAGGAATAGTATGCGTTTTCCGGAATTTTTAAAGTCCGATGGAACAATCGGATTCGTTGCACCGTCTTTTGGATGTAATACGGAACCTTACAAGACATCATTTGATAATGCACAGAGAAAGCTCAAGGAGCTTGGACACAGCTTGGATATAGGCCCTAACTGCTATGCGGGCGACGGAATAGGAATAAGCTCCACACCTGAGAACTGCGGAAGGGAGCTTACGGAATACTATTGCAGCGAAAATAATGATGTACTCATGTCCTGCGGCGGTGGAGAGCTCATGTGTGAGACTCTTGATTACATTGATTTTGAGAAGATAAAAGCGGCTAAGCCTAAGTGGTATATGGGCTTCTCCGATAATACGAATTTTACGTTCCTGCTCACGACAATATGTGATGTGGCATCGATATATGCACCATGTGCCGCGGCATTCGGAATGGAGCCTTGGCATGAGTCAATTCAGGATGCGTATGATGTGCTTACAGGTAAGAAGGACACCGTGAGCGGTTATCCGATGTGGGAGAAGGAAGGCATAAGGGATGAAGAGCATCCGCTTCTTCCGTATAATCTCACGGAGAAGAGAGAGCTGTATTATTATATCCCTGGTGTCGGCGGAAGCATGGCAAGGGATTATCAGGTCTATCTCTCGGGAAGACTTGTCGGCGGCTGTATGGACTGCCTTGTGAATCTTGCAGGTACGAATTTTGATAAGGTTGACGAATTTAATGAGAGGTATGCAGACGAGGGAATCATCTGGTTTTTGGAGGCATGTGACCTTAACGTGATGAGCATAAGGAGAGCACTGTGGAACCTTGAGCATGCAGGATGGTTCAAGCATGTGAAGGGCTTTATTATAGGCAGACCGCTCTGCTTCGGCTCCGATATGATGGGAATGAACCAGTACAATGCGGTCACGGGAATATTGTCTAAGTATAAGGTTCCTATAATAATGGATACCGATATAGGACATTTATCACCGATGATGCCGCTTATCTGCGGAAGCCACGCCGAGGTCAGCGCGTTCGGCAATGACATTTCGATAAAGATGACCAATTAGGGCAGCAGGGCAGGAGATATTATATCAGAAAAGAGAAACAGCAATGTTACAGGATATTTTACCGAAAAAATACGATAATAACTACTATCCGGACAAGACTCCGTCTGATGAGTCGGTGTGCCTTATATTCAAGGACTCTGATGTGCTCACGGGACATGAGGAGTGCGAGGGAACACGCTTTATCCCTGAGGAGTCTGCGAGCCTTCTTGAGAAGGATGCTCCGGCGGGGGATGTGTTCTTTCCGAAGTATGGTGAGATTAAAGAATATGCGGCAGAGTACAGATACCTGTTCGCGATAGACGGCGAAGAATATTTTCTCATAACACATTACAGAGGGAATGAGGAGCCTGACTGGACGGCTCTCGGATATTCCTTTGAGAATTATAAGGCATTAAGGCATGCAGAGCCTAAGCACAGGGTGTTCGCACTTATGACGGCATATCATCTGCACTGCTGGTACAGGGACAATGCACATTGCGGCAGATGCGGAAGCGCAACCTTCCATGATACGAGGCTCAGAGCACTTCGCTGTCCTGACTGCGGAAATCTGATTTTTCCAAGAATCTCTCCGGCGGTTATAGTCGGAGTGCATGATAAGACACATCTTCTCATGACAAAGTATAACGGCAGGGATTACAAGGGCTATGCCCTGATTGCGGGCTTTGTCGAGATTGGCGAGTCGGCGGAGGATACCGTAAGACGTGAGGTGTTCGAGGAGGTCGGCGTTCAGGTGAAGAATGTCTCATACTTTGCAAGCCAGCCTTGGGGCATGGATGGAGGCTTTCTGCTTGGCTTCTATGCGGAGCTTGACGGAGCGGACAGGATTAAGCTTGACCGTGAGGAACTGTCGATGGCGGCATGGTACACGGCGGATGAGATTACGGTGTCGGACGACGACATAAGCCTCACAAGCATGATGATTGACAACTGGAAGAAAAATGCGAAGAATATGTAAGGCGATTCTTTTGCAGAATAAATTTTTCATACTTTAGTGTAATAAACTGTTGACAAATAAAAAAACACCCATTATAATCCATTTTAAGGCGTTGATAGAGAGAAGTACCGTGAGTGGTCACTTACAGAGAACCGGGGATGGTGGAAGCCCGGCAGAAGAACACATGGGAATAACACTAAGGAGCTGCAAACAGAACAGAATAAGGTGTGCTGCATAGATGTTGTGCAGATAATACACACGGATTCTAAGTAAGGGCGACGTAGTCCGGGCGATAACCGGAAGGGTTTGTTAGAACCGCAAAGAGACTGCTTATCAGTAAATCAGGTGGTACCGCGGACAGTTATGTTCGTCCTGAACTAGGTTTAGTTCAGGACGTTTTTTTTATTTTTTTATTATTTAGGAGGCTGACATGAACATCAATAACATTTATCGTGACAAGACTATTGATTGTATTACAGAGGGAGATGTAGGCAGGAACTGTAAGGTTGCCGGCTGGGTTGAGAATATTCGCGACCATGGCGGAGTGTCATTCGTTGATTTGCGTGATATGTATGGCGTACTTCAGGTAGTTATGAGAGATACAAGTCTTCTTGACGGACTTTCCAAGGAGGACTGCATAAGCATAGAGGGTGTGATTGAGCACAGGGATGAGGAGACCTACAACCCTAAAATTCCTACCGGAACAATCGAGCTCGAGGCTCACAAGGTCACAATGCTTGGCAAGGTTAAGGCTCAGCTTCCGTTCGAGATTATGACCTCCAAGGAGACAAGGGAGGATGTACGTCTTAAGTACCGTTATCTCGATTTAAGAAATAAGAAGGTTAAGGACAATATTATTTTCCGTTCACAGGTTATAAGCTATTTAAGGCAGAAGATGACAGAGATGGGCTTTTTGGAGATTCAGACTCCGATTCTGTGTGCATCATCACCTGAGGGCGCAAGAGATTACATTGTTCCTTCAAGAAAATATAAAGGAAAGTTCTATGCTCTGCCTCAGGCACCGCAGCAGTATAAGCAGCTTCTAATGGTGTCGGGCTTTGACAAGTATTTCCAGATTGCACCGTGCTTCAGAGATGAGGATGCGAGAGCAGATCGTTCACCGGGAGAGTTCTATCAGCTTGACTTTGAGATGAGCTTTGCGACACAGGAGGATGTATTCAGGGCTGGTGAGGAGGTTCTCACGGCGGCATTTAACAAGTTCGCACCTGAGGGAGCTTCAGTTACACAGGCTCCGTTCCCTATAATCAGCTACAAGCAGGCTATGCTTGAATTCGGCTGTGATAAGCCTGACCTTAGAAATCCGCTCAGAATTATGGATGTCACCGAGTTCTTCCAGAAGTGTACATTCAAGCCTTTCTTAAAGAGGACTGTAAGAGCAATCAAGGTTCATGCCGAGATGTCCAAGGGCTTCCATGAGAAGCTGTTAAGCTTCGCACAGTCAATCGGTATGGGCGGACTGGGTTACCTTGAGATTGCCGATGACATGAGCTACAAGGGACCTATCGACAAGTTCATTCCTGATGAGTACAAGTCGGAGCTTGCGCATATCGCAGGGCTTGTTCCGGGAGATACCATCTTCTTCATCGCAGATAAGGAGGAGAGAGCCAATCTCTATGCGGGTCAGCTGAGAAATGAGCTCGGAAAGAGACTTGATTTGTATGAGAAGAACGCATTCCGCTTCTGCTTTGTGAATGATTTCCCAATGTTCGAGTATGACAATGAGGAAAAGAAGATTGTGTTCACCCACAATCCGTTCTCAATGCCGCAGGGAGGACTTGAGGCATTGAATACCAAGAATCCGCTTGACATACTTGCATATCAGTATGATATTGTATGTAACGGAATAGAGCTCTCGTCGGGAGCTGTTCGTAACCATGATCTTGATATTATGGTCAAGGCATTTGAGATTGCCGGCTATACGCAGGAGGACTTAAAGACCAAGTTCGGAGCACTCTACAATGCGTTCCAGTTCGGAGCTCCGCCTCATGCAGGTATGGCACCGGGCATTGACCGTATGATTATGCTTCTTCGCGATGAGGAGAACATTCGTGAGATTATCACATTCCCTATGAACGGAAATGCACAGGACCTTATGTGCGGTGCACCGGGTGAGGTTACGGAGACACAGCTTCGCGAAGTACACATTAAGGTAAGAGATTAATTAAAAAAATAATTGCGAAACTTTGTGTATTGATGTCGGACGTTGTATAACTGTTCAGAAGACGGGAGTTTCGCAATTTTTTTGATTTAACAGGAGGATTTTTTGGACATGGAATATACATATCCGGATTATTATAAGAAGTTCAGATGCATCGGCGGTGAATGCAAGGACAACTGCTGTGCGGCGGGCTGGCAGATAACCATAGATGAGGAATCACTTGAAAAGTATCAGACTATGGAGGGCGAAATAGGCGTGCGTCTGCGCAACTCGATAGACTGGGAGAACGGAATGTTCGAGCAGTTCGAGCATAAGTGCGCACTTCTCAATGAGGACGGACTGTGTGATGTGTACTGCGATGCGGGCGAGGACAAGATGTGCATTCTGTGTCAGAGATATCCGAGACATTATGAGGAATTCGAGAATGTGAGGGAGATTTCCCTGTCGGTATCCTGCCCCGAGGCGGCAAAAATCGTGCTTGAGAACCGCGGCAGGGTGGACTTTTACACGGAAACTGATGATGAGGAAGAGGAGTATGAGGATTTTGACTATCTTATGTACACCAAGCTTATCGATATCAGGGAGATACTTTTTGATGTGCTCCATGAAAAGAAAGGCAGCATAGCGCACAGAATGGCAAAGCTTCTCGATATTGTCCACGGAATACAGGGGCTCATAGACAATGATGAGATATTCGGAATTGATGAGCAGAAGCAGAGAGCTCTCACGGAACAGACGAGCTACAAAAGATATACCGATAAGATGGAGCTCAGACAGAAATACATGGCTGAGATGATGCAGAGTCTCCACAGACTTGAGGTGTTAAGACCATCATGGACTGATTTTATCAGGGAAGTACAGTCGATTCTGTATGTGTATCTTGACAGCGGGGAGTACGGTAAGCTCTGTGCGGAATTCGACAGCTTCTACGGTGAGCGCATGGAGGAGTATGAGCAGCTTATGTCGTACTTTATCTACACCTATTTTTGCGGGGCAGTGTACGATTATGAGGTTGAAAGCAAGTTAAGATTCGGACTTGCAGCAGTGCTTATCCTTCATGAGATGGATATGGCGATGTGGTATAAGAACAAAAGACTGACCTTTGGGGAGCAGGTCGAGCTTGTACATAATTACTCCATGGAAATAGAGCATTCAGACCTGAATCTGGATGATTTTGAGCGCATGGTTATGAATAATAAGGCATTCGGATATAGAAGGCTTCTCACGGTGCTGATGAATTGGAGGGAAGACTGTGATGAATAAAAATAAAGGATTTACGGCAATCCCGACAGACCCGTTCGACGTGTCGTATGATGCGAAGAAGGATATGGGAAAATGGCAGAGATTTTTTTCATATTATAAGCCGTACAAGGGCTTGTTTTTTGCGGATATGTTCTTTGCCATAATGGGAGCGGCGGTGACACTTATCATACCGCTTATTATCAGGTACATAACGAGCACAGTTATTTTTTATGAAGCGGACGAGGCACTCAAGGTCATAATAAAGCTGGCACTTTTGATGGTGGGGCTGGTGCTTCTTGAGGCGTACTGCAACTTCTTTATAGCGTACCAGGGACATATAATGGGCGCTAAGATGGAATACGACATGAGAAATGAGATATTTGCGCACTATCAGAGGTTATCGTTCAATTTCTTTGACGACCAGAAGGTAGGCCAGCTCATGAGCCGTGTGACGAACGACCTTTTCGAGATATCTGAGCTGTTCCATCACGGACCTGAGGATATCGTGATATCCATAATAAAGTTCATCGGCTCATTTGTGATACTTGCTTCAATCAATATAAAGCTCACGCTTGTGGCATTTGCGATAATTCCGTTCATGTTCGCCTACGCATACTTTTTCAACAAAAAGATGAAGCAGGCCTTCAAGAGAAACAGGGCAAAGATTGCCGACATAAATGCAACCATAGAGGACAATCTCTCGGGAATAAGGGTTGTCAAGTCATTCGCCAACGAGGAAGCGGAGATGGAAAAGTTCCGCGACGGAAACAGCCGCTTTGTAGAGACCAAGCGCAGCAGCTATCTGTACATGGGAGGCTTCCACTCGGGACTCGGTGCGTTCATGACACTCATTAACATCATTGTCATAGTTGCCGGTGCAGTGTTCATTACGAAGGGAATCGTGGATGTGACGGTGTTAATAACATTTCTTCTCTATGTAAATAACTTCACGGAGCCTGTAAGGAAGCTTATCAACTTCACCGAGACATTTCAGAATGGTATCTCGGGATATGAGCGTTTCCTTGAGATTATGTCGATTGAGCCTGCGATAAAGGATAAGGAAGATGCGATTGAAAAGAATGATTTCAAGGGTGATGTGGCATTTAAGAATGTCTCCTTCAGATACAATGACAAGAATGATTATGTGTTAAACCATGTGACACTTGATGTGAAGGCGGGAGAATATGTTGCACTTGTCGGCTCATCAGGAGCCGGAAAGACGACGCTGTGCAGCTTAATCCCGAGATTCTATGATGTAACCGACGGAAGCATATGCGTTGACGGTGTGGATGTCAGGGACCTAAAGCTTAAGAGCTTGAGAAACAGTATCGGAATAGTGCAGCAGGATGTGTATCTTTTTGCGGGCTCTATTATTGAAAACATCAGATACGGAAGACCGGGCGCGACCGATGAGGAGGTCTACGAGGCGGCAAAGAAGGCGAATGCGCATGAGTTCATTATGGGTCTGCCGGAGGGCTATGACACCGATATAGGGCAGAGAGGAATTAAGCTCTCAGGCGGACAGAAGCAGCGATTGTCGATTGCGAGAGTATTCCTTAAGAATCCACCGATACTCATATTCGACGAGGCGACAAGCGCGCTCGACAATGAGAGCGAGAAGGTGGTGCAGGATTCGCTCGAGACACTTGCGGCGGACAGAACGACCTTCGTTATTGCGCACAGGCTCTCGACAATCAGGAATGCCGAGCGAATACTTGTGCTCACCGAGGATGGAATAGCGGAGAGCGGAACGCATAAGGAGCTTATGGAGAAGCAGGGGGTATATTACAATCTGTACAACATAGCGACTGGGGCGTGAGGGGCAGTGTCATGACATGCTTGATAGTGCTGATGTGCATAGAAGGTTTTACATCTATACATATCAGCTCCGTTGTACGAAACTAAGACATTCTAAGAACTCTGATAAAAGCTATTTATAATGTCCGCCACCGAAGCAAAGCATACATCCTTGTATGCATTGCTTCTAAATCAGCATCCATGCTGATTTTGGCTGGACTGTATACAGAGTTCTAAGAATATCTAAGTTTCTCCCAAAAGTCGTAATATGTATAGATGTAAAACATTATGCAGATACAGTGGAGTAGAGCATGTTTTGACACGTTACACATGCCAAAAGCTTTGAGGGCTATTTGCCCGTGTTATTTAATGATAAAAATTACGCGGTGCAGAAGCCTATGTGTCAAAACATACAATCATAAAAAGTAAATTGTGTAGAATCGGTTATATATATGTATATCACGACTTTTGGGAGGGGCTTAGTTGTTCTTAGGGCTCTTTTGAATGTACAGCCATTTCCGACAGGGATGTCGGAAAAGCTGCAATGCAGACATGGAGGTCTGCTTTGCGGCGGTGGCGGAAGGTGATGATACATATTATAAGAGCCGTTAGAACAACTTAGCCTCGTACAACGGAGCTGATATACATATATATAACCGATTCTGCATCTATACGATTAATTGTATGTTTTGACACGGACGTGTCATGAAAATTATAGTAAATATTCTTAAAAGGAGGAACCGTTATGATTTCAGAGAGAATGGTCGGTCTTGTAAAGGGAAGCTCTGTCATAAGAGCCATGTTCGAGGAGGGAAAGAGGCTTGCGGCACAGTACGGTGCCGGGAATGTGTATGATTTCAGCCTCGGCAACCCGAATGTTCCTGCACCGGACGAGGTGAATGAGGCAATCAAGGCGATTGTCGACGAGGAGGAGAGCACATTCCTGCACGGATATACAAGCAATCCGGGATATGCTGATGTGAGAGCTGCGGTTGCGGACAATCTCAATAAGAGATTCGGGACACATTTTACATTTGAGAACATCATTATGACGGTCGGTGCGGCAGGAGGCTTGAATGTGATTTTTAAGTCGCTGTTAAATGTAGGTGATGAGGTCATAGCGTTCGCTCCGTATTTTGGAGAGTACCGCTCATATGTGGCAAATTATGACGGAAAGCTTGTGGAGGTTGCACCTGATGAGGACACATTTATGCCTGACCTTGGTGCTTTTGAGGCGGCGATAACGGCTAAGACCAAGGCAGTCATAGTGAATAATCCTAACAACCCTTCGGGAGTTGTGTATTCTGAAGATACAATCAGAAAAATTGCGGGAATTATGGACAAAAAGCAGAAGGAGTATGGTTCGGAAATATATCTCATTGCTGATGAGCCGTACCGTGAGCTTGTATATGACGGGGCGGTTGTACCATTCCTTACAAAGTACTATGACAATACGATTGTCGGATATTCCTTCAGCAAGTCATTGTCACTTCCGGGCGAGAGAATCGGATATCTTGTAATCCCTGATGAGGTTGTTGATGCTAAGATGCTTCAGTCGGCAGCAAGTGTTGCCACAAGAATACTGGGCTTTGTCAATGCACCTACACTCATGCAGCGCGCGGTGGCAAGATGTCTTGATGTTGAAGTGAATGTTGCGGCATACGACAAGAACAGAAAGGCATTGTATGAGGGACTTACGAAGCTCGGCTTTGAGTGCATCAAGCCGCAGGGAGCATTCTATCTGTGGGTAAAGGCTCCGGATAAGGATGAGGCAAAGCTTGTTGAGACAGCGAAAAAGCACAATATACTCGTTGTTCCGGGAAGCTCATTTGCATGTGCAGGCTATGTAAGAATCGCATACTGTGTGGCGTATGAGACCATTGTTAAGGCACTTGACAAGTTCGCGCTTGTTGCCGAGGAGCTTGGAATCAGATAGATAAGATATTAATTCATGTCGGAGGATTACTATGCAGGATGAAATTATGCAGACCAAGAAGTGGAAAGAAAATATACGCAAGGTTGTTCCGTATGTTCCGGGCGAGCAGCCTAAGGTTGAAGGAAAGCTTATAAAGCTTAACACCAATGAGAATCCGTACCCGCCGTCACCGGCAGCTTACAGGGCGGCACAGCAGATGGATGTGGAAAAGTACCGCCTTTATCCTGACCCGGCAGCGTCAAAGCTTGTCTTAGCACTTGCTAAGGAATATGGCGTGAATGAGAAGCAGGTGTTCGTCGGAGTGGGCTCTGATGATGTGATTGCAATGTCGTTTCTCACATTTTTTAACTCGGACAAGCCGATACTTTTCCCGGATGTGAGCTATTCATTCTATGAGGTGTGGGCTGATTTGTACCATATACCATATGAAAGACCTATGCTTGATGATGATTTCAATATTGTGCCTGAGGATTACTGTAAGGAGAACGGCGGAATAATCTTCCCTAACCCGAATGCACCTACGGGCGTATATATGCCGCTTGATGGGATAAAAAAGATTCTTGATGCCAACCCTGACGTTATAGTTATAGTCGATGAGGCATATATTGATTTCGGAGGGGAGAGCGCACTTGACCTCATAAATGATTATGATAATCTGCTTGTGGTAAGAACGTATTCAAAGTCGCGCTCGATGGCGGGACTCAGAATCGGCTATGCAATCGGAAATGCAGAGCTTATAGCCGCTCTCAACGATGTGAAGTATTCATATAATTCATACACTATGAATATGGCTGCAATTGAGCTCGGTGCGGCTGTGCTTGAGGATAAAAAATATTTTGAAGACACTGTTGCCAAGATAGTAAATACAAGGGAGAATGCCAAGGTGCGCCTTAAGGAGCTCGGCTTTACCTTCCCTGATTCCAGGACGAACTTCATATTTGCCAAGCCGTCAAAAATCAGTGCGAAGGAGCTTTTTTGTGAGCTTAAGAAGCGCAACATCTATGTCCGCTACTTCACCGCACCCAGAGTGAACGAGCACCTCAGAATCACAATCGGAACCGATGAGGAGATGGAACGCTTCTATCAGGCAGTCGGGGAAATACAAGGAGCATAAAACCATCACCGGGCAAACCGGCTCCGGCTTAATCTAACATTAATCATAAGTTTATACTTATTTAACAGACATTTTCACCATAATGTGTTATCCTAGTAACTGTTCATAATGAACAAGACATAACTGCCGGTTCAAGTATTGAGCAGGTAATTATGAAATATAGCTTTAGGTACGAAACAGTTGTATAAATCTTCTATATTGCAAGCTTGGTACTTTTTGCTCGCCAGTGCTTATCGGCTGTGTTATAGCCGATTATGCACTGCTGCGTAGCAAAACGTAGCGGGAGCGTGCCAAGCGGTAATATAGAAGATTTACACAACGTCCGTTATTAAAATAGTATTACAACTGCAAGGAGACACTCTATGGGAAACTTCATGAACAACTTTCGTTCAAAGATGTATCGCTTCATGCAGGGAAGGTATGGCGTAGACCGGTTCAACCGCTTTTTGTTCGGCTGCTCCATAGCTTGTCTGCTGTTATCAATTTTTCTGGGAAACATTATGTACCTTATCGCACTGGCACTGCTGGTGTATTCATATTTTCGAATGCTGTCGAAGAACACAACGAAAAGATATAAGGAAAATCTCATGTATGTGGGCTGCACTAAGCACATAAGAGGCTTTTTTAATACATGGAAGCTCAGATTCAAGGAGAGAAAGACACACCACATTTACAGATGCAAAAAGTGCGGGCAGAACATAAGGGTTCCGAAGGGCAAGGGTAAGATATGCATAACCTGCCCTAAGTGCAAAAATCAATTTATAAAGGTGAGCTGATGTTTGGTTATGTGACGATTAACAAAGCAGAACTTAAAGTGAAGGACTACGATAAGTACCACGCATTCTACTGCGGACTGTGCCATGCCCTTAAGAAGAGATACGGGCTGCTTGGTCAGTGCACGCTGACCTATGACATGACCTTCGTGACGCTTCTTCTTACAAGCCTTTATGAGGAGAAGAGTGTTCATATGAAGGAGCGCTGCATAGTGCATCCGGCGGCGGGACATGAGGCGTATTGCAACCGCTTTTCCGATTACGGTGCGGATATGAATATGCTTTTGACATATTATAAGCTGCTCGATGACTGGGAGGACGACAGAGACCTCAAGGCTCTTGTTATGGCGGGACTGTTAAAGCGCAGATGCCGCAAGGCGGTTATGGAGAATCCGCGGCAGGCAAAGGCTGTTAAGAATTACATTGTCGAGAACAAGGCGTGTGAGGATGCCAACGAGAAGGACTTTGACAAGATAGCCGGATGTACGGGAAGAATGATGGCGGAGCTTTTGTGTTACCGAGAGGATGAATGGTCACAATACCTCAGACAGCTTGGATTTTACCTTGGCAAGTTCATCTATCTTATGGATGCTTATGATGACCTTGAAAAGGACGAGAAGGATGACAGCTACAATCCGTTCGTGCAACTTGTAAAAGCGGGCATGAGCAGGGAACAGATAGATGCTAAGGCATACGATATGCTTATGATGATGGGAGCGGGAGCGGCAGCAGGGTTCGAGAAGCTCCCGATACTTGAGAATGTTGATATTCTGCGGAATATTTTGTATTCGGGAATATGGGGACGCTATAACGAGAAAAAGAATCCTAAGGCAGAACCACGGAAAGGAAAAAGATGAGAGATCCATATAGTGTGTTGGGTGTGTCACCCAATGCATCTGACGAAGAAATAAAAAAAGCATACAGAAAGCTCAGCAGAAAGTATCACCCTGACGCGAACATCAACAATCCGAACAAGGCAGCAGCCGAGGAGAAGTTCAAAGAGGTTCAGGCTGCCTATGACCAGATTGTGAAGGCGAAGGAGAATCATACATCGGCTTACGATTATGACGACAGGGCTTACGGGCAGGGCGCATATGGACAGAATCCTTTTGAAGGTTTTGGCGGATTTGGCGGTTTCGGAGGCTTTGCAGGGTACCAGAATACACGGAGGACGCAGGATGCCCAGACGCAGCGCCTCAATGCGGCGATGGATTATTTAAGCCATGGCTACTATAAGGAGGCGATGAATGTTCTCAATGATATTGATGACCACAACGCACGCTGGTATTATCTTCATGCGATGGCTAACAGAGGTCTCGGCAATATGGTCAATGCCAAGGCGGACGCTAAGATGGCGCATCAGCTTGAGCCGGGCAACACCGAGTACGCGCAGTTCGCATCAGCCATGGAGAACGGAACCGAGTGGTACGCAGACATGGGACGTACCTACGGCGGTCAGGTATATCAGGCGAATGAGTGCAGCAGCTGTCTTACAAAGCTGTGCTGTCTCAATATGATGTGCGGAGGCTGCTTCTGCTGATGCAATGTCGTTTTTTGCGATAAAATATTCTTGCACTTCCATAGTAAAAGATATAAGATGATGATGCCGGGGGCAAAATTAAGAGAATGAAGGACAGTCAAGATGACGGAAGCGGAAGAATATATCAACTCCATACCAAAGTTTGCAGGTAAGACGGAGCTTAAAAATACAGAGATTTTATTGGATGTGCTTGGAATAGATACATCACATATGAAGATTATACATGTTGCCGGAACCAACGGAAAGGGTTCGGTGTGTTCGTATATATCCAATACACTTGTTAAGGCGGGACACAGGACGGGGCTTTTTATTTCACCCCATCTTGTAAGGATTAACGAGAGAATACAGATGGACAACATACCTGTATCAGATGAGATATTCGACAGGGCTTACAGAACGGTATTAGAGGCAGCACACAGGATGGAACAGTCGGGTGGTAAGCATCCGGCTTATTTTGAGTTTTTGTTCGGAATGGCAATGCTTATTTTTAAGGAGCAGAAGGCTGAGTATATAGTTCTCGAGACCGGAATGGGCGGAAGACTTGACTCTACCAATGTTGTCAGGAAGCCTCTTATGACGGTTATTACCAGTGTGAGCATGGACCATATGCATGTGCTTGGGAACACGATTGAGGAGATTGCGGGTGAGAAAGCCGGAATAATTAAGCCGGGAGTACCGCTTGTATTCTACGGAGGAGATAAAAGGGTAAGAGGAGTTATTGAGAGAACAGCGGTTGAGCGTAAGGCTCCGTATGAAGTGATTGATGATACCAAGGTGTCATGCATCGAAAAAAAAGGTAAATTTATTGATTTTTCACTTAATAACAGATATTATAATAATGAGTTGCTCTCTGTCGGAAGTGCGGCACTGTATCAGGTGTGGAATGCATCGCTCGCGGCTACGGCACTTGCATGGCTTAAGGAGAGCGATACAGAGAGCAGACTTACACAGGATATAATACATACGGGAATTAAGACCGCATTCTGGGAAGGACGCATGGAGGAATTAAGACCCGATATATATGTGGACGGGGCACACAATGAGGACGGAATAAGAGCATTCTTAGAGACTGCCGTGTCGATGAAGGATACGAGACAGCTCTTAATGTTCTCCGCGGTGGCAGATAAGGATTATGATGCCATGATAAAGGAGATATGTGAATCGGGCGCATTTGATGAGTATGTGGTCTGTACGGTTGAATATACTAACAGGGCTATGCCGGGAAGTGTATTCCTTGATACCTTCCGCAGATATACGGATAAGCCTGTATATCTTGCCGGGACAGCAGGGGATGCGATAAGCCGTGTGCTGTCGATAAGACAGGAGAAGGACAGAATATTTATTGCAGGTTCGCTTTACCTTGTGGGGGAGGTTAAGCGCATAATAGGACAATATATTTAATAAGTTCATTTAGAATGGAGAATACAATGATTGATTTTGATGAGGAAATAAAGAAGTTCCAGCCAAGCCAGGAAGTTGATGAGGCTGAGAATGCGATATATGGCAATAACATCGTTGATGTTACGGACATTATTGACAAGATTATAAGCAAGACCATCGACAATAAGTAATTGATTCTGACAGGACACAGAGAGGAATAAGAATGAAGTGTTACAGATGCAACAGTCAGCTTGACAACAGTGATTACTGCCTTAAGTGTGGTGCCGATGTATCAGTATACAAGGTTGTCGTTAAGGCTTCTAACACATATTATAATCAGGGACTTGAGAAGGCGAAGGTGAGAGATCTGTCGGGAGCGGCAGAGAGTCTTCGGACAAGTCTCAGCATTAACAAAAAGAATATCAAGGCAAGGAACCTCTTGGGACTTGTGTACTTTGAGATGGGTGAGGTTGTTATGGCTCTCTCGGAGTGGGTTGTGAGTAAGAATCTCAAGCCGGAGCGCAATGTCGCAGAGGTATATATAAAGAAGGTTCAGGATAATCCGAATAAGCTTGACATGATGAATCAGGCTATAAGACGTTTCAATATATCACTTAAGTACGCCAAGGAAGGCGCGGCTGACATGGCTACGATACAGCTTAAGAAGGTCGTGACCATGAATCCGAAGCTTATTAAGGCGGGACTTTTGCTCGGACTTCTCTTGTGGAAGGACGGTCAGCCGGAGAGGGCGAAGAAGTGCTTTCAGAGAGTACTTAAGACGGACAGGAACAACACGCTTGCGCTCCGCTATATATCCGAGATAGACGGCAGCACGGGTGATGAGGATAAGGACACGGAGGTAATCTTTAAGAGAAAGAAGAAGGCTGTCGACATTGAGAATGTCAGCGGACATGATGTTATCATTCCTCCGAACTCATACAAGGAGCCGAGCAACGGAATATTCACGGTGCTCAGCATTCTGCTTGGAGTTGTGATAGGAGCCGCGCTTGTGTGGTATCTTATCGTGCCGTCGAAGATTTCGAGCGTCAACTATGAGAACAGGCAGATTGTGCTTGATTACAGCGAGCAGCTTGCAGCCAACTCGGTTGATATGGCTAACTTAAAGTCGCAGATTGAGACACTCACGACGGAGAGGGATAACCTGTCGAGAGAGCTTTCAGGGTACACGGGTGAGAGCGGAGAATCCAATATGTATTCTCTTCTTATTGATGCGGCAGAGGCGTATGTGAACTACAACTTTGCGGAGGCACTTGTGCTTTTGCAGAAGATAGATGTTGCACTTCTTCCTACTCAGACGGCCAAGAATGTATACAATACGATGCTTGAAGCCAGCAGCGGAGGAGCGGACCGCTTCTATTCGCAGGGAACCAAGGCTTTCCTTGAGAAGGATTATATTTCAGCAGCCAATTATTTTGCGGCGGCTCTTATATATGATGACACGAATGACGCTGCTGCTTATTATCTCGGCTTATGCCATGAGGAGAATGATGATGAGCAGACGGCTGCGGATTACTATGAGAAATTCCTGACAGATTACCCTCAGTCACAGTATGTTCCGGATGTGACGGCAAGACTTAATGCACTTAATGCCGTGATTAATCCGCCGACAGAGACTCAGACAGAGGAGGATACACAGCCGGCTGATGAGACCGCACCTGCGGATACTCAGCAGTAAGACACATTAAGATTATAATTTTTAAAGAACACGCATGAGAAGCAATTTTCTGCGTGTTCTTTTTTGTTGAGGAGGAGGTAAATTGATATGGAAAAGCCATACACAGTGGATGATGACTGCCTGATTATTCATCTTGACGCAGAACTCGACCATCATCTTACGGAGCAGATAAGGGATACCATCGACAACATTATCGAAGGCAAAAGAATAAGGTATATAATAATGGATTTTGAGAATCAGGGCTTCATGGACAGCTCGGGCATAGGCTTTATAATGGGGCGTTACAAAAAGATAGCTCCATATAAGGGCAGTATTTATGTCGTGAATATGGGACGGGGGCTTGAAAGAATCTTCAAGATTGCGGGGCTGTATACGATTACCGTGCCGAAGGACAGCGTGGAGGCTGCATTAAGTGAAGTAAGAGGAGGAAGAAGATGAACGAGAAGGGAAACAGAATCTACATGGAGATGGATGCGGTGTCGGAGAACGAGTCCTTTGCCAGAGTGTGCATAGCGGCATTCTGCGCAAGACTTGACCCTACACTTGAGGAGATTAATGACATCAAGACCGCGGTTTCGGAGGCGGTGACCAATTCAATCATTCACGGCTACAAAAAGCAGGGCGGAATCATACATATGGAGGCAGATATTGATGAGAATATCATAACCATCTGCATAAGCGATGATGGCTGTGGAATTGAGGATGTCAATAAGGCAATGGAGCCTCTCTACACCACGGGAGCACTTGAGGAGCGCTCGGGAATGGGCTTTACCTTCATGGAGATATTTATGGATTATCTTCATGTCGAGTCAGAGCCGGGAAAAGGGACTAAGGTTATCATGAAAAAGGAAGTCGGTAAAAATAAATAAGAGATAAGGGTGTGGTATTATGAATCATACCAAAGAACTTATCTTAAGAGCACACGAAGGGGACAAGGAGGCAAGGGACAGACTTGTAATGGAAAATATGGGGCTTGTGTACAGTGTCTCGAGAAGATTTCTCGGAAGAGGCTGCGAGCTCGAGGACATTAACCAGATTGGAACAATAGGGCTTATAAAGGCAATCGACAAGTTCGACGACAGCTTCGACGTAAGGTTTTCGACCTATGCTGTGCCTATGATAGCCGGCGAGATAAAAAGATTCCTAAGAGATGACGGGATGCTTAAGGTCAGCCGCTCACTGAAGGAGAATGGTTACAGAATCAGGAAGGCATCGGAGGAGCTGGTGTCGAAGAACGGACGTGAAGCCACGGTTGAGGAGCTTGCGGCGGCTACGGAGCTGTCGGTGGAGGATGTCGTTATGGCACTTGATGCCAACACGGAGGTCGAATCGATATACAGAACGGTATATCAGGGCGATGGGAGTGAGATATATCTGGTCGATAAGATTACCGCTGCGGACAGCGCTTCTTTGCATGAAGGCGGGGCTTCACAGCAGGATAAAATACTTGATACCATAATGCTTCGCCAGCTTCTTGATGAGCTTGACGAGACTGAGAGAAGGCTTATTGCACTGAGATATTTTAAGGAAAAGACGCAGTCCGCGGTAGCGGAGGAGCTTGGGATAAGTCAGGTTCAGGTAAGCCGTCTTGAAAAGAAGATATTACAGAAGCTCAGAAAGAATATATTTTAAAAATAAGCACATACTGTCTGTAAAACATTTTCAACATTAATTCTGGCAGAATGAGGCGTGTATATGGAACAGACAGTGTATATTAAGCTTAACAAGAGTGTATGTGTGGACAATGCTGATGTGCATATCAGCGATGTCGCAAGCGTGTACTGTGCGGACAAGCATGTGACCGCAAGAGTGAAGGCGATTAAGCTTCTGCACATGCAGGAGGGGACGGACAGGCGATACGTGGTCAGTGTACTGAAGGTGATTGAATGTATATTGAAGGAATTTCCGTCAATAACCGTGGAGAGCGACGGTGAGCAGGATGTAGTAATTGAGCATAGGGACAACAAGGGAAAGTCAAAGGCAGCGGAGTATATAAAGGTAGCGTTTATATGTCTTATAACGCTTCTCGGCGGAGGCTTTGCGGTCATGGCATACAATAATGATGTAGGCATGTCGGATATGTTCCTGAGAATATATGAGCTTGCCTACGGGCAGCAGACGCAGAGCCCCATGATTCTTGAGGTCAGCTATTCAATAGGACTTGCGATAGGTATTATCGTGTTCTACGGACATTTCGGCAACTGGAAGTTCGGCAAGGACCCGACACCGCTTGAGGTTGCCATGAGACTGTATGAGGATGACATTGACACGGCGATGATAAAGCAGAGTGACAGGGAGGAGAGCGGGATTGATGTGGATTAAGGGCGTTCTTCTTGCTGCCGCAGGGCTGTGTGCGGGAACAATGGTGGCTGCCGGCTTCTTTGCATTCATCACGGCAATAGGTGTGGTGACGACCTACGCTCAGAGAACGCACACCGCGGGAAAAATCAAGCTGTATGAGACAACGCTTGCGGCGGGAGCCATAATATGCAATGCATGGTGGGCGCTGGGGCTTAAGCTGGGACTTGGAGTGTTCGGCAATGTTCTGATGGGAGTATCCGGCATATGCTACGGGATATTCGTAGGAAGTCTTATCATAGCACTTGCGGAGACCATACAGACTATTCCCGTATTTTTCAGGCGTGCGAAGATTACAAGAGGACTTTCGGTAATTATTATCGCATTTGCGGTGGGAAAATGCATCGGAAATCTGCTGTTCTATATTCTCGGCATGGCGTGAAAAGGCTTATATTTTTAATATAATATTGCTTTAAGGGAGATTTGTTGATAAAATCTATACTATACGTTATTTAAAGATGAAAGGTGAAATACAATGTCTAAATTAACAGATAAGATTAAGTCGGTAAAAAATAAGCTGGGAAGATTCTTGATAATTTTTCTTATTGAGCTGCTGCTTTTGATTGCAGCGGTCGTATATATATTTGTTCCTAAGAAAACTTACAGCTATGATATTCCGGAATTCAACGCTCAGTACAATGTGAGGATAGATAATCAGAGCTTCGGAAGATATATATATAAGGTTGAGTATAATATTCAGGATGACGGAATCGTTGTCTCGGCGGAGGCTGTTAAGGACGGATTTTTTAACGGGCATGTCAATACCGAAGGGCAGCTCTTAAGAAGCGCGTACAATGAATATGAATTCGAGTACTGGGTTACGGGGATTAAAAATGATGTCAATATAACCATCGCCGATATGAGTCAGGGACTCTCCTCAGCGGTCACTAAGGTCACTGTCAGAGAGACCAATTTTGCTGCATATGTGCTGCTTATCATTGTGCTTCTTATAATCGGAATCACATACTATGTGTATTGTGCCGTGAGCGGAAGGCTTGGCAGGGAGTCGGTTAAGACGACGGGAATTCTTGCGGCAATATGTGCCGTGGCGGCACTTCCGCTGTTCACACCATATATGCAGCTTGGCGCGGACGCGGTATTTCATCTTAACAGAATAGAGGGAATCAAGGAGGCACTCCTCGGAGGACAGTTCCCGGTAAGAGTTGACGGAGTGTATCTTAACGGATATGGCTATGCGGTGTCGACCTTCTACGGAAGCCTGTTCTTCTACATCCCGGTTGCGGCAAGACTGATAGGCTTTTCACTTCAGTTCAGCTTCAAGATATTTATCATGTTCCTTAATATAATAATGGTTGCCAATTCCTATTTCTTCTTCAAGAAGATAACAAAGGAGAGAAAATGGGGAATTATAGGCTGCTTCTGCTTTACACTGTTTACATACAAGTTCGTAAATATGTATACAAGAGCTGCCGTGTCGGAGGCATCCTCTCTTGCAGTGCTGCCGCTGCTTGCGAATATATTTTATGATGTGTTCACAAGGGAGCACGACAGAGAGTATAAGCACCTGTGGATTAAGCTTACGCTTGCATTCAGCCTTGTGCTTGAGAACCATATTATAAGCACTGAGATATTCGGTGTGACGATGATATTTATATGTATCGCATACTTTAAAAAGACCTTCAACAAGGACACCTTCCTTGTACTGTTAAAGTTCGTTATATGCACTGCACTTCTGAACGCATTTTTCCTTGTGCCGTTCATTAAGACGATTACAACCATGGAGTTCAATGTAAATACATGGGAGCTTGTGAGCACACAGATGCAGGATACGGGATATAAGCTTCTCGACTGGCTCCACATTCAGAAGCCGCAGTATGATGCAGCTATATGGTATCAGCAGGTAATAGACATAGTTCCGGGACTCTCGGCTGTGCTCATGTTCCTGTGTTCCATTGCAGCGATTGTATCGGGAGTGTTTAAGAGCAGCTATAAAAAAATCTTCAAGCTGTTTTTTGTGGAGAGCATAGTGTTGTTTGTCATTACATCGATATATTTTCCTTGGGATGCAATACTGGGTTTTGCCGTTGACCATATGGGCAGACTTGGACTTACCCTTGTGAATATGTTCGTGAACATTCAGTTCCTTTTCAGACTGACGGTGCTGGTTGACTTATTCTTCACGGGACTTTTCGTGATTTCACTTAAGTATCTTACCGGGAAGGCGGCAGAGTCAGGCAAGGGAAGAAATGTATGGATTGTAAGGGGAATGCTTGCGGTTGTAATGTGCGTGACACTTGTACAGACGCTTCTTCTTGAATCATCCGTCATGGCTACGCAGTACAACTCAAAATACGAGAAGTTCTTCATAAGTGAGCTTGATGAGTACTACTGCAGGAATATAGGCAATGAGGAGTATATACCTAAGACGGATGTTGAGGGATGGTCGTGGTCAGGCGCTTATGATGATAGAACGGTTAGAGTTGAGGGCGGAACATCATACAACCTTAAGAAGAAGGGAACACATCTTACATTCACTATTACGACGGAGCCGGATGTAACCGCCTGGATTGATATACCGCTTATCTACTACTATGGATATCACGCTTACAATGTGGATACGGGTGAGGAAATCAGCATATTCCAGAATGGCGGCGGTAAGATATCGTTCATCATGCCGGGAGACACAACATGGAATGTCGAGGTGGTATACCACGATGAGGTCAACTGGAAGAGAGCGGATATGATATCAATTATCACTCTTCTTGGCATGGCGGCAATCTCGCTGTGGGATGCATACAGGAAAAGAAGGAACGCATAAGCTGCCATGAATAATCCGTGCAGCGTTAAGGTATAATATGTAATACAGAGTATGATAATGGCACTCATTATAGCTTAATGTAAAATCGGAGGCAGATATGAAGGATAAACAAGCTCGAACTCAGGAGAGAATACAGGAAAGAAACGAAAGATATAACGATTACGTGGAGCAGATTACGCCGAAGCACAGCTGTCTTAAGAACTGTGCCAAGGCATTCGTGACAGGGGGCGTGATATGTACTCTCGGACAGGCACTCATGAGCCTGTATATGATGTGGAACGATAAGGAGACAGCGGCATCATGGACGACGCTCACACTGATACTTATCAGCGTAATTCTTACCGCACTTAATATCTATCCATCGATAACCAAGTGGGGAGGAGCCGGTTCACTGGTTCCGATAACCGGCTTTGCCAATTCCGTTGCCGCACCTGCTATTGAGTTCAAGAAGGAGGGACAGGTATTCGGAATCGGCTGCAAGATATTCACGATAGCCGGTCCGGTTATTCTCTACGGAGTGCTTATGAGCTGGCTCATAGGAATAATATACTGGATACTGATTCTTGCAGGAGTTTTTTGATATTTTTTATTCTAATTTATTGACATTTTATATGCAATGTGCAACTATAACTATTGTGGGTTGTAAAAATAATAGGGTCGTATTTTTGACCGATAGGAGTGGACATTGAATAATTTTAAGTCAATAAAGGCAATTCTTTCCGAAGTGAGGACGGATAAGAAGTCACACTTCAAGGAGACAAGCGGCTTCGTTCAGCACGGCAGGACATCGGTTATGAAGCATTGCATATCGGTGGCGTATGTGAGTCTGATGATTGCCGGGAAGCTTCACATCAAGGTGGACAAAAAGGCTTTGGTAAGGGGAGCACTTCTTCATGACTACTTTCTGTATGACTGGCATGAGAAGGGCGGAGGACATAAGCTTCACGGCTTCAGGCATCCCTACTTTGCACTACGCAATGCCAGCAGGGATTTCAAGCTGAACGACATTGAGCAGAATGTGATTCTCAGACATATGTTCCCGCTCACACCGATTCCGCCGAAGTGCAGGGAAGCATGGATTGTATGTATGGCAGACAAGTATTGTTCAGCCAGAGAGACCATGTATACGGTTAAACGGTATGCACATAATGCATGTCAGTTTGTCTTTGGATAAATGCTTAGTTAGTGGGACTTTTGCGGCAGCAGCGGCATGAGCCCCGCTTTTTATGCGCAGTAGCGCATTTTTATTTACGGAAGGAGAATTATTAAAATGAATTTGTTTGTGGCAGTGCTTGTCCTTGTGGCAGGCTTTGTGCTTCTTGTGAAGGGAGCTGATTTCTTTGTCGACGGTGCGGTGGGAATAGCATCAAGATTCGGTATTCCGCAGCTTGTAATAGGTCTTACCATTGCGGCTATGGGAACATCGATGCCTGAGGCAGCGGTCAGCATAACCTCAGCACTTAAGGGAAGTGCAGGAATAACCGTAGGAAATGTCGTGGGAAGCAACATAATGAACATACTTGTTATTTTGGGACTCACGGCGGTTATAGCACCTATAGCTGTTAAGAAGTCCACAAGGAACATAGAGATACCGGGAATGATTTTGATAACGGTTCTGTTTCTCGTACTCGGATATACCGGCGGAGAGATCGTGCGATACGAGGGCGTTATCCTGTGGGTTGTATTCATAGGATATCTCGGATATCTCTTTTGGATTGCCAAGCACAATAAGGATGAGGAAGAGGAGGACGAGCATGCGAAGAAGTGGAGTCTTCCGGTTCAGCTTATCGCGATTGTCGGAGGTATAGCTGCCATCGTGTTCGGAAGTGACCTTGCGGTTGACGGCGCGACTGCCATTGCCAAGGCATTCGGCATGAGCGACAGAGTAATCGGTCTTACGATTGTGGCTTTCGGAACCTCGCTTCCTGAGCTTGTGACCTCAGTGACGGCGGCAAGACGCGGCAAGGCTGACCTTGCAATCGGCAACATTGTGGGAAGCAACATATTTAACATACTCTTTGTAGCGGGAACAACGGCACTTATAACACCTGTTGTATTCGCCTCCAAGTTCGTAGTTGACTCAATAATTGCAATAGCAGCCGCAGTGCTTCTGCTTGTATGCGTATGCAATAAGGATATGAAGCTGAAGCGCCCTGCCGGTGTTATAATGCTTGTATGCTATGCAGGATATCTTGCATATCTGCTTATAATGTAATTTCGTGAAAAATATATGAGATGGAGATTTTCAGATGAGTACGTCTATTAAGGATATAGAAAATTCTCTCAGAAAAAATAAGTTCGGTGATATGTTCGTTAATCTGCTGGGTGTGGCACTCGGCTCATTCATATATGCGTGCGGGATAAGCTTGTTTCTTGACCCTAACAATCTTGCTCCGGGAGGCGCGTCGGGACTTGCCATCATATTCAACAGAATAACGGGGCTTGAGACAGGTACTCTTTATTTTATAATAAATGTTCCGATTATGCTTCTCGGATTGTGGAAGTATGGAATAAGATTCATTGCGACAACATTCTTTTCAATACTTATCAATTCGTATTTTACGAATATTCTTGCCAAGGTCGGTGCACTTACAACAGACCCGCTGATTGCGACAATGGCAGGAAGCGTGCTTGTCGGAGTCGGTGTTGCGATTGTATTTAAGAGCAGGGCTACGACGGGAGGCACGGATATTATCGTGAAGGTGCTGCATGACAAGTACAAGCACATAAAGACGGGAGTTATATTCCTTCTGACCGATATTGTGATAGTGGCATTCTCAGGCTTTGTGTTCAAGGATATCAACATAATCATGTATGCGCTTATATCGGTGTTCGTTCAGGGAAAGGTACTTGATATGGTGCTCTACGGAGGAGATGAGGCGAAGCTTTTCTATATTATAAGTGACAGACCTCAGGCAATCTCGGAGAGAATCCTTAAGGAGATTGACATAACAGCTACTTTTTTGCAGGGAAAGGGCGCATATACCGGCAAGGAGAAGCAGGTTATTCTGTGTGTTGCAAGAAAGCAGCAGGGACCTGCCATTGAGGAGATTGTAAAGAGCGAGGATAAGGATGCGTTCATGATCATATCGAGCGCCAATGAGATATACGGCGAGGGATATAAGAATATAATGAGCGATAAGCTGTAAAGCAGGTATATATTGGTTTTACATAAGAATAAGTACAGCCGTCCCGGGGTATTCTATCTAATGGAAATAATTTAGAAAGGATGCCACGGGATGGCTTTTTTGTTGTATGAGTGTAAAAATGATTGGCAGACAGAGCGTGATGTATGATGAACCGCCTGTTATTGCGGCGAGGGCGAGCGTTGCAGGTGAGAAGGAGGGGAACGGGCCGCTTGGAAAGCTGTTCGACGAGGTGGTCGCTGACCCTATGGCGGGGCAGAATACATGGGAGGAAGCGGAGAGCACACTTCAGGAGAAGGTTGTGGGACATCTTCTTAATAAGGCAAAGATAAGCGAGAAGAATATAAGATACATTTTGTCGGGAGACCTGCTTGGTCAGCTTATAGCGTCATCGTTCGGCATTGCAAAGTACAATATACCGTATTTCGGATTGTTCGGAGCCTGTTCCACAATGGGAGAGGGTATGTCGCTTGGCTCAATGCTGGTAGCGGGGGGCTGTGCTGACAGGGTTATTGCAGTTACATCAAGTCACTTTGCGAGTGCCGAGAAGCAGTTCAGGTTCCCGCTTGAATACGGAAATCAGCGTCCGCTGTCAGCAACATGGACTGTAACGGGCAGTGGCGGCGTCATTATCGAGAATGCTGTGGGCAATAATGCGGCAGGCAAGGGTAAGGTGTGCATAAAGGGTGTGACAACGGGAAAGATTGTGGATTATGGTGTGAAGGACTCGTTCAATATGGGTGCGAGTATGGCACCTGCCTGTGCCGATCTGATATATACTAATCTGAAGGATTTCGGTGTGGGGCCTGAGTACTACGATAAGATATTCACGGGCGACTTAGGCTATGTAGGGCAGAGAATCCTTATAGACCTGCTTAAGGAGAAGGGCGTTGATATATCGGATGTTCATTCTGACTGCGGCATGATTATATTTGACCAGAATACGCAGGATACACATGCAGGAGGGAGCGGCTGCGGCTGTGCGGCGACAACGCTGTGTGCTTATATATTGCGGAGAATGGAAGAGGGAAAGTACAAGAGGGTTCTGTTCGTGCCGACGGGAGCACTTATGTCGACGGTGAGCTACAATGAGGGTATGAGCATACCGGGGATAGCGCACGGAGTTGTTCTTGAGCGTATCGGAGAGTGAAGGGAGAATAAGTATGGATTATATTAAAGCGTTCATTGTTGGGGGCTTAATCTGTGTCGTCGTGCAGATTCTTATGGAAAAGACCAAGCTTATGCCGGGAAGAATTATGGTGCTGCTTGTGTGTACGGGAGCCGTTCTCGGTGCGATAGGTCTGTACCAGCCGTTCGCGGACTGGGCGGGAGCAGGAGCGACAGTTCCTCTGCTGGGATTTGGAAATGTTCTGTGGAAGGGCGTCAAGGAGGCTGTCGACCTTGAAGGGCTTCTCGGGGTCTTTAAGGGGGGCTTCAAGGCAGGTGCGGTCGGAATATCAGGGGCGCTTATATTCGGCTATATAGCATCATTGATAACCAATCCTAAGATGAAGGTCTGAAAGCAAAGCGTATGAACTTAAAAAAGGTCTGCATGTATGGTATGCAGACCTTTTTGTGTAATATCAGTATTCTAATGTGAATGGACATCACATTCATCATTTAACATCTCAGGTGTTATAACATAATCGAGGTCGGTGATGATGTACTGATCCATATTCTGTATTAGTGATAAGTCCTTCTTGATATATACTGCCTTATAGCGTGACTGCGGAGGGCAGTTCTCGGTGGCTATCTTGCCGGATTCCTTACACATTGTAACCTGAATATGAACATCGCAGACCTCGGTAGGAACCGTTCCGTCCTCGAAATACTCGGTTATAACCTGACTTCCGCGAGGGTCGCTGTCGCACAGCCCCGGAACTGCGAGCTTGCCGGATTCGGCACAGACCTCAGCCTCCACGATATTGTACGGCTTCTGGAATTCGGTATATTCAAGCCCTTCGTGTGCATACTCCATTATATCGCGCCATATGTTGAGCTGTGTCATGGTGTAGTATGCCGTGTTGACCGGAGTACTGTCGTCGTTGCCGACCCATATTCCGGCTGTATAATAAGGCGAGAAACCGATGAACCATTTATCAGTGTTGAGCTGTGAGGTACCGGACTTACCTGCATAGTACATATTATCACTCATGAGGTAGGTAATATTGTCTGTTACAACACTTCTGAGTGCGCTGTCTAAGAGCCATGCGGTCGATTCCTTGATGACACGATGGCTGTTGGCTGTCGAGTTGTCGAGAAGAATATTGCCGTCATGGTCAAGCACCTTGGTGTAGAGCTTAGGCTCGTTGTATACTCCGTAATTGGCTATCGCGGAATATGCGGCTGTCATCTCATAGTTGGTTGCACCGTTCGTGATACCTCCGAGTGCGATTGCCTGATAATGCTGCTCCTCAGGAGTGAGGGTGGTTATTCCGTAGCTTAATGCATAGCTGTAACCGAGCTCAGGGGAGATATCGGTTATTATCTTTACCGCAGGTACGTTACGGGATACCGTGATTGCTTCACGGATTGTCATGAGACCATGGTATTCATCATCTACGTTGGTTACGAGCTTTCCTGTCGAATAGAGATAAGGAACATCATCATATACGGTCGCAAGCGTCATTCCGGCTGTGTCAAGTGCCGGTGAGTATACGGTGAGAAGCTTGAAACTTGAACCCGGTGAACGTGTTGAATCCGTCGCGCGGTTAAGCACAAGTGAATGTGTCTTATCGCCTCTGCCTCCGACGAGAGCCTTCACATATCCTGTCGACTGCTCGATGAGAACGAATGATGCCTGAGGCTCAAGCGTATAGGTGATGCTCTCAGTACCCTCGACCTCGGTTCCACCTGTCTCATTGAGAATATAGGTCTTGAATGCGCTTATGGCTTCCTGAGCCTCGGACTCAGTTGAGAACATGAGCGTGAAGCCTGACATTCCGAGAGTGGACTGACAGAAATTGAGGATGGAATTCTCCGTGTAGCTGTGATATTCGCCGTCCTTATCCTTTATCTGGATTCTGTATCTGAGAGTAAAATCATAGCGTCCCGAATAATAATCAGGGTTATTCACCGCACTCTCGGCATATTTCTGAAGGTCGCTGTCCTGACAGGAATATATCTGGAGTCCGCCGCGGTATACAAGGTTGTATGCCTGCGTCTGAGTATAGCCCTTCTGCTCCATGAGGTCTTCCATGAGCTGTGAGATGAGAGCGTCGGTGTAGTAAGAATATGCCGTGGAGCCGGTTGAAGTGTTCTTCACATTCATAATGCGGTCGTACACATTGTCGGCAACAGCCTCATCATACTCCTCCTGTGAGATAAGCTCCTGCTCAAGCATATTGTTGAGGACAATCGCACGGCGCTCCTTATTGTTCTCAGGAAAGCGCACAGGATTATACCTGTATGGGTTGGATGTAGTAGCTGCAATAACGGCACTCTCTGATATGGTAAGCTCGGAAACATCCTTATTAAAATAGTTCTGCGCGGCTGCCTGAACACCGAGGTTGCCGTTGCCGAGGTTGATGGTATTGAGATAGTTCTGTAAAATGGTATTCTTATCGACGTTCTGTTCAAGGATGAGAGCTAAGTACTGCTCCTGAAACTTTCTCTTGAAGGTATCGACAAGACCGTTCTCACTCTCGGCTGAGAAGATATTATTCTTGATAAGCTGCTGCGTTATGGTACTCGCACCCTGTGTACTCTTGAAACGGTTCTTGATTGTCTTGTAAGCGGCCCTTACGATACCGCGCGGGTCAATACCGTTGTGCGAGTAAAAACGTGCGTCCTCAATGGCGATAAATGCATCAATAAGGTGCTGCGGCATATCATTGATGCTTGCCTCGATTCGGTTGGAGCCTGATGCAACAAGAGTCTCCACCTTATTGCCCTCGCTGTCATATATGTATGACTGATACCACTGAGGCGATACTGCATCAAGTGAAATCTGCGGTGCCGTCTGAATTATTCCGGTGAAAGCACCGAGTCCGACACAGGTGAGCATTACAAAGCATATGACAAAGCATACGGTTATGAGCTTAAAGACCAAAAGCACTGCCTTGCGTCCGAGCCTGGTCGAAGGTGAACGCAGTGCCTTTAACTTCTTTCGTATCGATTTTGAACTGTAATTCATATTGTATATAACCTCCGATTTCTACATTATATCAAAAAATATCCATCAAATAAAGTAAATTATTGCTTTACAATTCATTTTTCACATATTATCCTTAATTTAAACATAATTGACGGTACATTGCCGCGGGTAAAGAGCGGTGATGCAGGGAAATGAGGTTAGCATGGCGGAACGCATTTTATTCATAAAAGAGGGCGGCGACGGCTATTATGAGGAAAAGAAGTCGCGATTCCTCGCGACGGTGTACAGTATAGAGGGGGAAGAGGATGCGGCAAGGTATATCGAGGCTGCAAGGAAGAAATACTGGGATGCAAGACATAACTGTTATGCCTTCACAGCCGGAGCGAACAACGAGCTTATGAGGTTCTCGGATGATGGAGAGCCGTCGGGTACGGCGGGGAAGCCGATACTGGAGGTTATAACGGGAAGAGGGCTTCACAACTGTCTGATAATCGTTACAAGATACTTCGGGGGAACACTTCTGGGTACGGGCGGGCTTGTGAGAGCCTATCAGAAGGCATCGACGGATGCGCTGAATAACAGTGTTGCCGCATGCAGGATAAAGGGAAGCCGGATAACAGTGACGACGGATTACAACAGCTCGGGAAAGCTTGAGTATGCAGCACAGAAGAACGGCTGGGGACTTGAGAATATTATGTATGAAGCGGATGTGAAGCTCATATTTGCCGTCCCGGAGGATATGTGCGAAAGAGTCATTAAGGAGATTACGGAGATAACGTCAGGCAGGGCAAAAATTGATGAAGAAAAGAATATAGATATAGAAGAACCGGTGCAGCTTGATTAAAACTGCATCGGTTCTTTCATAAAGGTCTTAATTATAATAGGGTAGATAACCGTTACCCACATAATCACTACAAAGTATCTGAATGTGTTGGCAAGGATTGTATTGCCGAGAAGCAGCTTAAGTCCGCTCTTGAATGCGAGAGCACCGATAAGTCCGATGACAACCTTAAGAATCTGTATCCATACGCGGCTGTTCTTGGGATTGAACTTAATATAGCGCTTCTCTGCGAACCAGCCGATTGCAAAGCCTGCACTCGCACCGGCAGCCTTGAAGCCGTCCATAGCAAGAGCTTCGGTGGTGTATCCGGCATTCACCACATAATATGAATATCCGAAAAGCCCTGCCGATATTGCAAATATAAATAGCATGACAAGTACATCAGTGATGGTACGCGAATTAAAATTGTTGTATATGGCATTAACAGCGGCACTTATGACTATTGTAACACCGAAGCCTGCGAGTACATCCTTAGGTGTGTGGCAGCCGAGATACATTCTCGACAGCATGACAAGGGCAATAATCACGAAGGAGACAATATACAGCCACCGCTTCTTAAAATAGAAAGCGATGGAGCTGTAGAGGCTCGTCGAGCTCTGCGTGTGGCCGCTCGGGAATGAATAGCCTGTTGCCGTGTCCATAACCTGCTCGACGGGCTTGAAGTCCGGGTCGAGCACCCAAGGCCTGTCAATCCTGAAATGTATCTTAAGACCATGAACCGCCACTCCCGACAAAAAGTAGGAGAAGGCTATCCGGTATGCAAGATTCTTATTGATGCACCAGAAGATTACCGCAAACAGACTTACAAGAACAAGCTCCTCACCGAATGAAGTACATATTATAAAGAAGATATCCCAAAAGCCGTTCCTTATGCTTTCAAGAAAATATAAAAATTCCATATGAAATTCCCTCTCGGATAAAAAGATTGATAATTTGTTCACATAGTATTCTGATTATATCACCTTTTTAATCATTGTGGAAGTGCTATTTTTGAAGGAGATTCTATTAATATGACAGACATATTGACTGTTTTTGGTTAAAATTATGCAAAATTGACAGAAAAACTGGAAACGCTTACATAGTATATGCAAAATCATCATGTCATATTCAAAGAAAAACGGACATGAAAACAGTTACATACAACTAAAAACAAATACAAACAACATATTGTTAAAAAAACCGTGAAATTTTTTATAAAATAATAAAAATAGTACTTGTATATTTTGTATAAATTGTGGTAGTATGAGTATGCCGAAATTAGAATTATTACTAATTGCGACAAGCTTACACGCGATAAGCGTGTGAAATAATCATTTATCTTTATTTTTTCAAAAGGAGGTCATTTCTTACAATGAAAAAGATGACAAAGAAAGCTGTTTCTCTTGGACTTGTAGCAACTATGGCTCTCTCTATGACAGCTTGTAACAGTGCTACCGGCAACAACGAGAGCACAACACCAAGCAGCCAGACAGAGACAACATCAACAAATGAGTCTACATCCGGCAATGAGACAACTACAGAGACAAGTACTACTGAGGTTAAGGAAGTAGTTAAGCCTGAGAAGGTTAAGGTTATGTGGGACGGAACAATCTTTAAGGAGGGCGAGAACTATGCTGAGGCATTCTATGATGCATTAGAGGCTAAGCTCGGTATTAAGATTGAGTGGGTACGTCCTGACCACAGCGGTTATGCTGATCAGATCGGTATCGCTTTCAATGATAAGTCTACACTTGCAGATGTAGTTATTCTTCCATCTAACTACTATGCATCATATGCTGCACAGGGTAACCTTTGGAATATGACAGACGCTTGGAATAATTCAGAGGTTGTAAGCTCAGGCAGACTTAACTCATATGCTGATTCAGTTATCAGCACATGGTATACAAAGGGACCGGACGGACAGGAAGGCATCTTCGGTATGTATCCTGCACGTGGCGGCGGCTGTGTTACATATGTGAACAAGGCACTTGCTGAGCAGGCCGGTTACACAGAGGACACTCTCCCAACTACATGGGCTGAGTATCAGGAGTTCTTAGCAGCTCTTAAGAACGTTACAGGTGCAGCTCCAATCCTTGCAGCAGGTCTTGTAACAGATGAGGCTCCATATGTAAACTACCTTCCTGAGTTCTATCAGGATGCTTACCCTGATTTCTACTATGATGAGACAGCAGGCGCTTGGGTAGATGGATTCACAACAGACGCTATGGCAGCTGCTCTTGACAGATTAGCTTGGGGCGTAAGCGAAGGCTACATCGATGCAGATATCTTCAGCAAGCCTTCAACATCTAAGGTACGTGATAAGTTCTACGAGGGAACTTCAACATCAGTATTCACATACTGGGCTGGTACATGGGCACAGACAATCACAGATAAGCTCGCTAACAAGGGCTGGGATGAAGGCGTATGGGTACTTAACCCAATCGAAGAGACTGGTGCTTACCTTGAGAGACTTTCACCTATGATTTGTATCACATCTGCTTGTGAGAATCCGGAAGGCGTATTCCAGTATTTCGTAGAGCCAATCCTTGATGGTGGTGAGACTCAGATGTTATGGCAGTACGGTGTAGAGGGTACACACTATGTAGTAGCTGAGGACGGAACACTTCAGTTCCAGCTTACAGAGTCTGCTGTTAGAGATGGTAAGTCAACTAAGACAGCTAAGAACCTTTTCGAGTCTCAGTTAAAGATTTCTGAGTTCGATACAACACTTTATCCAAACGGCGATCCAGGTGCCGGTACAGCTGCAACAGAGGTAGCTCGTAACTCATTCAACGTATTCAACGAGCATTCTAAGTACGCTCCTAAGATGAACGCTACTGATGAGTCTCTTGAGGCCCAGTCAACAATCTGGAACGAGAAGACAAGACTTATCGCTGCTGTTGCTCAGGGTCAGATGACAGGAGCTGAGGCTATCGCAGAGTACAATGCTAACTGTGGTGCACTTTCTCAGGCAGTATTAGATTCATTTAACAACTAATTATCTTCTAGATAGTTATTTGCGAGTGGCTCAAGAATAATTAATTATGTAAGATAGAAATCCGTCGGGGGTCTTCGGGCTCCCGACAGTATTTCGGTAAAGATGTTGATAATGTAAGTAATTGTTGCTTCGGCAACTTTTCAAATAACTATACATTTTTCGTAAAGGAAGGTATTGCTAATGTTATGTAAAGCATGTGGAACCGAGATACCTAAGAAGGCGAAGAAGTGCCCGAGCTGCGGATGGCAGGTAAGACGCGAAGAGCGTAATATAAGACCTATCGCAATAGTCGGTGCAGTTACCTCGTTTGTTGGCGGTATGTTTCCGTTTATTCAGAATTCAGATTATGATAAGCTGACCCCTGCAATGAAGTATGATGCAGATTTGGGTTATAAGGTAGTAGATTACTACAATTCGTTCGGTATGATGAACTACGAACATCAATGGGTATGGTATTTATTTATGGCGCTTTTGGTAGCGTCTGTTATTCTGTGCGCAGTTAAGTATGAAAAATTTTCAATTATTACCACTGTTCTTGCAGCGGCAGTATTTGGTGTAGCATATAATAATACATGCGGATGGCATGGCGCACCTAACATGGAAGTCGGTCTTGGTCTTCCTATTGTAATTATTGGTACGGTTGTAGGTGTTGTGGGTGTCTTCCTTGATGTATACAAGTTGAAGAAAAAGCCTGAGGTAGACCCTCATTTCCTTGGAAATTCAAAGAGCATTTGGAGAAGAATGTATATTTACAGATGGTTCTATGTAATGCTCTTACCTGTTTTGGTTTTCCTCCTTATCTTTAACTACATGCCTATGTTAGGCTTAAGATACGCATTTACCGAGTATAAGTCAGGTCTTCAGCCTTACTATTCGGGTATTGCCAACTTCGTCAGCATGTTTGGACTTACTGAGTTAGGTAAGCTTAAGAGCCAGCAGTTCATGACTGCATTTACCAATACTCTGTATCTCTCAATTATTAAGTTGATTCTTAATACATTTATGGCAGTTCTCATCTCACTTCTTCTCAACGAGATGAAGAATATCCACTTTAAGAAGACTGTACAGACAATCATCTACCTTCCGCATTTCATGTCATGGGTAGTTGTTGCTTCTCTCTTCAAGATGTTACTTTCAGAGTCACAGATTACGGTTATGGATCCTGCAACAGGACAGGCTGTTGTTGATGCAGCAGGCAATGCAGTTATCTCTTCAACAGGTGTTGTAAACGCAATCCTCTTAAAGCTTGGTATCGTTGACAGACCGGTAAGCTTCCTTACATCGCTTACCAACTGGAGACCGGTATACTTTGCAATCAATATTTGGAAGGATACAGGCTGGGGAACTATCCTCTTCCTTGCAACCCTTTCAGGAATCAGCCCTGACCTCTATGAGGCGGCTCAGATTGACGGTGCTAACAGAATGAACAGAATGAGATATATCACTCTTCCTGCTCTTGCCAATACGATTATCACAGTATTCATTCTTAACCTCGCTAAGGTTATGAACCTCTTCGAGTCAGTATTCGTATTGTACAACGATACCGTAAGATCTAAGGCTGATGTACTTCAGACATACACATATCGTCAGACATTCGGTGGTGGTACTCCATCATATGGTTACACCACAGCCGTTGGTCTCTTCAGATCTGTTGTAAGCTGTATTCTTGTATTAATATGCAACTACGCATCCAAGAAGGTGCGTGGCCGTGGAATTGTTTAAGGAGGTAATTTAAAATGGAAGATGAAAAGAAATACGTTTATGTAAAGCCAAAGAAGAAAATTACTCCTTTTGCAGTTTTCAACACAATTTTGTTTATACTTATTTCATTAATAATACTTTTCCCACTTGTTAAGGTTCTCGTTGACTCATTCGATGCAGCAGCGGGATATGGACTTAAGCTTTGGCCGGAGAAGTTTACTATTTCTGCTTACAAGTCAATCGTAACCAGTGTAACATTATACAGACCATTCCTTATTTCTGTTTTTGTTACGGTTGTAGGTACATTCGTAGGTCTCCTTCTCTCAACGTTAGGAGCATATGTACTTATTCAGTGGGAGATGCCAGGTAGAACATTGTTCTCATGGCTGCTTCTCTTCACAATGCTTTTCTCAGGCGGTATGATTCCTACCTATATCGTTATGATGAATCTGCACTTAACAGATACACTGTGGTCGGTTATCCTTCCACTTGGTATCAACGTATACAACCTTGTACTCATGAGAAACTTCTTTGAAGGTATTCCTGAGTCACTTTTCGAGGCGGCAGAGATTGACGGATGTTCTCCAATGAGAACCTTCATCAGAATCGTTCTTCCTCTTTCAAAGGCAGCTCTTGCAGCTATTGGTCTTATGTTTGCGGTTACTTACTGGAATGATTACACCAACTTCAAGATTTATGTAACCAACAACAAGTTATTCAACTTCCAGATGAAGCTGCGTGCGATGGTTATGGATAGTGACCTTCCGACAGATGATACAATCTCTACAAATGCACTTCAGAATGCAGCCGTTATTGTGGCTATCATTCCTTTCATGATTTTGTATCCTTTCTGCCAGGACTACTTTGTACAGGGTATCAATGTAGGTGCGGTTAAAGAGTGATTTTGCACTTCCAAGGGTTTCGGGGATTTCTCCGGAGCCCTTTTTTCATGCAGAGACACGATATTGGCGTGTAATCTGTTATATATATATGCATACTGTCTCCGTTGTACGAAGCTAAGATATTCTAAGTGCTCTGAGGTATGTAAAGGAAGTGTCCGCCACCGCAGTCAAGCAGCCATCCGTGTCTGCGTGACTGCTATTTCGGCATCCATGCCGAAATTGGCTAAGTGGCAACAGAGCACTAAGAATATCTAAGCTTCTCCCAAAAGTCGCAGTATGCATATATATATAACAGATTACACGCATTTAGGTTGTTGAGAAAATACAGTAATATCGTAGGAATTAAGTGTATTGTGATTGAAAAATGAATGTAAATGTAGTAGAATAACGGTGTAAGTGATACAAAAATACAGAAAATTTGTCAATAACTATTACGACAACATCTTTTTTGTACAAGATAGCATAATTACATTTATTAAGAATTGTAAATAAATAATATATTATACTTATATCCGTAACGTCGACTTTGGGAGAAGTTTAGATGTTCTTAGAACTCTATTAATGTATAGCCATTTTCAGCATGGATGCTGAAAAAGATGCCACGCAGACAAGGAAGTCTGCTTGGCATCGGTGGCGTATATGGATAAAATGGTTGTTAGAGTTCTTAGAATATCTTAACTTCGTAAACCGGAGATGTTATGGATATAAGTATAATATATTATTATTCATAAAATTAATATATGATATTTAGCTTTTACAAAGAAAAGAGGTACACACATGGCTTCATTGTCAGAAACCCCTAGAATCTTCTGGGCAGGAGATTCCACGGTTAAGCAGAACGATTTTACAAGTTATCCGCAGTGCGGTATTGGACAGGGCTTTTCACTCTTTGTGAAGAAGGAGATTCTCATTGTCAACCGCGCAGAGAATGGAAGAAGCACGAAGAGCTTCATTGATGAGGGAAGATTGGAATTCATTAAGGAGAACATCAGAAAGGGTGACTTCCTTTTTGTGCAGTTCGGTCATAATGATGAGAAGGATGACCCTCTAAGATACACGGACCCACAGACGACCTTTAAGGATAATCTCAGGACTTTCATTAAGACAGCGAGGGATGTCGGGGCATATCCGCTCCTTATAACACCGCTGTACAGAAGGTTGTTTGTGTCGGAGGGCAAGCTTGTTGACAATACACATCTTACATATCCACAGGCAATGCTTGAGGTCGGTGAGGAGTGCAATGTCCCTGTTATTGATTTGTGTACGATGAGCCGACGCAGGATAGAGAAGACCGGAGATATGGAGAGCAGAAAGTGGTTCATGCATCTTGCACCGGGCGAGTTCCCGAACTTCCCTGAGGGCAAGACGGACAATACTCATCTTCAGTATGCCGGTGCAGTCACATTCGCGGAGCTTATTGCGGCAGGGATTGCGAGGCTTGACAGCCCGTACATGGACATGCTTGTGAATCCTAATGAAGTTAAGGAAGATGCGGCATTACTAATAGACTAAATCAGTTGATATTATGGATTGCATCAATTTAATATATACGCAAGTCGACTTTTTGAAGCCTCCGGTACTTAGGCAATGTATTATATTGCCTTATGTACCGCTGTGTGCTTCAATTAAGCGAGAGCGGGTCGACGGTGTATATATTAAATTGGTGCAATCGGAAAATGTGAAATTAATTTTGAATTTGGAGGAATAAAACATGACAACGAGAGAGATTATTGACACTCTGCGTTACATGTCAGTTGATGACATGGGTGCCGCAGAGGGCGTGCTTGTAAGCCGTGCCGTATGGGAGTACGGTGTACTTGCAGAGGGCGATGAGAAGGAAGAGCTTAAGGAGGTTATAGCGGATAAGGCTGAGCAGATGAAGGACAAGGCGGCTACCGTCGAGGGCTGTGAGTATCCTTCGGCTATGAATCTTTTGTATGCGGCTTATAATGTCACAGGTGATGAGGCATATAAGAACGTGATTACAGAACTTGAAAAGTCGGACAGATATATGGGACTTGCATTTGATATGAATTACGAGACAATGTTCGGCGGCAAGGAGCATTATCATGCACTCACGGTTAAGTTCGCTGAGCTTAAGAAGAATGGCAGGGACAATGAGATGCAGGAGGCACTTTTTATGCTTGCACTTGTTGATACGATTGCTGCCATTGCAGAGCCGGTATATGAGCTTTACAGAAGTCTTGTGGACATGTTCAGGGATGAGTTTAGAGTGCTTATCGACAGAGCATGGGAGCGCGAGGGAAGAATGAGAAAGCATATAAGCGGAGAGCATGTGGACATTATGAAGGACGCGGACGCACAGGCGGTTATGGCGCTTGCGGTTAAGAAGGCATGCGCACTCAAGGTGGTTCTTGCTGAGAAGTATCAGGTATACGCTGAGGCATAGGATAATAGAATATAGAACTTTCATTACATTATAGCCGCAGCGGGCGGCGGAACGGAGAATAGATATGGAGCTTGGTCTGGTTGCTAAGACATCGAGAAATGTCTGCATAGAGCTTAAGAATACAGGTATTTTTTATACGGATACATCTAATTATGATATATATGTCAACGGAGTGTACACACAGTCGACGAACCGTGTTATAACATCCATTTACGGACTTTTGCCGGATACGGATTACAATATTGAGGTTGTTGAGAGCGGTGAGGCAGGGAATGCGTACACCAAGAATGAGAACAACAAGGGATATATAGATGTTCATACGGATTATGAGTTCGTGACACTTAATGTACGCGATTTCGGAGCATACGGTAATGGTGAGCATGACGACACGCTTGCGGTACAGACAGCTATTATGGCATGTCCTAAGGGCGGAAGAGTGTATGTTCCGGCGGGAGTCTATAAGATTACCTCTCTTTTCCTAAAGAGTGACCTTGTGCTCGACCTCGCAAAGGATGCTGTATTGTCGGCTTTTACAGAGAGAGAGAAGTTCGGCATACTTCCGGGAATGATTCAGAGCTATGACGAGAAGGACGAATATAATCTCGGAACATGGGAGGGCAACCCTCTTGACTGCTTCACGGGCATAATCACGGGAATCAATGTGGAGAACGTTGTCATAACAGGTGAGGGAACAATCGACGGCTGTGCGGACTTTGACAACTGGTGGAAGGACTGCAAGATAAGAAAGATAGCATGGAGACCGAGACTGGTATTCATAAGCCACTGCAGGAATGTGGTGCTTCACGGCGTGACGGTTACCAATTCGCCATCATGGACACTTCACCCGTACTTTACGGAGAACATAAGATTCGTTGACCTTAAGGTAATCAATCCTGCCAACTCACACAATACGGACGGACTTGACCCTGAATCCTGCAAGGGAGTGGAGATTGTCGGCGTATATTTTTCAGTCGGTGATGACTGTATAGCCATAAAGTCAGGCAAGATCTATATGGGCAGAAAGCATAAGATTCCTACATCCGATATGCTCATCCGTCAGTCCTGCATGCGTGACGGACATGGCGCGGTTACGGTAGGAAGTGAGATTGCCGCAGGTGTAAATAATGTAAAGATTACGGACTGTCTGTTCCTCAATACGGACAGAGGCTTGAGAGTTAAGACAAGAAGAGGAAGAGGAAAGGACTCTGTGCTTGACAACATCACATTTGAGAATATCAAGATGGACAATGTCATGACACCTTTCGTAGTGAACAGCTTCTACTTCTGTGACCCGGACGGCAAGACGGAGTATGTAGGAAGCAGGAATCCGCTTCCTGTTGACGACAGAACTCCTAGAATTGACAGGCTGACCTTCAGGAATATTGAGTGTCACAACTGCCATGTCGCAGGTGCTTATATATATGGACTTCCTGAGCAGAAGATTGCAGAGGTTACGATGGAGAATGTTCATATTGATTACGCAGAGGATGCCAAGTCGGGTGTGGCAGCCATGATGTCAGGCTGTGATGCATCAAGCAGGCGTGGCATCGTTGCAGCCAATGTAAAGAAGCTTAACCTTATAAATGTTAAGGTTGAGGGTGCAGCCACCGACCCATATGAGTTAATCAATGTTGATTCCATTATGAGCAAATAGTGTGAAGGAGCACTTATGAACAAAGAGCTTCTCGATATTTTGAGAAAGATAACTCCTGAAGAGCAGGAGATACTATCGGGCAAAAAAATAAGTAAAGACCGCTATTCCTCCACGGGTGAATTTACCATCCGTGGAGAGAAGATGCTTGATAAGGGCAGCCTTATCAATATAAGGACACATACAAGGTTCATTGCATTTCCAAAGCACAGGCATGATTATATTGAGATTATCTATATGTGCAGCGGAAGTACGACACATATTATCAATAATGACACCAAAATCGTGCTGGAACAGGGGAATCTGCTTTTTCTGAATCAGTTTTCCTATCATGAGATACTCCCGGCGGGAGAGGATGACATTGCTGTCAACTTCATTGTGAGACCGGAATTTTTTGATGTGGCGTTCGATATGATGGAGGAGGAGAATGTGCTGAGAAAATTCTTAGTCAGCACGCTCTGCAATAACACGGATGAGGCGGCATATCTCCACTTTAACGTGTCGGACATACTGCCTATACAGAATCTTGTTGAGAATATGGTGTGGTCGCTTGTGAACAAGCAGAGCAACAACAGGCGAATCAATCAGACAACTATGGGACTGTTGTTTTTGCAGCTTATGAACTACGTCGACAAGCTTGAGCAGGACGGAAATGCACTTGGTGTCGGAAATGAGAATAGAATATCATTTGCGACACTTAAGTATGTTGAGGAGAATTACAGGGACGGCTCGCTTGCAGAGCTTGCCGGACGGCTCAACATGTCGATATACTCACTTTCGCGTCATATCAAGCAGAGTACGGGGTATAATTTTAAGGAGCTTTTGCAGATAAAAAGATTCAATAAGTCAGTGCAGCTCCTCACCGAGACGACGCTTCCGATAACGGATATCATTGCAGCAGTAGGCTATGACAACACCAGTTATTTTTTCAGGGTATTCAAAGAAAAATATGGATGCAGCCCTAAGCATTACAGGGATGAACGCTGCAAATAAGGACGTATTTTTGACCAATGTACGTCCTTTTTTTATGCCCTGATTTGGGGTATACTGGGTATAGTTTAAGGCAGACGGACGTGGGGTGCGTCCGAAGGCACAATAGGATTTTGCACTGCAAAACAAGGAGGCTGATATGAGCAATTACTATTTGGCTGTTGATATTGGGGCATCGAGCGGAAGACATATTCTCGGGCATGTAGAGAATGGCAGGATTACCTATGAGGAGGTGTACCGCTTTGAGAACAATCTTGAGAGGAGGAACGGACATCTGTGCTGGAATCTTGACAGGCTGTTCGAGGAGATTGTGAACGGTATTGCCAGGTGTAAGGAGATTGGCAAGGTTCCGGTGTCGATGGGAATTGACACATGGGGCGTTGACTTCGTTCTTCTTGATGAGAATGATAAGGTTCTCGGGGACACCGTTGCATACAGGGATTCGAGAACGGAAGGGATTGACAAGGAGCTTTACAAGCTGATTCCGGAAAAGGAGCTCTATGCGAGAACGGGAATACAGAAGGCAATATTTAACTCGGTATACCAGCTCTATGCTATTAAGAAGGAGCATCCGGAATATATTGAGAAGGCAAAGAGCTTTCTCATGGTTCCCGAGTATTTTAATTTCCTTCTCACGGGAGTTAAGAAGAATGAGTATACCAACGCGACGACGGGACAGCTTGTGAATGCAGGCACCAAGGATTGGGATTACGAGATAATCGACAGACTTGGCTTTAACAGAGAGATGTTCGGCAGACTCAATCTTCCTAAGACCTCGGTTGGAACACTTAAGAAGGAGATTATAGACAGAACAGGCTTTGATATGGAGGTTGTTCTTCCTGCAACTCACGACACAGGCTCGGCGGTTATGGCAGTTCCTGCAAATGATGACGATTTTATATATTTGAGCTCAGGAACATGGTCGCTTATGGGCATAGAACGGAGGGAAGCTGACTGCTCAGAGAAGAGCTGCGAGTATAACTTCACGAACGAGGGCGGATATGATTATCGTTTCAGATATCTTAAGAATATCATGGGTCTGTGGATGATTCAGTCGGTAAGGAGAGAGCAGCCGGAGAAGCTGCCTTTTCAGGAACTTATCGCCATGGCACAGAAGGAGGAAGCTTTTACATCGAGAGTCAATGTTAATGACCGCTCCTTCCTTGCACCTGAGAGCATGACTGAGGCGATTAAGACATATTGCAGGAATTCAGGTCAGGCGGTTCCGAAAGGTCTCGGACAGGTACTTCAGTGTATCTACAATTCGCTTGCGGACAGCTATGCTGAGACTGTTAAGCAGATTGAGGAGATTACGGGAAGAACCTACAAGAGGCTTCACATTGTCGGCGGCGGCTGTCAGGATCAATATCTTAATAGGAAGACAATGGAGGCTACGGGTAAGGAAGTGTACGCAGGTCCGGTTGAGGGAACCGCACTTGGGAACCTCATGGCACAGATGCTTAAGGGCGGCGAGTTCGCGACGCTTGAGGAGGCACGAAGCTGCGTTGCCAAGTCCTTTGATATCAAGAGGGTAGAATAAAATCGGGAAGTTTTTGAAGTTAAATTGGAATTGTTTTTATCCAGCTTATAATAATCATTAAATAAGGAAAGGCGGAAATTAAAATGTACGATGTTGAAAAGGGTTATCAGATGGCAAAGGAGTTCTACGCACAGTACGGAGTTGACGTAGACAAAGCGATTGAGATTGCGGACAGCGTTCCTATCTCCATGCACTGCTGGCAGGGTGATGATGTCGCAGGACTTGAAAAGAAAGGCGATGATGCCCTCACAGGCGGTATTCAGGCGACCGGAAATTATCCGGGCAAGGCAGGAAATGCCGAGGAGTTAAGACAGGACATCGAGGAGGCTATGAAGTTCATTCCGGGTGAGCTTAAGCTTAACCTTCATGCAAGCTACTTAGAGGCTGACACCTTCGTTGACAGAGATGCCATCGAGCCGAAGCACTTTGACAAGTGGGTTGACTGGGCGAATGAGCACAATATAGGTCTCGACTTTAACCCTACATACTTCTCACATCCGAAGAGCAATAACGGAACACTCTCCGCAGCGGATGATGATGTCCGCAGCTTCTGGATTGAGCATGGAATCAGATGCCGTAAGATTGGACAGTATTTCTATGAAAAGACAGGCAAGGTATGTGTCATCAACCACTGGACACCGGATGGCGACAAGGAGGTTCCTGTTGATACACTCTCTCCAAGACTCAGACTTAAGGACAGCTATGACAAGATTTTTGAGGCAACCAAGGATGTTAAGGGTGTTATGGACGGAATTGAGTCCAAGGTATTCGGTATCGGACTTGAGAGCTATACGGTCGGTTCACATGAGTTCTGCATGGGCTATGTCATGAACAAAAAGAGCGACCATATCATGATGACGCTCGATACAGGCCACTATCATCCGACAGAGGTTGTATCTGCGAAGCTTTCAGGTGTGTATACATTCGCTGACCACGCACTCTTACATGTGTCACGTCCTGTACGCTGGGATTCAGACCATGTAGTAAGCTTCGATGATGAGACAAGAGCCATCATGGAGGAGCTTGTGCGCATGGGTAAGCTCGAGGACACATACATCGCAACAGACTTTTTCGATGCGTCAATCAACCGTATTGCAGCATGGGTAATCGGTATCCGCAATACAAGAAAGGCTATGCTTGCAGCACTCTTACAGCCTGTTGACACCATGAAGAAGATTGAGAAGGACGGCGATGTGAGCGGCAGACTTGCATACAAGGAAGAGTTCAAGGCAGCTCCGTTCGCACTTGTATGGGACTACTACTGTGCTAAGAAGGGTGCAGGCACAGGTCTTACATGGCTTGATGATGTACGCGCTTACGAGAAGGACGTTCTCTCTAAGAGACAGTAATATTAGCAGGCAGCGAAGCAGATTGCGAATATTATTGACAAAGCAGTTGTATTAAGGCAGAAGCCGGCATGGGGCATATCATATAGCTCCGTGCCGGTTTTATTTTTTGTTAAAAATATATCGAAATTATATTGATTTTGTGTTATGTTTTATTCAGATTAATTTTATTTAAATCGTTTTGAATAAAAGTTTTTAGAATTTTTGGAGGGGTTCAGAATGTATAAAATACTGCTTGTTGAGGATGACGAGGGAATTGCGAAGGAAATCGCGGATTATGCTGCCGGATGGGGCCTTGAAGTGCATATTGTGAAGAATTTTGAGAAGGTCATGGAGGAGTTCGCTGCGGTGCAGCCTCATCTTGTGCTGCTTGATATATCGTTGCCGTACTTTGACGGATATTACTGGTGCAGCCAGATAAGAAAGGTATCGAAGATTCCGGTGATATTTCTGTCATCTGCGGCTGACAATATGAATATTCTCATGGCGATGAATATGGGAGCGGACGATTTTATAGCGAAGCCGTTCGACAGAAATGTCCTTATCGCCAAGCTGTCTGCGATGCTCAGAAGAAGCTATGATTTTGCCGCATCGGTGAGCATAATCGAGCACAAGGGAGCAATGCTTAACACGGCTGACAATACGCTGACGTATCAGGGAAACAATATAGATTTGACGAAGAATGAGTACAAGATACTTCTCTCGCTCATGGAGAACAGGGGCAAGGTCGTGAGCCGCGAGAGCCTTATGGAGAAGCTGTGGGAGAGTGACAGCTTCGTGGACGAGAACACGCTCACGGTGAATGTGAACAGGTTGAGAAAGAAGCTCGACAATGCAGGGCTTAAGGGCTTCATAACGACAAAGTTCGGAGTCGGATACATAGTGTAAAAAGGGGATTAGCATGAAAAACAGACTTCAATTTGTATTAAAATACATACTCGGAAGGAAGAAGGAGCTTGCCGTGTTCGCGGTGTGCTGTGCTGTCTTTTTGTTCACCTTCGGAATGTACGGAATAACCTTAAAGGCTGCCGCATATCCGACACTTGTAAGCTTCGTGATAATTCTCACGGCACTCACACTCGATGCCTGCATGAAGTACGGCAAGTGGAAAAGAATGCAGGAAATCCTGCAAAATACAGTCGGAGATGACGGAGAGTTCGTCAAAATACTTGGCGATGAGGAACTGGAAAAAATCGTAGATTCGGACGACCTAATGCAGGTTCAGCTTTTGGAGGTCATAAGAAAGCTGAAAGAGAGCGGAATGAGGCTAGGGGATTCGATGAACATGAAATATGCCGACATGGTGGACTACTATACGATGTGGGCGCACCAGATAAAGACACCGATTGCATCGATGCACCTTATCCTTCAAAAACAGGATACGGAGGATTCGAGGCGCTTAAGAATGGAGCTTATGAGGATTGAACAGTATGTTGAGATGGTGCTGTGCTTCTTAAGGCTTGATTCGGATTCGACGGACTATGTGCTTAAGGAGTACAGGCTGGATGATATAATACGTCCTGCGATAAGAAAGCTTGCACCGCAGTTCATAATGAAGAAGCTTTCACTTGTCTATGACACGATTGACAAGCAGGTGCTGACTGATGAAAAGTGGCTGGGCTTTGTTGTGGAGCAGGTATTGACCAACGCGGTGAAATATACGTCAAGCGGAAGCGTTAAGATAAGCTGTGAGGACAATAAGCTTATTATAAAAGATACAGGAATCGGAATAGCGCCTGAAGATTTACCGAGAATATTTGACAAGGGTTATACCGGCTTTAATGGGCGCATGGACAGAAAGGCAAGCGGAATCGGTCTGTATCTGTGCAGGCGGATATGCAGTAACTTAGGGCATAATATAACGGCTGCATCAGTTCCGGGACAGGGTACAGAGATTGTGATTGAGCTTGAGAGAAATAAGCTTGAAGTAGAATGAGAATTTCTTACAAAAAAGTAAGATTTGAATGAGGAAATGTAAGCCGATGCAATGGAGATACATTTCCTCTTTTGTTATAGTAGTGTCATGAGGAGGAAATATAAATTAAGAATAATATGCTGTACGGTCAAGTGACTTTGCAGCGGACAAAGAATCAATGCAGCTGATATGGAGGGAAAAGATGAGTATTTTAGAGGCAGCTAATATCAAAAAGACATACACAACAAGGTTCGGGGGAAACAAGGTCGAGGCCTTAAAGAATGTGTCGTTCCTCGTTGAGAAGGGTGAATATGTGGCGGTTATGGGTGAGTCCGGTTCAGGTAAGACGACACTCCTGAATATACTTGCGGCACTTGATAAGCCGACAGGGGGAAGGATAAGGCTTGAGGGGCAGGACTTGTCACAGCTGAGTGAGAAGGAGCTTGCACAGCTCAGACGTGATAAGCTCGGCTTTGTGTTTCAGGACTTTAACCTGCTTGACACGTTCACAATCGAGGACAACATATATCTTCCACTTGTGCTTGCCGGAGAGAAGTATGCTGAAATGAGGAGAAGGCTCATACCGCTTGCGGTACAGCTTGGAATTGAACCGTTATTAAAAAAGTATCCGTATGAGGTGTCGGGCGGACAGAAGCAGAGGGCGGCAGTGGCAAGAGCACTTATAATCAACCCAAGCATAATACTTGCCGATGAGCCGACGGGAGCACTTGATTCCAAGTCGACGGATGAGCTGTTGAGACTGTTCGGGGAGATTAATGAGACAGGGCAGACAATTCTGATGGTGACACATTCAGCGAAGGCGGCGAGCCATGCGGGGAGAGTGTTGTTCATAAAGGACGGTGAGGTGTTCCATCAGATATACCGAGGTGATGATTCCAAGGATGAATTTTACAGGAAGATAGCTGATACATTGACCGTGCTTGCGACGGGCAGTAAGAACGGTGAAGGGCAGAGAGGGGAATGACAGATGGGAATAGGCTTTTATCCGCACCTTGCGTGGGATGGTATAAGAAAAAATAAGAGACTGTATCTTCCGTACATACTGACATGTACGGGAATGGTCATGATGTTCTATATAATTGCATTTCTCGCGGGCGATACGATGCTTAAGACGGTGCGCGGAGGATCCTTTGTGACGGAAATGCTTGGCATGGGAACCTACGTTATAATGATTTTTGCGGTCATATTCCTTTTTTACACGAACTCTTTTCTTATGAAGAGGAGGAAAAAGGAATTCGGACTGTACAATGTGCTCGGTATGGGAAAAGGTAATCTTGCGAGAATATTATTCTGGGAGAGCGTTCAGATTGCATTCATATCAATAAGTATAGGACTTGTGTTCGGAATGGTGTTTGCAAAGCTTGGTGAAATTGCCGTGATGCATACAATAAATGGGGAGAATAATTACAATATAAAGGTCAATGCCGAGGCACTTTTAATGACAATGAAGGTTTTCGGAGCTATATATGTACTATTGTTTTTTAATATGGTACGACAAATAAAAATGTCAGACACGGTCGAGCTGCTAAAGAGTGATAACAAGGGAGAGAAACCGCCGAAGGCTAACTGGTTCATCGCACTGTGCGGTGTCGTTATCCTTGGAGGAGCATATTATATTGCGGTGACGATAGAGGATCCGACTATGGCACTTTCCATGTTCTTTGTCGCAGTAATTATGGTAATAATAGGGACTTATCTGTTGTTTATCGCGGGTTCCGTCACTCTTTGCCGGATACTTCAGAAGAATAAGCATTACTATTATAAGACTAACCATTTTGTGTCGGTATCATCAATGCTGTACCGGATGAAGAGAAACGGTGCAGGTCTCGCGTCAATATGCGTGCTCTGCACCATGGTGCTTGTCATGCTCTCGTCAACGGTATGTCTGTATGCGGGTGAGGAGAGCGTTATAAGAAACAGATACCCGAAGGATATTGACGTTACGGTCACATTTGACGATTATCAGAGTATGGATAATTATATGGAAAAAATGAAGGAAGCTGTGGCGGACAGCGTAAGCAGGACAGGGGGAGAGCTTAAGGACGTTGTCGACTATTCGGCGGCAATATTCGGTGCGATGCTTGATGGTGGAAAGATTGTGGGCTGGGAGGAAAATTATTCAAGCCTCAATCTCGGACAATCGGCGCAGACTTACATGATTTTTGCAATTTCAGCTGACGACTACAATAGACTGAGTGGGGATAAGCTTGAGCTTGCTGATGATGAGGCGGCAGTATGCTTCACGAAGGGAATGGGAAGCTCTAAGACCAATTCATTTGACGAGCTTGTGGTTGGAGATGGCGGACCGCATTATAAGGTTAAGAAGGTTATTGATAAGTTCATCTCGAACGGAACTGAGGCGCTTAACGTACTTCCTACGATGTACATTTTTGTGAATAATCCAAGCGATATAGCCGTGACCATGATGCCGATAAAAAATTCACGCGGCAGCAGTATCGTGTCAATCGAGTGGTTCTATCAGTTCGACATGACAGGCGATGAGGCGAAGAAGATTGTCACTGTAAATGAAATCAAAGCGTTGTTCGGGCAGGAGTATAGTGATGCTGAAGGAATGCTGACAGGCATCAGCAATATTCAGGTTGAGGGAAGGGCTGTTGAGAGAGAGAATTTCTACACGATGTTCGGCACACTATTGTTCCTTGCAATTTTCCTCGGAATCGTGTTTGTGCTTGCTACGGTGCTTATCATATATTATAAGCAGGTGACCGAGGGCTATGAGGACAGCGGACGCTTCGAGATTATGAAAAAGCTCGGCATGACCAAGAAGGATATTAAGTCAAGCATCAATTCACAGATGCTTACCGTGTTCTTTCTTCCTATAGTGGCGGCGTGCGTTCATCTTGCGTTTGCATTTCCTATTGTGAATAAGCTTTTAATGTGCTTCGGCTTTTACGATAAGAGCTTCTTTGCACTGGTGAATGTTGTATGCGTGCTTGTTTTTGCCGTATTTTACGTCATTGTGTACAGAATTACGTCAAAATCCTACTATAATATTGTAAATGAATAGTCAAAAGTTTCCTTGAATTTTCGGGTACAAGTAAGTATAATAGACATGTATTCGTCAATATACTGTTAGAAAACAAGGATAGTGTATGCCATGAAAATTTGGGAATTTTTTGAAAATATGAACGAATGTGTGTACGCTTCGGACATAGATACGGATGAATTGGTATATATGAACAAAAAAGCACTCATGATGTATGGAATTCATTCGTTAGACGAAGTTTCGGGAAAAAAATGCTATGAGGTGCTGCAACACTGTGCGGCACCTTGTGCTGCTTGTAACAACAGCCGGCTGCGTGAGGGTGAATTTATAGAGTGGGGACATTACAATCCACTTCTCAATAAGAATTTTGCCATTAAGGATACTGTTGTCACCGACAGCGGCAGAAGGTACAGAGTGGAGATTGCAATTGATGCCGATGCGGCGGGCCATACCTATGATTGCGGGGAAGCCAGCCGGTATGAGAATATCGAGGCTATGTCGAATGAGGCACTCAGAATTGCACTTCAGGCACCTACGCCCGATTTATCATTGCAGATAGTGCTTGAATACATAGGCAAGGCATTGCACGGAGAGAGGACATATATTTTTGAGAAGAACGAGCTTGGAGGGGATGATAATACCTACGAGTGGTCGGCGGTCGGTGTTGAGTCGCAGAAGGATACACTGCAGAACGTTCCTGAGGAGGTATGTGCCGACTGGTATAGGAATTTTGCCGAAAACAGACACATTGTGATAGTTGATTTGGAGGATATCAGGGAGAGCGATCCGCTGCAGTACGATAATTTAAAGCGGCAGGATATACACTCACTTGTTGTCGTGCCTCTTTATGACAACAAGCAGGCAATAGGTTTTTACGGTGTGGATAATCCTCCTGCGAGTGCAATAAAATATGCATCCAATATTCTGCACATATTAGGGCATTTTATCATATCCTGCATCAGAGAAAGAAATCTTGTGAGGGAACTTAAAGTTATGAGCTATAGTGACCAGTTGACCGGGCTGGGAAACAGATATGCACTTAACAAGTATATGAACACGGTTGATGAGGACAGAAGCCTCGGAATCGTGTATTGTGATGTCACAGGTCTTAAGAAGGTGAATGATACCGAAGGACACGAGATGGGCGACAGACTTCTTAAAAATGCCTGCGAAAGCTTGCAGAGAGTGTTCAGCGGCTATGGCTTGTTCAGAATAGGCGGAGATGAATTCTTAGCTGTTGCCGACGGTGTAACAAAGGAATCTCTCGACGAGCGGGTAGGACTTCTTAAAGAGGATATGAAGCAGCATGACGTCAATATGGCTGTAGGTGAGGTGTGGACTCATAAGGCACCGAGGATCCCGGATGCTTTGTTGACGGAGGCAGAGAAGCGGATGTATCAGGATAAGGCTGAGTATTATAAGAGGGCAGGAATTGACAGAAGAAAGTACTAATATAATAGAAAGCAGAGAGTAATTAAATTAATGGAAAAAAGTAAAACAGACAACGTGACCAATGATGCTAATGAGGTTAAGAACAGCGAGGCTGTATCGGATGCAGTGAGATACGAGGATGCGCCTATTGATGAGCGAATCATACGGGCAGTGCAGGAGATGGGCTTTGAGGTGATGACACCTATTCAGCAGCAGGCGATTCCGGCTCTTTTGGAGGGAAGGGACGTACTTGGTCAGGCACAGACAGGAACCGGTAAGACGGCAGCATTCGGAATCCCGATGATACAGAGAATAGACCCTTCTGTTGAGGGAGTACAGTGCATAATACTCTGTCCTACGAGAGAGCTTGCAATTCAGGCTGCGGATGAGCTTCGCAAATTCGCCAAGTTCATGCACGGAATCAAGGTTCTTCCTATCTACGGAGGACAGGATATAGCGAAGCAGATTCGTTCACTCAAGGGGAATGTATCAATAATTGTCGGAACTCCGGGGCGTGTCATGGATCATATGAGGAGACATACACTGCGTCTTGAGAACATAAAGGCTATTGTTCTTGATGAGGCGGATGAGATGCTCAATATGGGCTTTCGCGAGGATATTGAGACTATTCTTAAGGAAATTCCTGAGAACCATCAGACGGCACTGTTTTCCGCAACAATGCCAAAGCCGATTCTTGATATAACCCACACCTATCAGAAGGATGCGGTTCACGTTAAGGTTGCGGCAAAGGAAGTGACGATTCCTCTTGTAAAACAGTATTATTATGAGGTTCAGCGTCAGAATAAGGCAGAAGTGACGGCAAGACTTTTGGATTATTACAACCCTAAGCGCTCACTCATTTTCTGTAATACCAAGAAGATGGTTGACGACCTCACCGAGGAATTGAAGGGAAGAGGATATTTCGCAGAGGGACTTCACGGCGATATGTCACAGTTCCAGCGTGACAAGGTTATGAACGGCTTCAGGAACGGAACGGTTGAGATTCTCATTGCAACGGATGTTGCTGCGAGAGGAATTGATGTCGATGATGTCGAGGCAGTATTTAACTATGACGTACCGCAGGACATCGAATATTATGTACACAGAATCGGCAGAACGGGAAGAGCCGGAAAGACCGGGCGTTCCTTCACACTGGTTGTGGGCAGAGAGATATACAAGATAAGAGAGATTGAGAATGTGTGCCATACCAAGGTTAAGGCTCGCACAATTCCATCCGCCGCAGATATAACGGCAGTGAAGGCACAGAAGATTCTCTCTAAGGTTATGGAGGTTAGAAACGAGAAGGATTTAACCAAGATGACCAAGATTATTGCAGATAAGATGAATGATGATGATGTGACTGCAATGGAGCTCGCAGCTGCATTCCTTAAGATGCACATGGGTGAGGAGCTCGAGGACATTCCTGTTGAGGTGTACAAGCCAAGACGTGCGAGACACTTTGACGATGAGAAGGGCCGCAGTGGCGGACGCAGAGATGGACGCGATGAGCACCGAGGTGAGCGTGATGACCGCCGCAGGGATGGACGCGGTGAGCACCGCTTCAAGGGCAGCAGAGCCGACAGGGACGAGCACCGTGAGAAGAGTGAGAAGTCAGGAAGAGATGACCGCCGCGAAAAGAGCGAGAAGCCGGCAAGGGATGAGCGCCGTAAGAAGGAGCGCATCGGACGCGACGGCAGCGCAAGGAATGAGAAGGGCAGAGTCGACTTCGGAGTTGAGCGCCGCTTAAGAGAGAAGCGCGAGAAGCAGAAAAATAAGAAAAAAGATTAATAAGGTATGATTATCCCCGCCGTGTAAACGACGGGGAATTTTTTGTGCAACAGGAAACTTCGTTCCTATTACACAAATGTAACAGGATTCCGGTGTCAAAACATACTGGTTTATTTTAAAAGTGTATAGCAGGTTATATTTATACATATCAGCTCCGTTGTACGAAGCAAGCTGTTCTAAGGACTCTGAGAAATGTTTATTATTTATACGCCAACGAAGCAAAGCATACTTCCATGTATGCATTGCTTCTAAAGCGGCATCCATGCCGCTTTTGGCTATGTAGAGAGCAGAGTCCTAAGAACATCTAAGCTTCTTCCAAAAGTCGTGATATGTATAAATATAACCTGCTATACACAATTAAGTTTATAGAGCATGTTTTGACACCTGAATCGTAATAGGGTATTGCTTTTTTATACCGGTTAGTGTATACTAATCATGCAGAAGTTAGGCGAGACTAACTAAGGCGGATTTTATTAGATATCACACACTATATATCCGTACATATAATAAGATGAAGGGTGCCGGAGAGACGCTCGGAAAAGGAGGATATTATGAACGGTATAATTTTAGTAGTTATAATAATCGCTGTATGCAGGGCAGTCAAGGTTATAATGAGAAGAGAAATAAAAAAGTTCAGCAATACAAATGACAATAATTTCAAGGGGGCGGTGGGAGCATGATGGATGTGCTGTCAGGGCTTTTAATACCATTTGCGGGGACATCGCTTGGTGCCGCATGTGTACTTTTTGTAAGAAAAGAAATGAATGCAGGACTTCAGAGGGCTCTGACCGGATTCGCAGCCGGGGTAATGGTGGCAGCTTCCGTGTGGAGCCTTTTGCTTCCTGCACTGAGTCAGGCGTCATATATGGGAAAGTGGTCGTTCGTTCCGGCAGTAGTCGGATTTTGGGCTGGAATATTGTTCCTGCTTCTGCTTGACAATGTTATTCCGCACCTTCATTCGGACACAGAACAGGCGGAGGGACCAAAGGTTAATCTAAAAAAAACTACTATGCTTGTCCTGGCGGTGACACTTCACAATATTCCCGAGGGAATGGCTGTCGGAGCCGTGTATGCAGGATATGTGAGCGGAAATTCAGATATAACTCTTATGTCCGCGATGGCACTTGCGGTTGGAATAGCGATACAGAACTTTCCTGAGGGTGCGATCATATCAATGCCGCTTAGGAGCCGCGGTGTCAGCAGAGGAAAGGCCTTTTTATACGGAGTATTATCGGGAGCCGTGGAGCCGGTTGGAGCACTTCTCACAATCATGGCGGCAGGAATCGTAGTGCCTATGCTGCCGTATCTTTTGAGCTTTGCAGCGGGTGCGATGCTGTATGTCGTGGTCGAGGAGCTGATTCCCGAGATGGCGCAGGGAAAAGGAAAACAAAGTGATATTGGAACCTTGCTGTTTGCGGCGGGATTTACTATAATGATGACACTGGATGTGGTGTTCGGGTAGAACACTTTAAATCTTAATGATAAATATTGTGAAATTTTAATATATTGCCATCAGGCACGCTCTCGCTACATTTTGCAATATAGTAAAATTTCGCAAATGTTTATCACAATATATAATTTTATAATATTTCAACATGATAAGAGGTGTCAGAATGGATGGTAAATTAACAACTCCCGTGGTTATTGTACTTGACAGCGCCTGTACGCAGGACAGCATCGCCGTTTTGTGGGAGAAGGTCGAGGGGGCTGTCGGCTATGAGGTGTTCATAGAGGATGAGTTTGCAGCGCTTACGGAGAGCACTGACTATACATTTGAGGGTCTTGAAGCGGACGGAGAATATGAGGTGTATGTCTGTGCTGTTGATGAGGATGGCAGCAGAATAAGAAGTGAAGCAGTGATAATGCATACAAGGAAAGCTGCCAGGGTGCATAATATTATGGATTATGGGGCGAAAGCCTGTGAGATAGACAATCCGGTTATGGCAGATACGGAGAAGCTGCCGGACTGTACAGCTGCGATACAGAGAGCCATTGATGAATGCAGCGACGATGATATGGTGTATGTGCCGGAGGGAACATTTGTCACGGGAGCATTGTTTCTCAAAAGCAATATGACACTTAAGGTTGACGGAAGGTTATTCGGAAGCAGCAGACTGAGCAGCTATCCGGTTATGAAATACCGATTTGAGGGATGTGAGAGTGACTGCTATGTTTCGCTGATAAATACCACGGATGGAAGACGGCAGAATATTACAATTTGTGGAAAAGGTACAATAGATGCCAATGGCAGGAAGCTTTTCATGGAGGAGCTTAAGGAAAAGAGGGCGGTAAGAGGACGTGCCGTATGTATAAGAAACACAGATGGAGTTTATCTGAAGGATATAACGATAAGACAATCGCCGGCGTGGTGTCTGCATACAATCTATTGTAACAACGTAGTGCTTAACAACGTGAAAATATTTACCAAGTACGCCGAGGATGGCAGAAGATATGAGGATATATATAACGGTGATGGATTTGACCCTGATTCATGCAGCAATGTCTATGTGTTCAACTGCCTTATAGGAAGCCAGGATGACTGCATTGCAATCAAGTCGGGACGCGATGAGGAGGGAAGAGCCGTCGGGATTCCGTCCGAGGACATAAGGATAACAAACTGCCGTTTTACAAGCGGCTTCGGCGTTGCAGTCGGAAGCGAGACATCGGGGGATGTAAGGCGTGTGCTTGTACAGGACTGCATCTTTGAAGATACATACAGCTTTGCAAGTGTGAAGTCGCCTAGGGGCAGGGGAAGCATGGTCGAGGATATCACATATGAGAGCTGTATCCATGAGAACACTTCGGATGAGCATCACGACTGCCGATGGTTCCGAGGAGCACTGTATGTGGATGAATTCTACGGCGTGGAGGAGTTCGATGAGAACAGCGTGATGCCTGTGAATGACGGAACACCGCATATAAGGAATATCAGCTTCAAAAATATTGCCACCACAACCACTGCCGGGAATGCAGTGTATATCACGGGGCTTGTTGAAAGTCCGTTGGAAAATATTACATTGGAAAATGTAAGGGCAAAAGGAATTGGTGGAATGAAGGCAAATAATATAGACGGTCTCACGCTTAAAGCCGTGGAAATAAAGGGCTCTGATGGTAATGACTATACTTTTAACAATGTAAATATATTGTAAGATTCCAAAGAAAATAATGTATAACCTTAAAAAAAACTTATAAAAGGTATTGAAAAATATCAGGCTCAATGCTAAATTATAACCGTGCAAATTCGGGACACCCGAAATGTATGAGCTTTTTCATACACATAAAAGCACAAAGGAGAGCCTTATCATGAAAAAGGGTTTTGTAAAGGGTGCTGCTGTTATGATGGCAGCTATGACAATGCTTACAGGATGCAACAGCGGTAAGACACCGACAGATGCAACTACACCGACAGATGCAACTACAACAACAGGTACATCTGATGCGGTAACACCTGATGAGAGCACATCAGGAGATGCTTCTACTGTTAAGCAGAGCTTTGACAAGCTCACACTTGAGTTCGTTCCTTCTAAGGATGCCGATGTAATCATCACAGGTACTAAGGATCTTCCTGAACTTGTTAAGGAAGAGATGGCTAAGCTTGGCTACGATATCGGGGAAGTAGACATCACTGTTGGTACAAGCTATGATGCAACAGGTGAGGCTATGGCAGCAGGTACAATAGATATAGGTTGGTTACCGGGCGGTACATACGCACTCTATTCTGATGATGTTGATGTTATCCTTACGGCTACACGTAACGGACTTTCCAACGACAGCGAGAATCCGGCAGACTGGAACGGCGACGCTAACGCAACACAGAAGAACGGACCTCAGGTAACATATTATCGTTCACTTATCTATGCTACACCATCTGAGTATGGCAAGCAGCTTGCAGAGAAGGTTAATAACGGCGAGGAGCTTACATGGGATGACCTCAACAAGGCAACATGGGCTGTTCAGAAGACATCTTCATCAGCAGGTTATATCTATCCTACAATGTGGCTTATGAAGAATTATGACGGCAAGAAGATTAGTGACCTTGCTAACGTAATTCCTCTTGATTCCGGTTACGGCACTGCATTCTCATATGCAGCAGCAGAGAGCGTTGACATCATTGTATGCTACGCAGACGGACGTAACGATTACGAGGAGAGCTGGACACTTGCTACAGATAAGCAGGATTCAACAGGTAAGCAGGGTATGGGCAGAACAGAGTCTATCTGGAATGAGCTCAATGTTATCGGTGTAACAGATGGAATTTACAACGATACGGTAGCTATTTCTAAGAGAAGCCCTTACTATACGGATGAGCTTAAGGATGCCCTTCAGCAGTGCTTCATCAATATCATAAGCACAGATAAGGGTAAGGAGATATTCGGCGTATACAGCCATGCAGGATATGCAATCGCAACTGATTCAGATTACGATGGCGCTCGTGAAGCACTTAAGGCAGTAGCAGATTAATACGGTTTAACTCCGGAGATTTTAAGAGGGGTACCCCACAGTAATTGCGGGTACCCCTTTAATACGATTAGCAGCACGCCTGGCGGGCGACTCATGAAAAAAGGAACCAAAATATGATTGAATTTAAGAATGTATATAAGACTTATCCTAACGGCTTTACTGCCTTGAAAAATGTAAATTTGAATATTGAACAGGGAGAATTTGTGGCTATTATCGGACTCTCAGGAGCCGGCAAATCCACGATTCTTCGTTGCATTAACCGTATGCATGATATACAGCAGGGAACCCTTACGGTTGACGGCGTTGATGTTGAGAGTCTGAGCGGTAAGTCACTGCGCCGCTTCCGCCGCAAGGTAGGAATGATATTTCAGAGCTTTAACTTAGTATCGAGAAGCACGGTAATCAAGAATGTGCTTACGGCGGATGTTCCTGACATGCCTTTTTGGCGTGTATTATTTGGAATATTTACCAAGGAACAGAAGATGAGAGCACTCGAGAGTCTTGACAAGGTAGGTATCCTTGACAAGGCATACACAAGATGCGATCAGCTCTCCGGCGGACAGCAGCAGAGAGTTGCACTTGCAAGAACACTTAATCAGAATCCTTCTATTATTCTTGCCGATGAGCCGGTAGCGAGCCTCGACCCTGTTACGGCACGTCAGGTAATGAGTGATTTCGTGAGAATTAACAAGGAATATAAGATTACAATTTTACTTAACATACATCATGTTGATTTGGCACTTAATTACTGCGACCGTGTTATCGGTGTCCGTGCGGGTGAGATAGTATTTGATGGACCTGCATCAAGCATCACACAGGAACAGCTTGATGAGGTATATAACGGAACTGCGGTTCCTACAACCGATAAGAATGATAACTAGGAGGTGCGTATATGAGTGAAGAATATAATGCACCGAAGGCAAAGGTTAAGCTGTTTGACCGTATATTTAAGCCGCAGGTTATAACCATAGCCAACGGACATACCACGGTCAGACCGAGAAGCCGTATGCCGTTCATACTTATAATAATGGTTATAGTGATAGCATGGGCGTTCAAGATGACCAATTTCAGCTTTGCAACGGTATTTTCAAGAATAAGCGAGCTTTTTGTTATACTCGGAAAGATATTCCATCCTAAGTGGAGCTTCTTTGGCAAGGTTGTTTCACCTCTTATCGATACCATCAAGATGTCGATTATGGGTACGTTCATAGGCTGTGCGCTTGCACTTCCATTCGCAGTGCTTGCGTCAAGCAATATAATACACAGCCGTGTGGTTGTAAGTGTCATAAGATTCATTCTTGCACTTATAAGAACGGTTCCTACACTTATAATTGCGCTTGTATGCGCACTGATTTTTTCACTTGGTACATTCGCTGGTACAATCGCGATAGCTATATTCACATTCGGTGTTGTTGCCAAGATGCTGTATGAAAGCATTGAGACAATCGATATGGGACCGTTCGAGGCGATGGAAGCACTCGGAGCCAACAAGTTTCAGGCGTTCTGGTCGGCATGTATTCCGCAGATTCTTCCGGTATACTTAAGCCACAGCCTCTACTGCTTTGAGATGAATGTAAGAGCCTCGGCAATTCTCGGATATGTAGGAGCCGGAGGACTTGGAATAACGATTAATGAGCGTATAGGCTGGCGTGATTACAACGGACTCGGAATGGTGCTTCTTGCATTGTTCGTTGTCGTTGTAGCCATTGAATTTTTCAGCGAGTATCTGAGAAAGAAGCTCAGCTAATTACAAGGCATGGGAGATTAGTATGAAAAAAACAGTTAATAAAAATGAAAATACCACCAACATCTTAGATGCCGCTGAGAAAAAAATAAGTGTTCTTGAGATGTATGAAAGACAGCCTCACAAATGGCTACTCTATCTTGGAATAGTGCTGGTGATTGCCGTACTTATAGGCTGGTCAGCCTCCGATATAAAGTTCTCGGGTATGACGGCTACGGGAACTGAGGTGGCAAAGGGTGTGTTCCACGGTGTATTTCACCCGGACACCAAGCTTTTGTTCGGAACAGGAGATTCGGATGTACCGTATCTGTTATTTCAGACGGTAGCCATTGCAGTGCTTGGTACGCTTTTTGGCGCAATACTTGCAATTCCTTTTGCATTTTTAGCGTCAACAACGATTATGCCTAAGCCGATTGCTTATATATTCCGTGTTCTTATACTGCTTATAAGAACCATACCAAGCCTTGTGTGGGCACTTATGTGGATCAGAGTTACAGGTCCCGGAGCATTCTGTGGAGTTGTCACCCAGTCGGTGTGCTCGATAGGAATGATATCCAAGATGTACATAACGGCGATAGAGGATCTCGATACTAAGATTTTGGAGAGCCTTGATGCCATGGGATGTACTCCTTTCCAGAAGATTCGTTACGGTGTTCTTCCGCAGCTTACGGCAAGCTTCATATCGACTACAATATACAGATTCGATATCAACCTTAAGGATGCGACAACTCTCGGTATCGTAGGAGCCGGAGGAATAGGAGCATCGCTTATGCAGTGCCTTAACAGCAGACGCTGGGCAATGGTCGGCGCGTTCATATGGGGACTTATGGTTCTTGTTCTCATTATTGAGCTCGCATCAACTAAGATTAGAAAGAAGCTCGCAAGAGGATAAGTTTGAAACAAATTTTCAAACTACTTATTGGTGGCAATACTGCAAGCAATGCTTGCAGTATGCAGGGGGATAAGAATGTGGCAGACAGCAGTAATGTTGTTTGCCTTTTTTTCCAGATTATGATAAAATAATACATAATTATATTATTTTTGTGTGATGGAGGTGCCGAAAGCATGCTGAGAATGATTTTTGCTGTTATTTATATACTTTTGGTAATACTGCTTGTCGGCTCATGCATGATTGCGAGAAGAAAGCACAGTAAAATGACGCTTCCTGTCATAAGATTAATAATGGCGGGGGCAGTCACTTCATTCTTTTATGCACTGTATCTGTTCGTGTCCGGGGATGGCAGACAGCCGGCGTGCTTTATAATGGGATTATATTATCTTAGTGTCGGCTGGCTTACATACTTACTGACGGACTACACGATGACATATACAGAGGTAAAAATTATCACAAAGGCTCCGCGCACGGTTCTTGGGGCGCTTGTCATGCTTGATTCAATAAGTATTCTTGTCAATAATTTTACGGGACATGTATATACTATGAAGCAGGTGGCTGATAAGAGCGGTGGAGCGTACTATTGGACATCACAGGCGGGCGTATTTATGAATGTCCATCTGATATTATGCTATATTATGATTGCTCTCACATTCGTTGCACTTATCTATAAGACGGTTGTTTCGCCTAAGATATACCGCAAAAAATATATCTCCATTCTTGTTCTGCTTGCCATAGTAATACTTGTGAATGCAGGATTTCTCTTCGTGGGTCTTGAGATAGATTTTTCGGTTCTGATATATGCTGTATTTGGACCTATTGTGTGTTATTTTACACTGTATTCAACTCCTAAGAAGCTTGCGGAAAAGACGCACTCCTATGTGATTGAGGAGATGGGCAATGCTATTATATGCTTCGATATAGACGGAACCTGTGTGTATGTAAATCAGGCTGCAAAGGAGCTCTTCTTAAAATGGAACGGGCAGGATGATATCGACAAAATTGAGTCGATGTATTCGAAATGGTATCGCGAGTACAGTAAATGTGGAAAAGATTACGATTATTGGAATGAGGAAATGATGATTTCCGGTAAAAAGCATTATTTCGGCTTTGAATATCGCAACATGACGGATGAAGAGGGGACGTCAATAGGATGCTTTTTCAGAATTGAGGATAAGACAGAGGATGCAGTCAAGTTCATGGAGGAGCAGTACCGCGCAAGCCATGATAATCTGACAGGCTTATATAACAGAGAGAGCTTTTTTGAGGAATGCAGGAAATTTATCAAGGCACATGAGGGTGAAGCCATGTATATGATGGCATCTAATATAAAGGACTTCAAGCTTGTAAATGAGCTCTTCGGCAATGACAAAGGGGATGAAGTACTCAAAAACGAGGCAAGGCTTCTTTTGGAGAAAGGTGCAGAGGATTCTGTCATAGGAAGAATAGCGGGCGATAAGTTCGCACAGATTATTCTTAAGAAGGATTTTGATGAGAATTATCTTATAGAGAATATTGAACAGCTGTGTTCGCTCGCGAATGAAAGCATGTACACGATGCATATGTATGCGGGGATCTACGAGATTACGGACATCAATGAATCGGTGCAGACCATGTATGATAAGGCTAATATGGCTATTGAACATATAAAAGGCGATTATCATCAGATAGTGTCGTTCTATGACCAAAATGATATGAAGGCACTTATGCATGAGAAGAGCATCTTAGCCGAGTTTGACAAGGCACTTAAGAATGAAGAGTTCTGCATGTATCTGCAGCCGCAGGTTGATTGTAACGGCAGGATGCTGGGTGCAGAGGCACTTGTCAGATGGAATCATCCTAAAAAGGGACTTCTGTATCCGAATGAATTTGTGGAGATACTTGAAAAGGCAGGTCTTATATATAAGCTTGACAACTTTATTTGGGAAAAAGCAGCCCGGAAGCTTAGTGAGTGGAAGAAAAAGGATCTTGAAGAATGCCACATATCAGTGAATATATCGGCAAAGGATTTCTACTATCTTGATTTATATGATGTATTTACTAAACTGGTGAGAAAATACGACATTGAACCTGAAAAGCTCAATCTGGAAATCACGGAGACTGTAATAATGTCTGATGTCAATATGCACATGGAGGTTATAGACAAGCTGCAGGGGTATGGTTTCCACATAGAGATTGATGATTTCGGAAGCGGATATTCTTCGTTAAATACACTTAAGGATATCAAGGCTGATTTGCTCAAGATAGATATGCTGTTCTTACATGAGACACAGAATCAGAAGAGAAGCAGGATTATACTCAATTCAATTATAGCCATGGCTAAGGCACTGCATATGCCGGTTATAACGGAGGGTGTCGAGAATAAGGTACAGTTGGATTTCTTATCGGATATGGGCTGCGGAATTTTTCAGGGCTTCTATTTTTCCAGGCCTGTTCCTGTCGATGAGTTTGAGAAGAAATATTTTAAGTCAGCATAAAATACAGATTATGGGACAAGCATAGATGCTAAGCCACGGATAATTGATTTCGCGGCTTAGCATTTTTTTCTGCATTTATTTCTTGACAAAGTGAAATCTGCTGATATAATAAAAAGGCGAATATGAAATTGGTTTTCAAATTCAGATAGATGGTATTATCTTTGCAGATAAAGGAAAGGATAGATAGCTTATATGAATAGATTGTGTTCAGGCAGATGGTATGTATTTACGCTGCTTATACTCATTACTGCGGTCGGCATATTTTCTGCCGGCTGTGCCGGAAGCGGTGATATAGAGAATGATGACACGGCAGATGCATCGGATAAGAAGCTTAAGATTGTTGCGACCTTGTTTCCACAGTATGATTTTGCAAGGCAGATTGCAGGTGACTATGCTGATGTGTCGCTTCTTCTTCCACCGGGAATGGAGAGCCATTCCTATGATTTAAGACCGGCAGATATGATAGAGATAAAAGAGAGCGACATGTTCATATACACAGGGAAATATATGGAGACATGGGCTCAGACGATAATTGACAGCCTTGATGACAGTGTTATGGTGGTTGATGTCTCAGAGGGAATAACTCTTGAAAAAGAGGAGGACTACTTCGTGGACGAGCACGACCATGATGATGCGGATGATGGTGAGCACGACCATGACCACGATGATACGGATGATAATGAGCACCACGCACACTCGCATGAAGGACACTCTCATGAGTATGACCCGCATATATGGACATCACCCGTGTACGCTATGCAGATGGTGGAGAATATTGCTGACGCTTTGATTGCAGAGGATGCTGCACATGCGGCAGAATACAGGCAGAGAGCGGATGAATATATTGAGCAGCTTAAGGAGGTCGACGCTGCGTTCAGACAGGTAAGCGATGAGGCAGAGCACAAGACCATATTCTTTGGGGGGCGCTTTGCGATGACCTACTTTATAAGGGAGTACGGCTTTGGCTGCGTGTCGGCTTATCATGACTGCTCTGCTGAATCGGAGCCCTCGATAAGCAGCGTAATGAGAATGATAGATGAGATTAAGGAGACAGGTGCGAAGGCAGTGTTCTATGAAGAGCTTGTGGACCCGAAGGTGGCAAGAACGATTGCAGAGGAGACAGGAGTGAAGCTGCTGTTGCTGCACTCGGCTCACAATGTCAGCCGTAAGGAGTATGAGGACGGAGTGACGTACCTTGACATAATGTGGCAGAATGTGGAAAATCTTAAGGAGGGACTTAACTGATGGCACAGCTTAGGTGTGAGAATATAAGTGTCGGCTATGAGGATGGAATAGTGGTATCGGATGTGAGCTTCGAGCTTAACAGAGGAGATTATGTGTGCATAGTCGGAGAGAATGGAGCGGGAAAGAGCAGCCTTTTGAAGGGAATACTCGGACTGGCGAAGATACAGAGCGGTAGGCTTGAATACGGCGATGGCATAAGCAGAGCGGATGTGGGCTATCTCCCGCAGCAGAAGGACTACCAGAAGAACTTTCCGGCGACCGTCAGGGAGGTTGTAATGTCCGGATTTCTTAATAAGATGGGGCTCAGACCTTACTATAACAAGGCTGAGAAGGCGAAGGCTATGGAGATTCTTAAGGACTTTGGAATGGCGGACTATGTGAAGGCATCGTTCGGAAGTCTGTCCGGAGGTCAGAAGCAGAGAGTACTTCTTGCGAGAGCACTCTGTGCCACGGACAAGCTGCTTCTGCTGGATGAGCCGACGACGGGACTTGACCCGGTCGCAACCGAGGAGTTATATGAGCTGTTAAAGAGACTTAACCGCGAGAAAAAGACGACAATTCTTATGGTATCGCATGACCTTAATAAGGCGGTGTCTGATGCGGGACTTATTCTTCATGTGAATAAGCGCTCGGGCTGTGGTTATTTCGGACCTGCAAATAAGTATCTTGAAAGTGATGCGGCAAGACATTTTCTCGGGCTTGATTATGAGGAGAATGAGAATGCAGACTGCACGGATAAGGTGAATGATGCGGACGGTCTTGCAGATAAGGTTAAGAAGGGAGAACGCTATGTTTGATACATTGAAGCTTTTATTTTCATATGATTTTATTGTGCGGGCCATGGTTGCCGGCGGGCTTGTGGCACTGTGCTGCGCACTGCTTGGTGTCAGCCTTGTACTGAAGCGTTTTTCGATGATAGGTGACGGACTTTCGCATGTCGGATTCGGAGCACTGTCGGTTGCTGCGGTTATGAACGTGGCACCGCTTGCGATAGCTGTTCCGGTGGTGATTGTAGCGGCTTTCTTTATATTGAAGCTTGGCAAGGACAGCAAGGTGCAGTCGGATTCGGCTATCGCACTTGTGTCGTCCGTGTCCATTGCGATAGGTGTTACGGTTACTTCACTTAGCGGCGGACTCAATACTGACGTATACAGCTATATGTTCGGAAGCATACTTGCGATGAGCAGGACGGATGTATATATAAGTGCAGCTCTCTCAGTGATTGTTCTTATATTGTTCTTCGTGTTCTACCATAAGATATTTGCAATCACCTTTGACAGTGACTTTGCCAAGGCGACAGGTGTTAAGGCGGAGTTCTACAATATGCTCATTGCAGTGCTCACGGCACTCACCATAGTTGTAGGAATGAGGATTATGGGAACAATGCTCATATCAAGCCTTATCATATTCCCAACACTCTCCGCAAGTGCGGTTGTGAAGGGCTTCAGAAAAGTCGTAATAATATCCGGTATAGTATCTGTGGTGTGCTTCTTTGCCGGATTGTACAGCTCATACAGCTTCAACCTGCCTGTCGGCGCGAGCATAGTGCTTGCAAATTTTGTGGTTTTCAGTATACTTATGATTGCAGGGAAGATAATAAGAAAATAAGTATATAAGTATATAAGGAGGTTCTGCTACGGAAAGAGTTTATGCCGCAATCGATTTAAAATCCTTCTATGCATCGGTCGAGTGCAGAGAGCGCAATCTTGAACCGCTCACGACACACTTGGTTGTAGCTGATGCAAGCAGGACGGAAAAAACAATATGCCTTGCTGTCTCCCCATCCCTGAAAGCTTATGGGATACCGGGGAGGGCAAGGCTTTTTGAGGTTGTACAGAAGATGCGCGAGGTGAACAGGGAGCGTGCGGCAAGGCTCGGATACGGGCAGAGTTTCACAGGGGAATCGGTGTTCGCGCCGGAGCTTGCGGAGAATCCTTATCTTAAGGCTTCTTATATAGCGGCACCGCCGAGGATGGCGTATTACATGGAGTACAGCACAAGGATATATCAGATATATCTTAAGTATATTGCACCTGAGGATATACATGTATATTCCATAGACGAGGTAATGATAGATATTACGGAATATACGAGAATGTATAATCTCACAGCGCGAGAACTCACGGCGAAGCTCATTCATGAGGTACAGGAGCAGACCGGAATTACGGCGACAGCGGGTATCGGTACGAATCTGTATCTGTGCAAGGTTGCCATGGATATTATGGCGAAGCATGCGCTTCCTGATGAGACGGGAGTGAGAATTGCAGAGCTTGATGAGATGAGCTACCGAAGGCTATTGTGGGGACATAAGCCGCTGACTGATTTTTGGCGCGTAGGACGTGGATACACGAAGAAGCTTAATGAGTACGGTATGTACACAATGGGTGATGTGGCGAGATGTTCGATAGGAAAAAAGGATGAATATTATAATGAAGACCTGCTGTACAAGCTTTTTGGTGTGAATGCGGAGCTCTTAATTGACCATGCATGGGGATACGAGCCATGTACCATGGCGGATATTAAGTCATACCGCTCCGAGACCAACAGCGTAAGCGAGGGTCAGGTGTTGTCATGCCCTTATACGGCGGAGAAGGCAAGACTTATTGTTAAAGAGATGACGGACGGACTTGTGCTCGGGCTGGTCGACAAGCATCTGGTGACAGACCAGCTTGTGCTCACCATTGGCTATGATGTGGAGAACCTTACCAATCCTGATATTGCAAAAAAGTACAAGGGAGAGATAGTGCTTGACGGCTACGGAAGGAGAATACCGAAGCATGCCCACGGAACGCAGAATCTTGCGCACAGGACATCATCCACAAGAATTATCATAGACGCGATGATGCAGCTGTTTGACAGGATAATCGATCCGAACCTTCTTGTGAGAAGAATATATGTTGTCGCCTGCAAGGTTGTCGACGAGAGCCTTGTATGTGATGAGCCTGAGTTTACCCAGCTTGACCTATTTACCGACTATGAGAAGCTTGAACGGGAGAAGGAAGAGGAGAAGAAAAAGCTGTCCAAGGAGAGGCAGATGCAGCAGGCAGTCCTCGATATAAAGAAAAAGTTCGGCAAAAATGCCATACTTAAGGGAATGAATCTTGAGGAAGGGGCAACCGCAATCTCAAGGAATGGTCAGATTGGAGGGCATAAGGCGTGAGCGGAGATAATTTTAAAGGAAAAATAAGTGAGGATTTTTATAAAAATACTGTCAATGATGGCAGATATGATGATATAATAGGAATGGCGCATCATGTGTCGAAGGACAGACCGCATATGGCGAACGCTGACAGGGCGGCGCAGTTCGCACCGTTTGCCGCACTGACGGGGCATGATGAGGCTGTGAGAAGAACTCAGGAGAGGGTCAAGCTTGCGATTGACAATGAGATTGAACATGATGAGCAGTTCGATTAGTGATAATCTTTAGAAGGGAGCTTTTACCGGATGAAAGAGGTTAAGCCTACTGGTACGAAAAATCTTAAATTAAAATCGGCAAGAGCTGCCAAGGATTTATCCCAGCAGGAGCTTGCCGAACTTGTCGGAGTATCAAGACAGACAATCAATGCGATAGAGAAGGGGGATTATAATCCCACCATCAAGCTGTGCATTTCCATATGCAAGGTACTCGGTAAGACTTTGGATCAGTTGTTTTGGGAGGAGTAGTAGGCTAAGAGGAGGTCTACCATTCTTCCATAGCTTTTAACGCCGTCCGTCTGTGCATTCGCCACAAGATAGGCGTTGTTCACCGCATCTGCCACTTCGGCAACGGGTGTCTCGAATTTATCCCAATATTTACTGTCATAATAATAATCGCGCATGAGCTGTGTGTCCATGCTTCTGTAAAGCTCCGTGTAGATGGTGGCTCCGCAGTTGGAGTAGACCGAGTTGAGCACATAGGACAGAGCGTTTAATATTCCGCTGTACTGCATATTCACGTTGTCGGAATGAATGCATGCAAGATAAGCTATGAAGCCCGCTTCATCCTCGCGCATGAAGCCGCGAAGGTGTGAGAGCTCATGGCAGATGGTGTATGCCTTCACATAGTCGGGAACGTCGCGGTTGTAATTTGCCTCTATCGTAAAGGAATAGACTCCGGTTATGAATTCATATGACATAACTTTGGAAAAAAGCACCGGCTTCGGGTTCGGGTAGAAGCCTGAGAGCACGGGATATATCTTACCGAGCTTATTCATGGCAAGTACGGCTTCGCTATGGGTGTCAGTATTGTCCAGTGAAAAGATGCTGCCGTAATGTGTGCCGTCCGCATCATCCGGAGCCTCGACGGTATCTATATAAGGAACAAGGGCATTCGCTTCATCTATCAGTGAGCGGCACAGCTCTACAAGCATATCGGTTGACTGCCTGGTAATAGTCAGTCCCGAATAGTAAGAGAATGGTATTCTGTGGTAGTTGACACCACAGTTGACGGTAAAAAGTGCAAGCACGGTGAGGAGAAGAGCGAGCACTCTCGCAAACAACGTGAGAATCCTTCTGCCTCTCTTCTTTATAATAAGGTATACGATTCTGTATATTGTGAAAAATAAAAGCGCAATACCGCATATTATAAGAAGTTCATATACTGAGAACGGAAGGAAGCCGACGATTCTTCCGACAGTGGTGACAAGTGCGCGGTATATGTGAGTTGAGTACCATTCGGCAAAGACAGTGCTGCGTCTTGCAGCAATATTCAGCACGACCGTTATGATAACGAGAGCGGCTATGTATATATAGTAGAGGATTCTGCGTCTGTTAAAATATTGTCTTGGCTTTGTAGGTGTGTCTTTGTTCATGTATTGGGAGCCTCCGTGGGTGGTTGTTTTACTTTTTGTGTGTATTCTGTGTTACATTTATGCATATCAGCTCCGTTGTACGGAGCAAGTTGTTCTAATGACTCTGAAAAAAATTATTCTGCCTCCGCCACCGTTGCAAAATCAGCCATCCATGGCTGTTTGCAACTCAGCCGGCATCCATGCCGCCTGTGGCTGTATGGTAAGCAGAGTCCTAAGAACAACTATGCTTCTCCCAAAAGTCGTGATATGCATAAATGTAGCACGGCATACATGTCAAAATTGTGAAAAGATATTTTGGAATCAAATTTATTATAGCAAAAAAATATGAAATTCTCAAATTTTCATTGCGTTCACAACTTCTTTCTTAAAATTAATTATTAAGTGCAAAAAATAATTAACCGAAATCTTTATATAACTTTATCTTTTTAACTGCCGATTTTACATTGTTCAAACCTTGTGTGACACGGCAGATAATTGAATGCACAATTAAGAAAATATTTAATTATAAAATAATATGTAATATATAAGATATCTGTTTTGACAATGGTAAATTAGGAATAAAATTGAAAGAGAAGCTTATATTGTTCGTATGACTTTATTTTATTGTCATTTAACACTAAAAATATCAGACAATAACATATCGGAATAATAAAAGATAAACAATCTGACAAATCAAATAAAAAATCATTTACATCAGAAATAAAAAAGTGTATATTAATGACAAGTTTTTTTATCAGGCACACAAGGAGGACGTTTTGTATGAGCAATGTATGTGAAGTGAAACCGTCAATCTACAGCCCTGACTTTGAACATGATAACTGCGGTATCGGTGCGATTGTCAACATAAAGGGTGTCAAGACACATCAGGTTGTTGAGAATGCACTTAAGATAGTGGAAAATCTTGAACATCGTGCAGGTAAGGATGCGGAAGGTAAGACCGGTGATGGCGTAGGTATACTGCTCCAGATATCACATAAGTTCTTTTCTAAGGCAGCTAAGTCACTTGGAATCAATCTCGGAGGAGAGAGAGAATATGGTGTGGGAATGTTCTTTTTCCCGCAGGATGAGTTCAAGCGCAATCAGGCTAAGAAGATGTTCGAGATTATCACTCAGAAGGAAGGTCTTGAGTTCTTAGGCTGGAGAGAGGTTCCGACTAATCCGTCGGTTCTCGGCTCGAAGGCGATTGCGTGCATGCCGAGTATATGGCAGGGCTTTATCAGGAAGCCTGCAAGAATGGCGAAGGGACTTGATTTTGACAGAAGACTCTATGTTGTAAGAAGAGTATTTGAACAGAGCAACGACAATACCTATGTGGCATCATTGTCAAGCAGAACCATTGTATACAAGGGTATGTTCCTTGTCGGACAGCTAAGAACTTTCTTTGATGATCTCAACAGCCCTGATTATGAGACGGCAATAGCTACCGTGCATTCACGTTTCAGTACGAACACGAATCCGAGCTGGCAGAGAGCTCATCCTAACAGAATTATAGTACATAACGGAGAGATTAATACAATCAGAGGAAATGCAGATAAGATGCATGCCCGCGAGGAGTCCATGGAGACCAAGTACTTTGAGGGCGAGATGAGCAAGGTAACTCCTATCGTCAATCAGGAGGGCTCCGACTCGGCAATGCTTGACAATACACTTGAATTTCTCATGATGAGCGGACTTGAGCTTCCGCTTGCGGTTATGATTCTTATTCCGGAGCCTTGGATGAACAATCAGAGCATGAGCCAGAAGAAGAGAGACTTCTATGAGTATCATGCGACTATGATGGAGCCTTGGGACGGACCTGCTTCCATTCTTTTCTCGGACGGAGACATTATGGGAGCCGTACTTGACAGAAACGGACTCAGACCATCACGTTACTATATAACCAATGACGACCAGCTCATCCTCTCATCAGAGGTAGGTGTCCTTGATATCCCTACATCCAACATCAAGGTGAAGGAGAGATTAAGACCGGGCAAGATGCTTCTTGTTGATACGGTTAAGGGAGAGGTTATCGATGATGAGGAGCTTAAGGAAAAATATGCGTCGAAGCGTCCTTATGGTGAATGGCTTGACAGCAACCTTGTAATGCTTAAGGATTTAAAGATTCCTAACCAGAGGGTTGAGGAGTATTCCAAGGAGGAGCGTGCAAGATTACAGAAGGCATTCGGTTATACCTATGAGGACTTCAAGACCTCGATTCTTCCTATGGCACTCGGCGGAACGGAGCCGATAGCTGCTATGGGTGCGGACACACCGCTTGCGGCACTTTCAACCAAGACGGTTCCGCTCTTCAACTATTTTAAGCAGCTTTTTGCACAGGTTACCAACCCGCCTATTGATGCTCTCAGAGAGAAGATTGTCACATCTACGACAATGTATCTCGGTGCAGACGGAAATATCCTTGAGGAGACTGCGAGAAACTGTCAGGTATTGAGAGTTAATAATCCAATTCTTACGAATACTGATTTGTTAAAGATTAAGAATATGAATCAGGAGGGCTTTAAGGTAGCGGTTCTTCCTATTATATATTATAAGAACACCTCCATGGAGAAGGCTATTGACAGACTCTTTGTTGAGGCTGACAGACATTACCGTGAGGGAGTGAATATCTTCATTCTCTCCGACAGAGGAGTTGATGAGAACCATGTCGCAATACCATCACTTCTTGCGGTATCGGCAATGCAGGATTACCTTGTAAGAACCAAGAAGAGAACCAAGGTTTCCGTTATCCTTGAATCAGGTGAGCCAAGAGAGGTGCATCACTTCGCGACACTCTTAGGCTTCGGTGCGAGTGCCGTGAATCCGTACCTTGCACTTGACAGCATAAAGGAGCTTATAGACCTTGGAATGCTCAACAAGGATTACTATGCGGCGGTCGATGACTATAACAGGGCAGTGCTCAGTGGTATTGTAAAGATTGCATCCAAGATGGGAATTTCCACAATACAGTCGTATCAGGGCTCCAAGATATTCGAGGCAATCGGTATCGACAAGAGCGTTATGGACAAGTATTTTACCAATACGGTAAGCCGCGTCGGCGGAATCACATTAAAGGATATTGAGAACGATATCAATGCGAACCATGACCGCGCATATGATCCGCTCGGACTTCAGACTGACACGACCTTCGACAGTGCGGGAAGCCACAAGTTCAGAAGCGGCAAGGAGGAGCATCTGTATAATCCTCAGACAATACATCTTCTTCAGCTCGCCACAAGGAACGGAGATTACGATACATTTAAGGAGTACTCAAAGCTTATCAATGAGGAGCTTGAGCCGATTAACCTCAGAGGTCTTATGGACTTCAACTACCCGGAGAAGGGAATACCTATCGACGAGGTGGAGAGCGTTGAGTCGATTGTAAGAAGATTTAAGACAGGTGCCATGTCCTACGGTTCAATCTCACAGGAGGCACATGAGGCTATGGCGATTGCCATGAATACACTTCACGGAAAGTCCAATTCCGGTGAGGGCGGTGAGGAGATAGAGAGACTCACGGTAGGTCCTGACGGACTTAACCGCTGCTCTGCAATCAAGCAGGTTGCATCGGGACGCTTCGGTGTAACATCAAGATATCTTGTAAGTGCGGATGAAATTCAGATTAAGATGGCTCAGGGAGCTAAGCCGGGCGAGGGCGGACATCTTCCGGGAGGGAAGGTCTATCCTTGGATTGCAAAGACCAGACATTCAACCCCTGGTGTTGGACTTATCTCACCTCCACCTCATCATGATATATATTCGATTGAGGATCTGGCACAGCTTATCTATGACCTTAAGAATGCGAACAAGAAGGCGAGAATATCCGTAAAGCTTGTATCCGAGGCTGGTGTAGGAACCGTCGCGGCAGGTGTTGCCAAGGCGGGAGCACAGGTTATTCTGGTATCAGGCTATGACGGAGGTACGGGAGCCGCACCAAGAAGCTCAATTCACAATGCGGGACTTCCTTGGGAGCTTGGACTTGCCGAGACACATCAGACGCTTATAATGAACGGACTCAGAAATAAGGTGGTTGTAGAGACTGATGGTAAGCTTATGACGGGACGTGATGTTGCCATTGCCTGTCTGTTGGGAGCAGAGGAGTTCGGATTTGCTACGGCACCGCTTGTAACGCTCGGCTGTGTGATGATGAGAGTATGTAATCTCGATACATGTCCGGTCGGTGTTGCGACACAGAACCCTGAACTCAGAAAGAGATTCACAGGTAAGCCTGAGTATGTAATGAACTTCATGAAATTCGTTGCACAGGAGCTGCGTGAATACATGGCAAAGCTCGGCTTCAAGACGATTGATGAGATGGTCGGAAGAACGGATATGCTTCGTCAGGCAAAGGACGGAAGCGGTGTTAAGAAGGGCAGGATTGACCTCTCCGTAATTCTTGACAACCCATATGCGGGCAAGGAAAAGATTGACTATCTTCACAAGAATGTGTACAACTTTGAGCTTGAAAAGACACTTGACGAGAAGGTTCTTTTAAAGAAGCTTGGACCGGCACTTGAGAAAAAGCAGAAGAGAAGCATTGAGATAGATGTAAAGAACACTGACCGTTCCTTCGGTACGATGTTCGGTTCTGAGATTACAAGGCTGTATGATGACACACTCGATGAGGATACCTTCACAATTATGTGCCACGGTGCAGGAGGACAGAGCTTCGGTGCATTCATTCCTAAGGGACTTACAATGTGTCTTGTAGGAGACAGCAACGATTACTTCGGCAAAGGACTTTCAGGAGGCAGGCTTGTTGTATATCCGCCTACGGGCTCAGAGTTCAAGCAGGATGAGAACATTATCATCGGAAACGTTGCACTCTACGGTGCGACAAGCGGTGAGGCATATATCAACGGTGTTGCGGGCGAGCGCTTCTGTGTCCGCAACTCAGGTGCCAAGGCGGTTGTCGAGGGGGTCGGCGACCATGGCTGCGAGTACATGACGGGAGGCCGTGTCGTGGTACTTGGCAAGACAGGAAAGAACTTTGCGGCAGGTATGAGCGGCGGTATCGCGTATGTGCTTGATGAGGACAGCACTCTCTATAAGAAGATGAACAAGGAGCTGGTATCCACCGAGGAGGTAACTGACAAGTACGATGTATTAGAACTCAAGGAGATGATTCAGCAGCATGTTGCATACACCAATTCCGTCAAGGGCAAGGAGATTCTTGACAACTTCGGAGATTATCTTCCTAAGTTCAAGAAGATTGTGCCTCATGACTACAAGAGAATGATGCAGAAGATTGTTCAGATGGAAGAAAAGGGACTTTCAAGCGAACAGGCACAGATTGAAGCATTCTACGCCAACAAAGCAGCGAAGTAAGGAGGGAAACCCATGGGAAAACCGACAGGATTTTTAGATTATGAGAGAGTTGACAGTGAGGCTGTCAAGCCAAAGAACAGAATAAAGAATTTCAATGAGTTTCACACTCCGCTCACGATAGAGGAGCAGAGGCAGCAGGCGGCACGCTGTATGGACTGCGGCGTTCCGTTCTGTCAGTCGGGAAAGGTATTGAAGGGGATGGTGTCAGGCTGTCCTCTCAACAACCTGATACCTGAGTGGAATGACCTTCTTTACAGCGGGAATCTTCACAGAGCCTACAACAGACTTGCAAAGACAAGCAATTTCCCTGAGTTCACTTCAAGGGTATGCCCGGCACTCTGTGAGGCTGCTTGTACATGCGGACTCAACGGTACGCCTGTGACCACTAAGGAGAATGAAAAGACAATCATAGAGAATGCATTTGAGCAGGGATATGTGGCACCTAATCCGCCTAAGGTAAGAACGGGAAAGAAGGTTGCCGTCATCGGTTCAGGTCCTTCGGGACTTGCGACGGCCGACCTGTTAAACAAGCGCGGACACAAGGTTACCGTATATGAGCGTGCCGACAGAGTCGGAGGACTTCTCCGTTACGGAATCCCGAACATGAAGCTTGAAAAGCACATCATCGACAGAAGGATTGCCATTATGGAGGCGGACGGAATTGAGTTCGTAACCAATGCCAATGTCGGTGACAACGTGAAGGCTTCAAAGATACTTAAGGACTATGATGCGGTTGTGCTCTGCTGCGGAGCCGCAAATCCGAGAGATATAAATGCTCCGGGAAGGGACGCGCAGGGAATATATTTTGCAGTGGATTACCTTACATCTGTGACAAAGAGCCTTCTTGATTCGGATTTTGCCGACAAAAAATATATTGACGCTAAAGGAAAGAAGGTTGTTGTAATCGGAGGCGGAGATACCGGCAATGACTGTGTGGGAACCTCGATACGACTCGGCTGTGCGTCAGTAGTACAGCTTGAGATGATGCCGAAGCTTCCTGACACCCGTGCGGAGAACAATCCGTGGCCTCAGTGGCCGAGAGTCTGCAAGACCGATTATGGTCAGGAGGAGGCTATCGCGGTATTCGGAAAAGATCCGAGACTCTACCAGACTACGGTTAAGGAGTTCGTGAAAGATAAGAACGGAAAGCTCTGCAAGGTAAAATGCGTGAAGTTAGAGTCTAAGAAGGACGAAAAGACGGGACGTATGATGATGGCTGAGGTTGCAGGAAGCGAGTTCGAGCTTGAGGCAGACCTTGTACTCATCGCGGCGGGCTTCTTAGGTTCACAGAAGTATGTCTCCGATGCTTTCGGTGTGGCACTCAATGCAAGAACTAATGTTGACACGGCACCGGGAAAGCATGCGACGAATGTTGACAAGGTGTTCACGGCAGGAGATATGCACAGAGGTCAGTCACTTGTCGTATGGGCAATCCGCGAGGGACGCGATGCGGCAAAGGAAGTTGACGAGTACCTTATGGGGTATACGAATCTCCAGTGACAGAATAATAATCAATACTTTTTAAAAATGTAAAGCCTGCTTCTGTGTAAGCGTGAATGGCGGCGATGTTGCCGCCTGACACCTGCAGAAGCAGCTTTTTTTGTGGAAAATCTGCTGCAATCACGTCGATTAACTGACCGGCGAATCTGTGTCCGCGGTATTTTGGAACAGTGTAGACATTGGCGATGTTTATATAGTCGCTGCACTCCAATACGCTGCATCTGCTTACGCGGGTGCTGCGGTGAAGAAGTCTGTAAGTGTGAAAGCCGGAAGCTTTGTCAAGATTTCGTATGATTCTGTACTCAGGTTCAGCATTTTCAGGTGCATCATTTGGGGTGATGGTATTGGCTGATGCTGTGTTTACACGGCGGTCTGCCAGCTCGACATACGGCTTTCTCGTCATAAAATGCTCACTGTGGGAGTATGAGAAGCCGCAGCACTCCGCGAAATACTCATTGCTGCCGACAAGAAGGATACGGACATGTTCATCAATGAGCGACATTATCCGCGACACAAGCATGCGTCCGAGTCCGTGTCTCCTGTATTCAGGTAATATGAGCACCGATAGCTCACAGGTATCATTGTCGTCACTTGAAACATAGTCAAAGGCGGTGCAGCAGCCGATGAGCCCGTGTGTGCGTTCAAAAAGATACAATGAGAGCGCATCGGTGTCAATGAGCAGGTCTATGCCTGTGTTGTGCAGGATGGCAGGGGATGTTTCCGGGAGACTGATATTCGGTTCGTTTTCGTCGTCAAAATATGGTTCGTAATCTTCGCCTGACGAGGTAGAGCATGCTTTTATGAATGCTTCAATGTCGTTGATGGTTATTTTATATGAACACATTTTAATTCATTCCTTTGTTTTTGATAGTCTGCTTGTTTTTATATGAGATATAATGTATATTAATTATGGTAGTTATTATAATTCCAACTTAAGGAGGATGCAATGGCAAATAAGGTTTTAAAAAGAAGCGAGACAGATAAGAAATATACATGGAGACTTGAGGACATCTATCCTGATGCTGCGGCTTGGAGAGCAGAGTATGCACAGGCTGTGAAGGTGGCAGAGGAGATAGAAAGCTACAAGGGAAGAATCGGTGAGAGCGGTGAGAATATGCTTGCGGTATTCACACTTGAGGATAAGCTTATGAATCTTCTCGACCGTATCTACTGCTATGCACATCAGCTTTATGACCAGGACACCACGAATGCAGACTCACAGGCACTTTCGGGTGAGGCTGAGAATCTTATGGTAAAATCAGGAGAGATGACATCATTTGTTAATCCTGAGATGCTCACCATAGATGATGCGGTTGTTGACAAGTACATGGCTGAGTGTGAGGGGCTTAAGCTCTACGCTAAGAAGTGGGAGTACATTTCAAGAAAGAAGCCTCATGTACTTTCACTTGACATGGAGGCGGTATTAGCTTCAGTTGATGATGTTCTCGGCGGACCTAAGAAGGTGTTCGGAATGTTCAACAATGCCGATGTGAAGCTCGGAACCATCAAGGACGAGAACGGCGAGGATGCAACAGTCACACACGGCAGATACGGTATATTCATAAGAAGCAACGACAGAAGAGTGCGCGAGGAGGCATTCCACGCTATGCACGGCGCATTCAAGAACTTTGAGAATACCATCGCTGCCAACTATGAGTCACTCGTAAAGGGAGATATTTTTTCAGCAAAGACGAGAAAGTACAATTCAAGCATTGAGTCATATCTTTTTGACGGAAATATACCGCTTTCAGTATATGATAATCTTATTGATACAATACATGCGGGGCTTCCACTCATGCACCGCTATGTAAAGCTCCGCAAGAAAGCACTTGGACTTGATGAGCTTCATATGTATGATGTATATACACCTATGGTAAAAGATTTTGACATGCATATCACTTTTGATGAGGCAAAGGAGATAGTAAAGAAGGGTGTCGCACCTCTCGGTGAGGACTACATAGCACTTCTTGATAAGGGCTTCAACGGCGGTTGGATTGATGTATATGAGAACGAAGGCAAGAGGAGCGGTGCTTACTCATGGGGACCTAACGGGGTTCATCCATATGTGCTTTTAAATCATCAGGACAACTTAGATTCCATGTTCACACTTGCACATGAGATGGGACATGCACTTCACAGCTACAAGTCGAACTCGACACAGCCTCTCGTATATGCAGGATACAGAATCTTTGTTGCCGAGGTCGCATCGACCTGCAACGAGGCACTTCTTAACTTCTATCTTATTGAGAATGCAAAGGACAAGAATGAGAAGGCATACCTCATCAACCATTTCCTTGACAGCTTCAAGGGAACAGTATCTCGCCAGACAATGTTCGCTGAGTTCGAGAAGAAGGCTCATGAGATGGCAGAGAGCGGCAAGAGCTTAACTGCAAAGGCACTCAACGAGATGTACTATGAGCTTAACAAGGAGTACTTCGGACCTGATATGGTTGTGGATAAGGATATTGAGGTTGAGTGGGCAAGAATCCCTCACTTCTACACACCTTTCTATGTATATCAGTATGCTACGGGCTTCTCGGCAGCAGTTGCAATAGCATCCATGATCCGCAAGGAGGGACAGCCTGCAGTTGACCGATACATGAAGTTCTTATCAAGCGGCGGTTCAGATTACCCGATCGAGCTGTTAAAAATTGCGGGTGTAGATATGTCCAAGCCTGACGCAATCAGGACAGGTCTTGATGTATTTGCAGGACTTCTCGACGAGATGGAGGCACTGCTTGCTGATTAATGGCTGATAATTACGGCAATAGTTAAAACTATTTCGTAAATTCAAAAAATATAAAAAATTTTAAATTTAGTATTGACTTTCACGAGGACATATAGTATTATACTAATTGTCCTTGTGAGAGCAATCTTACAAAGTATAATGCGCGAGTGGCTCAGCGGTGGAGCACCTCCTTGCCAAGGAGGGGGTCGCGGGTTCGATTCCCGTCTCGCGCTCTGAAAAAAGAGACTGATTGGTGGAACACCAATCGGTCTCTTTTTTTCGAGCCCTGACAGGGCTCGAAGGTTCGATGTCTCCGCTTCGCTCCGGTCGTCGCAGACCAACGTCCCCCGGACGTTGTGCGACGTCTCGCGCTTTGGTATTACATAAGCGGGTTCGTATCTCGCCTGCCGGCTCGGTCGGCGCTAAGCAGGTGCCACCGGCACCTAGCGCCCCGTCACGCGCAGATATGGGCTCGAAGGTTCGATGTCTCCGCTTCGCTCCGGTCGTCGCAGACCAACGTCCCCCGGACGTTGTGCGACGTCTCGCGCTTTGGTATTACATAAGCGGGTTCGTATCTCGCCTGCCGGCTCGAGCTTTCTTTTAAGATATTATTTTGCAATTTAGTATAGCATATCTGTCAGCCTTCTCTTAAGAATCAGTATTCAGTCATATATTCATTTTAATCCTCATTTCCGAGTGCCGCTGCTTTTGCAGTGGCTTAAATAGTAATGAAAAACGTGCTTTTACTATTTTGCACTTATTATAATGTTAAATTTTCCTATGTTATTATTTGCAAAAAGAGTGCTAAGTATTAAATTTATGGAACGCTTTTGGAACGTCAGCACCCCACACATGGAACATGTTGTGCATATAATGCCTTATTAGATGCTCACTGATTGGAGCACATATTAAGGAGGAATAAGAGATGTATTTTGATGCTATTGCAAAAACTGTTGCAGAACGTACCGGATGTGATGTTTCCGTGGTTAAGCCGGAGAGCAGATTCGTTGACCTTGGAATTGATTCGCTTGACACGGTGGAGCTTTTGATGAGCCTTGAGGATGAGCTTGGCATTGAGATAGAGCTTGATGAGAAGGTTGAGACAGTCGATGACCTTGACAAATTCATCCAGAGCAAGCAGGGTTAAGCACCATGATTAGGACACAGATTACTGAGATGCTGGGTATAAAATACCCGGTATTTCAGGGCGGCATGGCATGGATTGCTGATGGAAAGCTTGCAGCGGCAGTATCTGAGGGCGGAGGTCTTGGAATAATTGCAGCCGGTAATGCACCGGCAGATTATGTGAGAGAGCAGGTGCGGATAGCAAGACAGCTCACAGATAAGCCCATTGGAGTAAATATTATGCTGTTAAGCCCCTGTGCAGATGAGGTGGCACAGGTTGTAGTAGAGGAAAAGGTCGATGTGATTACCACTGGAGCAGGTAATCCGTCGAAATATATAAAGGAATGGCTGGATGCAGGAATTAAAGTGATTCCGGTTGTTGCCTCGGTTGCCATGGCGAAGCTCATGACAAGGCTCGGAGCTTCTGCACTTATAGCCGAGGGCGGCGAGAGCGGTGGACATGTGGGTGAACTTACAACCATGGTGCTGGTACCGCAGGTGTGTGATGCTACAACACTTCCGGTCATAGCAGCAGGAGGAATTGCAGATGGGCGCGGTGTAGCGGCAGCATTTATGCTGGGAGCGCAGGGAGTCCAGATGGGAACGAGATTTTTGAGTGCTGTAGAATGTAGTATTCATCCTGTTTATAAGGAAAAGATTTTGAAGGCCACAGACCTTTGCACCATGGTTACAGGTAAGAGGCTTGGCCATCCGGTGAGAAGTCTCAGGACACAGTTTGCAAGAGATTATTTAAAGGCAGAGTATAGCCGGATGCCTGACGATGAGCTTGAAGCACTGGCTGTAGGGGCATTAAGGCTTGCAGTTAAGGATGGTGACGATAAGAAGGGATGTTTCTTATCGGGGCAGGTTGCGGCTATGGTTAAGAAAGAACAGCCTGCGGCGCAGATTGTCAGGGAAGTGATTGATGGAGCTGAGCCGATATTAAGGAGTGCAGCTAAATATATTGAGTAGTCTTAAAATATAAGGAAAAGGATTTTGGAAATGCTTAAAGGGAAAACTGCGGTTATAACAGGAGCTTCAAGAGGAATTGGGGCGGCGGTTGCGGTAAAGCTTGCAGCTTGTGGAGCGGATATTGCCATTATATATGCGGGCAATGTTGAAGCTGCCAATCAGGTTTGTGAAGAATGTATTGAACAATACGGCGTAAAAGCCGTCGCTTATAAGTGCAATGTAGCTGATTTTTCACAGGTGAGAGAGACTGTTGCACAGATAAAGAAGGATTTTGGTACGGTACATATTCTTATTAACAATGCAGGCATAACAAAAGATGGACTTCTTGCGATGATGAGTGAGGAAGCATTTGACAGTGTTATCGACACTAATCTTAAGGGTGCGTTTAATATGATAAGACATTGCACAGGTATGTTTATAAAGAACAGGCAAGGCTGTATTGTCAACGTGTCAAGCGTTTCAGGGCTTATGGGAAATGCAGGACAGTGCAATTACTCGGCATCGAAGGCGGGAATTATCGGTCTGACCAAGTCCGTTGCAAAGGAGCTGGCACCGCGAGGAATACGCTGTAACGCAGTTGCACCCGGATTCATTGAGACGGATATGACAGGAAGCCAGAAGGATAATCCGCTCCTTGGAATGATACCACTTGGAAGGATGGGGGCAGCCCCGGAGGTGGCTGAGGCAGTGGCGTATCTTGTCGAAGCTGAGTATGTGACCGGTGAAGTGCTGCGTGTAGATGGCGGAATAGCCATGTAGCTATATTGTGACATATGGGATATGAAGATATTTTACAGTTTACAGTGCATGAAGGTGTGCATGTAAAGGACAACCGGGAGGAAAAGGATATGTCTGAATGGAGACGAGTGGTTGTAACCGGATTAGGGGCGGTAACCCCTGTCGGGAATAATGTCAGTGAGACATGGAACAGCCTTAAGAACGGAAAAAATGGGATTGCACCTATAACCTTTTTTGATACAGAAGGCTTTAAAGCAAAGCTTGCGGCAGAGGTGAAGGGTTTTGAACCGAAGGAGTATCTTGAGGTAAACGAGATATTAAGAACGGACAGATATGCACAGCTTGCAGTTGCGGCGGCGGCACAGGCGGTAGAGGACAGCGGTATAGAAGGAAAGGTTGAACCTGAAAAATTCGGTGTTATGTTCGGTACAGGAATCGGAGGGATAGGAACCTTCGAGGTAGAACATACGAAGCTTTTAGAGAAAGGGCCAAGAAGGGTTTCCTCTCTTTTTATACCGATGATGATAGGAAATATGGCAGCAGGAATGATTGCTATTAAGCATGACTGCAGGGGAAGTGCAATGCCGGCGGTCACAGCTTGTGCCTCAGGCTCTAATGCAATCGGAGAGGCTGTCAGGATGATACGTCATGGCTATGCGGAAGCTGTCATAGCAGGAGGCGCAGAAGCATCAATAACTAAGTCGGCGGTGGCAGGTTTTGTAAATATGCAGGCACTTTCAACATCGGAGAACCCTGATGAAGCTTCACTTCCATTTGATAAGAGAAGAGGAGGATTTGTGATTGGAGAGGGTGCCGTGTCACTTGTGCTTGAGGAATATGAGCATGCAAAAGCGAGAGGGGCAAGGATATACGGTGAGGTGTGCGGATACGGTTCAACGTGTGATGCCTACCATATTACTGCACCACATCCGCAGGCCCGCGGAGGTGCGCAGGCTATGAAGGATGCCATGCGTGAGGCAGGATATTCGGATGAAGATAAGGTCTATATAAACGCACATGGCACAGGAACTCATATGAATGATCTTATTGAGACAATGGCAATAAAGAATGCACTTGGAGAGGAAAATGCGCGGAAGGCATACATAAGCTCAACCAAATCAATGACAGGCCATATGTTAGGGGCGGCAGGTGCAATAGAGGCGCTTGCATGCATCATGGCACTTGATGAAGGAATTATTCCTCCAACAATAAATCTTCGTGAAGCTGATGAAGAATGCGATTTGAATTATGTTCCTGATAAGGCGGTTAAGGCTGATATAACGCTTGCACTCTCCAATTC
>CAKRIL010000008.1 GCA_934343915.1 uncultured Lachnospiraceae bacterium | reverse complement strand
GCTCTGTGTCCGTCAGCACTTGCCATTATTGTGTTAATAATCTTCTCGCGGGCAATTATGTCAATTCCGTTAAGCGGCTCATCAAGCATTATCAGCCTGCTGTCCCTCGCAAGAGTGGCGGCAATCTTCAGCTTCGCCATCATTCCCGAGGACATCTTAGATGCCTTCTGCTTCTCATCAAGCCCCATCTCACCAAGCAGTGCCCTGTACTTATCCATGGAAAAATCCTCGAAGAAATCGCGGTAGTATTTTCCTATATCAATACAGTTCATATATGAATAGAAATAGCTCTCCGTCGGCATATACGCGATATGCTTCTTAGATTCCACGCCGATCGGCTGTCCCTCATACAGAAGCGTTCCCGATGTCTGTCTTGTAAGCCCCGCAATCATCTTCATGAGTGTGGTCTTACCGCTTCCGTTAGGTCCTAACAGCGCGTACACCTTTCCCGCCTGAATATTAAGAGAAATATCCTCAACAGCCGTCACAGTCATATATTTTTTCCTGAGATTAACACATTCCACCATAATTATTCTCTCCCCACGCCGTATCAGTTCTCCGATACTATCTGATACACATCAATCTTGAACTGGTCATTAGCACTTATCCCCACAAAACGGCAGCCGTATAATGTCTCTTCCTCACCAAAATTCTCCATCCTTACAATTTCAATGACTGTATCAAAGGATTCCTTTGTCCACAGTATCACCTGAGTATCGTAAAAAGAATTGAGAGCCAGTCTTTCTTTGGTTCTGAATGCCATTCCATCCTTGGAGATGTTGACAACATTCACCTCAAACTCCTCTTCCTTAAGTGCCACCGGTACACTGTTATCCATTACCTTCTGAAGCTTAATCCTTACGTTGATACCAATTCTTTTTGACTTTCTCTTCTCCTGAATTTCCGGCATTACATAATCCTCCTTTTATGAAATAAACATTGCATCTCCAAAACTGAAAAATCTGTATTTTTCCTTCACCGCTGTCTCATATGCATTGAGAATATTATCGCGTCCCGCAAGTGCCGACACAAGCATAAGAAGTGTCGATTCCGGCAAATGGAAATTGGTAATGAGACAGTCAGCAGCCTTAAACTTATAACCCGGATATATGAATATATCTGTCTCTCTGCTGTCAGGATGTACAACGCCGTTCTCATCCGTGGTTGACTCCAGCGTTCTCAGACTTGTTGTACCTACGCAGATTATTCTTCCTCCCGCCGCTCTTGCAGCGTTAATCTTATCTGCTTCCTCCTGTGTGACAACGAACATCTCGGAATGCATATGATGCTCCTGTATATTCTCGACCTTAACAGGTCTGAAGGTTCCAAGCCCTACATGAAGTGTGACATTGGCAATTATTATGCCCTTTTCCTTAAGTTCTTCAAGAAGCTCCCTGGTAAAATGAAGTCCTGCCGTCGGTGCTGCCGCCGAACCCTCATACTTGGCATATACGGTCTGATAGCGGTTCTTATCCTGAAGCTTATGTGTGATATAAGGCGGAAGAGGCATCTGTCCGAGTTCATCAAGCACTGCTTCAAACACACCCTCATACGAGAACTGTATAAGTCTGTTGCCGTCCTCAACGACCTCCAATACCTCCGCTGTGAGCTTGCCGTCACCGAATATAATTCTGTCTCCCGGTCTTGCCTTCTTACCCGGCTTAACAAGCACCTCCCATATATCATTCTCTCTTCTCTTGAGAAGCAGAACCTCTATCGCAGCACCTGTTCCTTCCCTGACTCCCATAAGTCTTGCAGGGATAACCTTCGTATTGTTAAGCACCAGGCAGTCACCCGGATTGATATAATCCACAATATCCTTAAAAATCTTGTGCTGTATTGCTCCCGTATTCTTATCAAGAAGCATAAGTCTTGATGATGATCTGTCCTCCAACGGATCCTGAGCAATCAGCTCCTGAGGTAAATCATAGCTGAAATCATGTAAATTCAAATCTTTTTCTCTCCTATATATACGATATATATGTTCATTATATCCTCAACCGTACTCAAAATCCATAGTTATTGTTCTATTGAAATATAGGTAATTAGAACTATAATTATATTTCATATTTACCACTCCTAACCGCAAAAGGCTGTGTCCCAATCTCGTATACACACGAAATCAGGTCACAGCCTTCAAGTTATCGATTATACTGTTTCAGATACGAATCAGCTTCTCATAAGCGCGCCATATACATCCTGTAAGTGCTTTACCACATTGTCAACAGCCTTATCCGTCATCTCATCCGTCACGTCGAACGCATGTGAGGCAAATACAATTCTGAATGCCATGCTCTTCTTGCCGAATCCAAGCTTCTCGCTTTCAAAAATATCAAAAAGATCAACCTCAGCAACAAGGTCATCCGCCTTCTCGATTGTTGCAATAATATCGCCGCACTCAACTCTCTTGTCAACTATCATTGCAATATCTCTGCTTGTCTTGGCAAATGTTGATTCAGGAGTATAGGTTATCTCCTCCTTGAACTTAGTTTTTAATACATCATAATTGAGCTCTGCAATGAATATCTTAGTGTCGTTCTTCTTATCCTTAGCTATCGCAAGGGAATCCACAACATCATATCTCAACTGACCGAATGTACCAACCAGCGTACCGTCGCAGTATACCTCAGCTGTTCTTCCCGGATGAAGATAAGGGACATTGCCTCTCTTGTAGGTAAACTTTATATTATTATAGGAAGCAAAGTTCTCAAGTGTCTCCTTCATTGTGAAGAAGTCCTCATCAGAGCCTGAGGTTCCGAGGCATAATGTTTTAATCTCATCAGGTGCCTCAGTAAGAGGAAGTGACTTCGGTATATATACATTGGCAAGCTCGAAGAAACGGAGGTCCGTATTGCCATTCTTTATGTTATTTTCAATAGCTCTTACCATTGCAGGTGCCATAAGAGTTCTCATGATGCTGAGGTTCTCGGTAATCGGATTTAATATCTCGATGACCTTTCTCTCCTTTGCATCGGCAGGAATTAAGAATTCATCGAATTCATCCTTGGATGTCATGGCGATTGTCTGTATCTCGTAGTAGCCCTGTGTGCAGAGGAAGTTCTTTACCGCAAGCTCCTTGCTCTGCGCCGCATTAAGTCCTCCGTTGGTTACAAGAGCCTCGCCAAGGAATGTAGGAACAACCTTGTCATAGCCATACTCTCTTATAATCTCCTCAGCTATATCCTGATAGTTCTCAATGTCCTCGCGGTAACGAGGAACTGCAAGTGTAAGAACACCATCAGACAATTCTACGTCAAATGCAAGATTCTTTAAGATTCTTACCATCTCATCCTCAGGCACCTCTATACCAAGAACATAATTAACCTTGGCTGTCGGAACCTTGATTACTCTCTTTTCTGTTGAAGCCCCGGCTGTCACATCAAAATGAGTTGAACTTACCTTGGCAACACCGAGTGTTGTGACAAGGTTAAGTGCTCTTGCCATACCGCATTCTACTGAGTATTCATCAATACCCTTCTCATAGCGTGATGCGGCATCGGACTGAAGACCAAGACCTCTTGCCGTCTTTCTTACATTGTCCTTCATGAACTTTGCCGACTCAAAGAGAACTTCCTTGGTATTCTCTGTAATCTCGCTGTTGAGTCCGCCCATAACTCCTGCAAGGCCTACTGCCTTAACCTTATCACAGATAAGCAGGTTATTATGGTTAAGCACACGCTCCTTGCCGTCAAGTGTCACAAGCTTCTCACCATCCGCAGCTCTTCTTACAACGATTGATGAGCCCTCAAGTGTATTCAAATCAAAGGCATGCATAGGCTGACCAATCTCAACCAGCACATAATTGGTGATATCGACCATGGCATTGATTGCATTATGTCCTACCGCGATAAGTCTTCTCTTCATCCACAGAGGAGATTCCTTGTACTGAACATCATACACATAATGTCCCAAATATCTCGGACAGATATCCTGACTCTCAACACTTACGCTGATTTCCGGCTTGACCACTGAATCACATGTATAGCTCATATCAGGAAGCTTTATTTCCTTTCCGAGGAAGGCTGCAACTTCTCTTGCAAGTCCGAGAACAGACTGGCAATCCGGTCTGTTAGCCGTTACCGATATATCAAATACATAGTCATCAAGCTCAAGATATGTCTTAATGTCCTCTCCGACAGGAGCATCCTCGTCAAGAATCATAATTCCGTTGACATCAGCACCCTTATACCAGTCCTTGTCAAGTCCAAGCTCACCACCTGAGCAGAGCATACCATAGGACATCATATCCTTCATTTTTCTTGGCGTAATCTCCATACCGTTAGGAAGCTTTGCACCAACGATACATGCAGGAACCTTGGCACCCTGGAACACATTGTCCGCACCTGTGAGAATAAGATGGTCATGTCCATGCTCACCACAGTCAATGTGACAGATGTAAAGATGTGTTCCCTCATACTTTTCAATAGAGGTCACCTGACCAACATACACATTCTCTATACCCTCACCGAGGTATTCCACACCTTCAACCTCGAAGCCTGCGCCAAAGAACTTCTTCTCAAGCTCCTCAGGAGTGACATCTATATCTACATATTCATTTAACCAACTGAGTAATACTTTCATATCTAATCTCCTTTTCCGACTGTTATGCCTTGAACTGCTTCAAGAACTCAATATCATTCTCAAAGAGCTTACCCATATGATTGATACCGTACTTAAGCATCGCTATACGCTCAATACCGATACCGAAAGCAAGTCCCGAATACTCCTCTGAGTCAATTCCGCAATTTTCAAGAACCTTCTTATTGACAATACCACCTCCGAGTACCTCTATCCAGCCTGTTCCCTTGCACAATGAACAGCCGCAGCCGCCGCACTTAAAGCAGCTTACATCAACCTCAACCGATGGTTCCGTGAATGGAAAATATGACGGACGAAGTCTTGTCTTTACATCCCCCGTAAAAAGCTTCTTGACGAACTCATCAAGCATACCCTGAAGGTCGCAGAGTGTTATATGCTTATCAACAACAAGTCCCTCCATCTGGCTGAACATCGGTGAATGAGTAGCATCAGAATCAGAACGGAATACCTTACCCGGTACAAGCACCTTGATAGGAGGCTTCTTAGCATCCATGGTACGAATCTGTCCCGGTGATGTATGTGTACGAAGGAGAAGGTCATCCGTGAGCCAGAATGTATCCTGCATGTCTCTTGACGGATGATCCTTAAGCACATTAAGTCTTGTGAAGTTATGGTCATCATCCTCTATCTCAGGTCCCTCGAATATCTCAAAGCCCATTCCTGCGAACACATTAATCATCTCATACTTTACGGCTGTGAGCGGATGAAGATTTCCCATAGGACGTGTCTTTACCGGAACAGTTACATCCAGTGTCTCTCTCTCATACTTCTGCTGTAACTCAAGAGCCTCTATCTCTGCCTTCTTCTCATCATACTTTTCCTGTACCCAGCTCTTAACATCATTAACGAACTGTCCGTATGCCTTCTTCTCTTCCTTGGCAACCTCTTTGATTCCGTTCATGAGTCCCTGTACAGAACCGTTCTTGCTAAGGTATGTCTTCCACACCTCAGAAAGCTGGCTCTCTGACTTGGCTGTCTCAATGTCATTTAAGAATTTCTTCTTCAAATCATCTGCATTAAACATGTCTTTTCTCCTTTTCTTTTCTTTAAATTAGTGTATAAATCCGAATTGCTCCATGCTCCGCATTCCCGCAATCCGACGGAAATTCGCAATCCGGCTTATCAGCCTGCTTGCTCATTTCCGTTATCGTCTCTAAAGCATAAGCAAATGTGTATGCAAGCATACATCTGCTTATGCTTTGAGACTGATTTATACACTAAAAAGGCCCCGCCCCTCATTGCTGAGGGACGAGGTTTAATCTCGCGGTACCACCCTGATTCCCGGCTGACCGGGCACTCAATTAATGCGTAACGTGCATGTACGTCACTCCCTACATGTAATCCCTTCAGGAATGCAGCTCCAACGGGAACTTTAACAGATACCTGAACCTGAAGCGGGCTTCCAGCCAATGACCTGCTCTCTCTGTCGGAAATATATCTGCCTACTACATCATACATCACTCATATCACAATGTATAATCTTCGTCTTCACAGCCTTTTTATTATGCCATTTACAAATCATATTATTGAACATACAAAGCCTGTAAGCTGAAATATCCAACAATTTATTAAATCTTATCACAACAGAGTAATTTGTCAAGCTTATTTTTCATCTTCATTGTTAATAATAGCTGACAAATTTCTTATAAAATCAATGTCGGAACATGCAAAAATGTTATCCTTCTCCTCAAATAATGCATAATTGACAAGCTCAAAATTCTCAAGCTCTTCTGACCATCTGTACTGCAAAATTACTTCTAATTCAATATATTCCTTCTCATATGGTTCGCAGTCATTTCTGCCATAAAATTTAACCAGTATGCTCCCGTCATCCATCAAAGTCGGACTTATGCAATCCATATACATTAAACCCGCTTCAAGCTTTGCTTTTTTTTCATCATCAAGATATTTTTGCTTCAGGCTCTGTTTAATCCACTCCCGCTGTTCGTCAGGCACTCGGATATGATAATCCTTTTCCTGTATATTGTTCGGTATAAGATGTATCCATTCAGCTTTTTCATCGTCATAAAATGCAAGATAAGCCCACATACTAGAGCCGCTCCCATCGCTTCCACCAAGAATCGTCTCAACAGTGCCGTCCTTATCAATATCATACTCATGAACAGAGTTATAACGACAGTCTGTATAATACAACTGCGGATATAGTTCGTATACCTCACCTGCCGGTGGAGCTGAACCCTCCTCCAAGCCATAATTGTCTACGGCATACCTCATAAGAATATCTTCAGAAGCTTCCATCGATGGTATATTCTTAGCCGAGAAACTGTGATAAAATATCTGCTCATACTGTTCTCTGTCAATTAGCAGGCTTTCATTAACCCAGTCAGTGTATTCTTGATATTTGCCCCTAAGCACTGATGTTACTTCCACTACCTTTTCATAGAACTCCATATCTGAACAGGCAAAAATATCTTCTCCGCTCACACACATTGCATAATTTAAAAGTTCAAATTCCTCCGTTTCCTCTGACCATCTGTACTCAAGCACTATTTTTGACTCAGCAAGGCTCTCATCATACGGCTCTCTGCCATTACTTCCATTGACGCAAACCAGTATGCTTCCATCCTCCAATACAGTCATACTGCTAAACGACATATATGTTATCGCATCCTCAAGCTTTGCCCTTTCTGCAGCATTAAGCTTCGTCTTTTCCAGACTTTGTCTAATCCATGCCTTCTGTTCATCCGGTATACAAACATCATAAAACTTTTCATTTTCATCACTCGGGAAAAAATGTGTCCACTTATTTCTCTCATTATCATAAAATGCAAAACGTCCCCATGATTCACCACCGCCGGCATCATGGCAATAAACAATTATCTCGTCCTCCCCATCAGCATCAATATCGCGCTCTGCCACATGGTTATGGCGGCAATTTGTAATAAACGCACACCAGGTTATTCCTCCCTCAGCCTCAATATCTGATGGCTGTCTCCAGGACTCATACTCACCCAAATCATAATTTTCTATACAATATTTTTTTAATGTATCTTCTATTTCCTCAAATGGTATCGGTCTGTTAAGTCTGTCAAGTCCCCAACCGGAACCGATATAATTATATGCCGATGAAATTTCAGAGCAGACATTGCTTCTCATTTCCTTTTGTTCGATATGTTGTACCAAAAGTGTGCTGATATGTCTAAAAAGCGAACCTAATTTACTGTTATCAACACTGTCTGTCCCGTTACACCCTGTACACTGCATCAGGGAAAACACAACCGCCACAACCCATAATGCCCTTTTCAATTCCTGCTCCCCTCCTATTTCTTGTTAAAAAATACATTTACCCATGGTCTGCCGGCATTTATATATGCCTGTTCCAGTTCAGCCGCACTGCTGTATGTTCCCATCCCTGCCATGCTTATGTCACATATAAAGCTCACATTTCCTTTGTCGTCCACAAAACGGACTCCTCCGCTTACATCCGTAATTTTTTTACCTTCAATTTTACTGTGTGCTGATACAAAGTATAGCTGAGTGCTTATTCCATACGGTCTCGGTACAATGTGATTCCAAGCATCCTCCGAGCTGTCCGTCAGCATCAGGCAGGCCAGATAAACCGCATTCTTCCATGCCAAGCTATTATTTATTGCTCCAAACGCTTCTCCTAATTTTCCATCTTCTCGCTTGCATAATGCACTAAACTGTCCAGGAACAACCACCTGCTCTAAGGTCTGACTCCATTGATGATGCCTGTTCAACATCACCCAGGCTATGGCATCCTGGTCAGTAGTATAACTTGTGTTCTCACCATATATCGTCCTTGCAATCCTTTCTACAAGTGACATACTGCTCACATCATCAGGTGTCTTTTGCACAACAAAATTTGAATTATCCATTAAAGCAGTCGCCCATTCATCGGCTGCAAAATCTATATCCTCATAATATGTTGATAAAAGACTTATGCCATCCTTATTATAAAACGGATTGTAAGCATCAACAGCATCGTCATTCAGACCGATTACAACACCTCTTAAAGCATCAGTATACAGTCCTGCGGAATAGTACCAGCCTGTTTCCTCATCCTGATAGTCTCCATACAGACGAATTTTATTATAATTTCCTATGAAGTCATCTGTCTCATCTTTAACCCAACTGCCTTCAGTATATCTGAGCACATCTTCAATATGAATACCTGCATAACAATATCTTGCAATTTCGTTGTTATCACTATCCGATATACCTGTTATTTTTCCATATTCATCCCTGTTTAAATAATACTTTTCATCATCTGTCAGAAATGCAATACACTCTTTTGCACCATTGCTTTTTTCTTCATAAAAATACTCAATGTTTCTTCCATCTCTATTTTCAGCAATCAGATATCCTTCTTCATATGTAAAAGTGCTATTTACTGTACCATTCTTCATGATTCTGTTTCCTGCATCATCATATTCTGCTGTAAACAAAACCTTTCCATCGTAAAACACCTCAACAATGTTTCCATTTTTTATAGTAATTTCATATCCATCATCATAAATTATGTCTTCTGTTACTTCTGCTTCACCGGCACTGCTAACCTCACTCAAATCCTTATCTCCTGCCATCACAACTGCAGGAAACACTGCGCTTATCATTCCAATTCCCAAAACTATCGCTACCGCTTTCCTTAATGTTATCATATTTCTTTCTCCTTTGCAAAAAATATTTTATTACAAAGTCATCTTAACATTAAAAAATCAAACATACCATGGCACAATTGTAATTTTCTAAATATTTCGACTTTTATAAAAATTACAATTATGCCATGGTAATCCTTATAATATTAACTTATCATAAAATAGAAATACTTAAAAGGAAAATATATTTATGAAAAACAAAAAAAAATTATGTACTATATTATCTATTTTATTAATCTCTACCATTCTACTTCCAATACTGCATTTAGATATAAAAAACAACATCAATGATAATTCTATATCATTATATTCAAATGACCATTCAGACAATAACTATAACTATTGAACGATTTATAAACATTAGATTATGATACTTACATTTCTATCATATTAATAAATCCATCTAGTGACTCCTTATAAAACTTCATTCTATCAATATTATTTGCGAACCATGCACACAAATATGAACACCTGCACATCTTAATATCTTCATCTGTAAGTTTATTCTGTTGTGCATGGTTCCATGCAATGTCAAAAGTAAATCTTCTCATTGTTCTCACCCTCATACAGCCTAAACTCATTATTATTCCTTCCTGTGATAACTTCGTTGACTCGTCATACCTTCCCACATTACCTAAATAACTTGAATATCTGGAAATAGTCTGTTCCAAATATTCAACTGTTCTTTTTCTTTCTACTATATTGTCAGAATAATTTTTATATCGGGCTTCTGTTATGTCTATACAATCGGAACTATCCATATTCTCTAATAAATCAGTGTATGCATCAAGAACATTCTGCTCCACTGTAAATAAATATTTTATATTTTTTATTTTCGGTACTGACATGGGTAAAAGAGTTTTATATTTTTCTATTGCCTCATTAACACTGATTTTTTTCTGTAAAAGTTCAGCCCTCAAATTCATACATTCTAGTGCCATATAATTAAACGAAATTGATAAATCAAGGCATTTTTTTAATCTCATATGGTTTTCTTCCATATTTAGGAAATCCATATCCATAAGATTTCTGCAAAATTTTTCCCACAACTCATGTACTTTTGCATCATCAGAAACTATTGTATCACAGTACTGCAGTCCTTCCATTCCTAACCTTTTAAACAATATATCTATTGTACTTCTCCTTGGCATATTCTTTCCATTGATTATTCTGCTCACAGTTCCAACATCAAGCTCTGTTCCCGCCAATTCTTCAACTGTAATGCCACACGCTATACGCCTTTCATTTATAACCTTTTCTACGGGATAAAATATATCATTTATATAGTAAGGATACCATTCATAGTCATGTTCTCTGATATTATACTTTGAATACAAATTATCAAGACATTCCAAAAATTCATTGTATTCGTTTTCCGTATCTTTACGCAAATATATACATAATCTATTTCGGTATGTCAAAAGTTCCCTTAGGAAGTATATTCTTCCTGTCTTTCTAAGACTCTCAATGGCACCATCACATATATCAAAAAGTTTTTCAAGGTTGTTTATGTCATCCATACAAAGATTTGTTATTCTCAAAATACCACTCGCCGCCTTAGGATATATCCTGCATTTTATCCACCTGTCCATATCGCCTTCCTGACAAGCCCTTATAATCTTCATATATATTTTTTCTGCTCTTTTTTTGTCTCCCAACTCCGCTAAGAGTACCGCTATTTCACATATTATATATGCCTCATACACTGATATACATACAATGCTCTCGCATGTCTCATATTGAGACATTGTATATTTTATTGCACTCTCATAAAGTTCAAGAGATTTTTTCTTATTACCATCTATGTATTCCAATCTTGCCTGAACATAATCTGCAAACTGTCTGTTCATACGATTTTTCATGCTATAAGTATTCTTATATTTATTCAATTTTTCTTCTGCAAGCCTGTATTTCCCCATACCTATATATTCAAGCAGATGCTCCCTGTCATCAAGCTCCGCATACTCTCTCGCGTTTATACATATACCGCCGCGTGACTCGTTAATTCCTAGCCTTTGCATAATTGCCCCCCTGATATGGATATTTACATTAAAATCTCCGCCCTCAAATCGGGCATATGTGGCTTCACTGCATATGCCGGAATATACCTGTTCCGCATTTAAATTTCTCTTTTTCCTGGCATTTTTTACCATCGTGCTAAGATAACTGCTTTTACTTTCCATATCGACCTGCTCTCCATTTGTGAATATAATTTTTATTATATAATTGTAAGCATGCATTTACAATGGCATATGTGTAATAAACTGTTTATCATAATAAAAATACAGGAACCTGTATCAAAACAAGTCCCTGTAATCCTCCGGAAGAAATCTATGATATATTATATGGCAGCCCTCATCCTTGAAGCAGTAATAATATTCATCACCACTCACGTCCGGATTATCGTCATCTGCCGTGTATTCAAAATGCACCACATAGTCGAACTCATCATCCTTCGCCTTCTCAATAACCACATGTTCTGAGTACTTGTGAAACAAATCGAACACTCCCTGCATTGTGCAGTCATGTCCGCCGACATATTCAATGAGTTCACCAAGAAACCTGTCCGATGCAGCATTTTCATGCACATATTTTCCACCTTCCTTCGGAATAAGGAAGCAGAAACGTCCATTCTTCTGAGTCACCTCGACAGTTCCCAACTTTTCCTTAAATTCATCAGGAAGCTGTTTAACTGCCAGCCTATCAAGCATAGTCTCTGCATCATCCTCTGTATCAAAAAAATGGTTGAGTGACGACAGCGGATAGTACAGCCTTACATCCTCACTGCAATATCCGAGCTTTATCTGCTGTTCCCTGATAATATCTATAAGATTTTTCTCCAATTTTGCATAACCTGTGCTGTCCATTATGTTCACCTCCATTATGTATGTAATTGCAAAGTTCTATGTATTGACACCGGATGTTTTACATCTACATAATATGTATCAATACTCCACACTATATAAGAATAAGCCTTCCGCCGGAGCCATATAAGGAACCTTTCTCCTGTCACGGCTGTCAAAAATCTCATCTATAATCCCTTCATCGGCTTCTCCCATTCCAACAGCCAGCAATGTACCGACAATAAGCCTTACTGTGTGATATAAAAAACCGTTTCCGCAGAAAATAATCTCCATATATTCTCCGCTGCGATTATGCATTACAAACTGTATGCTGTCAATCCGCCTTATCGTGCTCTTTTTGGATTTATTATCTGAAAATCCCTGAAAATCATGCTCTCCAATAAGCTTAGCTGAGGCTGACTTCATCCTCTCAGCATCCAGCTTCTCCGGATGCCCGAGCACTGCCCTATACTTTCTTGTGAACACATCCCTCTTTTTATCAAGACTTATATAATAACGATATTCCTTTTCCGTTGCATTAAGTCTTGCATGAAAGCGGCTGTCAGCCTGCTCAAGACTGACTATCTTTATATCCTCCGGCAGGAAGGAATTGAGTTCATCTTTTATTTGTTCATCTGTTTTTTCTGTCTTATAATCAACCTTGAAATTAGCCACCTGCCCCACTGCATGGACACCGGCATCGGTTCTTCCTGAGCCGTGAAGTTCTATTTCCTGATCAAAATACTTAGCAAGTGTCTCCTCTATTTTCCCCTGTATGGTATTTTTAGTGTTTCCCTGCTTCTGCCAGCCGTTGTAACGCGTGCCATCGTATTGCAGAATTATTTTGTAATTGATAATCATTCTATCTCCATTCACATAAAAGACCTCCGAAGCTGCTATGTCTCCAACGTGGAACATATCTATAACCTCGAAGGTCTTTCTAAATATTACATTTTTTCTTTATTTAGCTGCAGCCGGATTGAGCTTCTTTGTCGCAATCTCATCCTTTAACATTGCAAGGAAATCATCCTTGGATACTGTTGTTGAGTTCTGCTCTCCGTGAAGTCTGTAACTTACAGTTCCGTCATTTGCCTCATTCTTGCCAACGATAATGAGGTAAGGCACCTTCTTAACCTGTGCTTCTCTTACTCTGTAGCCGAGCTTCTCACCTCTCTCATCAAGCTCAACTCTGATTCCGTTATTTGCAAGGAAATCGTAGAGTTCATGAGAATATGCATTAAGCTCCTCATCCTCATTCTTAACAGGAAGGATAACTGCCTGTACAGGTGCAAGCCAAAGAGGAAGATTACCCTTAGTCTCCTCAAGAATGTAAGCCATGAATCTGTCAAGTGAGCCAAGGATTGCTCTGTGAAGAACAACAGGAGTCTTCTTCTGACCGTCCTTGTCAATATATGTCAGGTTGAACTTAGCCGGGAGACAGAAATCAAGCTGGCATGTTGAAAGTGTGTACTCGTTGCCGATTGCAGGCTTAACATTTACATCAAGCTTAGGTCCGTAGAATGCTGCCTCGCCAATCTCCTCAGTGTACTCAATGCCAAGGTCATTTAATACCTTTCTGAGAGCGTTCTCTGCATTGTTCCACATCTCATCATCATCGTGGTACTTAACCTTATCCTCAGGGTCTCTGAGTGAAAGTACACATCTGTAATCCGTAATTCCGAAATCCTTGTAGGTATCAAATATGAGGTCTACAACCTTAGAGAACTCTGATTCAATCTGCTCAGGTGTAACGAAAAGATGTGCGTCGTTCTGGCAGAAATGTCTTCCCCTCTCAATACCCTTGAGTGTACCGCTCGCCTCGAATCTGAAATCATGAGCAATCTCACCGATTCTTATAGGCAGATCCTTGTAGGAGTGCATTCTGTTAGCATATATCATCATATGGTGTGGACAGTTCATAGGTCTGAGTACGAATGACTCTCCCTCAACCTCCATAGCCGGGAACATGTTCTCCTTATAGTGATCCCAGTGACCTGAAGTCTTATAGAGGTTCACTGTACCTACACATGGTGTCATAACGTGAAGGTAGCCGAGCTTTCTCTCCTTAGCCTTGATGTAGTTCTCAAGCTCCTGCCATACAGTATATCCCTTAGGTAAGAACATAGGAAGTCCACGTCCGATGAGGTCGTCCGTCATGAAGATTTCCATTTCCTTGCCAATCTTTCTGTGGTCACGCTCCTTAGCCTCCTCAAGCAGCTTAAGATGCTCCTCAAGCTCCTCCGGTGTAGGGAAGCATACGCCGTATATTCTCTGCATAACATGATTGTTAGCATCGCCCTTCCAATATACGCCTGAATACTTTATAAGCTTAAAGTTCTTGCAGAGCTTAGTGTTATCAACATGAGGTCCGCGGCAGAGGTCTGTAAAATCTCCCTGATCATACACTGTAATATTACCATCCTCAAGTCCGTTGATAAGGTCAAGCTTATACATGTCATCCTTGAACATCTCGAGTGCTTCTGCCTTGGTTACTTCTCTTCTGAAAATCTTCTTGCCTTCCTTGCAGACCTTCTTCATCTCTTTTTCAATCGCAGCAATTATCTCATCATTTACCGCAACATCGCCAAGGTCGATATCATAGTAGAAGCCCTCCTTAACAACAGGTCCTACCCAGAACTTCGCATTAGGGTAAAGATGCTTAACAGCCTGTGCCATAACATGTGCGCAGGAATGATTGAGTGTGTTTAATCTCTCGTCTTCCTTAAAATCTACCATTTTAAAATTCTCCTTTAATGAGTTAAATTAATAAAATATGCAGAATAAAGCCCCTTATACAGTGGCTTTCCATCTGTATAAGGGGCGAATAAATCTAATCCGCGGTTCCACCCTTATTATTCTTCGCAAACACATCCATATTCACGAAAAATCTCTCATTGTGATTATAACGTAATCAACGTGCCTTATTGGGGCAGCTCAGAGGTGGTCTTCCCGAAACAGTATTCTAAGGCACTCACACCGAATGTGTCTCTCTCTGAAAAAAACTTATCCCGGTACTCTTCTCATCAACGCTTTAGTCAAAAGTATATTTCAAAAAAAAACTTCTGTCAACCCCGAATTTTCACATCGGTTAATGCTTACCAGTCCCAGTCATGAAATACAGATAAATGGAAACAGCCAATATAACCGCAGTCTTACATATAATTCTTCTCCCGAAGCACTTCTCTGCGTATGGTCTCCATAACATCCTCTGTCTCATATCCTGCCGCAGCCTTCACCGCATCAGGCGCATAGTCCATGGCATAACCATAGGCAACTGTTTCAAGAAGTCTTATATCATTGCCGCCGTCGCCGAATGCCATAACCTCATCCATGCCAATTCCGTACTTGCCGCAAAGTGCCTTAACTCCTGACACCTTGCAGATTCCGTCAGCGACGAATTCCATCCAGTTGTTGGCATTATATACAAGTCCGAATGTGGTACACCATCTCTTTTCAAAGTGATTGCTGCATGCTTCCACACCGTTCCCGGAGTACACCGAAAGCTTCAGAAAGTCATCATCTATGTTATCGACATCATCCGTGTACACAATGTTGTCCCCATATCGTCCAACAATGAACTTCTCATATTCCGAGGTCTTAGGATGTATGTATAGCTTCTCTCGTCCATATAGCAGGAACTCACAGCCGTCCGTGGCTGTAATATCGTTGACAAGTGCCTTTACATCCGTTCTGTCCATTGAATTAATCTCAAGCACTTCCCCATCACTTATGGTCATCGCTCCGTCACTGCATACAAAAGCCATCTTATCCCTTACAGGAGCAAACAGACGATTAAGGTCGGCATAGCCTCTTCCACTCGCCGCCGCAAATCGTATTCCCCTTGCATGCAGACCTTCTATAACTTCAAATACACGCTCGTCAAAAGCACCCTCTCCTCTGCGAAGAAGAGTGCCGTCGACATCACTTAGTATAAGCTTAATCATAATCCGTACACCGATACCTTTTCCTAAAGCATAGCCTCAAGTGTGGAACGAATCGCCTTGATAAAATCCACGCTGTTCAATGTCTTAGCATCTTTAATCGAAGTAATGAGCGCAAGGTCACCTGTCATCTGACCACCCTCAACCGTTGCGATTGTAGCCTTCTCAAGCTTATCTGCGAACTGCATGAGCTCAGGAATATTATCTAGCTCTCCTCTCTTTCTGAGAGCTCCCGTCCATGCAAATATGGTTGCGATAGGGTTCGTTGAAGTCTGCTCGCCCTTAAGATAACGGTAGTAATGGCGCTGAACAGTTCCATGTGCAGCCTCATACTCATAGTAGCCCTGTGGAGATACAAGCACCGATGTCATCATGGAAAGCGAACCGAATGCCGTCGCAACCATATCACTCATTACATCTCCGTCATAGTTCTTGCATGCCCAGATATATCCTCCCTCAGAACGGATAACTCGAGCCACAGCGTCATCGATAAGTGTATAGAAATACTCTATTCCTGCCGCCTTGAACTTTTCCTCATACTCATTCTTAAATATCTCAGCAAAAATATCCTTAAATGTGTGGTCATACTTCTTGGATATCGTATCCTTGGTCGCGAACCATACATCCTGCTTCGTATCAAGTGCATAGTTAAAGCAGCTTCTTGCAAAGCTCTCTATGGAAGCATCGACATTGTGCATACCCTGTATAACGCCCGAGCCCTTGAATTCATGGATAGTCTCTCTCTTCTCATTGCCTTCCGCGTCAGTGTATACAAGCTCCGCCTTTCCCGCACCAGGAACCTTCATCTCGACAGCCTTGTACACATCACCGTAAGCATGTCTTGCAATCGTAATAGGCTTCTTCCAGTTCTTCACAAGCGGCTCAATTCCGTTCACAATAATCGGAGCACGGAATACTGTTCCGTCAAGAATGGAACGGATTGTTCCGTTAGGGCTCTTCCACATCTCCTTGAGATTATATTCCGTCATTCTCGCCGCATTAGGCGTGATTGTGGCACACTTAACGGCAACTCCGTACTTCTTCGTAGCCATGGCAGCATCTACGGTAACCTGGTCGTCAGTCTCATTTCTATATTCAAGACCCAAATCAAAATACTCTGTGTTAAGGTCGACAAAAGGAAGTAAGAGCTCCTCCTTAATCTCCTTCCAGAGTACTCTTGTCATCTCATCTCCGTCCATCTCCACAAGAGGTGTTGTCATCTTAATCTTATCCATAAAGTCCTCCATCTGTGTACGCCGTCCACGGCTGTTTTTCTTGTATCATACAATAACAAGACTAAAAAAACAAGAGAAGATTTGTAACACATTCCCCTCTTCGTCATATTATGAAGTGTATAAAGTTTTCGGAGGAACAAAATAGTGAGCGATTTAGCAGCAACTAACTGCGGATGCAATGGCGGATGCGGCAATTCTAACAACGGAGGATGCAACAGCTGCAACATTATCATCTGGATAATTCTCCTCTCCTGTCTCTGTGGCAACGGCAACGGAACAGGTCTCTCCAATGTCTTCGGATGCGGCGGTGACGACTGTGGATGCGGCGGCAACGGTGGATGCAACAACAGTTGTATCTGGTTAATTCTCATCCTCTTATTCTGCGGAGGCGGATGCGGCTTCTAATCGGAAGCATCCACAAAAGCAGGGGTGTCATGTCAACACCCCTGCTTAAATTTTCGCCATTAAATATCCGCTTTTCAAACTATATTTCCATTCCCCGCTCATATCTTACCTCATTGTGCATATAATTTATTGATAACGGACTCGAATACAGCGAAGGACATCCGCATGCCTCCAAAACCGCCGCATCAGACAATTATTCAAACTGAATTTGATGAGCGCACCATCGGAAGAAGCACACAGCTTTTGAAGGCTCTCATCCCGTTTTTGGAGCCATCCCAGCAGAGGATGTTCGGTCTGATGGTGCGCATTATTGAGTTTAATATGACACTTGACTTTTTTAATCATAACAGGATTCCGGCGTGCGCCTTTAAGCCGTGCTGCGGCAGCGATATGCTCTCGGAATTAAAGAGCTACTGTTCCCCTGAGGAACAAAAACAGCTTGATATGATGATAGGCATGATTAAGGCTCAGAAGCTTCAGGCGGCACTCGCCTCGGGCAGCTGCTGTGCTCCTCCTCCGCCTCCACCGCCCGGAGATAAGCCTCCGCACAAGCCGCAGCCATGCAACTGTAATCCATGCACCGGCAAGCCATGTGACTGCAAGCCGGACGGCAAACAACCTGATAAATGTCCGCCTCCGAAGCCGCCCTGTCCTCCGCCTCCGCCATCGCCAATCGACATGCTTTCAGGCGTACTATCGCCGGAACAGCTCTCAATGTGCCGCAAATTCGAGGATTTACTATGATGTACTGCCGAATTAATTAATGTACATAGGAATTTTCTAACCTGAATTTCAACCTTAACGTTTTTGTTTTATTATGAAAGGAGCATCCACATGGATACAGCACATATCACAGAAGGGCTTGACCCGAGAAAAGCAGCACTCATCAATAATTTTGCAAATATAGCAAGAGGGAGAGGTTCTGATGAAATGCTTCCGCTTCTGCTCGCGGTATCCAACAAGGCAAAAAAAGAAGGCATCAGCTTCACACAGGATGAAACCAATGCCATCATTAATATTTTAAGGAACGACATGAGCCCCGAACAGCAGGGAAAGCTCGACCTTTTCATGCAGATGCTGAAAAATGCGTGATACTACTTATTTTCCTCGCTCTTGCCCGGCCTTTTAAGCTCCTTGATTGTACTCTTAAAGCTTTCGAACATATCAGAGTATCTGGTAGACTTTGCGGAAGGGTTACGGTCAAGGAGACCCTTGATTCTTCTGAATTCACCCTTTTCAAGACCCGATAATCTGCTGCTTATCTTCTCCTTGAAATTCTCCATATCATTGTCAAAAACAGCCGCAATCACATCCATACGCTTCTGCGCACGCTGAACGCTCTGCATCTCGGAAATATGCTTTAATATCTCCTTCAAGTCGAGAGCATCTCTGATTGATACGCCGAGGTCCATGCTTCCGAACATGACAAGTATAACGGTCAGCACCTCCGTCGCAGTCTGTGAAAGACTAAGCACCATATGCTCAATCGGATTGTGAATGAACTTAATCATAAGTATCGAGAAAAAGCCCCATACTATAGAAGTCGGCAGACTGATATATCCCTTGATATTCGTCGGAATATTGGTGTAATCCCAGTATCTTACATGGAATATAGCCTCCATCGTGCATCCCGTAACAAGCTCTAACACGGATGCACCAAGCATGCCGCAGATAAATACAAGCCACAGATTGTCCTTCACCGGCAGGGTTGCGAACAGTATCGCCATTGCTCCGAAGCCGTATATCGGTATGAGCGGTCCGTGCAGAAAGCCTCGATTTACGAACTTATGCGTTCTTATCGATACATAGCTTGTCTCCCATATCCATCCGAGAAAACAGTAGACGAAAAAGAACATAACTATCTGTAAAAATGAATACTGTGTCATAAAATCCTACTTTCCGAGCGGTCTTCCGCCCCTTATTAGTACTCCTCCGCAATGTCAATCTCTTCCTGCTCTGCCTCGATGGTCATAGGACTGAGCGGAGTATGACGAAGGTATACAAGCCAGTAACCTACTCCTACAATTCCCGCACCTCCGATTATGTTGCCGAGAGTTACAGGCAGAAGATTTTTTAACAAAAAGGAACCAAAATTAAGTCCTGCTGCCGCTATTCCATACTCACCTGCCGCTGCGATTCCCGCAATACCGAAATATATGTCGGCAATGCTGTGTTCGAATCCGCAAAGCACAAATAGCATTACAGGCCAAAAGCTCATCAGAAGCTTTCCCGACACTCTCTTTGCCGCGAACGCTGCCCATACTGCGATACATACAAGTATATTGCAGAGAATTCCTCTCATAAAAGCTTCAAGGAAGCTCTGATTCACTCTGGACATTGCCGCTGCCACCATCTTCTCCGCAAGCAGCCCTCCGTAGAGGTCAGGCAGATGTGAATACACTACCATAACCGCAACGAAGCCTGCTCCGAGAAAGTTTCCGAGGAATACGAAGAACCAGTTCTTTAACATCCCCGCAACACTTGTCTTTTTCTGAAGTACGCTTATTATAATCAGGTTATTTCCCGTGAACAGCTCACTTCCTGCCACAAGCACCATAGCCATTCCGGCAGGAAAGACACATGCACTTACAAGTCTTGCAACGGATGCCGACGCGATGGTTGCCGATGCCGTTGTCGATGCAATCCCCGCAAAGCCTATGAACATTCCCGCAAAGAAGCCGAGTATCATCATTTTCCATGCCGAAAGCTTAACCTTGTGTATACCTATCTCGACAAAATTTCTTGCAATCTCAAGTGGTGAATGCATACCGAACCTCCTTATATAAATCGTTCAATCCTTACTTACATACAATATTGACAATCTTACCCGGAACATAGATTTCCTTTACAATGTCAGGAGTAAGCTTCTCTTTAACCGCATCCTTGGCTGCCGCAAGAACAGTGTCCTTATCCGCATCCTTGGAAACTCTGACAACGCCCTTGGTCTTACCATTAATCTGAACTGCGATCTCAACAGCATCCTCAACAGTAAGCTCCTCGATATACTTTGGCCATGCCTCGTAAGCGATTGTATTGTCATGTCCGAAGTCTGCCCATATCTCCTCGCCTACATGAGGACAGATACATGCGAGCATCTTTATGAAGCCCTCTGCGTACTCCTTAGGGCATGTTCCTGTCTTGTAGAGCTGATTTACAAATATCATCATCTGGCTGATTGCCGTGTTGAATGCAAGGTTCTCGAAATCGTTCGTAACCTTCTTTACAGTCTGATGATAAAGCATTGTGAGCTCTTCCTTATTTGCATCGGAAATATTCTCAGGATTCGTGAAGAAGTTCCATACTCTCACGATGAATCTCTTAGCACCCTCAACACCTGTTGCGCTCCATGGCTTGGATGCCTCAAGAGGTCCCATGAACATCTCATAAAGTCTTAATGTATCAGCACCGTAATCTCTTACGATATCGCTAGGATTAACAACGAACTCAGGGAAACGCTTACCCATCTTGATTCCGTTAGAGCCGAGAATCATTCCCTGATGTACAAGCTTCTTGAACGGCTCCTTGACAGGCGAAAGTCCCTTGTCATATAGGAAACGGTTCCATATTCTCGAATACATAAGATGTCCTACCGCATGCTCAGGACCGCCGATATATAAGTCAACAGGCATCCAGTGCTTTAAAAGCTCCTGATTAGCGAACTCCTTATCGTTATCCGGGTCGATATATCTCATGTAGTACCAGCTTGAACCTGCGCTGCCCGGCATTGTAGATGTCTCTCTCTTGCCCTTTAAGCCGTTATGGTTATACTGCTTCCACTCTGTTGCATTCTCAAGAGGTGCCTGACCGTTCTTTCCCTTGTAATCCTCAAGCTCAGGGAGTACAAGCGGAAGCTCATCATCTGCAAGCACATGGATTGAACCGTCCTCAAGATATACGATAGGTACAGGCTCACCCCAGTATCTCTGTCTTGCAAATATCCACTCACGGAAGTGATAATTAACCTTTCTTCTTGCGATACCCATTCCGACAAGCTTATCCGTGATTGCCTTCTTGGCCTCCTCAACGGTAAGACCTGTGAACTCCTCGGAATTGATGAGCTTGCAGCCCTTTCCGAGATAATCGCCCTTCTCAAAAGCATGCCCGCTCACATCAGCTCCGTCAATTACCTGAATCATAGGAATGTTATGTGCTGCCGCATACTCAAAATCTCTCTGGTCATGTGTAGGAACAGCCATAACCGCACCTGTTCCATAGCTTGCAAGTACGAAATCACCGATAAATACAGGCACCTCCTTGCCATTGACAGGATTAACTGCATATATGCCCTTGAGCATACAGCCTGACTTGGTCTTGTTAAGCTCCGTACGGTCCATGTCATTCTTCTTAAGAGTCTCGGCAATATAAGCTTCAACCTCTTCCTTGTTCTCGATTCTCGGCATGAGCTCCTTTACAAGCTGTCCGTCCGGTGCGAGAACCATGAATGTGATACCATAGATTGTCTCTATACATGTTGTGTAGATTGAGAACTCTCCGCCTCCGACAATCTTGAAATCAACCTCAACACCTTCTGACTTGCCAATCCAATGTCTCTGCATGTCCTTGGTCGACTCAGGCCAGTCAATCTCCTCAAGACCTTCAAGGAGCTTCTCGGCAAATGCCGGCTGGTCGATAACCCACTGCTTCATATTCTTTCTTATTACAGGATAGCCGCCTCTCTCGGACTTTCCATCAATAACCTCATCATTGGAGAGAACGGTTCCAAGCTCCTCACACCAGTTGACAGGCATATCCACAAGCTTAGCATAGCCTGCAAGGTAGAGCTGCTTGAATATCCACTGTGTCCACTTATAGAACTTAGGGTCGCTCGTTGCAAGCATCTTCGTCCAGTCATAGTCGAAGCCAAGCTCCTTAAGCTGCTTGGAGAATGTCTCTATATTGCTCTCCGTGAAACCGTTAGGATGATGTCCTGTTGACACTGCATACTGTTCTGCCGGAAGTCCGAAGGAATCGTAGCCCATCGGATGAAGAACATTGTAGCCCTGCATTCTCTTCATTCTTGACATAATATCCGTAGCCGTATAGCCTTCCGGATGTCCTGCGTGAAGACCTACTCCCGAAGGATAAGGAAACATATCAAGTACATAGTACTTAGGCTTAGAGAAATCCCATACATCCGTCTTGAATGTCTGGTGCTCCTCCCAGTACTTCTGCCATTTCTTCTCAATTGATTTGTGATTATAAGCTTCCTGCTGCATTTTTCTAACCTCCAAAATAAATAAGCCCTGTCATCTCAGTTAGAGACGAAAGGGCTTGTGTTCCGCTTGCTTGTGCCGAAACTGTATTTCCGACTCACATATCGATATGATATATTTTTTCTACTGTTTTGTCAAATAGAAATTATATCTCGAAATCGAGGCATGTTCTGACTGCCGTATAAGGTCTTACCTTGCCGTCCGCAACAGCCACATGTGCAGGATTCACTGCGTAGCCCTTAAGTGCCTCCTCATCAGTGAAGGTTGAGTCAAGCATCACATCCGCATTGGAGCTTGCAAGTCCGTTCGTGTGCACATGTATCTCCACAAGTCCCGGAATCTTTCCTGCAAGTCCTTCAAGACCTTCCTTAATCCCTGCCTTGACAAGTTCCTTCTCATTGTCGTCAAGCTCCTTAAGCTTCCATAATATAATGTGTTTTACCATGATGTCCTCCGTATATATTTTATTTTTTCAGGTTTCTTCTATATTACTGATAATTCTGTGATAGCCCTCAAGCGTGATGAAGCCGTCCGAATCCTCCACACGCTTTCCGCTGCATCTTACGACCACCTCACCGAGTTCAGGATGAATCCAAGGATATTGAAGCTGAACAACCTTGTCTGATTCCATCATCCTCTTCACATTCTCCGCAACATAATCGGTGTAACCCTCTTTGATTCTGCCGTACCAGTATTTGTAGCACTCCTGAGGCGTATACTTCCTGTCGACGGCTATGATTCTCTCCATTGTCTCATCCGCATGCATCTCATAGTATTGTTCTTCTTCATTAATGCGGATAATCCACAGTCCCAAATCAGTCTTTCGAAGTATATCCTTGGTGTTAAAATATATAACCTGCATCCTGTCCTTATACTTGTACAGCTTCTGAACATACTCCATATGCTGTCTGTATTCATCCTTTGCACTGTCGATGAATGCATGTTCAAAATCTTCCTTCCTGCAAGGCTTTGAGAAGAGATATCCCTGTATAAGATTAGGTGACAGTCCCTCAAGCACTGTGAGCTCCTGCATACTCTCCACACCCTCACAGCATATCCTGATGGAGTTATTTTTGGCAAATTCAATCATATTGCTGATTAATCTGTAATTGTATGTAGCCTCATTGATACCTTTTACGAACATCCTGTCAATCTTTATCTCATTGACATTCATGCTCTTAAGATATCCCATGCTCGCATATCCCGTACCGAAATCATCTATTGATATCTCGATGCCTGCGTCTCGTAACTGTGTCAGTATCTCACTGAAATTCTCGTTCTTCTGTAACTGCACGGATTCCGTAATCTCAATTGTCAGCGCACTTCCCGGCATATCAGTCTTCTCAAGAAGCTTAAGCACCTTTTGTGCAATATCCTTCTCTCTTAGCTGAATCGCGGAAAAGTTCACGCTTATCCTGAAATCCTTTACCTGTTCTCTCCATATTCCACACTGCATCAGGGCATTTTCAAGCACCCACATACCAACCTGATTTATAAGCTTGGACTGCTCTAACAGAGGTATAAATTCATCCGGATATACCTCGCCTCTTGTATCTGAATGATAACGCAACAATGCCTCCGCACCGTATACCTGATAATTTCCGGTCTTAACCTGAGGCTGATAGCACAGATAGAAGCCCTTGCAGCCATTGTCAACGCTCTCCTGCATCTCCTCAAGGAACTTAATTGTTCTTATTCGATTCTCCAAATCCTGCTGTGAGAAGAAGTTGATAACACCTGCTCCGGTGCTCTTCGCCTTCTCATAGGTCATCTCTGCACAGCTACACAGGTCGTTTTCATCCTTAAACATCCGGGTACTGTCAGGTACAACTCCCGCCGAGATTGTACACATGCCTGATAATTCCTTCTGAAGTCCATCGTATATTCCCTGCACATCCTCCTGTGAATCGACTTCTAAATATAACGCAAAGCAGTTATTCTCCACATGCCATATATTCTTAGTCTGCACACAGCGTTCCATAACCTCTCCGCAGTGCTTTATAACCTCGTCGCCATAGCTCCTTCCGAACTTGAGATTGATATTTGCAAGGTTATCAATCCCGACGAACATAAAATATCCCTTATCCTTTTTAAGAAATGTCTCTCTCAAATCAAGAAGCATCTTATTCTTATTAAATAGCCTGGTGAGCGGATGATACATACATTTCAATTTCTTATCTGATACCATTCCTATCATGACAAACGGCTTACCCTTGTCATCATTTATTACCGTTCCCCTGCAGCTTATCCACACCGGCTCACCATTACGGTTCATCCAGCGGTAATTCATGTTGTGAACCTGCTTTTTACCTTGAACAATAAGCTGCAAGTCATCATGCAGCAGTTTTTTATCGGCAGGATGGATTATAGCTTCCATATCCGCCGTCTTGTTCATCTGCTTTCCCTTTTCCCTGAGGGCAAAATCCCTGTCCACATCACCAAAGAACCAATTCTCATCCCTTACGATATCCCACAGATACAGGTATGAATCCGTGGACTTACTCAAAACGCTAAGCACATTCAGATAATTCTTGATTCTCTCCTGAGAATATACCGGGAACTCCTTCTTCATTCTGTACTTTACATCATACATCATCTCATCTGCACGGTTAAAAAGCTGTTCCATACTCTCGTCCACACTCTCTCGCACGGCATATCCGCACGCTATGGAGAGAGGCATTACCCTGTGTACATTCTTCTCGGCAATAAGCTGCTCCAGCCTTCCAAGTGAAGCAAGTATCTCCGGTGCCTGTGTTCTTGAAATCAGAACACAGAACTCATCTCCGCCGATTCTGTAACACTTTCCAAGCCCCTTAAAGGCATTGTACATGCATTCAGCCGCATCGGATATTATCTTATCACCTTCAAGATGCCCGTATCTGTCATTGCACAGCTTCAAGTTGTTCACATCAGCGACCACGCATGCAGCACTCTCGTTATCATCATATGACATAAGCTCCTTTGTAAAGGCGGCTCTGTTCTCAAGACCGGTGAGAGAATCTATGTAGGCAATCTTTTCAAGCTCCCAGCGGTATCTCTGTTCTAGCGTCACGATATCGTCTATGTGATGAAATGCAAGAATAACTCTTCCGTCAAAATCATTCTCATCTATTCCGACCACCTGAGCTTCAAAATAGTGCTGACCCGCTCTGTTTGGAATGCTTTCGTAGCGGTATACGACTCTTCCTCCCTCAGCCAGCTCCTTAAGCAGATTATCCCTGCTTAGTATATTTAGAAATTCTTTTTTGAACGATTCCTCTACATATCTGGTACAATAACTTGTTATAACTTCGGTATAATTCGCCTTGCGGTTAGTCTGAATGTTGGACATGTTCGAAACATTCGCATTCGAGTCAATCTTCAGGGGTTCAACAGTATCATTGATAAGGTCAACGTAATTCACTGTTGTATAATCTCTGCAAAGGACCTCAAAAAAACGATGTTCTATATCTATGTTCATTCATATCACCCCCTTATCCATAAGTTAAGTTTCCTATATTTTACCACATATGGTACAAATTTACCATACCAATAATGAATACATTTACTACTGAAAATTATATACAAGACGGCAAAATCTTCTCTTTCTTATTTTTTCACGGCATATTATAATTATCTCATATATTATTATCAGGAAAGCAGGTATTTTTTATGACAATGGCTGATGCAATACTTTCAGGAAATCTTGAAGCTGTAATGCAGCTTCAAATTGAAAACCCTTCCTGTATAGATGAACTCTACAATGGCATTACCCTTCCTAATCTCGCCGCCTCAACGGGAAATCTTGATGTTTTTAAATATATAGTTGAGTATTCGAGAGCGAGCTTCAATGAGACTGATGCCAGCAACCGTACCGCCCTGTTCTATGCAGTGCCGACGAACAATGTTGAACTTGTAAAATATATAGTTGAAAGGCTTGGTATGTCAGGACTATCAGGTGATAAGGACCTTGTCACCCCATATGATATTGCCGTTGAAGCCAATGCCTTGGATGTCATCGCATATTTTAAAGAGAAATACGGCGACATCAACGACATGTACCGCAATCCAATCCGCACCGGAATGCATCCCGACCCTTCAATCGTATGCGTGGGTGATGATTTTTACATGGTCAACTCATCCTTCATATATTTTCCGTGCATTCCAATATCTCATTCAAAAGACCTGATACACTGGGAGGTAATCGGACATGCAATAACCAATCCGGAATGGGCTTGCATAAATGAGCTTGAAGGCGGGCGCGGCTACTGGGCTCCCGATATTTCATATTATGACGGAAGATTCTATATCACCGCCACATACAGGCTCAATGACACGGGAACCGTCTACCGAAAGCAGATGGTCGTATCCTCCGATAAGCCTGAGGGACCTTACTGTGAACCTTCTCTCATAGACGAGGACGGCATCGACCCGTCCATATTCACTGATGATGACGGCAGACGCTACATGCTCCTCAATCGCGGTGCCAGAATATTCGAGATAAGCAAGGATGGAAAAAAACAGCTCAGCCCTGCAACACTTCTCTACTATGGCAGTCAAAAAAGAGCCCCCGAGGGCTCGCATCTTATAAAAAAAGACGGCTGGTATTATCTTTTTCAGGCTGAGGGCGGAACCGGTGAGGGTCACCGCATAACCGTCGCAAGAAGCAGAAGTCTGTTCGGCGTATACGAGCCATGTCCTTTTAACCCGATAATGCGTCAGAGCAACCCGAAGGCAGGAATACAGCGCTGCGGACACGGCAAGCCCGTATGTACGCCTCGCGGCGAATGGTACATTCCTTATCTCTGCGGCAGACAGGTCGACGGAAAGTACAGTCTTCTCGGCCGTGAGACCGCGCTTGATAAAATCACATGGACTGCTGACGGCTGGCCAATGGTCAATAATCTTGAGGGACCGAGCACGCTTGCAAAGAAGCCCGAGCTTCCTGACCATCCTTTTGAAGCCGCTAATGACTGCAGTGGTTCCTTCGGTGCTGCTCTGTCACCTTCATGGTCCTGGGTTCGTGTGCCTGAGGATGATGCATACCGCATTGCCAACGGCTGTCTGTCACTTCGTGCAGGACGCATGCCGCTGTCAACAATGTACTCACGCAACATCCTTGTTCGCCCGCAGGAAGCCTTCCGCTTCACTGTCACGGCTTCCCTGAGGCTTGACAGCGGGGTTCTTAAGCTCGATGGCGGAGAATCCGGCATCACCTGCTACTATGACGAAAATACATATCTTACCTTCAATGTAGTGAACAACAGCGGCAGACTGCTGCTTAAGGTAAGTGAACATATCGATACCACAACCACTGACGCTGCATGTGTTGAGCTCAACTTATTATCCGAGTCCGTACAAAGCATAACATTCAGAACAGATACCGATTATCTTAAGAGAAGCTTTTCATATGCTCTCATTGACTCGGCTGTTACATCTGAAGCCAATGTATCACCTGATGCATTCAGCCATGTATGCACACTCGAAAACGTATATTATCTGTGTGACGAGGGGCTGAAAAAAGGCAAGCGCTTCACCGGTGCAATGCACGGCATGTACGCTTACCTTCCTGCTTCTGCTGAATGCTCTTTACCTGTATACGCGGAATTTACAAGCTACACCTGCATATAACTAATATCAACACGCCTGCGGCGGCCACTTACGACACCTGCATTGTACGCCGCAGTGCGCATCCCCGTAATCTTCTTTTATCCCAAAATATTCTACAACGTTACACCGTTCTTCATCAGAAGCTCCCTCGCAGACTCAACGGAATCCACCCCCGTCTTGTTCTTAATCGGTGCGAACTCCCTCTCGCGTTCCACCTCGAACGGCAGACAGCTGTCAAGCATCTGTATCATGTCGAGTATGAACTGCTCATACTTATATCCGTTCGGTTCCTCAGGCTTCACAGGTTCGCCCGACTCATTGATGTAAGGAATCTTCTTCGCTGACTTGTGATATGGAAGCTTTCTTTCAAGAAGTCCTAAGAGACAATCCACCTTAAAAAGATAATTGAGAATTACGCCAAAATTATACGCATATTCTCCGTTATCGTCCTTTTGCGTGAGCATGTCCTGCGTAAGCTCAATATATTCAACAATCGAAGGTCTTCCGTCCTCCGTACACATTACTCCGACCTTCTCCTCGGGGCTTACCTTCCTTATTACCTTAGAGCCTACTGAATATCCACCTTCAAGCACTGCTCCGATGAACACGGGGTCAGCTATGCTTTGAAGCACATTGTCGACTGCGAACACATTGAGCCACTCAATACCTCTCTTTTTAATCAGCTCCATGAGCCCGCTTTTCTTCATCGATAGGAACCAGCCGCCGTTGCCGTTAGGTGATGTGGCTATACAGCTCTTCGCCTCCATATACACCTTCCCGTCATAGTCCGCAGCAGGTGCCATATCCTGCATAAAGAACGCGATATACTCACTGTCGTAGCCGAAGTAGTGATGCTCCCTGAAAAAATTGACCGTGGCATCATGATTCTTCTCGCTGGTCATGACAAAGAGCTGTATATAGTTCCCTGTCTTTTCTACGACCTTCATAAGATTTTCAATAACTCTCTGAAAAATATATACATGCTTGTTTATTCCGATATCGTACATGCCCTTCGGTGCATCGGAGCCGAGCCTTGTCCCCATGCCTCCTGCCAACAGAACTGCTCCAACCTTCCCCTCTCTCACAGCCTCTATTCCGATTCGCTCAAAACGTCCTCTTCCCATCTCAATCTCAGGAATCGTCATTGCCTTGATTGGTGCTATTTTTCCGCGTCTGCCGCCCGCTTCTGCCTGTCCTATAACCGTAAAATCCGTTCTCTCTATCTGTGAAAGAAGCTCTCTTTTCTTATCGTCATCCAGCTCATCATAGAACTTAAGTACATGCTCCTGACCAAATGCTCTCAGCTTTTCAACTGCCTCGTTATAATTCATTGCCATTCTCCGTTTCTGATTTAAAGACTACTGTTATTCTAGTTCCTATATCGGGTCTGGTCAAGACATTAAAATATCCGTTATGCCTGTCGACAATCCACTTCGCAATCGAAAGTCCGAGCCCCGTTCCGCCGCTCTTATGTCCTCTCGCCTCGTCCGAGCGGTAGAAGCGCTCAAAAATATGGCTCACATCAGCTTCATTCATTCCCATTCCGTTGTCCTGAACGCTGAAATACACGCCGTCCTCCTTCTTTCCTGTTCTTATTGTTATCGTGTCACCCTTCTGTGTGTACTTCGCAGCATTGTCAATCAGTATTCTTGCACACTGCTTTATCATGGAGACATCACCGCACAGCTGCACACTCTCCCCCACGTATTCATAGACATGCTCAGTGTCAATCATCTTCGATTCTTCATACACCTCATTCATGAGTTCATCAAGCTTGATTTCCTCAATCTGAAGAGTATTTCTTCCGCTGTCGCCCCTTGCAAGGAAAAGAAGCTGCTCAACAAGCTTCTGCATATGCTCGGACTCATTCTTTATGGCATCTATGGATTCGTCAAGAATGCTCTCATCCTCTTTTCCCCAGCGGTCAAGCATATCCGCATAACCTCTTATCACGGCAATAGGCGTTCTCAGCTCATGTGATGCATCCGAGACAAAGCGTGACTGCTGCCTGTATGTATCTCTCATACGTTCAAGCAGATGATTAAGTGCAGTCTCAATTCCCTGAAGCTCCTTATTGTTCGTGCTTATCTTGGTGTCAAGCGACGCAGCATTGACATTGTCTATCGCATTCTCAAGTCTTTTAAAATACTGCTCATTATAGTCTATATTCGTAAGCTGTTCTGCCTTTCTTGCCATCTCTCTTATCGGTCTTAACCTGTCATTGATGCTGTTTTTCATATTAGCTGACATTACAAGCACCGAAAAGAACTGTACGACAAGAATTGCAATGCCGATTATAAGCACCACTCTTGCCTCATTTACCGTGACATTCACTGTATATTCCTGTCCTTGCGTGCCTGTCATATTATAGGAAAGGAAATTGCTTCCGATATTCCACGCTATACTGCGCTGTGTCCTTATATTGAACTCACCCATTGCTGATTTTTCCGCAACAAAAAGGCTCACCGCAGCAGCTATAATGCAGATAAGCACATCCATTTTCAGGATGTGCCATACATACTTACCTACAAATGTTCTGTTGATACGTCTTACGATTGATTCCTCACTGCTCTTCTTTGATGACATATCCAACTCCTCTTACAGTCGAAATAAGCTTAATACCAAAGGCATCGTCTATCTTCGTGCGGATGTACCGCACATACACATCTATAACATTAGTCTCCCCTGCATAGTCATATCCGCATACCTTCTCAAGCAATGTATCCCTGCTGAGCACAATATTCTTATTCTCAAGCATATACTCAAGCAGTGAGAATTCTCTGTGTGTCAGTTCAACAAGCTGTCCGTCAACCTTAACCTCATGTCTTGCCTTGTCAAGACTGACGCTCCCGCATGAAAGTACGTCGGAGCTGATATGTGCCGCCGATATTTCCGTTGATTTTTTGAGTGCAACCCTTATTCTTGCCAAAAGCTCCTCAATAGCGAACGGCTTGGTAATATAATCATCGGCTCCCATGTCAAGACCTGACACCTTATCCATGACCGCATCCCTCGCTGTCACCATTATAATCGGCATGCTGCTCGTCCTTCTCAGCCTTCTTAACAGCTCCATCCCGTTAAGCTCAGGCAGCATCACATCGAGAAGCATAAGGTCATACTTACCGCTCTCAGCCATCGAAAGTCCCGTTCTTCCGTCAGCAGCCTTCCCGACCTCATAGCCTTCATGCTTAAGCTCCAGCTCGACGAATCTTGCAATCTTCTCTTCATCTTCAACAATCAATATTGCAGCCATATCTACCTACCTCTCCGGGCTGTGAATAATCCCGGCCCGGATATTTTTATTAATATTAGTCCTTGAACTCCTTCTTGATGTTCTCAGTCACATCAGAAGCCTTGTTCATAGCATTGTTAAACACGTCATCCGTCTTAAATAATGGACCTGAAAAGCTGTATCTGAATGAGAAGAACAATCCCACAATCAGAAGCGGTATACATACCCAGAACGCGAGGATAAGAAGCAAAACACATACCGTAATAGGCATCTTCATTATCTCCTCACCATTTCTCTTCACATCAAGGAAATTCTCGTTGCCAATCTTTATAACCTTTCCAACCCACTTAAAGAATCTGCCCAGCACATCACCGAATGTAACTCTCTTGCTCTTATGCTCCTCGCTGTCTGTGTAGTCCGTTCTCACATTGCTTGTGCTTCCGGTAGTTGTATAATCTGTATACTGTGGTGCCGTCGTCTTTCCGAGCTTCTCCAAATACACAACCGCATCGAGCATATCAAAATCGCATGCATTAAGTGCTGCCTTGGCATCCTCAAGACTTACCCCTGTTCTCTGTGAGAGCTTCATCGCTCTGTCAAACTTCTCTTCACTGCTAAGTTCCATAATTATCTTCCTCCGTTTTCATTTTTTATTATAGCCTTATAGCTTGATTCTTTACAAGTGTTATCTTATCGGAATTGTGCTTTAATTAACTTTTATTAACCGCTTCGCTTCCGATACGGTATCTCTTGTTGATGGTTTTAATATATACTTGGAAAATTAAAGAAAAAGAGGAGAAAGATTAAAATCGCATTAAGAAAGTCCCACTTTATAATTAATTAAGACAAAATCACATTGTCATGCAACCAATGACATGCTATAATTACTGTGTTGTCGCACCCATTCCGGCAACAGGAAGGGGGTGCTCATGTTGGAAATACTCATATCCTTTTTGGTTTCTGTTGTGGCAGGTATAGTCAGCTACTACATCTGCAAATGGCTAGACAGAAACAATAGCGGCAATTAGCCTAACGGATGCTCAACCGTCTAAAATGAGAAGAAACCCCACGAGTCGACACCTCGTGGGGTTTCGAATTGAGTACTCATAAATACTCATATCCTTTTCAGCTACAGCCAGTATATCATATGCTGCCGCATAAATCAAGTATTCTCTTTTTTCCCGTTTTTATTCCGTTTTTATTACTTTATTTTGAGTGCCCTCGTAGCATTAAGTACTGCAAGAACCATAACTCCCACATCTGCGAATATCGCTACCCACATGTTGGCAACGCCGATTGCGACAAGCACAAGGCAGGCAAACTTGACTGCAAGTGCGAATACAATATTCTGTCTTACTATCTTAAGTGTCTTTCTTGATATTCTCATTGCAAAAGCAAGCTTAGCCGGGTCGTCATCCATAAGAACAACATCCGCAGCCTCAATAGCCGCATCCGAACCAAGTGCACCCATCGCAACACCAATATCAGCTCTTGAAAGAACCGGTGCATCATTGATACCATCACCTACGAATGCAAGATTCTCCTTAGCACCTTTCTCACCGAGAAGCCTTTCAACCTGTGCTACCTTGTCTGCCGGGAGAAGTTCGCTGTGAATCTCGTCAAGACCAAGCTCCGTACCAACACGCTGTGCCGTCTTAGCCGTATCTCCCGTGAGCATTACCGTCTTAATTCCGGATGCCTTAAGACCTGATATAGCCTCCTTAGATGTAGGCTTGACAACATCAGATATCGTGATGCAGCCTGCATACACTCCGTCAATTGCTACATATACAGCCGTTCCATCATCATGCTCCGCTGTAACCGAAGCTCCGACCTTCTTCATAAGCTTGACATTGCCGGCTGCGACCTTTCTTCCATCGACAATCGCTGTAACGCCATGTCCGGCAACCTCTTCTATTCCTGTTACACGTTCAAGCTCAAGCTTTTTATTATAAGCTTTCTTAAGACTTATGCTTATAGGATGGCTTGAGCCGCTCTCGGCGTATGCTGCATAGTAGAGAAGCTCATCCGATGTAAACCCATTCTCAGGATAATTTCCCGTTACCTCAAATACACCCTTGGTGAGTGTTCCGGTCTTATCAAATACAATGTACTTCGTATCCGCAAGTGCTTCAAGGTAATTAGAACCCTTGACAAGTATTCCGTTCGTTGAAGCACATCCGATTCCGCCAAAGAAGCTTAAAGGAATAGATATTACAAGTGCGCAAGGGCAGCTCACAACGAGGAACGAAAGTGCTCTTATAATCCATGTCAGCCATGCTGCCGGATTACCAATTATAAGATTAATTACAGGCGGTATAATTGCAAGTGCAAGCGCACTGTAACATACTGCCGGTGTATAATATTTTGCAAACTTTGTGATAAAGTTCTCTGAACGTGACTTCTTAAGGCTTGAATTCTCAACGAGGTCAAGTATCTTAGATACCGTCGAATCACCGAATTCCTTCGTAGTGCGGATGTGAATTGTTCCTGTAAGATTGATGCATCCGCTTATAACCTCATCGCCGCACGCAGCATCCCTTGGAACGCTCTCACCTGTGAGAGCACTGGTGTTAAGAGATGTATTTCCCTCAATTATCACACCATCGATAGGAACCTTCTCGCCCGGATTGACAACTATTGTTGTACCGATTTCAACCTCATCCGGGTCAACCTTCTGAAGCTGCCCGTCAACAACGATGTTGGCATAGTCAGGTCTGATATCCATGAGCGCGGCAATGTTCCTTCTGCTCTTTCCGACTGCAACGCTTTGGAACAGCTCTCCTATCTGATAAAAAAGCATAACCGCAACGCCCTCCCGGAATTCTCCGATTGCAATAGCACCTACCGTGGCAACAGCCATAAGGAAATTCTCATCAAAAATCTGTCTGTTTAAAATTCCCTTTCCCGCCTTTTTAAGTATATCATATCCGATTACAAAATAAGGGATGAGATACAGCACAGCGGCAACCCACACATCAAAATCCAGCACGGCATCAAGTATGGAAACAACCACAACGAGAACAGCAGAAATAATAATACGATATAGTATCGTCTTCTGTTTCTTATTCATAAATGCCTCCCTTTACCATAATGAAAAATCTGCTGCCGATGCCAGGCATCGACAGCACATACATTAAAGTTCAATTACACAATCATCTTCAACCTTCTTGCAGTTAGCATAAGCTTCCTTCATAACTGCATCGACATCTGCACCATCCTCAAATTCAACCTTGAGCTTAAGTGTCATAAAACTGAGTGAAGCATCCTTGACTCCCTTAGTATTCTTAACTGCCTCCTCCATCTTAGCTGCGCAGTTAGGACAGTCAACCTCTACATTGTATGTCTTCTTCATGATAAAATCCTCCTTAAATTTTATAATTAAATTGTTATAGCATCTATTCCTCTACATGTTCCATTCCCATGCTCAGTATATTCCTGACATGGTCATCATCAAGAGCATAGAATATAATCTTGCCCTCCCTGCGAAATCTCACAAGCTTCGCATCCTTGAGAATCTTGAGCTGGTGGCTCACCGCTGACTGTCCGAGATTTAACAGCTGTGCAATATCATTCACACACAGCTCGCTCTCAAACAAAGCATACAGTATTCTTATTCTGGTGGAATCTCCAAATACCTTAAACAATTCTGCAATGTCATACAGATACTCTTCATCAGGCTGCTGCTCTAACACCCTTTTTACTACATCCTCGTGAGCTGCGAGAAATTCGTTCTGTTCTCCTGCATTATCCGCCATATAAGTCACCTCCAATCGCAAACCATGAACGGAACTTTTACAGATGCAACATATTAATACTTGTTCATCTGTTCATATATAATTATATTCATATATATTCAGATGTCAATATGTTTTTAACCTTTTTTGTAAAAATATATAAGACATTTTTTGTAAAAATAAGTTGAAATTTCTCCCAGTATGTGTTAATATATTTGTCAGCGGCGTGTGGCTCAGCTTGGTAGAGCGCTACGTTCGGGACGTAGAAGTCGCAGGTTCGAATCCTGTCACGCCGACGAAGAGACATCGGAATTTCCGGTGTCTTTTTTGTGTAACAGGAGCGCTCCTATTACACAAAACTGCTCCGCAAAAAAAGGACTGCCAATTACAGGCAGTCCTTTCTCACTTTATTCTTATTATTCAAATTTAAACCACTTAAGGTCAAAATTACATCCCGGAAGGAATACAAGATTCACCGAAAAGCTTCCCTCAACCTTCTCAAGCTCAAAGCTCTGACATACGTATCCGTCCTCGCTATCAACCTTCTTTGGCATAACGAACTCGGCGATTCTGTTCTCCGTACCCGCTTCATTTGCAAAGCGCACATGGATTGTATTCTTTTCAAGAACCGAGCGGCCGCATATAGTAATCTTATGCATGCCATTGGTGAAATTCATATCATCGTATGTGAGCGCAACATTATTTCCGATACCTGTTACGGCATCAGCACCCAATGTGTATGTATCTCCGTATATTCCATCATTGTCGACCGCATAGTTGGTATCATAAGCACGCTCGTACTTCTTGAAGCTGAAGCCCTTGATATTAATATCATGGTCAGCGATAAAACTTACGGTACATACTCCCTTAAAGCGCTTCGGCAGCTTATAGGTCTTTTCCTGATATGTAGCCCATATCGAAGGAAGGTCATATATAACCGTATCGATAAGCTCCGCATCCTGCTGTCCCGGTATGCCCTTCCATATCTGTATCGGGAACGGCTTGTTGTTGAGCTCATATACAGGAAGTATAATCTCATCAGAACCGTTTTTGCCGAAATTAACCTTCTCAAAAGCAATATATGTTCCGCCCTTAGGCACAATTCCTCTGTCCTGTCCGACAGCCGGCTCCTCCTGCGATGCGGTGTATAATGTACCATATACGAAATCATATGGATTGAACTCAGCCATTCCAAGACCTTCCGCCGTAAAGCTTACCTGTGAAATCATGCTGATCTTATCTCTTCCGTTCCTTGTGCAGCAGCGCACATTGTGCTTTCCGTCACCGACAGCCCTGATAACCTTATTAACAAGGTAAGGAACCTCCGAGGCTTCCCCGTCTTCAAGCACAGCACCGTTAGAATCAACTCCTGCGTCGTTCGTGACCTTCCATATGAGCTCATCATATGTTGCATTGTGAGGAAGAATCTCAGCCTGAATGGCAACCTCTGTATTGTCCGGTGAAAGTGTGCGGCTTCCCTTAACCTTTATGCGGATGTTTCGCACAGGTATCTCGTCTGATTTCGTGTTGCCCCCACATGTATCACAGATATTCTCACCTGCACTTACACCAACAATTTTTTCACACGGAAGAGCCTCCATGGTAACAGTCACTGTGTCCATTCCCTCAGAACATGCCTCAAGCTTAATCTCACCCGGTTCCGTCTTAGCCGCAATAACCGCAAGCAGCTTTCCTGCGAACATTCTTCTGCTGTCAGTCTTATACTGGTCAAAATCAGCACTGTCTCCGTTATCCATTCCGACGAGTCTTCCTGCACCGCTCACCTTAACATGTACACGGTTGTTGGCATTCTCCACAGGATTCCCGTCCTTATCAACAGCAGCAATCTCTACATATATAAGCTCTCTTCCGTCAGCCTTGATACTGCTCTGCTCAGGCGTGACAACAAGCCTGACTGCATCCGAGAAGCTCTTTTTTATCTCTCTTGCGATTACATTGCCATTCTCATCATAAGCAACCGCCTCCATAACACCCGGCTCATATTCAACCTTATAATGCGCAAGAAGCTCCTTTCCATGCTTATGGTCAATGTCATATGCACCGAGCGAACGTCCGTTGAAGAAAAGCTCAACCTTCGGCGCATTGGAAGCGACACGCACATCTATAACCTCTCCATCCGAAAAATCCCAGTATGGGAACACATGAACCATCGGTGCTTTCTTGTAGTCCGTCCATTCAGCCTGATATATATAATATGTATCCTTCTCAAAGCCAGCCGTGTCGAGCTGTCCGAAATATGAGTTCTTAGTCTGATAAGGGGTCGGCTCACCGATATAGTCAAAGCCCGTCCATATGAACTGTCCCATTGAGTAGTGCGCATCCCTGTCCATGGTTATGCAGTACTCGGTATTTTTAGCTCCCCAGTTAGTTGAACAGTTGCCGAGAGATGAACACTGCTCATCATCATCACAGAGGATTCTCTGTTCATAAGGGAACTTATATATTCCGCGGCTTTGAAGCGTGGAAGCAGTCTCACTTCCGTAGATTACCCAGTCAGGATGCTCCTTATGATGCTGCTCGTAATATTTCTCGGCGTAATTGTATCCGGCAAGCTTCACAATGTCGGCACACTTCTGCGCATTCTCCCACGGCATATAGTTAGAGCCGATAGTCACAGGTGCATTGCACTCCGGGTCATGTCTTCTCACATATTCTACAAGCCTTCTTGTAATCTCCTGACCATGCTCATCACGGTGGGTGTCATATATCTCATTTCCTATGCTCCACATGATAACAGACACATGGTTTCTGTCACGGCGGATCCAGCTCGCCACATCCTTGTCAGCCCAGTCCACGAAAAATCTTGCGTAGTCGAACTCAGTCTTAGGAAGCTCCCACATATCGAATGCTTCACAGTCAACCACAAAGCCCATCTCATCCGCAAGCTCGAGCACTTCCTTTGCAGGCATATTGTGTGAAGTACGAACGGCATTAACCCCCATCTTTCTGAGCTTATCAAGCTTGCGTCTGAATGCATTCACATTGAAGGCAGCTCCGAGACAGCCGTTATCGTGATGCTCGCACACACCGTTAAGCCTTACCTTGCGGCCGTTGAGAATAAATCCGTTCTCAGGTGAATACTCCTTGGTGCAGAAGCCTATCCTCTGACTCTCTTCGTGGATGACCTCATCATTTAAGCTTAAGCTCACACCGCACTCATACAGATTCGGCTCGTCAATGTCCCATATAAGAGGCTTATCTACCGTAAGTTCAAGTTCAACCTCTTTTCGCTCGCCGTTATGGAATACATCAGCCTCACCTATATGTCCGCATGTGAATACGCAGCTTCCGTCATGGCTGAGTGTCAGGCACACCTGCACATCCCCCGCATTTACATCCTGTCCGGAATTTTCCAGTTCAACCGTGCATTTTACCTTCCATGTTCCGTCGTCATTCTTCCTGATTCTGATATACGTACCGTCAGGAACCACATGAAGCGGCTCCAAATCCATAAAGTACACATCTCTTATGATTCCTGCGCCTGAATACCAGCGTGTATTCGGACACTGATATACAACCTTGACAACAATCTCATTAGCGCCCTCATGCACATAGCCCGTGATGTCGGCATCAAATGTCGAGTAACCGTACTTCCACTCACATACCTTCTCACCATTGACATATACGGTCGAATCCATATATACGGCTCCGAAACGGACTATAAGCTTCCTTTCAAGCTGCTCCCCTGACACTGAAAAGTTCTTCCGATACCAGCCAATGCTGCTCTCGTACAGATTATTAGTATCATAAATCATCCAATCATGTGGAATGTCCACAGCATTGAACTCCTTTGCGAGTGCCTCGTCAAAATCAACTCCGAGCGCCGTCTTTTTGAAGCTCCATCCATCATCCCATAAGACCATTTTATTCATTATCTTCTCTGTCACTCCTTCTTTATATAATTACTACCCAATCCATACACATTCGTTCTCAAATACCGCATCAGCATACTGCGCGCTCTTATACAGCGATATCTTATGTCCGTTCCTTATGAAAAATACAATCTCCTCTGCCGGTATCTCTACAAAGTAATGACCTGCCTCATACTTTTCAAGCTCGTAATCCTCATCCGACTTCATTCTTACCATAGTCATCGGCTCAGGCAGATATACATATCTGCCCACGGCATTCTGAGTGTATACCGGACATATCATAATATCCTCTCCGACAAAAAGCTGATCCTCCGTGGCAGCCGCAATCCTGTCATCCGGATACTCAAAGCCGAGAGGCTTATACATAAGCGTATCCTCAGAAACTGCCTTATTATATGCATCCCACAGATAAGGTATCAGCGAATATCTTATGTCAACAATCCTCTTAAAGGTATCCGTGTCGGTGAATCGGTATAACTCCTGATATCTTGTACCCGCTGCCGCATGATTTCTCATAAGCGGTACGAATACTGCAAGTCCCATCCAGCGCATCAGAAGCTCCTCCGTCGCATTGTCATTAAAGCCTCCTATGTCCGCGCCGACATACATGAATCCACACATATTAAGAGAAGGAAGCATCTTAAGACAGAGAAGTATATGGCTCCACCACGAATGGTTATCCCCCATCCATATTCCTCCGTATCTGTGCATTCCTATATAAGATGCTCTTGAGAACATCAGAATATCCTTGTCCGGTGCAAGCTCCTTAAAGCTATCCGATGCGGCTCTTGTCATATTATAGCCATACAGATTATGAACATGGTCGTGTCTTACAACAACCTCGCCGTCAGGCTGCGTTGCTCTGTGATAGAATCTCTCATAATCTCCGAGATTGTTCGATAATCCGTCAACAATTCCCTTAAAATTAAAGAAGCTCTGTATGTCAAGATTCATGTCCTTATACTCTTCAATCTTATCGAACACTTCCTTAAGATGCTTCTCGGAATAGAATATCGCAGGTTCATTCATATCATTCCAAAAGCCGTCTATTCCCGCATCAAGCAGCACCTTATACCCGCTGCCGAACCATTTTCTCGCATCCGCATTGAGCACATCCGGAAAATGCACTCTTCCCGGCCACACTCCGACAACAAAATCCTCACCGTCCGCTTCCTTACAGAAATATCCGTTCTTCTTACCTTCTTCATAGGTCGAATATCCGTCCTCAATCTTGACACCCGCGTCAATAATCGGAACAAGATGAATATGCTCGTCCTGCATCTTTTTTACAAAGGCGGCAAAATCAGGGAAGGTCTCATTATTAACGGTAAAATCCTTGTACCTCTCCATATAATCGATATCAAGATATACCGCATCTATCGGAATATTTCTCTTTCTGTAATTGTCAACAATCTCACTCACCTCAGCCTCGCTCATGTAGCTCCAGCGGCACTGCTGATATCCGAATGCCCATCTCGGCGGAATATAGCTCCTGCCTATGATGTGTCTGAACTGCCTTACAATAGAGTACAGAGCCCCGGCCTCATTGCCGTCAGCCTCAGGTGTTATTACATAAGCTGAAAAATTATCATTGCATACGGTGATTGCAAGTTCATTCTTGTCATGATAACCGATGTCAAATATCACTCTTCCCGGATAATCAACAAAAAGTCCGAATGACTTGTTGATATTCTCTGAATCCGCAAGAATAATAAAGTTATGTGCTCCATACAGCGACAGCTTCGACTCTGTATGGTTAAGGTCATCACTGCACTTGCTCTCATACAGCCATCCGCGCTTGTTGATTCCGCGCACATTCTCGCCGAGTCCGTATACGATGTCGTCGGCAGCCATTCCGTGACTGTACTTCATCACAGCTCCCTCGCTGCCCTCCTCCTGACTGTCCCATGTTATTCCACCGTAAGGGGTCAGCGCATCTCCTGCCTTCAGCCCGGCAAAAAGTGTATTCTTCTCCTGTTCCGTCGCCGAAGCCACATTCTCGCCATGCACTACGGCATAGGTTTCAAACGGCTTCCCATATACATATTTTTTAACCATAGTCCCTCCAATTTTCAGGTGCAAAAAGGCACCGCATATATGCTATTATTTTAACATACGCAGTGCCTTTATTCAACCTTATTGAACTGTGTTAATTATATATTTATACATCAATCTTTAGTGGTGGAACAGACGGATTCCGGTAAATGACATTACCATATCGTACTTATCCGCACACTCAATTACAGCGTCATCCCTTACAGAACCGCCCGGCTGTGCAATATACTTCACACCGCTCTTATGAGCACGCTCGATGTTGTCCGAGAATGGGAAGAACGCATCGGAGCCACAGATAACATCCGTGTTCTTGTCAAGCCATGCTCTCTTCTCCTCGGCAGTAAATACAGGAGGCTTAACCTTGAAGACCTTCTCCCAAGCGCCATCCGCAAGCAGGTCCATGTACTCGTCACCGATATAGAGGTCGATTGCATTGTCCCTGTCAGGTCTGCCGAGCTTGTCGACGAACTGAAGTCCGAGAACCTGCGGTGACTGACGGAGGAACCAGTTGTCTGCCTTCTGTCCTGCAAGTCTTGTGCAGTGGATTCTCGACTGCTGACCTGCACCGATGCCTATTGCCTGTCCGCCCTTAACATAGCATACCGAGTTGGACTGTGTATACTTAAGGACAATGAGCGCAATCTTCATATCAATCATTGCCTTCTCAGGTATGTCCTTATTCTTTGTGACAATATTTGAGAGAAGCTCGTCATTGCAGTTCAACTCATTTCTTCCCTGCTCAAATGTAATTCCGAATACCTGCTTCTTCTCGATTGGCGCAGGAACATATGAAGGGTCAATCTGAATCACATTGTATGCACCCTTCTTCTTTGCGCGGAGCATCTCAAGAGCCTCCTCAGTATAGCCCGGAGCGATAACACCGTCTGATACCTCTCTCTTGATAAGTCTTGCAGTGTCCTTATCACATATATCGGAAAGCGCAATAAAATCACCGAAGGATGACATTCTGTCGGCACCTCTGGCTCTCGCATAAGCACATGCGAGCGGGCTCAATTCACCAAGGTCGTCAACCCAGTATATCTTAGCGAGTGTCTCATCCAGCGGAAGACCCACTGCCGCACCGGCAGGAGACACATGCTTGAAGGATGTTGCAGCAGGAAGTCCTGTCGCCTTCTTAAGCTCACTTACAAGCTGCCAGCCGTTCAGTGCATCGAGGAAATTGATATATCCCGGTCTGCCGTTTAACACGGTAACAGGAAGCTCGCTTCCGTCCTCCATATATATTCTTGATGGCTTCTGATTAGGATTACATCCGTACTTTAACTGAATCTCGTTCATCTTCGTTCTCCTTTACACATTCTTATTGTATATTCTGCTCTCGTACTTTCCTGTCTCAATATCAATGTATCTTACAAAGAGTGATACCTTGTTGTCCTCATTAAGATTCTCCCAAAGCATGTTTCCGAATGAATCAATATCGCCCTCAATCTTAACCCACTTAGGCTCGCCCTCGAAGCTTGGAAGCGGATTGCCGTCGTGCATATATGTATGGATGAAATGTCCCTCACCTGCAACAGGTTTCTCATAAGCAAATGTATATCTGTTGCATGCGTCAGGGTTGCCGTTATTGCTCTTTAAAATTGACATTGCATAATTGTATCTGCCGCCCTCGATGTGCATGATTCCCGATATTCTCGGTGTATAGTTAGGGCCGTCAGGCTCAAACTCCCTGCATCTTAAGGACTGCTCGAATGTGAGCTGCTTGTCCATTCCGTTATATATTGTGTCTGTCTGATCTCCGTTGGTCACGATTGTCTTGTTGCCGAGCACGCGCACAGGTGCATAGATTATAAGACTCGGATCCTCAAGCTTTGACGGGTCAAATGCCTGTGTGCGGATTCCCTCTCCGTCCTCCACGAACACTCTGTTCCTGCTGTTGCTGCTTCTTCCCATGATAAAATAAGCCGTAACCGCATACTTTCCGTCAGGTGACTTGCCTATTACGATTCCTCTTCCCGGATAGGCATTCTTCTTAAGTTCTTCGTTAAGTGATAACATTTCCATTGTCATTCCTCCCATTTCTGTCAGACGATGCACTTTCTGTTACAATAACGCAAAAAGACCGCCTGAGCGTACTATAATAAGCATCGCCCAGGCGGTCGGCATATCTTAACCAATCACTCCCTGCAGGTAATCCTGCCACGAAAATCAATACATTAATCGACCTCCGCTTTCCGCCAGTCGTGATTCTATATCTATGTTACATGATTAAGATAAAAATATCAAGCGAAAATTTAATTCTTCTCGTCATACTTGGCAGCTGTCTTCTTAAGCTCATCATCGACAAGGTTCTCCATAGGTGTGTTGAGGATACGCTCTGTCTCCTCAGCCTCCTCCTTGGCTCTCTTGTGCTTAAGTTTTACAACCTTGACAACACCGAATACGACAACTCCTGCTGCCACAGCGATGAGAACGTACTTCTTGACATCGTTGGAAGTTGTTGTCTTGGTCATGATACGGGTTGCGGTGGAATCAAACGTCTTAACAAACACATCGTCCATTGTCAGATTCTCATCATACCAATACTCATCAAGATATGCCTTAAATATATTCACAGCTTCCGCATCCATAACCGAGCCCGTCTGAAGTCCATTCACATAATAGTCGTATCCCAATTCATTAGAATCTTCATTTTCAAAATAAACATACAAAAAAGTAGAATTATTATTATACTCATTCTGTATATTATCTATATAGTAATCTTCAGCCCACTGGTATCTTGCATCATCAGTTGCATACTCAGAGTCATACGGCATGAGAACTATGTATGGCTGGACACCGGTTTCATCATAGAAATTTCTAAGCTTACTCTCAGTACGTTCTGTATTCTCAAACCAGCCTACCCTGTCATCAATGCAATCATTAATATACGCATTTCCCGACTCAAGTTTCTCACGGTTATAGCTGCTTGACGGTATGCTTCCTCCTCTTGGAATCATATAAAATCCAAGAGCAATAATTATAATAAGAAAAGCGATAAACCATGAAAGAATCTCAGAGACACATCCGCCGCGTCTTCTCGGTGCTCCGTTGTAATATCCTCCTCTTGGTGGTGGAGGTGGTGCTCCGTAATGTCTCGGTGGTGGTGGCGGTGGTGCACTATGATGCCTTGGTGGCGGTGGTGCACTGTGACCTCCTCCTGACGGTCCCCCACTGAATCCTCCTGTAGGTCTGCTCATCGGTCTTGAGCCACCCGAAGGTCTCGATGAACCTCCTCTAAGACTTCCGCCGCTGAGACCTCCTCTATTAAAGCTTCCGCCGCTATGCCCTCCGCCGCTGCTTCCGCCTCCAACTCCAGGTCTACCCATTTATTTTTCCTCCTCAAAAAAATAGTAACTATTACAGATTATGCCGTAATTATCTGTAAAATCACAACACAATCTGATAATAGTTACATTTTATCACAACAAAGTGCTATATGCAAAGATTTTTTACTGTTCCTGCTCTTCCTCACCATCGTGAACGTCCTTCTTAGGCTCCTTAAGTCCCGGAATCTCAATATTATGCTTCTGGCAGTAATCCCAGAGAGCTGCATGTATCGACTCCTCAGCTAAGAGTGAGCAGTGAATCTTGACAGGAGGAAGTCCGTCGAGAGCCTCCATAACTGCCTTATTAGTTACCTCCATAGCCTCGTAGATTGTCTTGCCTATAACAAGCTCAGTTGCCATGCTGCTTGTTGCAACCGCAGCACCGCAGCCGAAGGTCTTGAACTTGCAGTCCTTGATAATCTTGGTATCCTCATCAATATCAAGATAGATTCTCATGATATCTCCGCACTTGGCATTGCCGACTGTGCCGACACCGCTTGCATTCTCAATCTCTCCCATATTTCTAGGATGCTGAAAATGATCCATAACCTTTTCACTATACATAATTAACTCCATTCCGCAGCCATACGGCCGCCTATATTAAATCTTAGTATTCATCACCGGCAGTGCTTAGTTCTTCGCACCATTTTTTACAAAATCCTCATAGAGAGGTGACATTTCACGAAGTCTTGCCACAATCTCCTTTAACTTGTCCACAGTGTAGTCAATCTGCTCCATGGTTATATCCTCTGAAAGCGTAAGTCTCAATGAACCATGCGCAATCTCATGAGGAAGACCGATTGCAAGCAGGACATGTGAAGGGTCAAGTGAACCTGATGTACATGCTGAACCGCTCGAACCGCATACTCCGTTCATATCAAGCATAATAAGCATTGACTCACCCTCGATAAAACGGAAGCAGAAATGTGCATTGTTAGGAAGTCTGTCGTATCTTGCACCGTTAAGACGGCTGTACGGAATCTCAGCTAACACACGCTCAATAAGGTGCTCGCGAAGTCCGTCAAGAATCTTCTTTCTCTCCTCCATCTTCTCACCTGCAAGCTCTGCTGCCGCACCGAAGCCTACAATGCCCGGAGTGTTGAGCGTTCCGGCTCTCTTACCGCGCTCCTGTGCTCCGCCGTGAATGAATGGAGCGAGCTTAACGCTCTTTCTCGCATACATGATACCGATGCCCTTAGGTCCGTTAATCTTGTGACCGCTTGAGCTTAACATATCAATGTTCATCTCATCAACATTAATCGGAATATGTCCGTAAGCCTGAACCGCATCTGTGTGGAAAAGAACACCGTGCTCATGTGCGACTCTTCCAAGCTCCTTAATCGGCTCAATAGTACCAATCTCATTGTTGGCTGCCATTATTGATACAAGGATTGTATCAGGTCTTATGGCTGCCTCAAGCTGCTCAGGAGTAATTCTTCCCTCAGAATCAACAGGCAGATATGTCACCTCGAAACCATGCTTTTCAAGATACTGACATGTATGAAGAACGGCATGATGCTCAATATTGCTTGTGATTATATGCTTTCCCTTATTGCCGTATACCTCTGCCGCATTCTTTATTGCCCAGTTATCGGACTCACTTCCGCCGCCTGTGAAGTATATCTCCTCAGGCTTAGCTCCAATAAGAGCTGCTGCCTGCGCTCTCGCCTTCTCGATTGCCTCCTTGGCAGTCTGACCGAACTGATATACACTGGAGCCATTGGCATATATCTCCGAAAAATACGGCATCATGGCATCAAGAACCTGTGGTGCAACCTTGGTTGTGGCTGCATTATCCATATAAATAAAAGGTTTGCTCATAATATCCTCCATATACTCAAAAACTGTAATTTATCATTTCCTAGTATGTTGCTAGGTTTTTATCAAACATAATATATACCCGCCATTGCGATATGTCAACATTTTTTTATATGTGTTCAGTCCTACCACACGAACCGGCTGTCCCACACCGCAACTCCTGTTCCCTGGAACACATTCTGAAGGTGTTCATCAAGCTGCTTTTTGGTAACGCCCTTCTTAAGTATTACCTGAAGGAAGCCGCCGCCTCCAGCTCCGGCAATGAACTTGGCATCAATCAGCTCCTCGCAGGTTGCAAATATCTGTTCAATGCAGGTGTTGGTAACTCCATGGTCAAGCATCTTTGAGAGCTCCCAATGGTGATTCATTTCGCATATGAACTGCTCCATGCTTCCCTTAATGAGTGAATCGCACATTCCCGCTGCCACACGCTTCATCTCGGAGAGTGCATATATTGTCTCCTTGCGCCCGTTGATATAATTCCCGACAACCTCGCGCAGCAGATTCCTTGCCAAGCGTCTTTGACCTGTATATATTATTGCAAAGCGCTCATCCAGCTCGATTTTCATTGAATCCGGAATCTCAAGATGTTCAACGGCTATGTTCTGCTTAAGTCCGACGTTGGTTGTTATATACTTTATTCCGTCGGTAAGTCCGCCGACCTGATCCTGCCAGCCGCCTCCGGTGCTCATAAGCTGTTCCATTATAAGAACGGTGTCATACAGCTCATTCTCCGTGTAGGCTCTTCCCGTGAACTCCCACAGTGCCTTGATAGCTGCACCCGCAAGAATACTGCTTGTTCCAAGCCCCGAACCCTTAGGGATTCCCGTAACCTTCGTCGATATATATATACCTGAGCCGATTCTGTCAAGCACATCCGGCAGAGTATCACTTCCGCTTGAAGGAATAACACCCGATGCGATAAGCGCCGCCTTGTGAAGTGCAAAGTAATCGTAAGGATTGCAGCAGTCCCTGACCTCATCAATATTCTGCGTGCTTCCCTTTACTCCTATGTCCTCACTCTCGAACTCAATGCATGGTCTGTCAAGCTTCTTCACGGTAACCTGCACAGGTCTTATTCCGTTAATAAGTATTGCCGCATTGAGCACCACTCCTCCGTTCTCGTTGCAGTAAGGCGGTGTATCCGTCCAGCCGCCTCCCCAGTTCACTCTCACCGGAAGCTCGATTGTGACGGCATCCTTCACAGCCCTGTTGTCCTGCTCCCTGATGCCTGCTGCATTCTTAAGTGCCTTCGAGAGGATGTCAAAGCATCTGCTCTCCATAGCGTAGGCTGACAGCTCCTCGCCGTCATACACATAGCGCACACCCTTCTGCTTCATGTATCTCGAGAGTGCAAGATATGCCCTCATCTTCTCTGAGTACTCACATTTTTCAAGACATGTCATGAGAAGAGAGAATTCCTCCTCAGTCATTGTACATTCCTTATATATTAAAAGTGCATCCTCATAGGCAGCTCTGTTCTTGAGCGTATTTATGAAGCGATAGGTCTTTACAAGCTCGGCAAGCGCGAATTTCTCGGTAATGGCATCGACCACATCCGCATATGCAAAGCTGCTCTGAAGACTGTATCTTACAGCCGCCTTATAATTTTTCCTGAACTCTTCGTCTGCCGCAAGCTCTCCTGCAGCTATACGTCTGAGTGCACATGCCGTCTCAACTGCAGCCCTCTCGCTCTCGCATTCAGGATATATTTTTGCGTTCCACAAATACCAGCCGCTCTCATCCGGTGAATCCCATACATCTGAGGTATCAAGTCCGACAGCTTCAATAAATTCACGAAGACCCGTGCCAAGGAAACATGTCGATGCCCCGCCGTCTGAATACTTTCCCTTAGGATTATCAAGGCATGCATATACCCTTACCACATATTTTCCGTTAAGGAGTCTTACCTTATGCATACAGCAGTCAGAAGGAATACTTATGTCTTCAATATTGAGCCCTGAAAGAATCACATCCGCGCCGATTTTTGTATCTTTACCGATAATACAGTTTTCTATGTACACCGCTCCATCGGCATGCACATCATCCGCTATATGTCCGTTAATCACGCTGAGCGGATACGCCCCCTGATAGTCGGTGCATACACGCTTTGTCCAGCCGAGATGCTCATAGCTTCCAATCTCATCTGTCTCAAGCTTCCACAGCTCTCTCGTCGTTCCAAAGTGTATGAACTCAGCCGGTGCAAGGCAGATTAACTTCATTGAGAACTCATGAAGTGCATCCCATATCTTGGTTCTGCACGCAAAAAGCTCATCATTAAACTCACCCTCAGGTGCCTGTGTATAGAACTCTTCAAGGGTTGAAGCCTTGGCAAGCGGATACAGAAAGTCACCGTAAAAGCTTACTCTCGAGCGCTCATTCACAAAGCCGTCGAACTTATTCTCATCAAGTCTGCCGTCGGTGCTTATAAGTCCCCACAGCGCCTTAAGCACATTCTTATCGAACATTATCGCTCCGGTATCAAGGTCAACATTGCCCTGTGCATTAACGGCTCCCAGCCTGCCAAGCGACTCCTCGGTCTGTTTATGTAAAAATCTCTTCACATATCCGCTGCCGTCGTTCAAAAAGACTCCATGGTCTTTTCCGGTCTTAACGGATTCCTTGATGGATATGGCTGCCGCACCCGTATACTGAAGGTCAAGCTGAAGCACGTTAAACAACAGCATGACATCCCCTGAGAGCGTCAGCATTCCCGATTCTATTCTTCCCGGTATTCCCGCCATGGCGATGAGGAACTCATCGAACAGCGTCGACATTCTTCCGTCAGGAAGCTGCCTAGGCACAGGTGAGAACAGCTTTCCGCACACACTGTACTGCGGAATACGCTTACTGTCGCCTCCTGAATGAATTACCAAAATCTTCTTGTCAAGGAAGCTCTCTCCCTCCTGCTGCGAAAGATACTTGATTACATTGAATGCCGCTCCTCCTGAACCGACTCTCTTTCCGTCCGGATCAGGTATAACCGCATAATGTATCCTGGATGGGATGACACCCTTTAACAGCCGGCAGTCAATCTCTTTTTTGAATGCCTCCGCCTGAAGCTCGTTGGATGCCGTAAGAATAATATAATCCCACAGACATGCATTCTCATCCTCAAGCGAATCCGCATACAGCTCCCATGCATCAAGATAGCTCTGGCTCAAAAAAAGTCGTTTCATCTTCTGAAAATCACTGTTCATATTAATCCTCATTCCATATAAATATTATTTCTATGCTTCACATTTCCAATAGCAGGCTGAATACGGCGGCAGACAGCTTCCTCCGCCAAAATCATGCTCCTCACCGCTTATCAGGTCAACCGCCCTTCCGCAGTGTGCATCAAAGTGAGCCGTGAAGCTCTCTCCGTCCGCATTTATGGCAACAAGTACTCTCTCATGCTCGCTCTTTCTCTCGAAAATGCACTGCTTGTTGGTAAGAAGCACGGAATAGAAGCCGCCGTAGTTGAGCGCCTCGCTGTCCTTTTTTGCATTCTCAAGTCTCATTATATACTCGGTGAGCTCATTCCACTCAGGCTTATCATAGCTTCTTCTGAGTGCCGGGTCTCCCTCTGACTTATTCCCTTCCGCTCCCCATTCGCTTCCGTAATATACACATGGTATGCCCGGCATTCCGAACATAAGAGCATATATCAGCGGAAGATGATTTTTATTGGTGAGGATGCTTGCCACCCTCGTCACATCATGATTATCCACGAATGAGAGAAGGTGCTTGCCCCTGTATATACACCAGTTCTCATAGCCGAACTGTCTGTTAAGCGAGTGGTTAATCTCGAACATGTTCATGCTGTTAAAGCTTGAGTACAGTCCCTTATAGCATTCGTAATTAGTTGCCGAATGAAGCATCTCATCATTGACAAGACGGTTGTAATCTCCGTGAAGCATCTCACCTACAAGAAATATCTCTCTTCCGAATTCCCGTCCGAGCCCGTCCGTGAAGCCTCTGAGTCTCCTTAAAAAATCCATATCAAGACAGTACGCCACATCAAGCCTTATTCCGTCGATGCCGAAATACTCTACCCAGTATCTTACCGCGTCAAATATCAGGCCGATTACTTCCTCATTTCTCAGGTTAAGCTTCACAAGGTCATAATTACCCTCCCAGCCCTCATACCACAGTCCGTCATTGTAATTGGAATTACCGCCGAGATTCACATTGAACCATGACAGGTACGGTGAATTCTCCCTGTTTTTTATGACATCCTGAAACTGATAGAAGCCTCTTCCGACATGATTGAACACTCCATCGAGAACAACCTTGATTCCATTGTCGTGAAGCATGTCGCATATATTCTTAAAATCCTCGTTAGTTCCGAGTCTTACATCTATCTTCTTAAAATCCCTTGTGTTATATCCATGTGTATCCGATTCAAATACCGGCGAAAAATATACCGCTCCCGAGCCTAATTTCTTAATGTGCGGTATCCATTCTGCCACCTTCATAATTCTATGTTCAAGTCTGCCGTCATTCTCAAACGGTGCTCCGCAAAAGCCAAGCGGATATATCTGATAAAAAGTACTCTCATACGCCCACATACGTCATTCCTCCATACATAAAAGCGAGACTGTCTATCCGCAAGGATTAAACAGCCTCGTGAGATATTACTTGAGATAAAATACCTCAGGCATGAACTTAATCGGCTCTGCCTCATTAAAATCAAATGAACCCTCAACCATCTTAGATGTAATTGCGTTCCAACGGTTGCAAGCCTCGCTCTTAGCTATGTACTCGTTGGCATACTTGATGTCATCACACTCAAAGCAGTAAAAGAACTGGTTTCCGTTCTGGAAGATTGAGTAATTGCGATACCCCGCCTTCGTATGCTCCTCCATAATCTCAGGCCATGGATTATTGTGCATCTTAACATACTCATCAAGACATTCCGGCTTAACCTTCCATGTCCATGCATACTTCTTGCTATGTTCCATAATATACAACCTCTTTCCGTTTTCTTTAAGGAACAAAATCCGTCATTCCTTATGTATTATATATTTTAAATTGTTCTTTGTCCATTATCAATGTTTTTTTGTATAAATTGCTTCTAAAAAAGACCTTTTTAACAACATATTTGATAATTGTTCACAAATTGTTCATTTTTGTTTCACACCACGGTCACATGATACTTTTATACTATAATCAAAGTTAAGGAAGAGGTAAGAAACCTCATCAATATCGTATATTAATCAGCCTAACAGAATTCTTTTTCTTTTTCATAAAGCCCGGTACTTTCCCCGAAGTACCGGGCCCTCCTTTTTTTATCAGAATATATCATCACCGCATTATGCATTGTTTCTCGGAAGTCTCACTCTGAACAGCTTTCTTATAAGCTTCCTTCCGTCAAAGGGAACTACCGGATAGATATAGCTCTTCCCTGATATCGTATTGTTGAAGGCTATCGCAAGCAGTGTGAGTATCACTCCCGCAAAGAATCCCAACCAGTAGAAAAGATATGTCAGCACAAGTGTCAGGAGCCTGAAGAACTTAATTGCATATCCAAGCTCAAAGTTCGCCTGTGCATAGGTGCCTATGGCAACGAATGCCATGTAAAGCATTGTCTCCGGCGAGAACCAGCCTGAGCTTACCGCATACTCTCCCACAACGATACCTGCCACAACCGACAGCGGTGTCGAGAGCATGGTCGGCGTGTTGACAGCAGCAAGTCTCAGACCGTCTATCGCAAATTCAAGTATAATGAGCTGCCAGAACACATGAATATTCGCCTCGTCCGCAAGATTGATGAATGCAAGCCAGTCGGGAAGCTTCTCCGGATACTCGATGAGTGCCATCCACATCGGTGTCAGAATCAGCGTGAGCACCGACATTATGAATCTCGAAAATCGAATATAGTTTCCCACTATCGGCGGAAAATAGAAGTCATCCGCCTCCTCCATGACATCGAATATACTTGCAGGCACAACGATAACCGCCGGAGAGTTATCCACAATAAGAACAATGTTGCCGTCAAGTATTGATGCAGCAGCAGTGTCCGGTCTCTCCGTGTACTTGAACTTCGGAAAAGGGTTAATGTATGGCCCGTCAAGCACTGCCTCGGCAAGACTCTCTATGTTCATGGTGAGCGCATCAACATTGAGCTGTTCAACCTTGTCCTTTATATTTCTTAGAAGCTTCATGTCAGCCACACCCTCAAGGTATGCCACCGATATGTCGGTTCTCGACTTGACACCCGCCTGAAGAATCTCAACGCACAGCCTCGGGTCTCTTATACGCCTTCTTATAAGTGCTATATTGGACACTATTGTCTCGACAAAGCCATCCCTTGAACCTCTGAGCACCCTGTCCTTCCACGGCTCATCCACACTTCTCATCGGATATGTCCTGCAGTCGATAGCCATGCATTCACTGTAACCGTCAACAAAATAACATGCAACTCCCGATAATACCGCCGTCACTATATCCTCAACATCATTTAACAGATCAACCTCGACATAAGGTATATACTTGTCCGAAAACTCCTTTGCATTATCCGGAATATCGTCAGCCTTAAGGTCGGAAAACGACTTTAACAGCCTCTCCATTATAGTATCCTTTATGAATCCGTCAATAAAGAAAAAGCCTGCATCCCTCTGTCCAAGTTTCTGCTGCCTGTATATCAAATCAAAGTTCTTATCTGCATGAAGTATATTCTTAAGTTCCCGCACATTATCGTGCAGCGAATCTGATATCTTTTTCAAAGCAAGCCTCCTCACCTAAACACACCAAAAGTGCCAAAAGGCATTTTCGTGTAAAAAAAAGAGTAACAGATACCATCTCTTTCAATGGTATCTGTTACTCCTATTGTATCCTGTATTATCTAAATTATACTAACTGGCTGCTCTTTGCATAAAGGTTGGAAACAAGCTTTGTATACTGGATGCTGTCTCTCATGGCTTCCATATCATCAACTGCCTCACCGTGATCCTTGATGCGGCCGAACTCTGCCTTATCATTATCTGAAAGCTTAAGAATAGCTGCTGCTGCCTTAAGTCTCTCTTCCTTAGTAGCGTTGCTGTAATCGTCCTTAACGCCTACAATCTTCATAACAGCATCAATCTCTGAATCAGACCAGTTGCCGAATCTGTTGTCCATAAGATATGCAATTCTTTCCTTACGTGTAACGCACTTAATAAAACCTCTTAACATATTAATCCCTTTCCTTTCATGACAGCTTCTTCAAAAAACTGCCTGTCATCTCATCCGATGACTCTTGTGTTTTCCTTTTTCTTACGAGTGCCATTATTACACACAATGTCAATATGTGCAAATAGAAAAAGAACCACTTTTTGGTAGTTTTATTGTAAAGAACAACCATATTTTTGTACAATCTGTATATGAAAAGCAATTTTCTTTGTGCAAAATAATGATTTCATGAAAGAAATTATGTATCATTGTTAAAAGATTAGCACAATTTTAAGCACTCCTTGAAAACCCTGAGTGCATTCTTATAAAATATTTTTTCTATATCGCTCTCCGAAAATCCCGCATTTTTTAGTGCGTCGTGGAGTCTCGGAAGATACGATGCGTCCGCGAGTTCAAGCTTTCCGCCTATCCCGTCAAAGTCAGAGCCGAGTGCCATCACATCAATGCCTCCGAGGTTCGTGATGTACTTAACATGGCGAACCATGTCACTAACCCTGCTCTCCGCGTCATGGCTCATGCTGCCGTCGCCCGTTAAAAACGCTCCGCAGTAATTGAGTCCCGTTATACAGCCTCTCTCTCCGAACGCCCTTATCATGTCGTCGGTCAGATTCCTCACATGAGGATTCATGGCTCTCGCATTGGAATGGCTTGCCACAAACGGCTTCGTCGTATTGTTGTATATATCCCAGAAGCCCGCATCCGACAGGTGTGACACGTCAATGACGATTCCCAGCCTCTCCATCTCCGCTATGAATTCAAAGCCCTTCTCCTTAAGTCCCTTCGACGCATCCGCATTATAGTAAAATGTTCCGTCCTCGTTGTACACTACATAGTTGGGATAGGCAAGCTCATTCTCATGATTCCAGGTAAGTGTCATCATTCTGAGCCCCAGCCTGTAATAGTTCTTAAGCATCTCAAGGCTTCCTGCACATATATCTCCCTCCTCGCCGGTGAGCATTGCCGACATTCTTCCTGCTCTCATATTTTCCTCAATGTCTGCATAGCTTCTTACCTGAGATATTATGTCCTTATTTTTTTCAAGCTCCTCATAAAAAATATCGACAAGCTTCAGCCCGTCCAAAAGTACATTCTCCGAATATGCCTTATTAATATATACCGCAAAGCACTGCAGCATATAATCCCCCTTCTTCATCTTCAGCAAATCAAGATGATGATTATTCTGCCTGAGCCCGGATTCAATATTATTCTTTCTGTCATACATAATCGCGGACAGTGTATCGCAGTGCATGTCAAAGACTTTCATAGTGTGCTGCCTCCATATCATTTTTATTCCGCTATCAGCACCCTCTTACCTTCAAATGCGAAGCCGTAGTGCTTTATGCGCTCCTTTGCGATGCCGCAAGATAAAAGCTCGGCATCGTAATTTTTCTCCTCTATCTGTCTTAGTGCAGACTGCGCGGTGTCCTCAAGGGTTCTCTCATCGCATGCATCAAACACCTTAAATTCAAGTACAATGGCATTATATTTTGCGGCCTCCTTCTTTGGAATAAGCATCACATCATATCTGCCGTATCCGCTCTCGCGGTTCGATTTAATCTCGTATATGTCACGCAGTTCAACCAGCAGCCCCAAAACAAAGCCATGATAAAACTTCTCAGGCTGTGCTTTCTCAGACGGATGCGTTCCAATGTCAAAACTGCTGAAGGTTGAAAGTGCCACATCATTCATGTACACATTCATTTCCTTGAGATTACCCTTCAATAAAGCCACGACGAACGCATTGTAATTGGAATCATTATCATTAAACCATGCCTTGAACATAGTATAGAACATACTTCTGGTCTCAAGATTCGTTATCGACAAATGGTACCATGGTTCCATCAGCTCACCTCTGTACTCCACAGCATCAGGCTTTAAATATCCACTCGCCACCAAAAGACTCCATATAGCATTCTTATCCTTTCCAAGCTGGCTGAAAACTATCTGCTCATCAAAATTGACAACCACCTCCCTGCCGCTCACCAAATCTTCCATCGTCTGCTTTACATCCCCCGGTGCCGTCTGAATAAGTCTGCTCACAAGACTGTTGGAACTGGTCAATGCCCAATATGGTCTGAGCTTCTGCTCTTTGAGGAAATTGGTAATCGACCATGGATTATATATATCCCTATGTTCCCCGAAAACAAAACCGTCATACCATCTCTTCACATCCGCCTTGCATTCCCCGAGCTGCATCTCATCAAGCACATGAAAAACTTCCACCTCCGTAAAACCAAAGCATGTACTGTATCTGTCGGATGTCGTTGTAACCACAGTTAAATTATTCAAATCCGAAAAAATTGATTCTTTTGATACCCTTGTGATTCCTGTCATTATTGCGCGTTCCAAATACGGGTTAGTTTTGAATGTGGCATTAAAAAAGCTTCTGATAAATGAAGTAAATTCATCCCAATAACCATGAATATATGCTTCCTGCATTGGTGTATCATACTCATCAAGCAGAATTAACACCTTACTGTCATAGTATCTTGCAAGACAACCGCATAAGTTCTTGATTGCCCTCTGTATCATGGAATTGTTTTCATCATTATTCATAGAAGAGTCAATTACATATCTTTCGAGCCATTCCCATACATCCTTCTCACCGTCCGTGAGAATATCACTGTCGAGCAGATACCTATGCTGCTTGTACACATCATTTATTATGGCTGCTATGGTACTTCTCGCCTCATAAAAGCCTGTGCTCTTGACATCCGCAAAGCTTATAAAAATAACAGGATATGTTCCCTGAATCTTTCTGTATTTCTCATCCTCCCATATCTTCAAGCCTCTGAACAAATAACCGCTGTCAGCATACTGGTTTGAGAAAAAACAGTTGAGCATACTCATATTCAGCGTCTTTCCAAAACGTCTCGGTCGGGTTATAAGCGTTACATCATCACCCGACTCCCACCATTCCTTTATGAATGCTGTCTTATCCACAAAGAAATAATTATTTTCTCTTATATCTGCAAAATTCTGTTTTCCGATTCCGATATTATATTTCATAACCTGCCTGTCTCCATTATGCGCCGTACAATCCGTATCCTGCTCCTAAATAACAACATTATTACTTAATATATATTAACACAATGTATCATTTTAAGCAATATGATTTATTTTCTTTTTAAGCAAACACGCGCCCTACCGCATACAGGCTCTCCGCCAAATCAAGCCTGAACAGTGTCGAACATGGATTAAGACTGTTAAGTACAACTCCGTCGCTCCCGGCTCTCGCCGTCGAATGAATATACTCTTCACTCCCTATGTACATGGCAATATGCCCCGGAAAATACAGCAAATCCCCGGGCTTCTTGCACTCATATGATATCTGCCTCACTGGAAATCCCGGCTTTAACACCGCATCGCGATAGATGTATATTCCATTAAGCATATATGCCATAGAGGTAAGCCCCGAACAGTCTATTCCAAGCGGTGTCTTTCCTCCCCACCTGTACTGAACTCCGAGATATGATGCCGCAGTTCTGACAAGCCTCTCCCGAAGCTTTTCCTCGTCAAGCCGCGCAATCTGCTCTTCATCAAGCGGCACCGCATAATCCTCCACACATGACCTCGGGATATAACCGCACCTTCCGTCGTACAGTTTCACGCGCATATATTGATTGTCCAGACATTTGTCATTCTCATCCTGCTTTTCATTTTCAAAATCAAGGCACATAAGCACCGCACCTCTGGTGACCGACATAAGCCGCACCGAAGCCACGAACGGCTCTGACAGAATATCCACGACCGCCTTTTTTACCTGAACAAGCTCATATTTATCCCCCTGAATATATCGTATATTCCCTTCATCGCATCCGCAAGTACAATCATTTAAGATAACATCATTGCATTTAACATACCCCTCATAACCATAATCAGTCCTTATCCTGACGAACTCTCCCGCCCTGTCACAGCACTCTCCGATAACCTCGAACCTCTGCCCGTATAAGCCCTCATCCGCTATCGCGGACTTTACAACGCCCTCCTCGGCACACTTTACCCCGCACGGAATCTCATATATGCCCGCATACGCACTGTTAAATACACCCCTCATTATTACCCCCACCTTGACATATTAGCCCTCATTTCATATTATATTCCAAAGCATGCCATAAAAATACCGACATCCCAAATGTTCGATTTATTATATTCACAACCTGTGCTATAATTTTGATAAAAATAAGTCACATGTCAATCTGAATGAAAAGCAAAGGAGTGTAAATTATGATAACATATCCATGTAATCCCCATGCAACAAAAGAAGTAAAGAATGTTATGGAATATCTTGACGAAATAGAAGGCAAAGGCATTATTACAGGTCAGCATACACAGACTATGGAACAGGAAGAATTATCAGAAATACAAAAGATAACAGGAAAGCTGCCTGCATTGTGCGGCTTTGAGCTTCTTTCATATTCACCTAATATTCAGCTTGAAACGGCAGATTCCGCATGTGTAACGGAAGTAACGCGGAACAGGGGAACTTTAGGTAAAGCATGGGAGTGGGCAAAAAAAGGCGGGCTGATTACCTTTACATGGCATTGGTTTTCACCTCTTGGAGGCAGAGATAAGTCATTTTATTCAGAAAATACGGATTTTGATGCAGAACGGGCATTGCTTGAAGGTACACCTGAACATATTGCCATGTGTAGTGATTTGGATTATATGGCATCGTTATTACAGCCTTTTTGTGAGAAAAATATTCCTATTCTATGGAGACCTTTTCATGAATCTGAGGGTGCCTGGTTTTGGTGGGGAGCCAAAGGGGCAGATACAGCCCGGGAGCTGTATAGATTTATGTATCACTATTACACAGAAAAACATCACCTTGATAATTTGATTTGGGTATGGAATTCTCCATTGGCGGATGGATATGTGGGAGACAGCTATTGTGATATTATTTCAAGAGATATTTACCCACCCGCTTATGCATATGGAGACTTTAAAGATAAATATGATGAGTTAAAAAAAATTACAGCTATACATAAAGGGGCTGCTTTGGCAGAAAGCGGTATATTACCGGATGTCAAAAAGCTTGCCGAGACTCAGGTACCATGGTTATGGTATATGATTTGGAGTGGAGATTTTGCACTGACGGAAAAATATAATGAGTATGTTGTATTAAAAGAATTATATAACCACGATTATGCCATTACCTTGGATAAATTACCAAAATTATATTAAAAGCGTTAGAAGAAAATCTCTCAAAGAGTTGTTTACTTTTTCGTTTTGCCGCGTTAAAATACATACAAATATATATTCATGGAGGTATATTTATGAAATTAGTTAATACACCTGATGCTCCTGCAGCAATCGGACCTTACTCACAGGGCTTTATCACCAACGGATTTTTCTACTCATCAGGACAGGTTCCTCTTGACCCTGCCACAGGCGCAGTTGTCGGAACTACGATTGAGGAGCAGACCGAGCAGGTTATGAAGAACCTCGGCGCACTCTTAAAGGCTGCCGGTGTTTCCTACGAGAATGTTGTCAAGACAACCTGCTTTCTTGCAGATATGGGCGATTTTGGAAAGTTCAATGAGATTTACGCTAAGTACTTCACTGGTAAGCCTGCACGTTCATGCGTTGCAGTAAAGACACTTCCTAAGAATGTATTATGCGAGGTTGAGGTTATAGCTGAGGTATAATAATCATACTATTAATTCAGCAGCATATATGTAAAGGGACGTTCATATTGAACGCCCCTTTTACTTAGCCTGTATTATCTAATTCGCGAAAGGTGTCATGCCGAGAACTCTTGAATCGTCACAGTCGATTATATATTGCACGCCCTGAAGATACTCGCTCCACTGCTCAGTATCATAATAGGAGATGCATCGATTATTTTCTGAAGACATTTCTCCGTTATATAACGAAATAGCATAACTATCAAATTCAGTACCATTTATTACTCCATCTGTTAAAGCGGTTGTCTCTATCAGAAAATATTCACCGCTTCCTTCCCCGCTGTTCCATACCTCCACGGCAACCTGTGCATGTCCGGGTGGGAAGATTAAGAATGCATGCATGTCTGCACTCTGCAATGCGCTTGCAACGGTCAGTGCTGTCTCGATACACAGACCGCTCTGCTGTTCCAAGACCTGATCAGGCATAAGCACATGCTGGCTGCTTCCGCTCACTGAGAAACTGTCCATATTGTAACGCACGCCCATGTTGTACATTGCCCTCATGATAGATGCAGCCTGAAGATATGTTATAAGATAACGTCTGTATGGTGTACTGCTGAATGCTGCCTCCTGATATCCCGGCAGCGATTCCATCCTTCCGGCTGTAATCTTGGTAATTTCATCTATGGCATTGCGCTTCAAGGAAGCTATGTTTGATGATTCAGGTGTCAGGAAGCACAGAATATTATCCTTCGTGAAAATACCAAAATCACTGCTGTACCATTCCACATCATTTTTGCTCTTTACAGTTATCGGGTGTGCTTCAGTTACAGCCTGTGTGCCGTCCTTTTCGTAGAATATTATATTTATCTGTGCCGATTTTGCTGAGGTCAAATCAATATCCCCCGGCAAAAATGGAGGCTTTATAAACAACTGTTTTACATCACCCGTGATTGTATAGGTCTGTCTGTACTTCTGTGTAACACCGGGAATCTCGACTTCAATATCAATTTTTTTCTCGCCGCCGTAGGTTGCAATATTTATAATTGCAAAGGAATTGTAGGTATTATACAGTGAAGGGTAAATTGTATCAACATACTCAATATCGTAATAGACATTGTTTAAATTATAGGAAAACTCATACTCTTCTTTTTTTGACGTGCCGACATATTCCTGTATTTCGTTGTAGAGATTTAAGGAATCGGTATATAAGCTACCGCCATAACGATTCACTGTATCAAAGCTTGAATCAAGTACATCATTGAACCATTTTTCTTCGGCAGTTCCACAACGCAAATACAGTTCCTGGCATGAGACATAGCGAAGAATGTCGCCGCAGCTTAATGCCTCCCTCAGCTTATCGATAACAGTCTGATTCAGCTCCAAAATATCCTTATATTCGTTCCAGTACCCTTCGATAAAAGAAGGATATTCAAAAGCCTCATATTCACTTTTGGCTGTCTCGTACCATGCCTTCAATGCATTATAGTCTTCCTGCACGCTCGTATTGTCACTTGAAAAATCAGGTCTGCTATATATAAGAGCTGATTTGTTATAACGGACAAAAAAATCATAAAATTCGTAATTAACTTTAGCATAGGTAGCTGCCAGACTGTAATATGAGGAAACCGCATCCTGCAATTCGAAATCATTCGCCGTAAGTACCTGTGCTTCTTCCTCAAGATTACTCAACGTCTGCTGCACTGCTTCCAAGGCAGCCGCCTTTTCCTCCAAGTCCTCTCCGCTTCCTATATGTGCCGCCGCATCCTCCACAGCATTATAAGCCAGCTCTAAATTAGCCAACAGCTTATCATAGTCTGCTGCCTCCATGGTTGTCTCCGCTGCTTCACTGCTTTTTTCCGGCTGTACAGGTTCCGTGCTCTCATTAACTGCCTCACTCTTACTGCTCTCATCCTGTTTTACGCTCTTGCTGTCAGTATCACTACCAAACAGTGAAGGAAGCCTGGTTCCGACAAATACTGCTGCTATTACCACAATCACTGCTGCCACAGCGATGATAATCTTCTTTTTCGGATTATTTTTTGGTGTCTGTGGTGAACGCGGCGTGCCGCATGCCGGACAGAACGCGGCAGTGTCGCTCAATTCTTTTCCGCATTTTTTACATATCATAATGCGTTACCTTCCTCTCATTTGTCATTGTATGTACTACAAGCTAAGCTTTCCCTCAAGCTCCGTATAGTCAACCGTCTTTACCGTGCCGTTCTTGAACTCAAGCCTTACAGGTCCGAAGCAGCCGCACTGCTGTGCGTCGGTGTAGCTTATGCTCTTTAACGGGAACAGCTCATCCTCCGTGAAGTCCTCATGACTCTCCTTTGTGAGGACCTGTGAAATCATGATATATTTCTCATGTCCGCCGTACTGCTTGTTTCTCTTAGCACCCGCGTAGACAACTATGGATTTCTCGGAATCAGGATTGCTTCCCATACTGTTTACGAGGTCAATGAAATCCCAGCCGTCATATATTGTCATGGCGAGCTGCTTTTCATTGCCGCATGCATCCTTACCCTTTAATATAACTGCCTGTGCATGCTTTCCAAGAAGCTCATCACGGCTCTCTCTCCTTACAATATCGGTTCCATTGTCAGGGAAGCCATATGCCCCAAGGGTAAGCTCAACAGGTCTTCTGTGAAGCTTAAGCTTATCAACACGCATTATGCCGTACTCGACAGGAAAATCTGCGAGATACATTCCCTGTATCCAGTGCATCTCAGCATCAAGGCGGTAGTCAAAGAGCTGTCTTCTGTACAGCACTCCTTCCCTGAGTCCGCTCCAAAATGTCGCATTGGCAAGCGATACGCTTCCGCTTGTCACATCACGGAGCACATACTGCTGTGATTCAACCATATTCTCAGATACCTTGAACAGCCCCACAGCCTTCTCAGCGAACTTCGGTGTTGCCTCCCATGGATATTTGGTGTTGAAGGAGAGCTTCGCGTAATTCCACAGACCGTGCTTGTCACCGACATTCTTTACAATCTTTCCGGAACGGAGAATTGTCTCCCCGCTTGATTTATGATTAGTGAAGCAAAGCGCAGGCCCGTTAAGAGCAGTTTCCTTCACCTCACCCTTTTTTAACTTATCCCAGCTTCCGTTGCTCTCCTTTGCCGTCCAAAAAGGATGGCCGTCAGGAAGGTGCAGACACATGAATGCCTTGCCGAGCCAGAACGGTGATTCCGCGCAGGAGTAGCCCTGAACAAGCGGTGCGAACTGTCCGTAGAAGCCGAGTGTAGGTATTCCGTCCCACAGGAAATCCTCTCTGCCGAGGAACTGCATGAGCGAGCCCGACATAATACGTCTTGAAAGCCCCGCGTCCGCGGTAGAATTCTTAAGAAGCATGTTCCCGTCGAATGAGCTTGTTGCTGCGAAGCGGTATATATTGCTTCTGCCCCACATGTTCGTGAAGCCGTCCGCGTCAAAGAAATCCGCATAAGTCTCCATGAGCTTGTTGGAATTTTTCTCGAACTGTTCAGCTATATAAGGCTCATTTTCATAACCGTACCACATATTCCACAACGGTGCATAGAAATTAAAAGCCCAGCAGGAATAATAGTCGAAGCTCTGACCATCCCTGTACCAGCCGTCCCCCACATAATACTCCAAAATAGCCTGTGCATGGTCAGCCATAATCTCTCTGTCAATATCATAGCCGTTCATATTTAAGAACGCCATGTCAAGCATGTTAAAAAGTCTCCAATTCTGCGGAACGGTCGCATTTCTCGCGTAGCTGTCTAAAAATGCCGCAATCTTATCCTTCTCTGCCTTGGTATATGTATCCCATATCTGCTCCTTGCAAGCCCACAGACAGATTACAAGAGCACAGGTCTCGACAGTCTGCTGAAATGTTCTGAAGCTGTCAGAGTTCGTGCTTTCCTTGATTTCATAGTAGCTTCCCACATACGAAGGATGTCCCTCGGTGCATATATCAAGAATCTGCTGCTTATAATAGTCTGCAATTCTGTAACCATTGAGTGTAAGGTCAGGAATATTGTGCAGCACCGGTGCCGCAATGAACATTGAACGTGTAAGTCCCTCGAATATCTCCGCCTTTACCTCGGCTGCTCTTGTCTTTTCGTCCGAATAATAATGCGGATATGTTATCTGTGTCTCTTTTCTCGGCATGACAACAGGACTGTCAAAGGTCTTAATATGCTTGAATATTCCGTCGAGCATATACACTCCCGCCTCAAGCCAGCTCTCCTTGGTAAGCCCCGTGTATGGGCTGCGTTCATAATCAGTGTGTCTAGGTACAAATTTTCCCATAAGCTTCCTCCGTCAATTACAATGCTTTTTCACTTCTCCAATTCTTTACTTCTCTCTGCACTCTCAAGTGTATGCTTTAAAAGCACGGATGTGGTGACCGTCCCCACTCCTCCCGGAACAGGTGTGATTGCCGCAACATGCTCAGCAGTCTCGGCATAGTCCACATCACCGCACATAACTCCGTCAACAAAATTGATGCCGACATCCACAACAATCTGGTCGGGATTCGTAAAATCCCTCTTAATCATCCCGGCACTTCCTGCACATGCCACAAGAATATCAGCTCTCTTACATTCCTCCTCAATGTTCCTTGTTCTTGTATGACATACCGTAACCGTCGCATTCTTTCCGAGCATCAGCATTGCAAGCGGCTTGCCTACGACAAGGCTTCTTCCCACAATGACAACTCTTTTTCCCGTCAGGTCAACCTTGTAGTGCTCTAAGAGTTCCATAACCGCCTGTGCCGTGCAAGGTGCGTAACCCGTCTTGTCACCTGCAAAAACCTTCGCTGCATTAGCCATGCTTATACTGTCCACATCCTTATCAGGTCTTATAAGCTCCTTTAACCTGTCATCATTGAGCTGCTTCGGAAGCGGTCTGAATACCAGAATTCCATGTACACCGTCATCCTCATTAAGACGTACAATATTTTCCTCAAATGAAGCCTCATCAATATCAACAGGAAGCTCTATAACCTCAACCTCCGCTTCCACCGCCCCGAAGCGCTTCATTATCCCCTTCTCGTAGGCAATGTCGTCCTCTCGCTCACCGACTCTCACCACCGCAAGCTTCGGATATACACCTCTATCCTTTAATGCAGCCACACGGCTTTTAAATTCCTCCGCCATAGCCTTCACGGCAGGCATTCCTCTATACTCAGTCATAACAAAACCTCACATTTTATATTTATAATCCCATCTTTCCGAATACAACATCATACACCCTGTCACAGACATCCCTGCATTTTCTCTGATATGCCATCGACTGTTCATTGAGCTCATCCGCATACTCGCGGTTCTTCATAAGCTTGGTGTTGGCGTACACATTCATCGCAGCTCCGTCCGCTGCTGCCCTGCATGCCGCAGCCGCAACACCGACATCACTCATTACAAGCACGGAGCTCTTTTCCACAAGCTCATCAAGCGTCACAAGAAGCTTGTCACATTCCTTTAGAATCTCAAAGGGTGTCTGTGCCGCCACTGTAAGAGCCTGTTCCAGCACCTCATCCCTTCCCGGCTCATCCTTAGGAATCGCGTAAGCTCTTGAAAGAGGATAAAACCCTTCCGCATCCTTGTCTATCAGCTCAAGGAATACCTTAATCTCATAATTCATATTCTTTATGATACGTTCAATATTCTCCTGATACTGTGCATACTTTTTCTTGCCTGATGTAAGGTTCGCAGCCATTGATGCGAGTGCTGCCGCAGCCGCTCCGATAAGTGCGCTCGCGCCCCCTCCTCCCGGGGTTGCATCCTTACTTGAAAGTCGTTCTATAAAGTCGTATGTTCTGTCCATTTTAGTCTCCCATGCCGCCTGATGTACGCGGCGGCACTATAATTTTATGTATTTCTATTTTGCAAGAATATCCTCAATCCCAGCAAGCTCCTCCTCGGTAAAAGGTGCCGCATTCACAATCTGGCAGTTCTCAGTAATCTGTGAAGGCTTGGAGGCTCCTATAAGAACACTTGTCACCTCTCCGTCGCGCAGATCCCATGACAATGCCATCTGTGCAAGAGACTGTCCTCTTCCCTGTGCTATCTCATTGAGAGCTGCTATCTTAGCAAGTGTCTCCTCATTGATTGCATTCTCCTTAAGGAATCTTCCGTCAGTTCTTATTCTGCTGTCCTCAGGTATTCCGTGAAGATACTTGTTGGTAAGAAGTCCCTGTGCAAGCGGGCAGAACGCTATAATACCGATACCGTTGGCTGCTGCATATGACTTAAGACCGTCCTCCTCAATGTCTCTTACGAACATCGAATACTTTCTCTGATTGATTATGAACGGTGTCCGAAGCTCTGTAAGGATCTTCACCGCCTGTTCCGTCTGAACCTTATTGTAGTTGGATATTCCCACATAAAGAGCCTTACCGCTCTTTACTATCGAATCAAGCGCAAGCATGGTCTCCTCAAGCGGTGTCTCCGGGTCAGGTCTGTGATGATAGAATATATCAACATAATCAAGCCCCATTCTCTTAAGGCTCTGGTCAAGGCTTGCTATAAGGTATTTTCTTGAACCCCAGTTTCCATAAGGGCCTTCCCACATATCGTACCCTGCCTTTGTGGAAATCACAAGCTCATCCCTGTATTCTCCAAGTCCGTCCTTAAGCACCCTTCCGAAGTTTTCCTCGGCACTTCCCGGAATAGGGCCATAATTATTTGCAAGGTCAAAATGCGTAATTCCGTTGTCGAACGCTGTCTCGCAAAGTGCCTTCATATTGTCAAACGGTGCGTTGCTGCCGAAGTTATGCCATAAACCAAGTGAAACCATAGGAAGCTTAAGTCCGCTATTACCGCATCTTACATACTTCATCTTCTCATATCTGTCCGCTGCTGCAATGTACATAAATATACCCCTCCAAAGCATATTATTTTTTATCATAGAATACCACACAAAGGCAGAAAAAGCAACAAAACAGACCGCCACAGCCCCACATAAAATCGGGTTATGACGGTCTTAATTTTATTCCATATCAAGGAGCTCCTGATAGAATCTCGAATAGTCCGTTCTTCCTTCCTTGATGCACTTGATAGCAGATGAAGGATGGCTGTTAAGTACACCTGTGAGAAGATAAGGCAGGTCAAAACCCCACTTATCAGGTCCTTCCTTAAGCTTATTCATATGCTTTTCAACAAAGTTCATAACAGGAAGAAGATTGTACTTAGGATTCCTTAAAAACGATAAAAGCTGTTCCATATAGCAGTTGCCCGCGCCTCGTCCCATTCCGCTCATCGTCGCATCGAGATAGCTTGCTCCGTTAATCGCCGCCTCAATCGTATTGGCAAACGCAAGCTGCTGATTGTTATGTGCATGAATGCCTATTTTCTTGCCATACTTGGCTGCTGCCGCCATGTATCTTGCCGTAAGCCTTCTCACCTGCTCCGGATAAAATGCACCGAAGCTGTCAACTAAGTAGATGCAGTCAGCATCCGACTGTGCAAGAAGCTCAAGCCCGTTGTCAAGGTTCTCGTCATCGACCTTGGACACAGCCATAAGATTAACCGTAACCTCATAGCCCTTCTCCTTCGCGTCGCTTATCATATCGATTGCAGTAGGAATCTGATGAATGTAGGTTGCCACACGAATCATATCGATTACACTGTCTTCCTTATTGATAATGTCCCTCTTGTAATCCGTTCTGCCGACATCCGCCATAACACATATCTTTAAATCAGAATCATTGTCACCGACTATCTCGCGGATATCATCCTCGTTAGAGAACTTCCACTTACCGAAATCCTTTGGATCAAATATATCCTTAGATGCCTTATAGCCGAACTCCATATAATCAACGCCTGCTGCAATATTGGTCTTATATAAATCCTTGACGAACTCAGTTGTAAAACCGAAGTTATTGACAAGTCCTCCATCTCTTAATGTTGCATCAACAACCTTGATGTCAGGTCTGTATGACACGATTGTTCCAAATGTATTATCCATATTATACCACTCCTGTATCTGTATATTTCCGACGCGCTCCAATCATGCACTTTAAAGTGTTACGCTTTAACTTGTTGAAGCACTCTATAAATATACACAAAACTCTGCCATTTGTCAACTTTTATTTTTGAAACATCACTACTCATGCATCATCGGCGTAAATACTCTGCTGTTATGCACATCATCATTCACCGAAGCGGCTTTTGCTTTTTCACATGCTTCCTCACAGAACACCATCTGTGCCTCAATCGGTGTATCGGACGTGTTCTTCACCTTCTTATAGGTTCCGTCGGACTGCATAAGCTGTGCTTTCACATTGTCGGCAAGCTGAACGTCAAGTATGTGCTTAATCTCCTTCTTAAGTCTGACATCCTCGACCGGAAACATAATCTCAACACGTCTGTCAAGATTTCTTGACATCCAATCCGCACTTGCCATGTACACTTCGGGATTTCCGCCGTTCTCAAAGTAGAATATTCTGCTGTGCTCAAGGAAGGTTCCCACAATCGAGCGGACTGTTATATTCTCGCTCACGCCATCAAGCTGTGGAATAAGACAGCATATTCCCCTGACTATAAGCTCTACCTTAACACCCGCCTTGGATGCCTTATACATAAGCTCTATTATATCTTTATCGCACACGGAATTCATCTTGGCGATTATATGTGCCTCCTGTCCATCCTTTGCTCGTCTTATCTCCCTGTCAACCAGATAATGGAAGCGGTCTCTAAGCCACAGCGGTGCAAGCGAGAGCTTATTCCAGCTTACAGGCTCAGAATATCCTGACAGCATATTAAATACTGCCGTTGCATCCTCCCCGATAGCCGGTGAACATGTAAGCAGACCCATATCACAATACAGCTTCGCTGTCGAATCATTGTAGTTACCTGTTCCAAGGTGAACGTAACGCCTGATTCCGTCTTCCTCACGTCTTACCACGAGTGTTATCTTGCTGTGGGTCTTAAGACCGACAAGACCATATATTACATGGCAGCCCGCCTGTTCAAGCTTTCTCGCCCATATAATATTGTTCTCCTCATCGAATCGCGCCTTGAGCTCCACAAGCACGGAAACCTGCTTTCCGTTCTCAGCCGCAGCGGCAAGAGCTGCAACTATCGGTGAATTGCCGCTGACACGATAGAGTGTCTGCTTGATTGCGAGCACCGCCGGATCCTTAGCTGCCTGTCTTACGAAGTCTACAACAGGGTCAAAGGTCTGGTACGGATGATGTAAAAGAATGTCCCCCTCCCTTATTGCCTCGAAGATATTCCTGCCGTTCATAAGCTCAGGAACCTGTGCAGGAATATATTTTTCAATCTTAAGCTTCTCATAGCCGAAGCTTCCATACATCTTCATCAAAAAGGTCAAATCAAGCGGGCCGTCTATTCTGTATATGTCACTGTCCGTGATATCAAGCTCATTCTTAAGCTTCTTGAGGAGCTTTTTGTCCATATTTCCCTGAACCTCAAGCCTTATTGCCTGTCCCCACTGTCTCTTCTTAAGCTGTTTTTCTATCTCCTTTAAAAGATCTGCCGCATCCTCCTCATCAATGGATAAGTCGGCATTTCTCATAATACGATACGGATATGCACATAGAATATCGTAATTTAAAAACAGCTTATCAATATTGCGCTCAATTATCTCCTCAAGGAGTATCACCACATCCCCGCTCTCACCAGGGAGCTTGACGAATCTGGGAAGCACCGAAGGAACCTGCACGGTCGCGAATTCAGTCTCATCCTCATCACTGTTCTTTTTCTTAAGAAGAGCGGCAATATTAAGTGTCTTGTTCCTTATAAGCGGAAAAGGTCTTGACGAATCAACCGCCATAGGCGTGAGAACCGGGTACACATCCTCATGAAAATACTTATCAACAAATGCCGCCTGTTCATCATTCAGGCTCTCATGGCTTGCAATGATGTGAAAGCCCTCCCTGTCAAGTGCAGGAATAAGCTCGTCATTGTATATTGAATACTGTCTCCCTACGAATGCATGTGTCCTCTCGTCAAGTGCCTCAAGCTGCTCCTTCGCTGTCATGCCCGCGATATCCTTCTTGGTATATCCCGCATTCACCATATCCTTAAGTGATGCCACTCTTACCATGAAAAACTCGTCTAAGTTGGATGCCGTAATACTTAAGAACTTAAGTCTCTCAAAAAGCGGATTGCCGGCATCCTCCGCCTCACCGAGCACTCTTGAATCGAATTCAAGCCAGCTTAACTCTCTGTTAATAAACATCTTATTATTATTTCCCATATTCTCCTCCGGACTCTCCGGCATTACCGCTTCTGCCTTATCACAGGCTTAAGTCCGTATACCTCCTCAAAAAATTCAACACGTTCCGTAAAATATGTCTTTTCAAGCGTAATATCTTCAAAGGTGTGCGCTGTTATGACAAGCATATTGTCCTCGACAGCCACCTCGATATCCTGAAACTTCTGTCTGTGTCCTCTGTCGAGTGAATTACTGACACGAAGAATCGCTGTCAGCTTGGCAATCGTCAGATAATCCTTGCGGTCAAAGCTCCACAGAGCATCATCAGCATCAAATGCCATCGTATTATACTTTACGACATTGGCTATAATCTCTCTCTCCTTATGTGACAAGCCTATAATCTCGGTGGACATTATAATACTGTATGAACACTGCTCGGGATTGAGCATATTGATATACTGTCCGCAGTCATGAAGAATGCATGCAATCTCAAGCAGGAACCTCTCTCTCTCCGATAGACCGTGATACTTTTTGATGCTGTCATATATGAGCAGTGCATTCTTTTCAACAAGACTTACATGCTCGCTTCTGATTGAGTAACGCTGTGAGATTGTCTTCGCCGCGGCAAGAATATCCGCCTTGAAATCGTGCTTCAATTCGAACTTCTTGGTATTCTGCGCATGCTCAACCGCCATACCGTCGCACAGGCTTACCTGCGGCATCCATATGTCCTCCGCCTGTGTAAAATCAAGCATTCTTGTGTACACCATGGCACTCGGAAGAATAAGCTTCGCCTGAGCGTCCTGAATATTCATAAGCTTTGCTATGTTCTCCGTGTTCTCATGATATATTTTTTCAAAGAATTTTTTAAACTTATTGCGTGTGGTGTATTCCCCGTCATCGAAGAATTCCTTCATTCTGGCATAATACGGAACACAGTCCCCGACAAAGATTATATTATGAATCTTCTTCCTCTTTAAGAACAATTCATTCAGTGTAACCATATCATTGTCAATGTATTCCTTCATTATATCTACATAGTTGACAATGTTCCGGGAAAGTGCGGACATCATATTGCTTATTCTGACGGCACCAAGCCTTACATTCTGAGTAGTAACAAGTGTTCCGTCATCGAATATTGACACCTGTGCGCTTCCTGCACCAACATCCACAAGTGCCGTGGACTTCTCGATAATCCTGTTGAACTTATCATCCTTCGCCGCAAGTGCCTTATATATGATGAATCTCTGCTCGGAATTGCTTAAAATCTCAACATCCAGTCCAGTTCTTACCTTAATTCTGTCAAGCACTCTGTAAGCATTCTTCGCCTCTCTCAGCGCACTGGTAGCGAATGCCCTGTAATCGTCAATGCAGTAATCCTTCATGATTTCCGAAAAACCATAGAGGATATCGCACATCTTTTCAACGTCCTGAAAGTCAACCTCCTTCGACTCGTATGTGTTCCTGCCAAGCTCGAAGTTGTATCTTACGTCATCTATCTTCTTGATTCCGTTGTCTCTTGAAATCTCATAAATCACCATCTCCATACAGCTTGAACCTATGTCAATGGCAGCAAACGTCGAATACGCCATAATCCCTCATCTCCTTATTTTCAACCTCTGCTCTTGTAATTGCCGAGCAGCTTAATTGCAAGTGCTTCCTCCTCAATGCCTCTAAGCGCATTCTTAACCGCAGCATCGGATATATGCCCGCCAAAGTCCACATAGAACATGAACTCCCACTTTCTCTCACTTATCGGTCTTGATTCTATCTTGGTCATATTAAGACCATTGAATATGAGATTGCTGAGAATTGAATACAGACTTCCCGCTTCGTGAGGAATCTCAAAGCATATGCTTATCTTGTCAGCATCCTCAGTTACGATTCTGTTCTTCGATACAATCACGAATCTTGTCGTGTTCACACCGCTTGTATTGATATGCGATGCAAGCACTTCAAGACCGTACAGCCTTGCCGCAGTCTCACTTGCTATTGCCACCTGCGTGTCATCCTTCTCTTCTACAATCTTCTTTGCCGCGATTGCCGTGTTAGCCGCACCGAGCTGCTGCCAGCCCTTGTCCTCAAGATACCTTGCACACTGCATAAGGCCCTGCGGATGCGAATACACTCTCTTCACCTTCGACAAATCCGTACCCAGAATACCGACGAGAGCATGTTCAATCCTGACTGTCTCCTCCGCAACAATATAGTTATCATATTCTCTTAAAAGGTCATATGTATCATTGACAATACCCGCCGTGGAATTATCAAGAGGAAGCACGGCATAATCCGCCTCATCATTCTTGATTGCCTCCATCGCTGCACGGAAGGTCGGCACACATGAGCAGTCTGCATTCTCTCCGAAGTACTTAAGGGTCGCGGCGTGGCTGTAAGCTCCCGGAACTCCCTGATACACAATGTGGCAGCCCTCCTTGGCAAGCGTCTTGACAGCGACATGCGGTGCAGCCTTGGAATGTTCACCTGCCTCAAGTATTCCGTACTGAAGCTTGCGGCTCATAGCCATAATCTGCTTGAACAGCTCGTCAACACAGCGCTTGTCAAAATCATCCTCCACAAGCGCACAGAGTGTCTTAAGCTTCTCATCTTCCCTGCTCTTGTCGTACACCGCCTTGTTGTTGGCTATCTTGTACTCGGCAACGTCCTTGCTTATCTCCATTCTCTGCTTCATAAGTTCAACTATCTGCTTATCTATAATATCAAGCTTTTGTCTTGATTCAGCTAAATCTATCACTGTCCCATCCTCCGAATACCTATTTTGTTTATTGTATCATTGCTCATATTTTTTCGCAATAGAACATTGCTAAGAACGGCTGTAATGTGTTAGAATAATATGTAAAATATATGAGAAAATCTCAGAAAAGAGGGTTAGTGTGAAAAAAATATCAAGTATAATAACCGGAATTGTCATAGCCGCCGTCATTATCGGTATAGGCGTGGCTTCATATGTGAGCAGCATGGTAAAATACAATGATGATTCATACATTGGGAACACATCCGGCAATCTCATAAATAAGGGTTTATTTGCTGAACACAACGGTAAGATATATTTTTCCAATCCATATGACGGAGACAAGCTGTACTCCATGAACAGCGACTGTACAGGCATAAAGAAATTATCCGACGATTCCGTATCATACATAAACGTAACCGACAATTATATCTTTTATGTAAGGAATAATTTTGACAAGGACAACGCAGGAATGATTTTCCGCGGACAGCTCTACGGTGTCATCCGTTCCGATTTAAAGGGTAAAAAAGCCAAGGCTCTCACGGTGGATGTCATCTCATCAATGGCTCTCATCGGCAACAGAGTATATTACGGAAGCTACGACAACGGTAAGATTCAGACCATGTACACCTCCATAGACAAGAAGGAGACCGCCACCATAAAGAACACCCAGCTTCCGCTGTACAGCATATCGGACAACAAGCTGTACTACTCAGGAACCGACGGTGAACACAATATTCACTCCTACAATCTGTCAACAGGACTCACCGATACATTGCTTGAGGGCAACACCTACCTCGCATCAATGAATGATGATATTCTCTACTATCTTGACATGGCGAATAATTATGCTCTCACGGCGTATGACACAATAACGGGCGTGACAGCCGTACTCTATGACGGCAGATGTATCAATTACAACATCTACGACGACGTGATATTCTTCCAGACCGAGGACGGAAGCAACGCACTCCACCGTATGAACATCGACGGCACGAATGATACCGTTATACTCTCAGGCAACACAGACAACATAAGCTGTACCTCCGAGTATACCTTCTTTACCTTCTATGGTCAGAATATGCTGTACCGTGTACCGACACATGGCGGAACCAATGTTGAAGCCTTCACCTACACACCTGCAAAATAACATAATATCAAGGTTAAAATGTCAAAAAAGCCGGAGGAATATTAATACCAATAATCCTCCGGTTTTTATATTACAGCTATTTAAGCCCCTCCATGCGCTTTTGTGCGTCCTCAAGTGATTTGTAACCATATTGAAGCACGGTGTTCTCCATTATCATCTTATTGAGGTTCTTTCCCTCCTGATAGAGACCGATTACATATCTGCAGTACAGAATAAATGTATCCTTTGAATATGTGTCAAGCTCTCCTCTTAAGTAGGTCTCCGCCGAGGTATCATACATATCATCCTCAGATGTGTGTATATATCGAATTTGTCCCGCAAGTGCAGGATACTCTGCCACGAACTCTTCAAGCCAGCCAACCTGTATCGCTATAATCTGCTCCGCTATCGTTCTGCGCTCCTCATCTATCTGCGGGAGGCTGTCCTTGAAGCCGGCATACTCATCAGGTGCCGTGCTCTGCATCATTCTCGCATATTTCTCCGTGACAAGATTTCTTCCGCTTCTCTCTCCCTCCTCAAGGTCGGCAAGATAGCTTCTTAAAAGCTCATCATTCCATGCCATGAACTGACTTCTTCTCATAAGCGTAAAGGTATTATAATTATTCTGACAGTCCGCTCTTGCCCCCTCATTGCGCGTCGCCTGAAACATATCCCACTCAATCCCTACAATGTTTTCAATCAGCTCCCTGCTCTTTTCGTCGGAAGAGCTCTGCATATCCTCAAAGCTCTGCATTATGGCATAGCCCTGAGTCTCCATGTATGTATCGCTGCTTCCCGACAGGCTCTGAATATTGAGAAGCCTTACAAGCTCTGTACATATCTTCTCAATAAGCTCAGACACCTTGTTCTCATCATGATAATCAAGCGCTGCCAGCCCTCCAAGCTCATCACATATTCTGTGAAGAAACGGCTCCTGCTTGGTCTGTGCCAGCCTTAAGAGTGCTCTGTATGACCATTTATAGTACGGCATATATTCTCTGTACACAAGAAAGCACAGCTTCATGGTCTCCTGCATGAAGCCCGTGAATGCAAGCGACGCAGCTATATAATCTCCCCTCTTTATACATCTCTTATAATTATATTGACCGTATTGCGCAATTCTGACCGCTGCCTCCGCCATCTTAGGGTACCACAGCTCATCAGGATAAAATTCAGCCAGTCTCCGTCTTTGCCCGGTGATTATTCCCGCTTCGTCCCTAAATATCTCACCGTTTACGACCGCTGCCGCCTGCTCATCGCTTATCGCCGCCCACGCCGCTATATCATCGCGCTCCGGAACCTTGTCGGTATCTATGTGCTCCTTCAAAAAATCGCTTATCCTTACGACACCGACTCTCCCGTGTCCATTCCTTGTCTCAACTCTCGCAGCAACACCTAAAAAGCTCTTAGGAAGCTTATCATACTCATCTGCAAGCCTTGCACCAATCTCATCATAGACCACATCATCAACCCACAGACATACACAAGGTCCGAAGTCATGGTCTCTTGACAGCTCATCATCGAAGCCGAAGCATTCAGAGCCATATCCGGCAAGTCCCACCGCTATTCTGTCCTCATATTCCGGAAACTCCCTGTGAAGCATGTCCTTAACATAAGCCTCGTAGTATTCGCGTGCAAGCACAAGCCCGCTTATCACGCCCTCACCCGCATCACAGCACAGATTTTCGAGCTTGTTTTTGAGCTCATCTATTCTCTTTGCAATGCCGTCATCGGCAGAGCCGTCCGTGGCTGCAAGACAGCTGTATGCATCGATGCAGTTGGCACAGGTTGTGCGGTATGCGTCATTGTTATAGCCGTAGCTTCGGGCAATCTCCGGCAGAGCCTCCTCATAGAGCTCTGCTGCCCGTGCCGGCTCGCCCTTTTTCAAATACAGGTCGCCATACGCTGACAGTGCCGCTCCGTAATGAGCATCCTTATACTTTCTTCCCTTATTCCTCTTAAAAATCTCAAGTGCCTTCAGTATATTATTCTCGGCCTCGCCGTACTCCTCCTGCCTGATGTACAAAAGTGACAGATTCACATACGTCGTCGCTTCCTCAACCTCGCAGTCAGGAATCGTTCTTATTATCTCAAGTGCCTTGAAAAGCTCCTGCTTTGCGCTGTCATAATCACCTGTCTCAGAATACAAAAGACTTATATTGTTGTATAGTGAAGCGTATCTGTACGCATCCCTGCAGCCTGACTTCTTTAACTCCTGTGCAGTCTGCTCGTACAGCTCCTTGGCACGCAGGAAATTGCCCGCCGCCCTGTATGCCGTGGCTGCATTTAATATTATGGTTGCGTAGTTCTGACCTCTGACCCCGGCTCCATCAGCTATTGTCATCGCCCTGTCAGCAAGCATTGTTGACTCTTCATGCCTTCCGGTAACGCGGTACAAGCCCACCAGCTCAGCGAGAACCGCAAGAAGCGCCTGAGTGTCCTCACGCTCCATTGCCATCTTCATATTGTCAATAAGGAACTGCTCCGCTTCGTCCATCTTCTTCTCATCAAGCAGCCCGTCAAGTGTCTGAAAAAAATTGTTGTAATCCATATACTGCCTCCAAACCTATTTTTTATCCCTCAGTCTGAAGTCTCACCATCTTAGCATATATTCCGTTGTTCTTAAGAAGCTCCTCAGGTGTACCTGTCTCGGCTGCATGACCGCCATCAATGACAACAATCTTATCTGCTCCCGAAACGGTACGCATTCTGTGTGCGATAATAATAACCGTCTTATTCTTTATGAGCCTTGATATAGCCTCCTGAATATAGGTCTCATTCTCCGCATCAAGCGATGCCGTCGCCTCATCAAGAAGTATTACAGGTGCATCCTTTAGAAGTGCTCTCGCTATGGAGATTCTCTGTCTCTCTCCCCCTGAGAGAGCTGAACCGTTCTCTCCGATTACGGTGTTATAGCCGTCAGGAAGCTTCGATATGAATTCATCGCACTGTGCCTCCTTTGCAGCCCTTATAACCTCCTCGTCGGTCGCATCCTTCTTACCTATTCTGATATTCTCCATGATAGTGTTATCAAAGAGAGTTACATCCTGAAAAACTATGGAATATGCCGCAAGAAGCTTCTCAGGGTCAACCTGAGAGATATCCTTGCCTCCAAGTCTTATCGTTCCTCCGTCGACATCCCAGAATCTTGCCGCAAGCTTAGATACCGTGGACTTACCGCCGCCGGATGGCCCTATAAGTGCAGTGACTTCTCCCTGCTTAGCCGTAAAGCTTATATCTTTAAGTACATTCTCACTCTTATCGTAGGAAAAGCTTACATTTGAAAAATCAATATCGTAGGAATTAACCTTGAGCTCATCCGTTCCCTTCTGTACAGGGTAATCCGTAATCTCGTTCATTCTCTCTACGTTGATATCCTGTGATATTACAGCTGCGAGGTTCATGAGTGTACCCTGCATCGGCTCATATATTCTTGACACGACAAGAATGAACATGAAGAACGTCATCACATCAAGCTTTCCCTCACAGAGAAGAATCGAGCCCGCAAGCGCAACCGTTCCGATTCCGAAGCGGAGAATACACGACGCTGACACAACGAACACCGCTGTTCCAAGCTCAGCCTTAAAGCTCTCCTTCTCAAGTGCGCCAATCTTGCCATTAAGCCCCTCAAGGTACTTATCCTCGGCGTTATAGGACTTTAAATCCTTGACTGTCTCAAGATACTCCTGAAGTCCGTCCGCTTGTATGACAGCAACCTTTCTCTTTCTTCTTGAAATTCTTCTCTGTACATTGCCCGAACAGCCAACGATTATGAGCGCAATCGGAAGAACCCACAGAGCTGCAAGTGCCATTCTCCAGTCGAAGAAAAACAGGCTCACCGCAATCAGCACCGTTGAAATCATCGCTCCAAAGAACTGCGGCATAACATGTGAAAAGTTGTGTTCAAGCACCGTACAGTCTCCGAGAATCGTAGATGTAAGGTCTGCAAGATCCTTCTTTCCGAAGAACGATAGCGGAAGTGTTCTTAACTTCTCGGCTATATTGATTCTTCTGTGCTCACTCTCCTTATAAGTAGAAAAGAAAGATGAGTTGTACTGAAGATAAAATACTATACCAAATACAATTAAAATTATAACACATCCGATAATATATGTGTATCTGTGATTTACCGGAACATTTCCGTTAATCATGTCGGCAGCAAGATAATACATGAGTGCCACGGGAACCATGAGCATTATGTTCTGCAATGTCGTAATCGCCGTACACTTTATAAAGTCAACCGCACCCTGCTTAGTAAGTGCGTATCTTTTCATGAGCTTTTTTATCATACCGCTCCACCTACCTTCCATGTTACAGATTTTCTGTACTCATCCCACATCTTTTTATAGCTGTTATCCTTCTCACCCGCTGCAAGAAGCTCCTCATGGCTTCCGGACTGTGCAAGTCTGCCCTCCTTAAGCACGAAGATTTCATCCGCATCCTTGACGGTGGAAAGTCTGTGCGCAATCATAATAACCGTCTTATTTTTACCAATCTCATCGAATGCCTTCTGAACAAGGCTCTCATTCTCAGGATCGGCAAAGGCTGTAGCCTCATCGAGAATTACAATAGGGGCATCCTTTAAAAGTGCTCTCGCTATGGCGATACGCTGTGTCTCACCACCTGACAGATATGTGCCGTGCGTTCCAAGCTCCGTGTCAATTCCCTTAGGGAGCTTCGCAATTATATCATCGCACTGTGCAAGGTGCAGTGCTCTCTTTAACTCAGCATCCGTCGCATCAGGCTTTGCAAGCTTAAGATTCTCCCTGATGCTCATTTTTAACAGCTTGTTATTCTGAAATACATAGGCAATCATGCTGTTAAGCTGTGACTTTGGAATATCCTTTATGTTGACTCCCCCGACGCTTATGCTTCCTGAATTGACATCGAAAAATCTTGCGATAAGCGCTGCCGTTGTACTCTTTCCTCCGCCGGACGATCCGACGAACGCCACATGTGAGCCCTGAGGTATCTTTAATGACAGGTTGGATACCGCATCACGCTCCGCTCCCTCATATCTGAAGCTTACATTCTTAAGCTCAATCGAGTAATCTCTTACACTCTTATCTCCATCGTTCTCCTTAAGAGGCTCCATGTCGAGTATCGACTGCACTCTTGTGAGCGCATCCTCAACGAGCATGTTGTTCTCGCTCATGAACATCATCTTGGTGAAGGTTGTTGATACGATAGGTGTAAAGATAATATAAAACAACAGATTTACAACAAATTTATCCGTCACAACGCCGCCCGCCGTAACAATCAGCGCTGCGCATGTAAGAAAAGCAAACACGCTGTTGATTGCAACCTCGAACAGAACCATAGGTCTGCGACATCTCTTGGTGTAAGAGATACAGAACTTCGAGTAGCTGCTTATAGAATCACGAAACTTTTTGAAGGTGAACACTGACTGTCCGAAGGTCTTTACAACAGGCATTCCTCTCACATACTCAACAGCCTGATTGTTCATGTCCTCAAGCGAATCCTGATAATGCCTCATATCCTCCGCCATCTTTTTTCCGAGCATTCCCGCCATATTGACAAATGCAAGCGCAACAGGGATAAGGCTCACAAGCCCTAACTTCCAGTCAAAAATAAACAGCATGACTATGAGTGCGACAGGTGTAAGCATGGCATTTGCCGTGTCAGGGAGCTGATGCGCAAGGTATGTCTCCGTCGCCTCCGCTGACTCCGCGATAATCTTTCTCATTCTTCCGCTTCCAAGGCTGTCAACCGCACCTACCGGGAGCTTCTTCACATGGTTGAGTGCGGTAAGCTTCATGTTCGCCGCAACCCTGAAGGCCGCCTTATGCGAAAAAAGAAGTGCCGCAAAATATATGAGCATGCTCACAAGTGCCATTACAACCGCCATAACTCCGTTATGTACAATTCCGTCAGCCCTCGAAAAATCAGGCGACACTTCAATAACCTCTTTTATAATTTTCCACAGATAGATGAACGGAAACAGTGCAAGCACTGCACTGACCGCTGACATAACAACCGACGCATAGCTGAAGCCCTTGTAGCTTTCCGCATACGTCATGAGCCGTGAGAAGGCTGATTCCTTCTTAGGGCTCTTTTCTTTGCTCTCCTTCATGGTTATCCTCCTTGAAATAATTGTAGGTAGATAATTGTGCTACTACACATTGATACTGTACGTTGAACAAATTTAATGATTCACCACAGGCACGCTCTCGCTGCTCATCGCTGGTAACGGTACATAAGGTGTCAAAATACGCCACCTAAGTACATTAGTTCAGCAAAGCTGAACTATTCCGCTCTGAAGCACCTGTTTGCGAATTCATTAAATTTGTTCAACTGTTCAATTTCCAAATATGAGTTTTTCAATTATCTTCCAAGCATAGTTATATTTGTCAAACTTGTTGTAAGTTTGACTAAGTTATATTAGTGTTATCTAACATAACCTCAAATAAAAAGTTCCATATAGGAACCTTTATCTGCTTATTTATTTTTTACCTTCTGCTACATCATCCGTTCTGTCGATACCTCTCACTCGAAATACATATCAAAGAGCTGTCTCCAGCCGGCGGTGTAGAACTCGCGAAGCTGCTTTAAGTAGGTCTTAGCCTCACCGATATCATTTCTATGAATGAGAAGCTCAAAAAATGCCGAGAACATACCGCTCACAAGCACATGCTCAAGCTTCGGGTCTATCTCCCTCACGTCTTTGCCATTCGCACGCATAACCTGAACGAAATCGTGTGTCGCCTGAACCTCTATCTCCGACATCTCATGCACCATATTCTCATATCTCGTCCCCATAGAGCATGTGAGTATAAGCCTGAACTCATCCTCATTCTCATACATATAGTCGAGCATCTGCTCCAGGCAGTCGCCGCCGACCTTCCCCATGTTCTCCTGCTGCGTGCCTGCATCAAGCTCCTTGAATCCGTTCTGCGTCCTGACATACATATCCATCAGATGCTCATACTGCTCCGATACAAGTGCGTCGAACAGCTTCTCCTTGCTGTCGTAGTAGCCGTAGAATGCCCCCGTGGTCACCCCCGCACTCTTCACAATATTCCTTAACGATGCCCCCTGAAAGCCCTTTTCAAGAAACTCCCGCTTTGCCGAGGCGTGTATCCTCTCCAAGGTTGTAGTCACACTGTCCATTTAAGCTCCATTCTGAAAAAAGGTGATGTAACAATGTTATATAACACTGTTATATCACCTTTTATACCTCATATATGAACGTTTGTCAATATGTTTTTTAATACTATGCTTCGGGTGTCAAAACATGCTTTCACGACTTCAATATGTATATCATGTTATAATTATGCATATCACGACTTTTGGGAGAAGCTTAGTTGTTCTTATGCCTCTGCTTATCACACAGCCACAGACGGCATGGATGCCGGCTGAGTTGCAAACAGCCATGGATGGATGATTTTGCAACGTTGGCGGAAGCAGAATATTTTTTCAGAGGCATTAGAACAACTTGTTTCGTACAACGGAGCTGATATGTATAATTATAACATGGTATACACATGAAAATCAAAACAACAGGTTTTGACACCTGAATCTTTTTTATAAATATCCCTTGTATTGCTTATAAATCCTTTTAACTCAGCCTCCACTCACAGTTGTCCGTGTACTCTGCACCTTCTGCACTGATATGTCCGACTGCCTTTATCTCATTTTTTCCTCTTGCAAGTTCAATCCTATCCACTATGAACACTCCATTCCCCCTGTTGTCCATCTCCCCGATGTTCACACCATTTACAATGAGTGAAACGCTGTCACAGTTGGAGTACACCTTTACATAGGTGTCCTCGCTCTCCCTGTCGACATAGCGTGAGCTTGTGATATGTACGAAGCTGTCCGCCTTATTCCAATTAGCCTTGTACAGGTAAAAGCTGTCCTTGCGTATTTTTCTGTCACCTGTGACAAGTCCCTTGTCATTTAACGCAATCTGACCGCCTTCATTTCGTGAGTCCACTGCAAAATCAAACAGCACCCATATAAATGTCGCCCACAGGCAGTCATGCATGTTTATATATTTAAGTGCCTGCTCATGCATGATGCTCTGGTACTCCTCGGGATGCCACTGCCCCCATGCGAGCAATCCGTTCTTCTCAAGCTCGGGATACAGCTCATGCTGATTGACATTGGAACCCCAGCCGTACTCAGATATCCCCATCGGTCTGTTGTCGAAGGAAGCCTTCCTGTCCATGAGCTGCTCAAAATTGCCGTCAAAATTCTTGTCGGGATACCAGCCGGGATATATATTCCACGCCGCAATATCGGATTTCCAGCCTATATTGTTGGTAAAGTCCGCATAGTCTGCCGTTCCCCTCTGATTCATCGCATAGTCGCGGTTGATTGCCTGCGTCGTGTATCTTCCCGAGCCGTCCTCCCCGTGTGCCAGCTCATCGAGCTCATACACAAGCTGCTTGGCATTCATGAAGCTGCTCGCGCTGTTGGCACCATTGCCTATCTCATTTTGAAGTCCCCAGAAAATGACGGAAGGTCTGTTGTACTGCTGCCTCATAAGCTCAACAAGCTGCCTTTTGGTATTCTCCGCAAACTCCTCCGACTCACCGAGCGCGTTGACAAGCGGTATCTCCGTCCACAGAACTATTCCGTTCTCATCGCAGAGGTCGTAAAAATAATCCGTGTGAGGATAATGGCATAATCTCACTGCATTTGCGCCAAGCTCCTTGATTATGTTGACATCCTCCTCATGCTCTGCCTCTGTCAGTGCATTTCCCATACCTTTATAGAACTGATGCCTGTTCACACCTCTGAGCGGATGCGGTCTGCCATTTAAGAAAAATCCCTTTTCCTTGTCAACGTAAAAATATCTGAAGCCAACCCTGTCGCTCACCTCATCAAGCACTACATCACCATCGCTTATGCTGACCTTCACGGTGTACATGTAACCTGCATCTGCTGTGTGTATGCCTTCCGATTTATCACTGCCCGCACATATATCGGTTTCCCGCTCATAAGATATTCCCTGCCACAAATGAGGGTTAGCAACCTTAACCGTCCTCTCATACAGTACTCTGCCATGAGCAGGAATATTTAGCTGTTCGCTCACTGCTTTCGGGACATTATCTCCTTCAATCACGATTTTTACCATAACAGTTCTTACGACATCACTGTCATTTACAAGCTCTGTCCTGACATTAACTGTTCCGAGGCTTTCAGGTGCCGTCATGCTCCTGACATCGGGTGTTGTGAGAAAAAGCCCCGACGAGCCGTTGTTATCAAGGTCAAAATGAACTTTATCCACAATAACGAGGAAAACTCTCCTGTATATTCCACCGCACATATTAAAATCTGCGGATATCGGTGCAATAGCCTCATCATGCGAATTGTCAACTCTGACTGCAAGCACATTCTGTCCCTGCACAAGATAATCCGTTATATCATATCTGAATGCCGTGTAGCCGCCCTTGTGCGTGAACCTGTCACCGCCGTTGTACGGCACATGCGTCCCGTTTACATACACATCAGTCTTTTGATTTGCCCCGTTGAACTCAAGGTACACCTTCTTTCCGTCGAATGCCTCTTCATAATCAAGCTTTTTCCTGTACCAAAAGGCGGTGCGCAGATAGTCGTTTCCGCCGTCCTCCGCATCCTTGATATTCCATGTATGTGGAATGTTCACCACTTTCCATCCGCTATCGTCAAAATCAACACCTGTCACTTCATCCTCCGTAAGAGTCTCTCCGCCGAAGTGCCAGCCTTCACACATATCTCTCAGATATTCCTTTGTCCGTCCGCTCGACGTATATGCGGTATTTTCACTCATGATACTTTTCTCCTTTCGGTCATGCTTCTGTTAGACAATTGCGAAACTATATATTTGAAAGCGGACGTTGTACAAATTTAACAATTCACCACAGGCACGCTTTCGCTACATGAATCACGCAACGGTACATAAGGCAGTAAAATACACTGCCTAAGTACCAGCGGCTTCATAGTACCTGCTTGCGAATTTGTTAAATTTGCACAACTGTTTATCGTCAAAATTATGTTTCGCAATTGCCTAATGCTTCTGTCAATAAAAATACCGCATATCGTCTCACTTCACAATGTAATAATCTACAAGAAAATGCAGTTTTTATCGTCTGCTTTTCTTAATCTCGCGTCTCTTTAGCGCAACCGCCTTTCGGTCAAAATTCCTTGCGCTCTCATTTTTCAGGCTTTTATAGAGCTCATACCTCTCCGTCGACAGGCTTCCGTCCGCTATCGCAGCCTTTATGGCGCAGCCGGGCTCCGTCTTATGTCTGCAATCACTGAATTTACAGCAGCCCTCCAGCTTTACAATATCCGCAAAGGTGTCATCAAGCCCTTCCTCGACATCACACATTCCGATTTCTCTCATTCCCGGTGTATCGACAATGGTGACACCGTTAGGCAATTCAAAGAGCTGCCTTGTCGTCGTGGTATGTCTTCCCCTCGAATCACACTCTCTTACCGCACCTGTCTTCATAACCTCACTGCCTGAGATTGCGTTTATCAGCGTTGACTTTCCTACACCCGACGAGCCCATAAGCGCTATTGTCACCCCTGACCTGCAATACGCGAGAAGCTCACTCATGCCCTCCTGCTTAACTGCACTCACAGCATACACCCTGGCATCACCTGCTGCCGCTTTTACCTCATCTATATAGTCCTCCACCTTCCCGCACAAATCCGCCTTGGTGAGCACCACTATCGGCACCGCGCCACCGTTCGCCGCAACCGCAATGTATCTCATTATTCTGTTCACGTTAAAATTGTCATTAAGCGAGCTCACTATAAAGCAATAATCGACATTCGCCACCATCTCCTGTTCCAACGAATTTTTCCTGCTGTGGTCACTCGGATAAGGGCGCTTCAAAATACTCTTTCTGTCGCACACCCTCACAATCCTGCTCTCGCCCGACGGCTGATAGTCGAACTCCACATAATCACCCACTATCGGATACGCCTCATTGTCGTAGTAGATGCTTCCCCTGCACCTTGCGGGTAACTCCTTCCCCTCAAAAAGAATGGTAAACATATTCTTCTGTACATTGCAGATACGTCCTACGCATCTGCTGTTTTCGTTAATACCTTCACTGTTAAAATTCTTATTTTTCTCCATTTTTTAGTCCTCTCTGAAATAATCATAATCTGCGGTACATGATTCTCTTTCATTTCGGACTACCTCGGTACAAGCTCAAGTACCGCTCACAACGCCCATCATTTTCCTTACATATAGACACAAAAAGACCGTAGCAAAATGCCACGGTCCATAAGCCAACATAATATAAATCTCAAACGGATATCTGCAATCCGTCTTACTGACTGCTCACAACTCCAAGAAGCTGCAGATAATCACATAACATCATAAACCGAGGTAATCACACAATATTCAATTACAATCTCCATCTCTGCATTTCTCATAATGAACTACCTCGCTTTCTTAAAATGTTGCGAAAGAACTGTTTTGCAATTCTTTCAATTCTATGTTACAGGCTGATTATATTGCCGCAATGCCTGTCTTGTCAAGTATTAAATGCACCAAGCCGCGTACAGAGGAACCGACTTTATTCCGTTTTCCATTCCGAAATTCTTTGCGGAAACTCTCACCGACTGCGCTATATCATACTTCTTTTTAAATATTTCAAGACTTTTTGTCCTTACATGAACGTTGGCTTTACACTCAATCGGAAGAATGCCATTTCCATACATTATGACAAAATCAAGCTCCGCCGTGGAGTTAGATTCCCAATAATAGAGCTTATGTTCTCGGCACGCCAACTGCACCGCAAGGTAATCATGTATTGTCTCACAATATTGCCACTTAAGCTCAAAAAACTTTTCTCCTTTATCAATATAAAACAGCAGCGAAAGTCGATACATCCTAAATCAATTCCGTTCCATGTCCCCCATAACCTCGCCATGGTGCGGTTCATCGATAAAGACACCTTTTATACTCTTACCGCTTCTGTCACCACAGGCTGTTTATACCTTTCATGTGAATGTCTATCTAAAGAATAAAATCAATAACCATAGAGTGTTTATGGAATACATCTGCCTACAACATCATGAAAACGGTAAAAGTTATTTATTTTCCCCACTCCATAATTTATAATATAGTCCTTTTAATTTCAATAATTCTTCATGAGACCCAACCGCTTCCTAAATTTTTTATTTAAATTCCACCGCCCGCTTATGCGAATTTAAAATTTCAAGTCAGCTATTTAATACTGCACTACTCCTTGGTTAGCATTTCTTTCTTTAGTTTAAATATCTTAATGGCAAAGATAATCACTGGTATACATAAAATACAAGTAATAATACCTAAAATCAAACGTCCAGTAAAAATAAATAGTAGCAAAAATATTGTAAACATATACAACCAGCTTTTGCTTAATCTAATAATGTAATTCCTTTGATCCTCCGCTGTTGTATGTAATTCAAATGGTGCCATATCCTTTATTTTCTCAACAATCAATAATTCTTTTCCCATAGTTGTTTCATTGCTGATGACACGACCACCTTTCTCTGCAAGCGGATTATATGTCACTTTGCCAACATTGTAATTTACATTAATGTTTTTATAAAATACTACATACCCCATATCTTCTAATAAGTGCTTGTATTTCTCTGCATTTTCTTTGGATTTATCTCCAATATACTCGACATAGTACTCATAGTAATCCGGCTCACATGCTTCAAATTCATAACTCATTTTTCCTGTTTTTATTAGACGATATCCTCGTTTAGCCATTTTATTTAGCCAACGTGCCTGAGATTTCATCGCACCTGCAAAAAAACGGTGATATATTTTATTCATATTGTTTTCCACTCCCCTACTACCACTTGTGCATTTTTCCAAGAATTTTTTATTCTTACGATCTCTCTGTAACCCCCATTTATCCCTTCACTGATGATTAGATAATGCTTTTCTTGTCTCCTTTGCTGCTATTTGTAGTTTTAACTACAAATCCATCCCTTATCCTGCAATGAAAGTTACGGCTCCATACAAGTTTTCTCCACCTGCGCACAAACATTTATCAATAAGTTGCTCGATAAACCGTATTACACCATATCCATGGCTAGGTTCAAATAATGCATGCAGAATATAATGTGTCACATCAGTCAAAGCTCCACCTTTTCTAGAATCTCGCATAAGACACTCCTTTGAACCACCCAAGCAACTATCGCAATATCCATACTAATAATATCATCATATATATCTTTTGTCAATTATAAAAATCCTACTTTGTTAAACTCTTTCATACAGATACTGTGTGTTTAACTTTGAAAATCCAATATTTCAGCCAATAAAAAACGCATAAACCTTTGCGCACCTTTACCAAATACACCAAGCCGCGTACAGAGGAACCGACTTTATTCCGTTTTCCATTCCGAAATTCTTTGCGGAAACTCTCACCGACTG
>CAKRIL010000007.1 GCA_934343915.1 uncultured Lachnospiraceae bacterium | reverse complement strand
GCAGCCGGGGAGATAGCGGTGCCCTGTACCTGCAATCCGCTACAGCAGGGGTGATGTCTTTCCTAGGGAAGCCCACAGAGGGGCTGCCCGGTATAAGTGACGTTGATATCTTGGTCTTACGCAATAGGAATCTGTGAACCATGTCAGGTCGGGAACGAAGCAGCATTAAGCAGAAGCTCTTATGTGACGTGGGGGTGCCGGGGTTGAGTTGGCTGTGCCGGTAACGCTCTTTGTGCCTTCACGAAGAAAGACGCACGGATATTAAATATAGAATTATGTACCGTCAGTATTTTTACTGACGGTATTTTTGTGTGTATTATAGTTTTTATATGTGATATAATAAATCCATCAATAGATATAGTGTGTGGCTGCTTGCAGACAGAGCACTATATCTATTAGATGGATAAACAGCAATGAGCAAAACAGGGCTGTAGCCCGATTTGCGAATGTCTGTTGTGATTTCGAGAGCTCGTATAGCGGAGAAATCACGATTATTCTTTATGGCTCATATGCAAGGAGAGAAGAAACTGCGCAGTCCGATGTGGATATTGTAGCTATTGTAAGAGGCGACAGAATAGATTTACAGAAGAAATTGAGAGTTATATGGGAAGCATCAGCCGAAATAGGACTTGAAAATGATGTTGTTGTCTCTCCAACAGTTGTCCCTTTAGACGAGTTTGAATTTTACAAAAACAGTTTGCCTTATTATATGAATATTGAGAAGGAGGGAATCAAGGTTGGATGAACTTTCATCGTACAGACTTAGTATGGCTGAGGAAAAATTGCAGTCGGCTAAAATACTGCTTGATGCAGGATTGTATAAGGATTCCATAGGCAGGTCATATTATGCCATATTTTCTGCACTCAGAGCTGTTTTGGCATATCTACATAAACGTCCGTCTATGTTTTTTTAACATCAAGTATATTGATTCGATTATTATAGTATGGTATTATTAATATAATTATATTAGTTAGTGTTATATTGAGGTGATACTATTGGATGAAAATGTACAGCAGATAAATCAGCGTGATGTATGTCACAGTGAAAGCGTCGGAACGTTAATCTACAATGAGCGCGTTGAACAGTGTATCGGGCTTGTGAATCTGTGCGATGGTCTGATGTCAATGGGTAACCTCAGCAAGATTGAGAGTGGAACGAGAGAGACGGATGCATCTATTATTAAGAGGCTTACTGACCGATTGGGTATGGCGTTCGAGGATGAAGGCGCGTATATGACCAATGATGATTATGAGGAATGGCAGAGAAGATGGAAAATAATAGATGCGATTGAGTGTCTGCGTATAGATGAAGCCATAGAGCTTATAGATAAATATGAGCAGTTGTACAGCGACAATATTGTCAGGAAGCAGTTCGCCAAGGTAATGAGAATACAGTGCCGTACATGTACTGAGAATTATGCTGATATGAACCGGGAAATGATAGAAGAGACAGCAAGATTGTACAGAGAGGCATTGGAGCTCACAATTCCAATCAAGGCACTGAAGCATGTAAGACGCTTCATGCTGTCCATAGATGAAGTTGATATTGTGCTGGAATATTATTTTTACAATCAGATGGAGCAGGGAGGCTCCACGGATATAGAACTGTATGAGGAGATTCTTAAGTATCTTGGAAATTCAAGATTCAGCCTCTCAGCCAAGGCTAAGCTTTATCCAAAGACGGTTGTATATATGTATAGGATTCTTATATATGGCCGGACGGTCAGAGATATGTTTCTCAACACTGACACCAAGCAGTTAGATAAGCTGTATCAATACTGCGAAGAGGCGCTTGACGTGCTGCGTGAAAAGGCAGTGCGTTATTATTTTACGGAAATATTGGAGATAAGGAAGGTATTTCTTGAAAACGGCTATGGCGGTGACGAGCGGGACGCACTGTTAAGACAGACGGGGGAATGGCTGTCGGCAATACATATGCTGTGCAGTGAGTACAATGTGTGGGAATACACGGTCAACAGCTGTTATTTTTACAAGGAAAATTCCGTGTATAATATCGGAACGGTCGTAAAGACAAGACGAACTATGCTCGGTATGACCATGAAGAACCTGTATGATGGAATATGTTCGGAAAAGACGCTGCGAAGCCTTGAACATAATAAGGTCGGAACGCACCGCGATATAGCAGAGGAGCTTCTTGAAAAGCTGGGACTGCCGGCAGGATATCAGCGTATGGGAATTATCACGGACAAGAGAGACACGATTGAACTATATTCTAAGTGGAAGCGGCTCAGCCGAGAGTTCAAGTATGCCGAATGCCGTGACATGATGAACGAGCTTGAAGCTCAGCTGCCGCCGCATATGATTAACAGACAGTTCATTGAACTGGGAAAAGCCATTGCATCCTATGGGCTAAAAGAGATGGATTATCGTACATACATAGACCGGATGTGTAAGAGCCTCAGCGAGACAGTGAGTGTTGACAAGATTCTTGCATCGGATAATGTGTACCTGTCCAACAATGAGAAGAGAATGCTGTTTCAAATCTCCGCCAAGTATAAATATAACGGTGATGATGCCAGTGCATTCAAGTATATGGAACCGATATATAAGCGACTGATAAACTGTAATGACGTTGAGATTCAGGAGAATATAAAAGACTGGGATTTCTATATGACATATATTGCGAGTGTATTCGGAAGTCTTGGGAAATATCAGGAATCTGATAATATTGCGAGAAGAGTGATAAAAGGGCAACTTATGTATGGGAGAATAAGTGAGTTGCATTGTGATTTATTTAATATCGCGTGGAATAAAAGTCAAATTGGACAAAATCAAAAAGCATACAATGATAGTTTGTATCAATGTATGCTGTGGTGTCAAATGTGTAAGGATACGGTTTTCGAGAAAAGATATAAATTAAGAATATCCTAATTACTAATTTCATGAAATGTTTCATCATGGTATACTTCGATAAGGGAATCATTGTCATCAGAATGATTTTCGGTTTTCACCACTGAAAAGAAACATGCTGACAGAATAATTACAACTAATAATTTTGCTGCGGCTTTTTTCATAAAGAAATTCCTCCTTGGACTATTTGCATACATTCTATAATGCGCATTCAACCATTGTCACCTACCCAAAGTTGGCAAACTGAGTTGCGCTGATAATAGTTGACATGTCTACAATAGTATGGTAGATTGTAATTAAGAATATAAATGCCTTAACTATAATTGGCACCATGGTTTTATAAGGCAGGTAATGTAATGGTATTTTGGCATTCTTACATTACTTTGCTTTATAAAGCTTTACAAATATTTTCACATAAACAATTATAAGGAGGTAACTGTATGAAGGGACGTATTGGGTGGAAAATTGCAGCATGTCTTGCGGTAGTGGTGCTGTGCGTCAGCGGATGTAAGAGCGGTATGTCGAATGCCGAAGCGGAGCAGAAGGTAAAAGAGACTTGGCAGGAATATCAACAGATGTATGTAAACATATGGGTAACAGGTCTCGGATATAAGGGTGAGATTGACGAAAGCATTCTTATCAAGGGTGATTCGGATTATGATTACCTTTGCCCGGTGGAAGGAGATATAACCACGATGCAGCAGCTTAAGGATGCTGTTGAGAAGGTATGTACGCCGCAATTTGCCGAGGATAACTATTACAAGCCTTATCTTGAAGGTGATACGAAGCTTTACGAGGAGAAGGACGGAAAGCTGTACATCCGCCTGTGGGCTAACACGAACTACATTCCGAATATAGAGACATGCACTATTAAGTCTGTGGCGAAGGATAAGATTGTGGCAGAGCTTGTATGTGAGAAAGATTCAATTACAGGAGAACAGAACAATTATAGCGTAACCATAGTTCTTTTAAATGAAGAATGGTTAATTGACAAAGTGGAGCAGATTAAGTGAGATAATCTGTCTGTATAAGATGATTACAAGTCAATGCCTGTGCTGCATTTATGCGGCATGGGCATTTTTTATGTAATAGGAAACTTCTTTCCTATTACATTCAGGTGTCAAAATGTATGCCGGATGAGCTGCAAACAGCCATGGAAGGCTGATTTTGCAACGGTGGCGGAAGTATAAGAAAAATTTTTCAGAGTCGTTAGAACAACCAGCTTCGTACAACGGAGCTGATATGCATAAATATAATATGCAATACACGCAAAATCTTAAAGGACAGGTTTGCCACCTGAATTTAATTATAAAAAGGTATAAACTTCCGCATTTAACATCATAATCTAATAAAAACATCAAGTGGAGGGAAATGAAGCTTATTATGAAAAAGATGTTATATGCTGCGATTATACTGTGGATAGCCGTTGCGGGAATATATCTGTCACAAAGGAGCGGTCACCGCGAGGTGTCGATGAGTGCGGCATTTACGGACTGCGTGGTTGACAAGGAGTGGTGTGAGCTCAACACATATATTGAGGGGTACGGAAAGTTCGGCGTGTGCTATCTGACTGAGCAGGAGAAGGAGAATCTCGTAAAAAATGTTGCTGCGGCACTTGGAATCACCTCGCCATGCTCGATAAGCACCGCATATTCGAGCCGCGGCGTTAAGGATGGCACATCCGAGGGAAATGCGGTGGATATAATGACCACGATACTTGAAAAGGACAGTATCAACGGGAAGGTGATTGTGAAGGCAATTACAGAGGAAAGAATGAATGAGAATTCGAATTACACGGCGACTCAGTATGTGTATGTGAAGATAACGGCGTATAATAATATTGACTGTGCCGCTGATTACAGGGAGCTGGTTGAGGGAATGTTCGATGCCATGGGGATTGAAGGGAATGTTAATATGAACCTCGAAGGTTCGATTGCAGGTGCGCTAAACAGCAGCGAGAAGAACGAACTTGCCGATAATATATTAAAAAGACTCAGCGCACGGGTGGTTGCCGAGAACAGGGACAGTGATATATTTACAATATATGCTTATGCAAAGGGAGCCGGTTCATATATCACGATAGGAGAGAGCAAAATTAATATGAATATTGCAATAGGCTATGATGAGGAGCAGGGGCGCACGACTGTATACCTCTCGTCGCCGGTGAACAGTCTTGATTATTAAAGAGACCTGAGAGATTTTTCAGCTTTGCTGTTTTACGAATTAACAAAATATTTATTCTATTTAGAGAGCGTTTGTGATAAGATTATACGGTATATTGACGAGTTTTACATGGGAAGGAAACTACATTGAAAAATTTTAAATATAAAGTACTGATATCTATTATGGTTTTTGTGGTGGTTGCGGTTGTGACCATTGTTGTCACAAGGGTGACTGAAGAGGAACGTTCGGGCAAGACGACAATGTCGGCGGCGACGCTTCCGGTGGTGTACATGATAAGCGAGAACGGAACACAGTTCAATCTGCTGCACGGCTATGTGACGAACATAGATGAGAGCATGCTGCATGAGTGCATAACGCCGCTTCCTGAGGGAAGAAAGCTCAAGGTTGGAATAGGAACCTACGGTCAGAAGGTGACGGGCATATCCTATGAAATCAGGAGCCTTGATGGTGGCGAGTATATTGAGAATACGAACGTAACGGATTACAGTGTGGTCAGTGATGGCGGATCCGCACTTGGTGATAATGCTGCGGGACAGATGGGCGAGCGGATTGAGGCGGTTTTTAACATCAAGAATCTGCTTAAGGAAGATACCGAATATATGTTAAAAATTAATGTCCGCACGGAGAATCAGACGGCGGCATATTATACGAGAATTATTCTTGGGGATGGGCTTGCACTCGATGAAAAGCTTGACTATGTGCTGCATTTTTCCGAGGTGACATATGATTCCGATGCTATAAATGAGATTATTCCGAAGCTTGAGACTAATTCATCGGGTGACAACACGAATCTTGGTCATGTGAATATACATTCTAAGCTTTCACAGGTAGGCTGGGGTGAGCTTACGCCTGAGCATTATGGCGACGTGTGGCCGACGGTGGTTGAGATACAGGGTAATACGGCGGATATACGCCTTGATTATCAGGTGAGCACGCAGGCAGCAAGAGGAATAGATATATATGATGTGACTGAATTTTTCAGAATACGGCGTGCCGACTCCGAGACTACATATGTGCTTGGATATGACAGGTATGTTGACCAGATTTTTGACGGACTTGACGACCTTAACGATTCGGGAAGAATATATCTCGGAATCACCTCGGGACGGGAGGATGAACAGCTTACAAGCGACAGCAGCGGTAAGGTAATCTGCTTCGTGAGAAGGGGTGAGCTGTGGAGCTATAATGCCAAGACCAATCAGTTCGATCAGATATTTACATTTACGGATGATGACTCGGTATATGATTCTGTCAGGGAGGCTTACGGACAGCATGGCATCAAGGTGCTCTCGGTGGAGTCAGGCGGTTCGGTGAATTTCATTGTGTACGGATATATGAACCGCGGAAGTCATGAAGGACAGATGGGCATATCTGTATGCCGATATGATTCCGAGAAAAATACCGTTGATGAGATTTTATATATTCCGAGAAATGACATATACGAGGTTATTGAGAAGGATGTGAATACACTGTCGTATCTTAACGGCGACGGAAGATTTTTCATGTATCAGGGCGGCAGTATATATTCGATATATTATGACACCAAGGAGTACATGGTGGTATCCTCGCAGGTTATAGAGGAGTCATGTGTTTTCTCGGAAAAATATTCGATATTTGCCTATCAGCAGGGCACGGATTACAATGAGTGTGACGCGATAGACATAATTTATCTTGATACGGGCGAAACGGACAGAATAGAGGCGCTTGCTTCGGAGTACATCAAGACGCTCGGACTTATTGACGGCAACATAATATATGGCAGAACCTATAAGAGTGATGTGATTAAGGATGCGGAGGGCGATAGAGTCTATCCTATGTACAGATTTGAGATAGCCGATGGTAATCTTGACGTTATCAAGGATTATCAGAAAATCGGTCTGAGAGTAATGGGAGTGACTGCTGACAGTAATAAGATTATTATTAGCAGGAGTGCAATTACAGAGGATGGAGACCTTGAAGAGACAGGTGATGACCAGCTTTTGAGTACAACGGTGACATCGGAGGAGGTGCTGTCCACAAAGCAGGTAGCCACACAGGTAAGACAGAAGGAGCTGTATATAATGCTTACCGTGTCGGTATCGTCCGCCGGAGATACCAAGGTGGTGTATCCTAAGAGCATAAGCTTCAACGGTGAGGCTGAGATGTACATGAGTGAGGTTGTACAGAACAATGAGTATTACCGTGTGTATGGAATGGGTGAACTGACGCTTATGACGGAGAGCCTCGGTGAAGCCGTGATTAAGGCGGATGAGCTTGCGGGTGTGGTTGTCGCACCTGATGGAAGCATAGTCTGGGACAGATACAAGAAGAATACGGCAGCTATCACGCTTGGTGACAATTACAGCCTGTCGGACGGAATACGAATATCGGGAGTTACGCTTGAAGAAGCCTTGTATTTTGTTGATGCAGGAAAGGCTCTGCGGGTTGAGACGGCAGCGGGGTACGCGGTTATATATGCCTACGATAAAAGCAATGTGTCATATATGACAGAAGAAGGCGCTTATACCGTATCGAAATCGGAGCTTGAGGCAGCAGTACAGTCGGCGGGTGGTGTAATATATGTATGCAGCGTAGACTAATGAGCACAAAACGATTGACCATATTGAAATAATATTGTAAGATGAAATGTGGAAGATTTTTACCGATATCAGCGGGTATCGGTACAATTTGAGAGCTAGAGAGGATAATTATTATGGAACTGACAAACATCAGAGATTTATTCAGAGACAAGGAAAAATATGTTGGAAATAAGGTTACTGTCGGCGGCTGGGTAAGAAGTGTGCGTGACTCTAAGACCTTTGGATTTATAGTTGTTAATGACGGAACATTCTTTGAGCCGTTACAGGTTGTATACCATGACACGATGGAGAACTTTGCTCAGATAAGCAAGCTTAATGTAGGTGCTGCAATTATCGTAACAGGTATGCTTGTTGCCACACCGGATGCTAAGCAGCCGTTCGAGATTCAGGCGGATTCAATAGAGGTTGAGGGTGAGAGCACACCTGATTATCCTCTTCAGAAGAAGAGACATTCAATGGAATATCTCAGAACAATCACTCATTTAAGACCTAGAACCAACACCTTCCAGGCAGTGTTCAGAGTACGTTCACTCATAGCTTACGCTATACATCAGTTCTTCCAGGAGAGGAACTTCGTATACGTTCACACACCACTTATCACAGGAAGCGACTGCGAGGGTGCCGGTGAGATGTTCCAGGTGACAACCATGGATCTTAACAATGTTCCTAAGACTGAGGACGGCAAGGTTGATTACACCAAGGATTTCTTCGGAAAGCCGACCAACCTCACCGTAAGCGGTCAGCTTAATGGTGAGACCTATGCCATGGCATTCAAGAATATTTATACATTTGGTCCTACCTTCCGTGCCGAGAATTCCAACACCACAAGACATGCTGCAGAGTTTTGGATGATTGAGCCGGAGATGGCATTCGCTGACCTTAAGGATGATATGATTCTCGCAGAGAATATGATTAAGTATGTTATAAGATATGTACTTGAGAACGCTCCTGAGGAGATGAACTTCTTCAACAGCTTTGTTGACAAGGGACTTCTTGAGAGACTTAACCATGTGCTCAACTCAGAGTTCGGTCATGTGACATACACAGAGGCTATTGAGATTCTTGAGAAGCACAATGACAAGTTCGAATACAAGGTATCATGGGGCTGTGATTTACAGACAGAGCATGAGCGTTTCCTCACAGAGGAGATTTACAAGAGACCTCTCTTCGTTACTGATTATCCGAAGGAGATTAAGGCATTCTACATGAAGCTCAACGACGACGGAAAGACAGTTGCAGCTATGGACTGCTTAGTTCCGGGCATCGGTGAGATTATCGGCGGAAGCCAGAGAGAGGATGATTACGATAAGCTTGTTGCCAGAATGGACGAGCTCGGTCTTAAGAAGGAGGACTACCAGTTCTACCTCGACTTAAGAAAGTACGGCTCTGCAAGACATGCAGGCTTCGGTCTCGGCTTCGAGCGCTGTGTAATGTATCTCACAGGTATGGGCAATATCCGTGATGTTGTTCCGTTCCCAAGAACGGTGGGCAACTGCGACCTGTAATAAGAGCAGGAATGACGGCAGTCCGAATTGCGAATGTATGTGAGGGAATTTGCGTGAGCCTGAAAGGCGCAGCAGAGTTCATTGCTATGGTATAGAGATAAGAGGTGCGTATGAAGAAGGGTCTTAAGATTTTTCTAATTACATCCATAATACTGTTATCAATAATAGGGCTGGGGCTTATTGCCGTCAGCCCTTATTTGTCATCTGTTGCGGAGTACAGGCATAATGCACAGGTGATTGCCGCGGCGAGCAGGACATCCGATTTTAGGAGCACGGAGACCAGTGTTATCTATGATGTGTACGGCAATGAGATTGCAGCCATAAGCGGTGCGAAGGAATTGTATTATCTTGAATCAGACAAGATTCCTGACGTGGTTAAGAGAGCCTTTGTGCTTATCGAGGACAGGAAGTTTTACAGGCATAACGGAATAGATGCAGCGGCAGTTGCCAGGGCGGGAATTGCCAACTTTAAGGCGAAGAGTAAGGTGCAGGGTGCAAGTACGATTACGCAGCAGGTAGCGCGAAACGTATATCTTACTCAGGACGTGACATGGGAAAGAAAGATTACGGAGATGTTTCTTGCTATGGAGCTCGAAAAGAAGTACAGCAAGGAACAGATACTCGAATTTTACATAAATAACATATATTTTGCCAATGGTCTGTATGGTATTGAGGCTGCGGCGCAGGGATATTTTAATGCTCATGTGAGCGAGCTCACGATGTCGGAGCTGGTATTCCTCGCCGGAATTCCGAATAATCCTTCCAAGTATGACCCTTTTACCAATTTTGACAAGGCATTGGAGCGAAGGAATTACATATTAAGCGTGCTGCATGACTACGGGAGCATAACGGATGAAGAGTATGAGAATGCACTTGCCGAGGAGATTGAGCTTAATCCGTGCGGCGAGGAAAAGCATGATTCAGTTGAGACCTTCGTGTATTACTGTGCGACACGTTCGCTTATGAAGGCAGCGGGCTTTACCTTCCGCGATGAGTTCATAGATGAGGAGGACGAGGCGGCATACAAGGAAATGTATGACGATTATTACTCGAGATTCCAGCTTTCGCTTTTTACGGGCGGTTATCGCATATACACGGCGATAGACATGGAAAAACAGGAGCTTCTTATGTCATCGGTGGATGAGGCGCTTGCATGGAGCACGGAGAAGAACGATGAGGGTGTGTATAAGCTTCAGGCATCTGCGGTGTGCATTGACAATTCAACGGGCTATGTCACGGCGATTGTGGGAGGCAGGAATCAGGGACTTCCGGGATATACACTTAACCGTGCATATCAGAGCTTCAGGCAGCCGGGAAGTGCGATAAAGCCTCTTGTGGTATATGCACCGTATCTTGGAATGGGACATAATCCGGACGAGCTGATTGACGATTCGCCTATGGAGAGCGGGCCTGAGAACTTTGAAGGAAGATATCCGGGAGAGATTACGCTCACGGAGGCGCTTGCGTGGTCATCTAATGTGGCTGCATGGAAGCTGTTCGAGCAGGTGACACCTGAATACGGAATGTCATTTGTAAAAAAGATGCATTTCAAAAAGGCGGATGCGGATGAGCATTATATGGCGGCGTGTCTTGGAGGCTGGAGCTATGGTACAAGCACGCTTGAGATGTCGTCGGCATACGCGGCGATTGAAAATGACGGTATATACCGTGAACCTACGGCGGTAATGAGGATAACTGACTCAAAAGGAAGGCTGATTGTGGATAACGGCGGAAGCGATACGGCAGTCTATGATAAAAATGCTGCGCGAATGGTCAGCAAAATGCTGCAGTACGGGGTTGAACAGGGAATCGCAACAGGAGCCCGGCTTGACGATGCGATAGTGGCAGTAAAAACAGGAACCACAACGGACAATAAGGACGGCTGGACTGTAGGATATTCGGCGTATTACACAACGGCTGTGTGGGTTGGGTGCGACATTCCAAAGAAGATGACAGACCTTACCGGAGGAACCTATCCCATGACCATATGGAAAAGCTTCATGCATGAAATCCACGATGGTCTGGAGCTTGCCGAGTTTCCGGATTACACGGAGTATGGAAGTAAGAACAGCTCTGCCGATAATAACGGCAGTGATAATGGGAATAATGAAAACAGTTCGGATTCTGACAATACACAGGAGACAACACTGAGCATTGAGGAGATTCTTGAATCGATGGGCGATAAGAGCTATAACGGCAGCGCGGGCGATGGCGACAGTACAACGCAGAGAGGCGACGCTGACAGTACGACACAGGGCGGCGATGCCAACAGCACCATACGAGGGGGAGACACGAACGCGGGCGGAGAAGCCAAGGGGGATGCCAACAGCACGACGCAGGGCGGAGACGCGAACAGTACCATCCGAGGAGGAGACACGAACGCGAGCGGAGGAGCGAGAGGCGATGCCAACAGCATGACACAGGGCGGTGATGCTAACGCAGGAAGCGGTGTCAACGGCGATTCGGACGCGGGCGGAGCTGTAAAGGGCGATAAGAATGTGGGAGAGCAGTAGCTGCGTGAAAATGTGAGTTCCTGTAATTTATGGCATGTAAAAAAGCCATGGCACCAAGTAAATTACTTTGGAGCCATGGCTTTTAATTTAATAGGAAACTTCGTTCCTATTAAACGGTATATAATATTACTTATTTCTGTACTCCTTAAGAAGCTTCTGGATTCTGTCAACAGGGTCAAGAAGCTTGCTGATTGAAGCGTCGTGGTTGAGTGTGTCGATGATGAGCGCGATGTACTTGCTCATGTCTACGCTGATGTAGTATGGCTTTGAGAGGAGCTCAGGTGTCTGGTAGATTACGTTCGTTGTGAGAACCTTGTCTATAAGACCTGCCTCATAAGCCTCGTCGAACTTCTCAAGACCGTTGGTGAAAAGACCGAATGTACTTGCAAGGAATACTCTCTTAGCCTTGCGTGCCTTGAGCTCTCTTGCTACATCAAGCATACTCTCACCTGAGGAAATCATATCATCAATAATGAAGACATCCTTGCCTTCAACGGAGCTTCCGAGGAACTCATGAGCTACGATAGGGTTGCGTCCGTTGACAATCTTGGAGTAGTCTCTTCTCTTATAGAACATACCTACATCGAGGCCGAGCACGTTGCCGAAGTATACGGCTCTGTGTGTACCGCCCTCGTCAGGGCTTATCATCATCATGTGGTCGCTGTCAATGATGAGGTCAGGAACATTTTTTGTAAGGTACTTGATGAACTGATATGCAGGCTGAACTGTCTCGAAGCCCTTGAGAGGAATTGCGTTCTGTACTCGAGGGTCATGAGCGTCGAAGGTGATGATGTTGTCAACACCCATATCGGTCAGCTCCTGAAGTGCGAGTGCGCAGTCTAATGACTCACGGCCGCTTCTCTTATGCTGTCTGCTCTCGTATAAGAATGGCATGATTACGGTAATTCTTCTTGCCTTTCCGCCGACAGCAGCGATGATTCTCTTAAGATCCTGATAGTGGTCATCAGGTGACATATGGTTCTCCTTACCGCAGAGTGAGTAGGTAAGGCTATAATTACATACATCGACTAAGAGGTACAAATCATATCCGCGCACGGATTCGTTGATGATTCCCTTAGCCTCGCCTGAACCGAAGCGAGGTACGCTCGCGCTGAGAATATAATGGTCTCTCTGGTATCCGGCAAATGCGATGGTGGACTTGTGCTCGCTTTCTCTTTCGTTTCTCCACTGAACAAGATAATCATTTACCTTTTGGCTGAGCTGTTCACAGCCCTTAAGTGGAATGATTCCGAGTGCTCCCACTGGGATGGTTTCAAGGTCGCGTTCTTCCTGAAGCATGATGTTTTCCTCCGTAGATGTGTGATAATGGATTATAGTTTCTTCAAACGAATGTCGTCACCGAATATCTTATAGATTCCGTAGGACATGGTGAGCCTTGAAAAAATACGCTCAGAATATGTGTTCATAAGCTCCTCAAGACTGAGATTCGTTGATATTATTGTTGACAGACCTGCAAGGATTCTTTCATTGATGCAATAAAATAATCTGGAACTCGTAAAGCTGTTGGTGAGCTCTGTTCCAAGGTCGTCTATAATAAGCAGCTCACAGTCAAGAATCTGGGAAAAAGCATCCCTGTAATTGACCTCGCTGTCATTATCAAAGGTATATTTTGAAAACAAGTCAAATAAATCTATTGCCGACAGATACAGTACGGAGTGTCCTTTTCCGAGAAGCTCACTTGCTATGCAGTGGGTTAAGAAGGTCTTTCCGACACCGGTATCGCCGTAGAACAGAAGATTCTGTCCTGAAGGAAAATCGCTTATGAAGGAATTGACATCTCTTGTGACGTTAATTATATTCTCCAAAGCTGATATTCCGGTAACAGGGTCAACGTAATCTTCCGAATACCAATCATAATTGAAGTTAGAGAAATTTTCAAGTAGAAGAATTTTCTTAATGTTGGATTGGTTGTACAGAAGGTCTATTGCTGCCTGTTTAAAGCAGCTGCATTTTTGACCATCTATAAATCCGGTATCCTTACACGCCGGACATTCATAGTGAAGGTCAAGATAGTCCTCAGGATACCCCGCAGCCGCCAAGAGCAGATGCTTCTCCTCGTTGATGGAGGCGAGCTTCTCGGCAAGGCGCGTACGCTTGGACATATCGCCCATAACGGCAGCTCTTGCGGCTTCGGCGGAAACCTCGGCACTTTCCCTGCGTAAAGCGTCGTATTCAGGAAGACGTGCGTTAATCTCCTCATATCGCGAGTTCTGCACGGCGCGGGCATGGCTCTGTCTGGCATCGTACATTCTCATAATTGTATCATATTGTGAATTGTTAAGCTTCATAATGGTTAATTCCTAATCAATCTTTCTTGGTGATGAGCTGCTTTTCAAGTGCATCAAAGTCGTACTTGCGCTGGGTAAAGTTGTTAAAGCGGTTATTATTCTTGACTGTGCGTGTGTTATCGGCTGCCGGCTTGCCCGCTGCTGTATCCTTGCGGGAGGCGGAACGAGCTGCATCTGCGGATTCTATATCAGATATTGTATGTACATTCTTCTTGCGCCAGTTCGACAGAATGGTGTCGGTATATTCGAAGCTTGGCTTGTGGAGTGCCTGAATGGTTCTGTTGCATGCCTCGACAACCATATCCGCCTCAAAGCCGTACTCATCGTACCAGCGTGTTATGTAATCAAGCTCCGGCTTGCCCGGCATACGGTCATTGATTCCGAACGCCTTCATTACCGAGTATATCTTCTTGCTGTGAATTTCGTGCTGAAGCTTCGCCTGTTCTGCCGTCACAAGCCCTTCTTCGTGCCAGCTTATGGCGACGCGCTCGAGGTAGCGGAAGCTTCTCTTTTCAAGTGATACACAATATTCAAAAAGATATTCAAGCAGTTCGTCCGAAAAATGAAGGTCACTGTGTATGTAGATAATAGTGCTTATCTCGGAATTGGTAAGCGTCTTTCCAAACAGCTTCTCGGCAACAAAAATAAGCTGGTGAAGATTGTCGTCCTCATCACATATACGCTTGATTGCCGCAGGAGAGTAGTTGTACTTACCGGGAAGAGCCTCGTCCGTGGCGTGCACAGGTGTCTCCACGCCAAGGGCGTTCACACCCTCAGAGGACGCTGCTGTCTCAGAAAATTCTTCATGCTTGCGGCTGATGGGAAGCAGAGTTATGCTCGTCGGAATCTCACCACTGTAGCCGACGGATAAGAGCCCTGCCTTCTCCCAGTACTTGATGGCACGGATTATATCTCCTTCTGTATGATTCAACAGGTCTGCTATATCAGTGAGAGTGGAGATGTTTCCCGACGGATTAGCATACATTCTTAAAAGACACAGATATACCTTGACGAATTCGCCGTTAGCCGAAGGCATGTACTTATCCAAAAATATATTCGGTATCGTAGTTTCGTTAGGTGTGTATGTGGAGGTTAATGTAATAGGTGCCATGTTATACTCTCGTTTCTTATTTCTTTTGATAATCAACTAGAGTATAACATAGCTTTTAATGTTTGAGAATATGTTTTGACGCACAAATAAAAGTTGTGAAATTTGTGGATAGAGCCGTGTGGATATTGTGGATAAAATGTGGACAAGCCCAATATATTGCGTATTTTAAGGGCTTTTTGCTGTGGATAACTCTGAGGATAAGTCAAAATATCATCCGCAGAGGCTTATTTACAGCGCCCTATTTGAGCAAATCTTCACCGACTTCAAGTATATTTCCTGCCCCCATTGTGATGACTACATCGCCCTCATTGCAGTGCTCTTTTATAAATGTCTCAATTTCAGAAAAGCTTTCAAAGTATTCGCAAGGTGTTCCACTCTCTGAAATGAGCTTCTGAATATCAGCGGAGCTTACACCGTAGATATCCTGCTCACGTGCTGAATATATCTTAGCCAGTATTACATGGTCGGCAAGGGAGAGAGCCCTGGCAAATTCAGGAAGGAATGCCTTGGTTCTGGTGTAGGTGTGAGGCTGGAATACGCACCACAGCTTCTTGTGAGGATAGTGCTGTGCAGCCTTAAGGGTGGCTGTTATCTCTGCCGGGTGATGCGCATAGTCATCTATGATGGTGAAGCCATTGCATACACCCTTTACCTGAAAGCGTCTGTCGACACCGCGGTAACCTGCGATGCCCTTCACGGCTGTATCGAGGCCGATGCCGAGAGTGACCGCTGCCGCTATCGCAGCGAGGCTGTTGAGCACGTTGTGCTCGCCCGGAACCTTGAGCGATACCTTGCACTGAGCCTCATTATTGTACAGAAGGGTGTAGCAGTAATCTCCCTTATCGTCAATATGGAAATCCTTTGCGGAGTAATTGCTTGTGCCGGGATTCAGACCGAAGGTTATTACATGGCAGCTGCTGTCTTTGTAAAAATACCGGTAATCATCAATGCTGCTGTTAATAATCAAGAAGCCGTCGTCAGGAAGAAGCTCCGTATACTTTTTAAATGAAGCACGAATATCCTCAAGGTCTTTAAAAAAGTCGAGATGGTCTTCTTCAACATTGAGTATTATATCCATTGTCGGATGAAAGGAGAGGAAGCTGTTGGTGTACTCACATGCTTCGGTAAGGAACATATCGGAATGACCGATTCGCATATTGCCGCCGATTGAAGGGAGCATTCCGCCCACGGATATTGTAGGGTCGGTATCAGCAAGCATGAGAATCTCACTGAGCATTGATGTGGTTGTGGTCTTGCCGTGCGTTCCGGCTACGCCGATTGCGGTGCGGTAGTTGGTCATGACCTGTCCTAACAGCTCGGCGCGCGTAAGCATCGGAATGCCAAGCTTTACACAGCGGTCATACTCCGGATTGTCGGGATGGATGGCTGCTGTGTATATGACAGCATCAATGGTATTGTCTATGTTCTCAGCACGCTGACCTATAAAAATCGTACAGCCGGATGCAGCGAGCTGCTTAGTGAGTGCGGATTCCTTATTGTCAGAGCCTGACACCGTAAAATTCTTTGAAAGAAGGAGCTCGGCAAGTCCGCTCATGCTTATGCCGCCGATTCCTATAAAATGTATATGAACGGGTTTGTTAAAGTCTATAAGATACATATATGTCCTCCCATATAATATTTTATTATGAATATATACAACATATACCTAATATAATATATCACCAATCATAAAAATTCCAGTACCGTTTGCGGATAAATATCATAACAAAAAACTAATTAGTAATCAATTATCAGAAAAAGAGATATTTTTTTAACAAAATATTCAAAAATTTCTTCACTTATTTAGTAATTTATGATATAATCATATTACAAAACCATAACGTGATGATTGGCTTTAGTAAATTGACAAGAGGTGGTAGCATGATTAAAAAAGAGATGATTGCTATGTTGCTGGCAGGAGGTCAGGGAAGCCGACTTGGTGTTCTGACATCCAATGTAGCGAAGCCGGCAGTGGCATTCGGCGGTAAGTACAGAATAATCGATTTTCCGCTGAGCAACTGTATTAATTCAGGCATTGATACCGTAGGTGTTCTTACACAGTATCAGCCATTGAGACTTAACACCCATATAGGAATAGGTATCCCTTGGGATCTTGATCGTAACCGCGGCGGTGTGACCGTACTTCCTCCTTATGAGAAGAGTACAAGCAGTGAATGGTACACCGGTACGGCGAATGCAATTTACCAGAATCTTGAATATATGGAATTATATAATCCTGATTATGTGCTTATACTTTCAGGTGACCATATATACAAGATGGATTATGAGCTTATGCTTGATTATCACAAGGCGAACAATGCGGATGTCACAATCGCCGCAATGCCCGTACCTATGGAGGAGGCAAGCCGTTTTGGTATTCTTGTCACGGACGAGCATAACAGAATTACCGAGTTCGAGGAGAAGCCTGCTAATCCAAGCAGCAATCTCGCTTCGATGGGTATATACATATTCAGCTGGCCGGTTCTTAAGGAAGCCCTCATTAAGATGAAGGACGAGCCGGGCTGTGACTTCGGTAAGCATATCATCCCATACTGCCATGAGAATAAGCAGAGACTTTTTGCTTATGAATTCAATGGCTACTGGAAGGATGTAGGTACTCTCGGTTCCTACTGGGAGGCTAACATGGAGCTTATCGACATTATTCCTGAATTCAATCTCTATGAAGAGTTCTGGAAGATATATACGAAGAGTGATATCCTTCCTCCACAGTATTTTTCGGATACCTCCAAGGTGTTCAGAAGTATTATAGGTGAGGGAACGCAGGTATACGGTGAGGTATACAATTCCGTAATCGGTTCGGGTGTCACAATCGAAGAGGGAGCCATTATAAGAGACTCCATAATCATGCAGAATGTACATATAGGTGCGGGAGCAGTGATTGATAAGTCAATCATTGCCGAAGGTGTTGAGGTCGGTGAAGGTGCAGTCCTCGGAGTCGGAGATGAGGCACCTAATGCACTCAATTCCAAGGTATATGCATTCGGTCTTGTAACAATAGGAGAGAACTCTTATATTCCGCCAAGAGTACAGATTGGTAAGAATACTGCTATCTCCGGAGTTACCGAGCCTTCAGACTATGACAATGGTCTGCTTGTGAGCGGCGGAAGTATTATCAAGGGAGGTGCAGCAAGATGAGAGCTATCGGAATCGTATTAGCAGGCGGCAACAACAAGGCAATGAAGGAGCTTACAAGCCGCAGAGCCGTGGCCGCAATGCCTGTTGCGGGCAGTTACAGAAGCATTGATTTTGCACTCAGTAATATGTCCAATTCACATATACAGAAGGTTGCCGTAATAACACAGTACAATGCGAGAAGCCTTAACGAGCATCTCAGCTCCTCAAAGTGGTGGGATTTCGGACGTAAGCAGGGAGGTCTTTATGTATTCAATCCTACCATAACTGCTGACAACAGCGTGTGGTACAGAGGCACGGCGGATGCAATATACCAGAACATAGAGTTCTTAAAGAACAGCCATGAGCCGTATGTTGTCATTGCATCGGGTGATGGAATATATAAGCTTGATTTTGCAAAGGTTCTTGAGTATCACATTGAGAAGAAGGCTGATGTGACAGTTGTTGTCAAGGAGCTTCCGGCAGGCGAGGACGCGAGCCGCTTCGGTGTGGTTAAGATGAATCAGGATATGAGAATAACTGATTTCGAGGAGAAGCCTATCGAAGCAGAGGGGAATGTAGTATCAACAGGTATCTATATCGTGAGAAGAAGACAGCTCATCGAGCTTCTTGAGAAGGCTGCATCCGAGGACAGATATGACTTTGTTAAGGATATTCTCATAAGGTATAAGAATATTAAGAGAGTGTACGGTTACAAGCTTGAGAGCTACTGGAACAATATTTCAACAGTGGATGCATATTACAAGACGAACATGGATTTCTTAAAGAGGGATGTAAGAGAGTTCTTCTTTAATCAGTATCCTGATATCTATTCCAAGGTCGATGACCTTCCACCGGCTAAGTACAATCCGGGTGCAGAGGTTAAGAACTCACTCATTGCGAGCGGATGTATAGTGAACGGAACGGTTGAGAATTCGATTCTGTTTAAGAAAGTATTCGTCGGCAACAACTGTGTGATTCGCAATTCAGTCATTCTCAACGACGTATATATCGGAGACAACACTGTGATTGAGAATTGTATTGTTGAGAGCAGGGATACAATCCGTTCTAATTGCAGATATGAGGGTGAGAACGGCAAGGTAAGGATTGTAGTGGAGAAGAACGAAAGATATAACATATAATGAAGCATCAGGGGAAGGAGCACTTATGCAGGTTACGGATGTGAGGGTAAGAATGGTGTCTAAGGACAGCAAGATGAAGGCGGTTGTGTCAATTACTTTGGACAATGAATTTGTTGTTCATGACATCAAGGTTATAGAGGGTGAAAAGGGATTGTTCATCGCTATGCCGAGTAAGAAGTCTGCCGAGGGAGAGTACAGAGACATAGCTCATCCAATCAGCTCGGGAACGAGAGATATGATTTCCAAGGCGATTTTGGAGGCATATGAGAAGGCGGTAGCAGAAGAGAGCGTATAGGTATTTTACTATAAGCATACATCACGGCGGAAGAGTCGGGCTTAGTCCCGGCTCTTTTGCTGTCCGTAAAAAAAGAAAAATCCTTGATAAAAATATAACGTTATACTATACTGTTAGTGATAAGCACAATATCTATAAAATGGAGGTTGGGTTATGAAAAATCAGATGCTTGAAGGTTTTAAGAAAATATACGGCGAGGACGGGGACATCAGGGTATATTTTGCACCGGGAAGAGTTAATCTTATCGGAGAGCATACAGATTATAACGGAGGACATGTATTCCCTTGCGCACTCACAATGGGTACATATGCTGCTGTAAGACGCAGAGATGACAATAAGCTTCGCTTCTATTCGGCGAATTTTGATAAGCTGGGTGTTATAGAGAGCTCGCTTGATGACCTTGTATGGTCTAAGGAAGCAGATTGGACGAACTATCCGAAGGGCATCATGTGGGCATACGGTCAGAAGGGCTATCATTTTGATAAGGGCTTCGATATGTATTATTTTGGAAATATTCCTAATGGCTCAGGTCTTTCTTCATCGGCCTCGATAGAGGTGCTCACGGCACTTGTGCTCAAGGATACATACGGTTTTGACACGGATTTCATAGATATGGCACTTATAAGCCAGTTCGCAGAGAACAAGTTCAACAAGGTCAACTGTGGAATAATGGACCAGTTCGCAATTGCAATGGGTAAGGAAGGACATGCTATTTTCCTTGATACATCCAATCTTTCCTATGAGTATGCACCGGTCAAGCTTGACAATGCCAAGATTGTAATTTCATGCAGCAATAAGAAGAGAGGACTTGGCGATTCCAAGTACAATGAAAGACGTGCTGAGTGCGAGGAGGCTCTTGAGGAGCTTCAGAAGGTTATAGATATTAAGTCTCTCGGTGACCTTTCAGAGGAGGCATTCGAGCGCTATAAGTCAGCAATCAAGAGTGAGGTGCGCCAGAGAAGAGCTAAGCATGCCGTATATGAGAATCAGAGAACAATTAAGGCTGTTAAGGCTCTTAAGGCTGGAGATATAGAGGAGTTCGGAAGACTTATGGTAGCATCCGACACATCCCTCAGAGAGGATTACGAGGTTACGGGTAAGGAGCTTGATACACTTGTGGCAGCAGCACTTAAGCAGCCGGGAGTTATCGGTTCTCGTATGACCGGAGCCGGCTTCGGCGGATGTACCGTAAGCATTGTTAAGACTGATGCGGTTGACAACTTCATTGCGAAGGTCGGCAAGGAATACAAGGATACCATCGGATATGCGGCTGATTTCTATGTAGCTGACATCGGCGGCGGCCCTGTGGTACTCTAAGACGTGAAATGAGTTTAACAATTATAAAATTAAAATATAAACAGATTATATATCATTAAGTGCGGTATTGCACGCTATGTAATACCTCTCGGGATATGGAATGGAGTTAATTGTGAGTGATTTTGTAATGAAGACAGCGATTGCCTTCTTTGTGTATAACAGACTTGATACGACGCAGGTTGTATTTGAGAGAATCAGAGAGATTAAGCCGCCGAGATTGTATCTTATATGCGATGCGGCGAGACCTGCCAAGGAGGGGGATGCCGAGAAGGTAGCGGCTGTCAGGGAGTTCCTTGATACGCATGTTGACTGGGATTGTGAGGTACACAAGAACTATGCCGAGACCAACATGGGCTGCAAGAATCGTGTATCGTCGGGAATAAGCTGGGTGTTCGAGCATGAGGAGGAGGCAATCATCATCGAGGATGATGTGCTTCTTGATGTGTCGTTCTTCAGATTCTGTCAGGAGATGCTTGAGCATTACAGAAATGATCCTAAGGTCATGATGGTCGGAGCACACAAGAAGCTTGAGAATTACAAGACACCACATGATTATCTGTTCACAGCCGACAATTATATATGGGGCTGGGGTACATGGAGAAGTACTTGGGAGAAGTATGATGTGACACTTAAGAACTGGCCTCAGCGCAAGGCGGAAGGTCTTATGCGCAAGGTGTTTATGGATGCCAAGGCGGACTATGTTGAGAAGGAGCTTGATTTAATTTACGAGGGCAAGCTTGATACATGGGATTATCAGCTTATGCTCTGTCTTGCAGAGAATGACGGACTGTGTGTTGTGCCTAATGTCAACCTCATCAACAATATAGGTATGAACCGCGAGGATGCCACCCACACCAAGGGGCCGGGCGAGGAGATGCATGCAGGTGCATATCATTTCCCTATCAGGTTCAGGGATAAGGTGGAGCGCGATATTGACTACGATATTGCGGTTCAGAAGGACATATATTATCCGAGCTTCGCGAAGAAGGTTGTGAGGAAGCTTAAGAGAATGTTCGGGAAGGCATAATTACTAAAGTGTATATAAAGCTTTACAACGGTTATGGAGGTGTGCGTTATGGTATATGAGGCAATTAAGAAGCTTGTTGCATATGGAATGGAGACAGGATTGATTTCCGAGGAAGAGAAGATATATTCCACTAATCTCATTCTCGATGTGTTAAAGCTTGACGACTATGAGGAGCCTGAGGAGAATTATAAGGATGTTGAGCTTCAGCCTGTTTTAAAGGAGCTTCTTGACTATGCTGTCGAGAAGGGACTTATAGAGGACAGTGTGGTGTACAGGGATTTATTTGACACAAGGCTTATGAACTGCCTTATGCCGAGACCTTCACAGGTTATAAAGACATTTAAGGAGAAGTATGCCGTATCCCCTAAGGAGGCAACGGATTATTACTATAAGCTCAGCCGGGATTCGGATTATATCAGAAGATACCGCGTGTGCAGGGATATGAAGTGGGTTACCAAGACGGAGTACGGTGATATTGACATCACGATTAATCTGTCCAAGCCTGAAAAGGATCCTAAGGCGATTGCAGCCGCGAAGCTTGCCAAGCAGAGCGGTTATCCTAAGTGCCAGCTCTGCCGTGAGAACGAGGGCTATGCCGGACGTACCAATCATCCTGCAAGGGAGAATCACAGAATTATTCCTATAACGATCAACGGCGGACAGTGGGGCTTCCAGTATTCACCGTATGTATATTATAATGAGCATTGTATAGTGTTCAATGGACAGCATATTCCGATGAAGGTTGAGCGTGCGACATTTGTTAAGCTTTTTGACTTTATCAAGCTGTTCCCTCATTATTTCATAGGTTCTAATGCTGACCTCCCTATTGTAGGCGGTTCAATCCTCTCACATGACCATTTTCAGGGTGGAAACTATGAGTTCGCAATGGCAAAGGCTCCTGTCGAGAGAGAGTTCACGGTGAAGGGCTATGAGGACGTAAAGGCAGGAATAGTAAAGTGGCCTTTGTCTGTTATTAGATTGAGCTGTGCCGATGAGAAGAGAATCATCGACCTTGCAGACCACATTTTGAAGGCTTGGAGAGGCTACACCGATGAGGCGGCTTATGTGTTCGCCGAGACGGACGGGGAGCCACACAACACCATCACACCGATTGCGAGAAAGCGCGGCGATATGTATGAGCTTGACCTTGCACTCCGCAACAACATAACGACACCGGAGTGTCCGCTTGGACTGTATCATCCGCACAACGAGCTGCATCATATCAAGAAGGAGAACATCGGACTCATCGAGGTTATGGGACTTGCGGTGCTTCCTTCAAGACTCAAGGAGGAGATGGAGATTCTCTCGGATTATATCGTAAACGGAAAGGACATCCGCTCCAATGAGAAGATAGAGAAGCATGCCGACTGGGTGGATGAGTTCAGACCTAAGTATGATGTGATAAATGCAGACAATGTCGATGCAATTATCAAGGAAGAGATTGGTATAGTGTTCAAGAAGGTTCTCGAGGACGCGGGCGTATTCAAGAGAAATGCCGAAGGTCAGGCTGCGTTTGACAGATTCACGGCGACACTGTAAAAAATAGAAATGAGGATTAGGATTATCATGGCAGATTTTATTTTCAGCTTAAACGCTACGTTGCCTATATTTCTCATTATGGTTCTTGGCTGGTTCCTCATGCGAATCGGTCTGTTCAACAAAGAATTTAATAAGGTTGCAGACAAATATGTCTTTAAGGTGGCACTTCCCGTGCTGCTGTTTAAGGACATAGCGACCGCGGACATAAGGTCAGATTTTAATCTGACCTTTGTTTTATTCTGCATGATAACAACGACCATAATGTTTCTTGCGATATGGGGACTCAGCTATATTTTTATAAAGGATAAGACGCAGGTGGGAGCATTTGCACAGGCAAGTGCGAGAGGAAGTGCGGCTGTGCTTGGAATTGCGTTCATCAACAACATATACGGCAACTCGGGAATGGCTCCACTCATGATTGTGTCGGCAGTGCCGCTCTACAACATTCTGTCGGTCATTATACTGACGTTCTCGGCGGATATGGGGAAGGGCGTGAATAAGGGGGAAAACATCAAGAAAGCCTGTCTGAACGTGATAAAGAACCCGATAATAATCGGTATATTTCTCGGACTTCCATTTTCGATATTAGGTATAAGCATACCGCAGATTCCGTTAAAGGCGGTGACAAGCATCGCACAGACGGCGACACCTGTTGCGCTCTTAGTGGTCGGTGCAGGCTTCGAGGGTGCAAAGGCGATTAAGAAGCTTAAGCTCACCTCAATCGCCACCTTTATAAAGCTTGTGCTTCTGCCGCTCATCTTTTTCCCATTTGCGATAGCTTTCGGCTTCCGTGGCAGTGAACTTGTAGCAATTCTTGTCATGCTCGGCTCGCCAACGACGGTTACCTGCTACATCATGGCGAAGAACATGGGAAACGACGAGGTGTTGAGCTCAAGCATAGTGGTCATGGCAACGCTTCTGTCATCCGTGACGCTGACAGGGTGGATATTCGTGCTGAAGGTGATGGGGCTTATATAGCACTCACACCGCCTTTTTCTTCATCCACCCGCCTGTAAAGAATCTTGTCGCGAAGCAGATGCTTCTTGCCGTCCAGTCGGTGAACATACCAATCCAGACTGCCATCGGTCCCCAACCGAAGAAACGGATGAGCACCACCGTGAGGAATACACGGCATGTCCACATCGTGATGGACGAGGTAATCATCGAGAACTTGACGTCGCCTGCGGCACGCATTCCGTAACCCGGCATGAAGGAGAACGGCCATGCGATAGGCTTGTAGATTGTGATTGCGAGTGTCATCTGTTTGCAGAGAGCGGCAGCCTCAGGCTCCATTCCGCCGAGTGTGGTTATGAGGTCACAGGCGAGATACAGAAGCACGCAGGAGATAATTATTGATACCTCTCCGTACCATGTAAGCTTTAATATGTAGCGCTTTGCCTCGTCCTTGCGTCCCGCACCGATGCACTGACCGACGATTGTAACCATGCCGAGTCCGATACCGATGCCTGCCATGCTGCTGAATGCCTCGAGTACGGCTGTCATAGCCTGTGCGGCAATGGCTGTTGTGCCGAGAGTTGATACTGTCGACTGTATTGCGAGCTTACCGAACTGGAACATACCGTTCTCGATTCCGGTAGGAATACCGAAGCCGAGAATCATTTTTACCATTGAAAAATCAGGACGTATTGTGAGGTAGTTGCTTATGTATATGGTCTGTTTTGGCTTTGTCTGGATGTACATTATGACAACCGCGCAGAATATTCTTGATATGAGAGTTGACAGTGCTGCACCCGCAACCCCCATCTTAAGCCCGAATATAAATACGGCGTTTCCGACAATATTGATGCAGTTGGATATCATGGACACCGTCATCGGAAGCTTGGAGTTGCCCGACGAGCGGAAAAGTGCTGCGGATGCGTTGTACAGACCTATAAACGGGAATGAAAGACCTGTTATGAGCATATAAATAAGAGCATTTGTCATTACGTCGGCTTCTACTTTGCCGAATATCAGGGATAAAAGCGGTGCGCGGAATATCACGCATACCGCGGAAATCACAGTGGATATTGCAAACATTGATAAAATAAGCTGCCGTCCTGCGGCGTTTGCCTTGTCGGAGCACTGCTTTCCTATGTACTGCGAGCACACTATTGCACCACCCGTGGCAAGAGCCGAGAAGATATTGAGTATAAGTGTGTTGATTGAATCGACAAGCGATACCGCTGAGATAGCGGCGGAACCTACGTTGCTGACCATCATAGTGTCGGCGGTTCCCATGAGTGAGTTGAGCACCTGCTCGACCATGAGCGGGATGAGAAGAGCCCAGAGCTGTTTCTTTGTGAACATGTTATTACCTCATATAATTTATTTGGATAATTGAGAAGCTTCCTCACAATTACCCATGGATTTATTTTAAATTGCTTTTGGGTGCGGTATGATAATATAACAATTTAAAGAAAATTTCCACTGAAAAATAATCCTTATGAAGTTTAACGACGCGATAATACAGAAAAATTGTTATAAATAGAAATCTTATATGTTTCGATAAAGGTACTTTGTTAAAAAAATGGCAATATATCTTGACAGCTGCCTCTCAATATGATAATATCTCTACATACCCAAAAGGGAGTAGCTGGCATCGTGAGGTGTCATAATTTCCGTCAGAACAATCCATTTTACCGCGGTTATGGATTCGGACTTTATGAGCGAGTAGCAAGACTTTTGTTATGGATTTCCGTAGCAAAGGTCTTTTTTTATAATAGGAAACTTCATTCCTATTACAAAAAAACGTTAATATCATGAAGCAGGACGACGGTGATTGACAGAACGTTTGGGTAGATAACATTCACAAAGCACAGAGTGGAAATTACACGAAGAAGATGGAGGCAAAGTATGAGTAAAAACAATGATTTTGTGTATGATGAGGAGGAATTTAAGAGAGCGGCAAAGAAATCCGGAAAGTTTTTTAAGAAATTCGGGTGGATTATAGCCGCAGTGATAGTGGTTTTCATTCTTGCAATGAACTCTACATATCAGATTAATGAGCAGGAGCAGGCGGTTCTTATTACTCTCGGAAAGCCGCAGTCGGTTACCGATTCGGGACTGCATTTTAAGATTCCGTTCATACAGAAGGTAGTGAAGGTTGACACGACAATTCACGGATTTACGATGGGTTACAGTACAGATGCTAACGGATATGTACTTGATACGGATGAGTCGCTTATGATTACATCGGATTACAATTTTGTCAATGTCGATTTCTTTGTTGAGTATAAGGTGACGGACCCGGTAAAGGCAGTGTACAATTCGGAGAATCCGGAGCTTATATTGAAGAATATCGCACAGGGCTGCATTCGTTCAGTGGTTGCAAGCTATAATGTTGACAGCGTGCTCACAACAGGTAAGTCCGAGATTCAGTCCAACATAAAGCAGCTTATAGTAGGTAAGCTTGAGGAGCAGGATTTAGGTATTATGCTTGTGAACATTACGATTCAGGATTCTGAGCCGCCTACGGCAGAGGTTATGGAGGCGTTCAAGGCAGTAGAGACAGCTAAGCAGGGCAAGGAGACGGCTCTTAACAATGCCAACAAGTACCGCAATGAGGAGATTCCGGATGCCGAGGCTAAGGCGGATGGTATTATAAAGAATGCCGAGGCACAGAAGGAGCAGCGTATCAACGAAGCGACAGCGCAGGTGTCACGATTCAATGCCATGTATGAGGAATACGTTAAGAATCCGACGGTTACCAAGCTTCGTATGTTCTACGAGGCGATGGAGGATGTCCTTCCTGACCTCAAGGTGATAATCGTTGGTACGGATGGTGTGCAGTCAGTGCTTCCGCTTGATTCATTTACCGGAGATAACCAGTAAAGGCAGCAAGTAAGCAGGACGGGGAATCACGATTGACCGTCAGATGACGGCAGAATGGAGAATAATATGAAAAAATCAAAGATAGCCATAATAATTATTGCAATTTTGGCGGTGATAACGCTTGCTTCATCCATAGAGGTTGTCAATCAGGATGAATTCAAGCTGGTAAAAAGATTCGGCAAGGTAGACAGGGTGCAGACAACATCAGGAATATGCTTTAAGATTCCTTTTATAGAGACAGCGGATACGCTTCCTAAGGAAATTCTTCTTTATGATATTGCTGAGTCAGAGGTTATTACATCAGATAAAAAGACAATGATAACAGACAGCTATGTATTATGGAGAATAACAGATCCGCTTAAGTTCGCACAGACACTTAACGGTTCCATTGCAAATGCAGAGAGCCGTATTGATACCGTGGTATTCAACGCTACGAAGAACACCATAAGCTCAATGACACAGGATGAGGTAATAAAGGCGAGGGACGGAGAGCTTGCAGCATCAATAGAGGAAAATATCGGAGCTACGATGGCACAGTACGGAATAGAGATTATCACAGTTGAGAATAAGAGACTTGACCTTCCGAGCGATAACAAGACTGCGGTGTATGAGAGAATGATTTCAGAGCGTGATAATATTGCAGCTACATATACTGCTGAAGGTCAGGCAGAGGCACAGGTTATTAGAAATACAACGGATAAGGAAGTGACTTTGATGCTCTCGGAGGCAGAGATGCAGGCGGAGATTCTTGTGGCAGAAGGGGAGGCTGAATACATGAGAATACTTGCCGAGGCTTACGGGGATGAGTCAAGAACCGAATTCTATGAATTTGTCAGAAGCCTTGATGCACTTAAGGCATCAATGGTAGGCAGTAACAAGACAGTAGTGTTGTCGGCAGATTCACCGATTGCACAGATATTTAATGGGTGGGAGAAATAAAATAACATAAAAAGGCTGACACGCCGGAATTCAATGAATAACCGATGTGTCAGCCTTAATTTTTAACCTGCGGAAAATTGCTTTTCGGTAAATTTAAAATAAATAATTACTTACTTGATATCGCCTGTGCAGTGAGGACACTTTGTTGCCTTGATATTGATTGTTGAATAGCACAGAGGGCATTCTTTGGTTGCAGGAGCAGCAGGCTTCTCTTCCTTCTTGACATGGAACTTGTTGATTCCCTTCACAATAAGGAACAGGGAAAGAGCAACAAGCAGGAAGTTGATGACTGCCTGAATAAATGAACCGTAGGCAATAGAAGCACTTCCGATTGTGATGGACAGAGCACTGAAATCAATACCGCCTATGATGAGCCCGATAAGAGGTGTCAATATATCGTTGACAAGAGATGTAACGATGGCGGTAAAAGCACTACCCATGATGATACCGACAGCCATGTCGAGAACATTGCCGCGGGAGATGAATTTTTTGAATTCCTTTAACACTTCATTTTCCTCCGTAATTATTTTATTTATATTTATTTATCCTGTTCATTGTCTGCATTGTCGTCGTGCGGAGTAATGTACAGATGCATCTTGTCAATGCGGTTCTTCTCTGTGTGGTCGACCACAATGCGGGCATTGCCCAGAATAACTTCGTCACCGTCGTGCGGCAGACGTTCAAGCTTATCAATCACAAGACCGCTGACCGAATCGTAATCCTCTGATTCGTAATCGGAATCGAGAAGCTCATTAAGGTCATCAAGCTTGGTCATACCATTGAGCTGGTATTCATTGTCGTTAATCTTTGTGATGCAGTCCTCCTCGTCCTCGTCGTACTCATCTCTGATTTCACCGACAATCTCCTCGAGAAGGTCTTCGAGGGTAATCATACCGACTGTTGAGCCGTATTCGTCAAGAACGATGGTTATGTTATTAGAGGTCTTTTTTAATTCCTCCATGAGTTCGGATGTCTTCTTGAACTCATAAGTATAGTACGGTTCACGCAAAATCTCAGATACATGGAAATCATCACCCGGCGAGTAGAGAAGAAGATCCTTTACATTGATAATACCGATAACATTATCAATGGAATCCTTGTAAATCGGAAGTCTTGTGTACTTCTCTGCGCGGAATATATCAATAATTTCGTCGTATGTGCTGTCTATTGAGGCACAGGTCATGTCAATTCTCTGAATCATGACATCTCTTGCCCTTGAGTTACCGAAATCAAACACATTGTTAATCATCTCATGCTCTTCATGCTCAAGCACGCCTTCTTCATGGCTTACGTCAACGATTGTACGAAGCTCATCCTCGGTAAAGGACTGTCCCTTCTCACGCGAATCGACACCAAGTAAAAACAAAAAGCCCATTGCAAACTTATTGACTATGAAAATTACAGGTGTAAGTATCCACATGAGTCCGGATATGATTCCGCTGTATGCGAGCGAAATCTTCTCTGCCTTAAAGGTGGAGAAGGTCTTAGGTGAAATCTCGCCGAAAATAAGTATTAAGAATGTCAGTACACCGGTTGAAAGTGCAATCCACTGCGAACCGAAAAGCTTGGCTGCAAGTGTTGTCAAAAGTGAGGAAGCTGAGAGGTTGACCACGTTGTTGCCGATAAGTATGGCGGATAACATCTTAGCCTTGTTGTCGGTTATGTCAAGAACTCTCTGAGCCTTCTTGCTGCCGTCCTCGGCAAGTGTACGCATTCTCACGCGGCTCACCGTCGTAAGAGCTGTCTCTGCGGATGAGAAAAATGCAGAGAGCATTAATAAAATGATAACAAATAAAACTTGTACTATGTCCCCGGGGGCCATTAAAAAAATCACTCCTTTTTGATTATTTAATAATCGCGTCTGCATGAAATAGACTCGATTTGAAGCTATTATACATGATGAAAGTGTACTCTGCAAGGAAAATATTGGAAAAGACAGGAGTGAATAGGCGTGTTCGGGTTGTGCGGGATAAAAAGATGTGGTACAATTTTAAGTCAGAAAGAATGATTGCGAAACTCATATTATTGAAGGTGAACGCTTCGGGTTCAGCTTATACACTTCCGAACGCGTTCCCACTCATTCAAATACGCAGCGGTGCGTAAGCAGCTAAAATACAGCTGATAAGCACCGGCGCATTTGAAAAGGTTCGGAGCGTATAAGTTGAATCCGAAGCTGTTTATCGTAAAAATTGCGTTTCGCAAACACCTAAATCCTAAAAAAAGAATGATTTGAAAGGAGCACGGTATGTCAGTGCTTAGAAAGACCAGAGAGCATTACAAGGGGCTCGACTGGGAGGAAGAATTCAAAAAACAGAAGGAACTAAGGAGAGGCATAGATGACCGCATGATTGCCAAGGTGCAGCAACTCCGCACGGACAGGCTCGATAAGATTATGATTCTCATTACCAAGTCCGGAAACGGCGGAATGGTGTGGCTTTTTGCGGCACTGTATCTTTATATTGTAAAAAAGATGCACCAGCAGGCGATGGTGCTTATCTGCGTGATTGCGGCGGTCGCTTTTATAGCGAATTTCATCATAAAGGGACTTTTTACGAAGGACAGACCATGTGACCTCGACGAGACGGTTGACCTGCTCATCAGACGGCCGCTCGGCTCATCACTTCCGTCGGGACACTCGGCGTCGTCATTTGCGTGTGTTGTCGTGATATTTCATATGAACCCGTGGTGGGGTGTGGCTGCCCTGACATGGGCGTCACTCATTGCGTTCTCGAGGATATATCTGTACGTCCACTTTCCGTCGGACGTGCTCTTCGGTATAATATCGGGTACGGCGATAGGGCTTGTGGTGATGCCGATTGCGATACATTTTATCGGATGGTAGTCATGACGCAGAAGTCAAAACAGGTGAAGGCGTGTGTATGATGTGTAAGATTCATACATATCAGCTCCGTTGTGCGAAGCAAGATGTTCTAAGAACTCTGATATGGTTATTTACAGCGTCAGCCATCGCTGCAAAGCAGTCATCCGTGCCTGCATTGCAGCTTTTCCGACATCCTTGTCGGAAATGGCTGTGAGGTGTACAGAGTTCTAAGAACATCTAAGCTTCTTCCAAAAGTCGTGATATGCATGAATCTTACACATCATACACAGCAGGGGATAGAACCTGTTTTGACTTCTATATCAATGGTTATTATTGGCATAATAGGTGCAAATACAATTAAAAAATTACAGATTAAATAAGTTATAAAAAGACAAAGTATATAAATAACAGGAGTGGAAAAAAGATATGTATATAATAGCAGGACTCGGAAATCCGGGGAGCGAGTATGAGCTCACCCGTCATAACATAGGCTTTCGTGTAATCGATGAGCTGGCGGAGGAATATAATATAAGCATAAGCGAGAAAAAGCACAAGGGGCTTATCGGAAAAGGTGTGATAGAAGGTCAGAAGGTGGTGCTTGTCAAGCCGCAGACCTTCATGAATCTGAGCGGCGAGTGCGTGAGAGAGGTCATGGACTATTATAAGGAGAGCGTTGACCACTTTATTGTGGTTTATGACGATATAAGCCTTGATGTAGGCAAGCTCCGCGTGCGCCCGAAGGGAAGCGCGGGTGGACACAACGGAATCAAGAATATCATAGCACAGCTCGGAACTGAGGAGTTCGCGCGCGTAAAGTTCGGCGTGGGAGACAAGCCGAAGGGCGGCGACCTCGTAAACCACGTCCTTGGACGCTTCACCAAGGAGGACGAGGAGCTCGCAAAGAGCCACTTTAAGACTGCCGCCGCAGCAATCGTGACCATCATGAACGAGGGCTGCGAAGCGGCGATGAATAAATATAACGGATGATTTGGACAATCTGAAGAGGTTGACCTTGGACACTTAATTGTTGTAAAGAATTAAATGGGTTATGGTGTCCAAACAGGGGGTAAAATTTCATAATGTTAAATTATGTTGTATTTATGCATATCACGACTTTTGGGATAAGCATAGTTGTTCTTAGGACGCTGTTTTCAGTACAGCCAAAGACGGCATGGATGCCGGCTTAGAAGCAATGCATACAAGGAGGTATGCTTTGCTTCGGTGGCGGAAGTATAGGAGATATATCCACAGAGTCCTTAGAACACCTTGCTTCGTACAACGGAGCTGATATGCATAAATACAACTTGCTATATACTAAAAACCAGCCTGTTTGGACACCATAACAGGTTATAAATGAGAGATGAGAAAGGATTCCCACATGAACAGTTTTGTATATCCGTTAAAGCACCTCGCGGTCTTTGAGGATATGAAGAGAGATTTGAATAAGGCAGGTAAGGCTGTCCTTGTGACAGGGTGTGTCGAGCAGCAGAAGGCGCACCTTGTTTTTGGCGTGTGCGACAGTAAGGTGAGGCTTATAATCACGCACAATGAGACACGCGCGAGACAGTTGTATGAGGAGTACCGGTTCTTTGATAAGGATGTCGTGTACTACCCTGCGAAGGATTTTATTTTCTATAATGCGGATATACATGGAAATCTCATTGTAAAAGAGAGAATAGACGCGATAAAGCATATTACGGAGAATAAGAAGGCAGGGGAGGATGCGAGGCTGACCGTCGTCACGACGATTGACGGCTGTCTTGATAAGCTGCTTCCGCTCGAATATATTGAGAACAATATCATGACGCTTGCGGTTGGTGATGAAGTCAATCTGACGGCGTATGAGAAGAAGCTTGTTAAGCTCGGCTATGAACGGTGCGCACAGGCGGAGAGTGCCGGACAGTTCGCGGTCAGAGGCGGAATTATCGACGTTTTCCCGTTTACGGAGGAGACACCTTACAGAATAGAGCTGTGGGGCGATGAAATTGATTCGATAAGAAGCTATGACGCACAGAGCCAGCGTTCAATTGAGAATGTAGACGGGATTTCATTATATCCTGCGACGGAGCTTATCTTCTCGTCGGGTGAGATTTTTGCCGCACTCAAAAAGATTAAGGCGGACACGCAGAAACAGGCGGAGCTGTTCGAGAGGGACAAGAAGCTTACGGAGGCTGCACGAATCAGGAATAAGTACGCGGAGCTTGAGGAGAGGCTTATGCTTGACCCGGAGGGCGTGAACGGCTCGATGGGAATAGAGAGCTTCATAGGTTATCTTGCGGAAAAGACGGTGTCCTTTGCAGAGTATTTTGATGCGGAGAATACGACGTTTGTGCTCGATGAGCCGGGACGTATAGCGGAGAGATTAAAAGCAGTGCAGTATGAGTTCGGGGAGAGCATGTCACACAGACTTGAGAAGGGTGATATACTGCCGGAGCAGACCAATGTGCTCTATGATGTGTCATATCTGTATTCCAAGCTTTATAAGGGAGGTCTGCTTGCACTCTCCGTGCTCGATACGAGAGCGGAGGGGCTTAGTATCGGCGGCAGATATGATATCGGTGCAAAGGGAATAAGCTCGTATAACAACAGCTTTGAGACTCTTGTGAGTGATGTGAGGAGATATAAGAAGGAAGGCTATGTGACCATTCTTGCGTCATCATCAAGAATGAGGGCGGAGAGACTTGCGGCTGATTTAAGAGAGAATGATATAACGGCATTTTTCTCAGACAGATATGACAGGGAGCTGCTTGCGGGAGAGGTCATGACGGTGTTCGGAAATCTCTCCAAGGGCTTTGAGTACCCGCAAATTAAGTTCGTGATTATCGCGGAGAGCGATATTTTTACACAGGACAAGAAAAAGAAGAGAGCCAAGGTAAAGAACTACGAGGGCAAATCAATCTCCGACTTTGCGGAGCTTTCAATAGGCGACTACGTCGTTCACGAAAATCACGGAATGGGTATATACCGCGGCATCGAGAAGGTCGTGGTAGACAAGGTTGAGAAGGACTACATTAAGATTGAGTACAGCGGGGGAAGCAATCTGTATGTGCTTGCGACGCAGCTTGACAGTATACAGAAGTTCTCGGGACCTGACGGGCATAAGCCGAAGCTTAACAAGCTTGGCACGGCGGAGTGGTCTAAGACAAAGTCCAAGGTAAAGACCGCGGTTGCGGGAATAGCCAAGGAGCTTGTGGAGCTGTATGCGATAAGACAGAACAGACAGGGCTATAAGTTCGGACCTGACACCGTATGGCAGCAGGAGTTCGAGGAGATGTTCCCTTACGAGGAGACAGATGACCAGCTTACGGCAATTGCTGAGACAAAGCAGGATATGGAGAGCACGAAGATAATGGACAGACTGCTCTGCGGGGATGTAGGCTTCGGAAAGACCGAGGTTGCCATGCGTGCGGCATTTAAGGCAGTGTGCGACGGCAAGCAGGTTGTGTATCTTGTGCCGACAACGATACTTGCACAGCAGCATTACAACAGCTTTGTTCAGAGAATGCAGTCGTTCGGTGTGAGAGTGGAGCTGTTGAGCCGTTTTTGTACGCCGACACAGGTAAAAAATACGCTCGAGGGACTTAAGAACGGACTTGTCGATGTCGTAATCGGCACGCACAGGGTGCTTTCAAAGGATGTAAAGTTCAAGGATTTGGGGCTTATGATTATAGATGAGGAGCAGCGCTTCGGAGTTACCCACAAGGAGAAGATTAAGCAGTTAAAATCAGACCTTGATGTGCTCACCCTGTCTGCGACACCTATTCCGAGAACGCTTCACATGAGCCTCGTCGGAATAAGGGACATGAGCGTGCTCACGGAGGCACCTGTGGACAGAATGCCGATACAGACCTTCGTTACGGAGTATGATGAGGAGCTCATAAGGGAGGCAGTCACAAGAGAGCTCTCAAGGGGCGGTCAGGTATACTATGTCTACAACATGGTTAAGGGCATAGAGGATGTTGCGGCAAAGATATCCGCCATCGTTCCGGATGCCAATGTTGCCTATGCCCACGGTCAGATGCATGAGAGACAGCTTGAAAAAATCATGTTTGACTTCATCAACGGCGATATCGACATACTTGTGTCGACGACCATTATCGAGACCGGACTTGATATACCGAATACCAACACGATAATTATACATGATGCCGACAGATTCGGTCTGTCACAGCTCTACCAGTTAAGAGGACGTGTGGGACGCTCTAACAGAACGGCGTATGCATTTTTGCTGTATAAGCGTGACAGAATGCTGAGGGAAGAGGCAGAAAAGAGATTGTCCGCAATCAGGGAATTTACCGAGCTTGGAAGCGGTTTTAAGATTGCAATGAAGGATCTTGAGATAAGAGGCGCGGGAAATGTTCTCGGTGATGAGCAGCACGGGCATATGGCGGCAGTAGGTTATGACCTCTACTGCAAGATGCTCAACGAGGCGGTTCTTACGCTCCGCGGCTATAAAAAGATTGAGGACGAGTTCGAGACCAATGTTGACCTTCCGGTTGATGCGTTCATTCCTGCGACATATATAAAGAGTGAGGCTCAGAAGCTTGATATTTACAAGCGAATAGCAGCGATAACGACGAAGGAGGAGCTTGTCGATATGCAGGATGAGCTCACCGACCGCTTCGGAGATATGCCTAAGACGGCGATAAGCCTCATGCGTGTCGCCTTCATCAAGTCCAATGCACATCTTGCGGATATCATTGAGATTAAGGGCTCACAGACGCAGATTATCATAAGGCTGTATCCGCAGGCGCGTGTTGATGTCAACAAGATTCCGCCTTTTGTGAAAAAATATGACGGGCGTGTTCAGTTCAAGGTCGAGGCGGTACCTTATTTCCGATACACACCTGCAAGGGATGAGTTAAAGACAACGGATAAATATCTTGATACCGTGTCTGAGCTTGTGCAGGGCATAAGAACACTGAGGCTCGACGATGCGGACGAATAAGGCTTGTAATGCAAATGATTGTAGCGGGAAGCAGCATAATGTGATATAATAAATCCATCAATAGATATAGAGCGTGGCTGTTCACAGCCCAGGCACTATATCTATTAGATGGGTAAACAGACATGAGCAAAAAAGGGATGTAGCCCGACTTGCGAATGTCTGTTGTGATTTCGAGAGTTCGTAGAACGGAGAAATCACGATTATATAAAGAGCGGAGAAGCTGCTGAGTAAGCACATAAAGGATAAATACTATGAAAACAATAATTTTAGCGGGAGGCTTTGGAACGCGAATAAGCGAGGAGAGCCACCTTAAGCCAAAGCCGATGATAGAGATTGGCGGTATGCCGATGCTGTGGCATATTATGAAGATATATTCGCACTATGGATTCAATGATTTTGTGGTATGTCTGGGCTATAAGCAGTATATGGTGAAGGAGTTCTTTGCCGATTATTTTCTGCACACCTCGGACGTGACATTTGACCTTGCGGCGAACAATATGATTGTGCATAACGTAAAGACTGAACCTTGGAAGGTTACTCTTGTGGATACCGGACTTAAGACCATGACCGGAGGAAGAATCAAGAAGGTTCAGGAATATATAGGAAATGAGCCGTTCATGCTGACCTATGGCGATGGTGTATCGGACGTGGATATTAACAAGCTGCTTGAATATCATAAGTCTCATGGAAAGCTTATGACAATAACGGCAATCAATATCGGACAGCAGTTCGGAGCACTTGATGTGAGAGAGGATGGCGTTATCACAGCATTCCGTGAGAAGCATGAGCTCGACGGAAGGGTTATTAACGGAGGCTTTATGGTGTGCCAGCCTGAGGTGTTCGACTATATTGATGGAGCGGACACGGTGTTCGAGAAGGAGCCGGTGGAGAGACTGGTCGCTGAGGGACAGCTTATGGCATATCATCATCCGGGATTTTGGAAGAACATGGATACGCAGAGGGACAAGCAGAAGCTTGAAGCTATGTGGGAGAGCGGTAACGCTCCCTGGAAGCTGTGGGATTAGGATTTGAGAGGAATTTATCATGGATTATCAGGGTTTGATGGAATTTTACAGGGGTAAGCGTGTGCTTGTCACGGGGCATACAGGCTTCAAGGGGAGCTGGATGTGCAGGGTGCTTTCACTTGCAGGGGCAGCAGTGTGCGGCTATGCACTAAAGCCGCCTACGAATCCGGCGCTGTTCTACCTTTCGGCTGCCGCCAGTGATGCCATGATGAAATCAGTTATCGGAGATATAAGGGATTATGATGCACTTAAGGCGGTATTTGATGAATTCAAGCCGGAGATAGTGATTCACATGGCTGCACAGCCCATTGTGAGAGAATCATATAAGAGTCCGAGATATACATTTGAGACAAATGTTATGGGTACGGTCAATGTCTGCGAGTGCGTAAGACTGAGCAAGGCAGCGGGCTGTCCCGGGGTGCGTTCATTTGTCAATGTCACGACGGATAAGGTATACGATAATAAGGAACGCATGGCTGGCGGTTACAGGGAGGACGAGCCGCTTGACGGCTATGACCCGTATTCCAATTCCAAGTCATGCTCAGAGCTTGTCACACACAGCTATGTGCGCTCTTTTTTGGCAGAGGAAAATATAGCGGTATCCACCGCAAGGGCGGGAAATGTCATAGGCGGCGGAGATTTTGCGGCGGACAGAATAATTCCGGACTGCGTGAGGGCAGCTCTTGACGGCAGGGATATTGCGGTCAGGAATCCGTATTCGGTAAGACCATATCAGCATGTGTTGGAGCCGGTGTTCGCTTACCTTATGATTGCAATGGAGCAGTATAAGAACCCGGAGCTTGCGGGCTGGTATAATGTCGGACCTGATGACAATGACTGCATAACCACAGGCGAGCTTGTCGGCATATTTACCGATTGCTGGGAAGGCGCAAGATGGTATGTTCAGGGTGACGGCGGACCGCATGAGGCGGGATATCTTAAGCTTAACTGCGACAAGCTTAAGAATACCTTTGGCTGGAAGCCCGTCTGGAACATACGAACCGCGGTGCAGAAGACGGTGGAATTCTCGAAGCTGTTCGAGGAGGACTATACAACTGCGACAATGGTTGTGAACTGTATGAATAATCAGATTAATGACTATATCAGGACGGCATGCAGAATATAATGAAAGATAAAAAATGGGTAATTGCGAAACACATTTTGAATTTTAATAGGTGTGCAAATTTAACAATTCGCAAACAGGTGCTTCAGAACGGAATAGTTCAGCTTTGCTGAACTAATGTATTTAGGTGACGTATTTTGGCACCTTATGTACCGCTACCAGTGATGAGCAGCGAGAGCGTGCCTGTGGTGAATTGTTAAATTTACACAATGTTAGAGATATTATATTGTGTTTCGCAATTACCTTGGAAAATAATATGAAAAAGGAGCCACATTATGTTTGAGGGTAAGAGCGAAAAGGAAGCGAGGGCGCAGATATTAGAGCTTGTCAGTGAATACTGCGACAGATTCCATAATCAGAATACGGAATATAAGGAGGGCGACAGACTTCCTTACGCCGCGAGGGTGTACGACCATGACGAGATGGTGAACCTTGTGGATTCATCACTTGAATTCTGGCTCACATCGGGACGATATACGGCGAAGTTTGAGAGCGAGTTCGCCAAGTACCTGGGGGTGCGCTTCTGCAGTCTTGTCAATTCGGGTTCATCGGCTAACCTTCTTGCCTTTATGGCGCTGACCTCACCGCTTCTCGGAGACAGGGCGGTAGGACGCGGTGACGAGGTTATCACTGTGGCGGCAGGATTCCCGACAACCGTAACACCTGTTATACAGTACGGGGCTGTGCCTGTGTTCGTGGATGTGACAATACCTCAGTACAATATAGATGTGGCCAAGCTTGAAGCAGCATATTCGGAAAAGACCAAGGCGGTCATGATAGCTCATACACTCGGCAATCCTTTTGATTTGGAGGCTGTGAAGGCTTTCTGCGATAAGCATAAGCTGTGGCTTGTTGAGGATAACTGTGATGCGCTCGGCTCTGAGTATACGCTTGACGGCAGAGTGAGACTGACGGGAACCGTTGGAGATATAGGAACAAGCAGCTTTTACCCGCCTCACCATATGACTATGGGAGAGGGCGGTGCAGTATATACGGATAATCCGCTGCTCAACAAGATAATCCGCTCGTTCAGGGATTGGGGAAGAGACTGCGTATGTGCATCGGGGCAGGATAATCTGTGCGGTCACAGATTCGACGGGCAGTACGGTGAGCTTCCGAAGGGATATGACCATAAGTATGTCTACTCACATTTCGGATATAACCTTAAGGCTACCGATATGCAGGCGGCGATAGGCTGCGCACAGCTTAAGAAATTTCCTTCCTTTGTTGAGAGAAGAAGAGAGAATTTTAAGGTGCTGTATGAAGGACTTTCAGACCTTGAGGATTATTTTTATCTGCCTCAGGCTGTTGACAATTCCAATCCGAGCTGGTTCGGCTTCTGCCTGACCTGTAAGCCGGGAACGGACAAGAATAAGGTTGTAGGATATATAGAGGGACACGGCGTTCAGACAAGAATGCTGTTCTCGGGTAATCTTGTCAAGCAGCCTTGCTTTGATGAGATGAGAGCAGAGGGAAAGGGCTTCCGCGTGGCGGGAGAGCTCACCAACACGGATATTATTATGGAAAATACATTCTGGATAGGGGTATATCCGGGAATGACCAAGGAAAAGCTTTCATATATGATAAAAGTCATTCATGAGGCTGTGGGAATGGAGAGAGTATATGAGAATTAAGGTATCGGATTATATTGCCGGGCTTGCGGCAGAGCTGGGCATTGAACATGTATTTACAGTAACCGGAGGAGGAGCCATGCATCTTAATGACTCCTTCGGTCATAGCAGTGAACTTAAATGTATCTATAATCACCATGAGCAGGCTTGCGCGATTGGGGCAGAGAGTTATGCCCGAATTGCAGGGAAGCCTGCTCTTTTGTGTGTTACGACAGGGCCGGGCGGAACCAATGCACTGACAGGTGTGCTCGGAGCATATCTTGATTCTATTCCGATGCTTGTTATATCGGGGCAGGTCAGATACGACACGACGGCGAGAAGCACTGGGCTTAACATAAGAGCCATGGGAGATCAGGAATTCGATATTACGAAGGCTGTCGCATCAATGACGAAATATTGTGAGATGGTGATTGAACCGAAGAAGATAGGCTATTGTGTGAAGAAAGCATATCATATGGCGGTGACGGGAAGACCGGGTCCGACGTGGCTTGATATACCACTCAATGTTCAGGGAGCATATATTGATACGGATGAGCTCATTGATTATGACGAGAGCTGTGATGAATATTCGGCATATATTAACAGCCTTCCGCCGAAGCCTGACAAGGAGCTTGTATTGTCCGTTATTGACAGGATAAGAAGGTCAAAAAGACCTGTGCTGAATGCGGGAAACGGAATCCGAATAGCCGATGCGGCGGATGTATTCGAGCGGGTCAAAAAGAAGCTTAACATCCCGGTTGTAACGGGCTGGGACAGCATAGACCTGTGTGCTGATGACGAGACATTGTATGTGGGACGCGCGGGCATAATGGGTGACAGAGCCGGCAACTTCGCGGTGCAGAACAGTGACCTGTTTTTGTCAATCGGCAGCAGACTCAGTATAAGACAGGTTGGATATAATTATAAGAGCTGGGCGAGAGCGGCATACACGATTGTTGAGGATGTGGATGCTGATGAGCTTAAGAAGCCTACGCTTCATGTGGATATGCCGGTATGGGCGGATGCACGGGATTTCCTTATGGTGCTTGATGAGTGCCTCACACAGATATGCGGTGAGGACGGAAAGCTGTTCACTGACGGAACGTGGCATGAGGCATGCCGCGGCTGGAAGAAGAACTACCCGGTTGTCATGAAAAAGCATTATGAGAAATGCGTTGAGGACGGGCATGAATATGCCAATGTCTATGCGTTCATTAAGGAATTGAGCCGAAGGCTTGAGCCGGGACAGACAACGGTTGTCGGAAACGGTTCGGCGTGTGTTGTGGGAAGCCATGCGTATGTGATTAAGCCGGGACAGCGCTTCATAATCAATTCAGCCGTGGCTTCAATGGGCTATGACCTTCCTGCGGCAGTCGGAGCGTGGGTGGCACAAAAAGCGCTCAAAGGCGACAAAAACAGTGGCAATTCAAGCCATGCTTATGATATAATAGATTCAAATGCGCAGAAGAATGACATAATATGTGTCACAGGCGACGGAAGCATTCAGATGAATCTTCAGGAGCTTCAGACGATTATTCATCACAGAATGGATATGAAGATATTCGTAATCAATAACGGCGGCTATCATTCAATTCGTCAGACACAGAAGAACTTCTTCGGTGAGCCGCTTGTGGGAATCGGAGAGGACAGCGGCGACTTAAGCTTCCCGGATATGGCGAAGCTTGCATGGGCATATGGGTATGAATACTGCTCAATCGGAAGCAATGACAGGTTCGATGTGCTTGACGAATTTTTGGCGCTTGAGGGTCCTGCGATATGCGAGGTATTTGTGAGCAGAGGACAGAAATTCGAGCCTAAGTCAGCCACGAAGAGGCTTGAGGATGGAACACTTGTGTCGGCTCCGCTTGAGGATCTGGCACCGTTCCTGCCTGAGGAGGAGCTTAAGAGAAATATGTTTATACCGCTCATTGACGGGAATGGGAAATAATATGAAAAAGGCATATATTACGGGAGCGACAGGTGCAATAGGTATGGCACTTGTATCGGAGCTTCTTAATAACCATATAGAGGTCACTGTATTTCTCCGGGAGGCTTCAGTGCGGAACCGGCGCGTATCGGAGACCTTTGAATGTGAGTTGTCAGACGGACTTCTTCACATAGAATATGTGAGCCTTGAGGGGCTTAAGCATTATAGGAGTGGGCTTCATAACAAGCCTCAGGACAGTGTATTCTATCATCTCGGATGGGGAGGAACCTTCGGCAGTCTGAGGAATGACGCGGATATGCAGCAGAAGAATGTCGAATATACGCTTGATGCTGTCCGGCTTGCGGGGAGACTTGGCTGTGCTAAGTTCATCGGAGTCGGTTCACAGGCGGAATATGGAAGAGTGTCAGGGATTCTCACACCGGACACGCCGGCGGCACCTGAGAATGAGTACGGCAGGGCGAAGCTGGCGGCGGGAATTAAGAGCCGTGAGCTGTGCATTGAGCTTGGCATGGAACATGCGTGGGTCAGGGTATTAAGCGTCTACGGACCTTATGACGGCATGAAGACCATGATAACATCTGTAATCAGAGGGCTTTTGGCAGGAGAAAGAGTAGCACTGACCAAGGGTGAACAGCTATGGAACTATCTCTATTCGGGGGATGCAGCGAAGGAGCTGTACCTGCTTGGAGGAGTTACGGGGAAAGAGTCAGCCGTATATTGCCTTGCAGGAAAGGAATGCTTAAGTCTTAAGGAGTATGTGCTTAAGCTGTGTGATGCGGCAGGTGCGGACAGGAGCCTGCTCGGATTCGGAGATATACCCTATGGTGAAGGACAGGTAATGTATCTTACGGCGGATATTGCGGATATATGCAGGGATACGGGATATGTGCCGCAGACATCATTCGAGGACGGAATCAAGAGGACGGCAGAGTGGATAAAATCACTTTCATAATAAGCAGTTGGAAAAGAGGATAATTGTGGATAATCAGCGCAAAAAGAAGATAAGCATAATGGTACCGTGTTATAATGAAGAAGAGAATGTCATTCCGATGAGCGAGGCGCTCGTTGACGTGATGACTAAGGAGCTTCCTCAGTATGACTACGAGATTTTATTTATAGATAACTGCTCTCAGGACAGAACAAGGGAGTATATAGAGAAGATATGTGCAGTAAATAAGAACATCAAGGCGATATTCAACGTGACTAACTTCGGTCAGTTCAATTCGCCGTTCTATGGCATGTGCCAGACTACGGGAGACTGTACGATATGTGTGTGCTGTGATTTTCAGGATCCGGTGGAGATGATCCCGAGATTCGTTGAGGAGTGGGAGAAGGGCTATAAGATTGTAAGCGGAATCAAGAAGCACAGCAAGGAAAATAAGTTCATATACATGCTCAGAACGATATACTACAAGATGATACGAAAGATGTCGGATGTCGAGATGATTGAACATTTCACAGGCTTCGGACTCTATGATAAGACATTTATTCATCTGTTAAGACAGCTTGACGACCCGATGCCTTTTATAAGAGGAATAGTTGCAGAGTATGGCTTCAAGCGCAAAGACCTTGAATATACTCAGCCGAAAAGACGTGCAGGAAAGACTAAGAACAACTTCTATTCACTCTATGACGCGGCCATGCTCAGCATAACATCATACACGAAGGTCGGCTTAAGACTGGCAACCTTCTTCGGATTCATCGCATCAGCACTTTCGATGCTTGTTGCGGTTATTTACCTTGTGTACAAGCTTACACACTGGTATTCGTTCACGGCAGGTACGGCACCGATTGTAATAGGTATATTCCTTATCGGCTCGATACAGCTCTTCTTTATAGGGCTTATCGGTGAGTATGTGCTTAACATTAATAAGCGTGTAATCCACAGACCGCTTGTAGTAGTTGAAAAGACGATTAATTTTGAGGGAAAGCCGATACCTATGGCGGGAACCACACAGGATTCCGTCGTTAATGAGAATGCATATGAGGACAACAATGGCATGACTGAGGGGCAGAATAAGCCGGGAGAGGACAGATAATGAGCACTGATAAGAATATACCTGTTGTTATTTTCCATTCGGGCTGTCCGGCGCATCTGCCGTACAGTGTACATTCCGCCGAGAGGTATAATAAGAGAGTGATACTGCTCGGGGATGAAGCCAACAAAAATGTTGCAAGGGAATGGTTTGACTTAAGTAAGCTTAAGCTTGACAGATATAACGGGTTTTTGAAGGTATTTGAGAATTATTCGACGTATACGGATTTCTTTGCACAGATATGCTTTAAAAGATACTTTTTGTACTATGAGCTTATGAAGGAGCTCGATTTTGACAGGATTATGGTTGCCGAGAGCGACCTGTACAACTGCGCGGATTACAGCAGCATTCCGGCACTCGATAAGGCATATGCCATGGTGTCAACGACGGCGGGACAGGAGAAGGACTACGGCTGGAGTTCATGCTGCCACTGCTCATACTGGACAAGGGAGGCTCTTGATGATTTCTTAAGCTTCTGCGAGGAGACTTTCAGGAACAATAAGGAGCTGCTTCTTGAGAAGTGGAATTATCAGGAGGAGCATAACCTTGAGGGCGGCGTGTGCGATATGACGCTTGTGTATCTGTGGTCTAAGGATAAGGACGGAGTACTCAACTCGGCGAAGGTATTTGACGGAGGAACCATCGACCAGAATCTGTGCGACAGAGCCAACTATACAGAGGATGAGTACAGGTACAATTCTTTTGCGGGCATTAAAAAATATGTCTTTAAGAAGGATGAGAACGGAAATAAGCTGCCGTACCTTGTAAGACAGGACAAAACCCTTGTGAGGGTATTTTCAATACATTGCTCGGGGCGTGCCAAGTCGGCAATCAAGGCATTCGATAAGAGCTATGCGGCGGTATGCATGTCGCAGCTTGGAATACAGCTTAAGATTAAGCTTGGAGCGCTTAAGCGTAAGCTGTTATCACATGGGCGTTAATCGGTGTCCGTATACAGAAATGGGGAATATTTATGAGAGACATTATTCGAAAAATAATTGAATCATGGGCAGCGACGGATGGCAATGTCAATTCCACGAAGGATATTCTTGACTGGGTTGCCGTGCTCAACCGTGATGCGAATGTATCGATTAAGGAGTGCGCGTCGGGGGACAACAGCTTCTGGTTCTATGATGATTATGTCGGTGAGATACACAACAGGAAGCGCTCCTTCTTTTCAATTACGGGAATACAGCGCTACGAGAATAATAAGCTTGTGGCAGAGCAGCCTATCATTGTTCAGCCAGAGATAGGATATCTTGGCATAATATGCAAGGAAATCGATGGCGTAATTAATTTTCTTATGCAGGCGAAGATAGAGCCCGGCAATGTCAATGTGATACAGATATCACCTACGATACAGGCTACGAAGAGCAATTACACAAGAAGACACGGAGGAGTTCTGCCGAACTATTTCGATTATTTTTACAATTCAAAGAACTATACGGTAATCTATGACCAGATTCAGTCGGAACAGGCAGGGCGATTCTACAAGAAGAGAAACAGAAATATCATTATGCTTCTCGATGAGGACATAGAGGTTCTTCCTAATTATAAGTGGATGACGCTCGGACAGATTAAGCAGCTTATGAAGATTGACAATCTTGTGAATATGGATACAAGAACGGTGCTGTCGGGAATTCCGCTCACCAACTGCGGCTTCTCCGCGGATGAGCTGGAACAGATTGAGAAGTACTTTAAGGATAAGAGCTTTTATCACTCGATATTTACCGGAGGAATCACTGCGAATATCTCTGAGATATATCAGTTTCTCAACAATTACAAGATGTTCGAGGAGAAAAAAACCGTGCTTGTGCCGCTCAACCAGCTTCGCGACTGGAGCGTGGATGATTACGGTGTAACATGCAATCATGAAGCGGATTACATGGTAAGATACTACGATATAGATATAACGGGCAGAGAGGTAAAACAGTGGAGCCAGCCTTTATTTAAGGCGATAGGAAAGGCAACCTTCGGACTGATAACAAGGACGGTGGACGGTAAGAAGGAATTCCTGGCTGCGGGAAGGCCGGAGATAGGTTCCTTCGATTATATAGAGCTTGGGCCTTCGGTTCAGTGGGAGCCTACAAGGACACCGGAGGATGATAATTGCGTTGACAGTCTTTTCAGGGAGAAGATTGAACAGGGAAAGACACAGTACCATGTGATTTTGTCGGAGGAGGGCGGACGCTTCTACCATGAGCAGAATTACAATTATATCCTGGAGATTGAGCCGGAGGAGCTTTCGCAGCTTCCGGAAGGATATTTTTGGATAGACTACGGTACACTCAATTACATGATACAGATTAACAACTGTCTCAATATTCAGCTCAGAAATCTGCTGTCTCTAATTGAAATATAATGATATCAGGGTCAAAAGGTCAAACATGAGGAATCAGCGTATTCCGAATGTTTTAGAATTGCGGGAGCTGCTTTGCAGCGGAATGGGGATAATATGTTCAGAATAGGTATACTCGGAGCAGCGGACATTGCATACAATAAGTTCCTTCCGGCACTGGAAAAGACGGAGGGAGCTGAGTGCGCGGGAGTTGCGTCCAGTTCAAAAAAGAAGCTTGAACGCTTTAAAGAAAAATATAATCTGCATGTGTACTCATCATATGATGAGGTGATTAATGATGAGAGTGTGGACTGCGTGTATATACCGCTGCCACCGGCATTCCACTATGAATGGGCTAAGAAGGCACTTCTTGCAGGAAAGCATGTATTTCTTGAGAAGCCGTCAACAACCTCGTCTGCATACACAAGGGAGCTTGTCGGGCTTGCCGCAGAGCGCGGACTTACGATTCAGGAAAACTATATGTTCCGCTACCATGCACAGCTTGAGGAGATTAAGAAAATCGTGGCGGCGGGAAGAATAGGTAAGCTGAGACTTATAAGGACAAGCTTCGGATTCCCAAGACGCGCCGATGGCGACTTCAGATACAACAAGGAGCTTGGCGGCGGAACCATGATGGACAACGGCGGGTACACAATCAAGCTTATCACGGAGCTTCTCGGAGAGAGCACACGCTATGTGGGTTCAAGGCTTGATTATGAGGAGCCGGCGGGAATTGATATCTTCGGAACGGCTGAATTTGTAAATGACGAGGGCGTTATCGCACAGGCGGCATTCGGAATGGACTGCCAGTATCAGTGTTCGCTTGAGCTGTGGGGGAGTAAGGGAAGGCTTACGACGGGAAGAATATATACCGCTCCGGCTGAATATGTGCCGAGCGCGGTGATAGAGAGCGATGCGGACACGGTTACGGTACAGCTTCCGGCGGATGACCATTTTGCCAAGTCGATAGGCATGTTCCTCAAGGCTGTCGGGGATGAGAAGACAAGAAAAGAGATGGCGGACGGACTTGTAAGACAGGCTGAGCTTGTTGAAGCTGTAATTATGCAGGAAAAAGACGGAGAATAATATTAAAAGGGTCAGATTAAGATGGATAAAATTAATTCAAAAACAAAATTCGGTAAGGCGGCATCACAGGCGGGACAGATTGCTTCAATAGCGGTCTTTTTCGTAATGTTCTTCCTGTTTGCGAGAATATCGGTGCTCTATGGCCCGGTGTGGCAGGGAAGCTTTAAGAGCATGGTGAATGCCGGGCTTATAATCAGCGCCGTTATATTCGGTGCCTGTGCGGGAGTTGTAGTGTATGCCATGAAAAAGGGCTATATGACACTGATTGATTACCGGGATGCGGCAGCATGCGGGCTTATGATAGTAGTTCATTACCTGATCAGGGTTCAGATAGTGGGAACCCTGCAGCTCGATGAAGGACTTACCTGCTATGAGTCACTGGAACATCTTGTATATCATCCCGATATGATTTTAAGCAGCTTTATCGAGGCAGGGAAGATTGCAGACAGAAGAGCATACGGCTACTGCCTGTTCGCACTTATGGGCGAATTCTTAGTTCCGGGAAACGGAACGGGTTTTCAGTGGAGCCAGCTGTACATGGGTATTGCAGCAGCGTGCTGTATATACATGACATTCAGAAGCCTGTTCCCGAAGGCAAGACTTGTTATAGTGTGGTTCGGTGCGCTTGTGGTGTCATTCTCACCGATGGCACTCGGTATGTCCACACTGTGCGGACTTGAATACGGAATGACAATGTTCTTTATATATGCATTCTATTGCTGTGTATCTAAAAAGTACACGCTCATGGTATTTTGGTTAATTATGCTCGGAACAACCAAAAGCTCGGGAATGCTTGTGGCATTATGCTTTGCGGGAGCATTTCTTGTCGGTATATTCACGTCAGGTATAAGAAAAAGAAAGAACACCGACACGGTCACGGGAGGAGCATCAGCCTCCGGAAATGATGACGCGGACGGTGATGAGTACAATGTGAAGACCGGAATTATCGCAATCGCGGCAATCGCGGCAGTGGTGCTCTTCTTATATGGAGTTATAAGAGTGTGTGCCGCCAACGGAATAGCGTTCTCCGGATATTATATAAAGATTAAGCTTGCACAGCTTTTCGTGCTCAATTTTAACTGGATATGGCTTATTATAGTGATTGCGGGAATTGTGATGGTGTCTGCCAATTTAAGAGTCAGAAGAACCCACAGAATGGACTTTACGGCATGGCTTGTGCTGGTGGGAAGCTATATGGTGTATGTGCTCTATCTTTTGGCATATCCGAAGGCTACACTTCCGAGATACAATATGCTTGCGGATACGATATTTGCGATGTTCGGTGTAATCATGCTTATAAAGCTTTTTGAGAGAAGAAGGGTTATTCTGTCAACGTTTACCGTGCTTGGGGCGCTTATGCTTGTAGAGACCTTTATAACGGTTGACCCGGTGAGTGCAGCACTGTTCACGAACATGCAGACCAACAGATTCCCGATACTCTACACTGCGGGCTTTCATGATGAGCAGGAGGACATGAACGGAAATCCGGGAGATTATGCTTATTACAATTATCATTATACATTCGTAAACAATGCGATTGACCGTATTCTTGAGGAGTATGATGCACAGACGGACATCATCGTGGCTTCCTCAGCCAATGATGTTGAGACACAGTTCCGTCAGGACAATATAAGATGGAATCCTGATGCAGGGCGGCTTGTGTACTATTCGGAGGACACAAGCGCTGACTGTTACAGCGTCAACAGGGTTGCGGTTGACGGAATTCTTAAGCTGTCGGTGCTCCCGGAGAAGCTTGTGTATATAGAGATTCCGTGGAATCACGGCGATTCGAAGAATGCCATAGAAATGCTTGATAATTATTACTATGTGGACGGACCTAAGGTAATGTATGAGGGACAGCAGGGAACCGTACTGTATTATTTCTTTACGCTTAAGCAGACTCAGGAATAACGGAGGGAGAGACAGATTATGAAAAGATATATCAGTCAGACTTCACAGATTATGAAGAATGATTTATCGCTTAATATTCTTGTTGTGGGAATGTTGCTCTACTTTACCGTGATGGGAACACTGAACGGACATTATGTTCAGGCGGTAACTACATTCGTAAGCGTAGCATTGTATATTGCGGGAGCGTATCTCGGCTCAATAAAAAAATATCTGCCGATAATTCTGGCAGCGGTATTCATTCCGGTTCTTTTTGCGGCGGGAATACAGTTCTTAGCGCATAAGACGATAAGCAGCGGATTTCTCAATGTATGTGCGGTCATGCTGCTCTTCTCGATTGCAGGATATACGAATACTACCGGAACCAAGTGCATATTTTATCTTGTGGGTGTTGTGGGCAGTATATTTGTATTCTGCATCAATCAGAATAATAATGGCATTATCATATGGTTCGGAATGCTGATTGCGGCGATTATGCTTCTTGATGCTACCTATACGGCGGTGTCGAAGTATGTGCTTGTGTGGTTCTTATCGCTGCTTATCATGAAGGTGGTGGGAATTGTATTCTTTCTTAAGAATATAGAAATCAAGAACGGACTTATGGGGCTGCTGGCATCGAATGAGGAGCTCTATATTGTTCTTGTCATACTTGGAATAGGATGTCTGCTGCTCAGGGAGAGACATCCGAGAATCAAGTCGGACAGAGATAAGAAGCATATACCGTCACTCAAGAGATGGCAGACCATTACGGGAATAACATTCGCGATTCTGTTCTTTTGGGGAATACTCAACATGAATGATATTTTCAGTATGCCGATACACAATGCGACAAAGGGTGTTACAACGACACTCCTCAGCATATATGTGTATATCAATAATTTTGCAGGATCGTTCGACAATATATTCTCCGACTGCGGATTCATTGCCCTGTTTCTCACCGTTGCGGGGATGTGTGCAATCGCATACAAGTCGCTTCAGAATTATAGGAGGACATATGCGGTTGAGGATAAGCTTCTGGGGCTTGTTATGGCAGGATATGTTGTAAGCTTTACATATCTTGAATTCTCGGTTCCGATGACAATGCTGTGGATGCTTGCTGCCGGCTGTGTGGTCAATGGCGGAGTAGTAAAAAAGACAGAGAATGGCAAAAATTAGTTGCAATTTATGACTGATAGGCTATAATTTTAAATAAGTATGTAAAAAATAACGTACTGAAAACATTACAATTTGAGGAGGATTATCATGGCATTTTGTGAGAATTGTGGAAGACCTCTCGCAGATGGAGAGGTATGTAACTGCACACAGAACAATGCTGCACAGCAGACACCTGTTCAGGAAGCAGTCGGAGCGGAGGTACCAGTGCAGTCAGCACCGGTTGAACCTAAGAAGAAGGGTAAGAAGGGACTTGCGATTGTAATTGTGGTTCTTATTCTTGCGATAGCAGCAGGTGTTGCATTATTTCTTCACTCGGCTAACGGATATAAGAAGCCATTCAATGGTATAACGAAGGTATTGAACAGTAAGACCACGGATTTAGATTCACTTGTTTCAGCGTTTCTTCCGGATTTTGCAGCTTCATCTTATAAGAAGGCTATGAAGATTGTAAAGTCATCAGATGATATTGAAGATGTTCTTGCAGATGTAGAGGATTCTCTTACAGATATGTATGATGACCTTGATGATGAATATGATGAGGGCTGGAGCATTAAGTTCGATTATGCAGATAAGGAAAAGCTTGATGCTGATGAGCTTGAGGATATCAATGATACATATTCAAGCCTCTATGACACATACTTTGAGTCAATATGTGAGGACATCGAAGGTTATGACAAGTATGATTATGAGGATTTAGCAGATTCACTTGGTATCAAGATAGCGAATGCTAAGGATTTATGCAAGGTTGCAGTGAACTTCATGAAAGAGTTCAAGGGTGCTACCGTTAAGGAAGGCTACACACTTACAGGAAGAATCGTTATCTGTGATAAGAGCGGAAAGACACTTGATAAGACTGACAGATTAACAATCAATGTTATCAAGTTCAACGGTGACTGGATGATAGATTATTTATCAGCACTTCCTCAGTTCGGAATCAGCTTATATGACTTACAGCGTATGCTCGGTTATTATTACTAAGATGTATTAATACAAAATAAAAGCGGGACTGCTCTTTATTGGCAGCCCCGCTTTTTAAGTGTCAGATTACTGAATATAATTGGTGAAGATATTCCAAAGCAGATCGTCGTAAGCGATATAGTTAATTCCGGTTGCAAGGGCAACCCCCTCATCTCGTCCTTCATATATATACCAGCTTCCGTTAAGCTTGATTATTGCAAGAGAAATCTTATCGGTCTTTGAAACAGTCTCGTTGGACTTGTTATACAGTACATAACGTCCCGTAATATAATATCCTGATGTGACATCGAACTTAAGATAGCTCTGACAGCGCTCGCGGATGATTGAGCACAGGCTTGAAGCACGCTTATGTGAGATACCGAGCGCATCGGCAAGGTTCTGAACATCATCCTTGCCCATGTTGTCGATGGCATTCACAATGTTGCGGTAGTAATCAGCATTGGCTTCGATTTCATTGTAGATGACTGCAAGCTGGCTGTCATCCATCTTGACCTTATCGCCGGTTACATCGAACTTCATCTTAATATCGCTTCCGCCGCTTGCGGCATTGTCGCGGTAGTAATCCTCAAGCTGTGTCGGGATGGAATCGAAGTACTGGTAGAAGGCTTCCGAGTTCGCAATAATCTTGTATGCAGATGAGATTGCCTTCTTATCTGCTCCGGAATATATTGACCTGAATACCTTCGCCGTGTCCGACTCGCGGTTATTATATATATTGCATATGTCCTTGACAGGTCTCATGTAGTCAAGGCTCTGAATCAGCTTGAATATTCCGAATGCGGCTCCGCATATCGCGGCAACTATTATAACTCCCGCAATTATGCGCTTGACCTTGGATGAGGACTTAGCCTTAGGAGCGTCATCGTATGTGCAGTGTGTCAGGTTCTCAGCGGAAGCCTCGGCATTGTGTTCATGTTCTTTCATGTTGTCTCCTCCGTAATTGCATGACTTTCGATAATGTAATTAATTGTATTATACAGATATGGTTTCAGACCGTCAATGTCTAGCGGGTCATTGTATAAAATGGCGCTGTACGATATGGAACTTATGAGCTCTATTATCATGAACAGCATTATCTCAGGCTCCTTAAATTCTATGTCGGAGCGCTCGATAAAGGAGTAGAAGATGTCGCGAAAGTCGATAGGTTCATCGGAAGCCCCCATTGTGAGAGCCTTTTTAAATATAGCCCAGCTTAAGTTCTTCGATATGAAGGTGAGGAGGGACTTGTTGGCGGTGAACTGGTCGATTATATTGTCTGCGATGAATATGAAGGTATTTTTAAAGTATTCAAGTCCTGAATATTTTTCTTCATAATGCTCCTCCCTAAGTGCATCGAGAGCCTTGCTCAGAACCAGGCTTGACTGATGGCTTATGAGCTTGTTGCGGATATCATATTTATCCTTAAAGTACAGGTAGAAGGTGCCTTTGGCTATTCCTGCCTGTTCGGAAATCTCCGAAATGCTTGTCTTATTAACACCCTTGGTGGTGAACAGCTCGAATGCGGTATTCAATAAGGAAAGCCGCTTGTGCTGCTTGTTCTCTTCAGCTTTTCCCATATAACAGATTCCTTTCCATAACAACTATGATTATTTTAACTCTTTTTTCTATTTTTTCCAATTAAAAAAGTATTATATTTTTCGAATATCATTTATTTTTCTTTATGTGGGACAGATGCCTCAACAGGTTATTTTACTTCTTGTATGTGTGCCTTATTATATTTATGCATATCAGCTCCGTTGTACGAAGCAAGTTATTCTAATGACTCTGAAAAATTTTCTTCTGCTTCCGCCACCGTTGCAAAATCAGCCATCCATGGCTGTTTGCAACTCAGTCGGCATCCGTGCCGTCTGTGGCTGTACTATAACCAGAGTCCTAAGAATAACTAAGCTTCTCCCAAAAGTCGTGATATGCATAAATATAATAAGGCACACATATTAAGGCTGTGAAAACATGCTGCGGCAGTCTAATCTTAGCCATAAAAGAGTGGAAAATAGCTGCATTTGATGCTACAATTAAGATAATTGTGGGATTAAAAGTGGGATAGAAGGAGGATTATTGGGATGGCAGCATATATTTTTGTGTATTTTACGGGGGAAGAGCGTGAGAATGGGGAACAGATATATTTTTCAGTGAGTCGTGACGGGCTGAACTGGAATGACTTGAACGGCGGTCAGCCTGTGCTTATATCGGAGCTGGGGGAGAAGGGTGTGAGAGACCCGTATATTGTAAGGCATCCTGATACAGGGCGATTCTATCTCATAGCGACGGACTTGTGCATGTACACGAAGAAGGACTGGGGCAGGGCGGTTCATGAGGGAAGCCGTGATATGATTGTGTGGGAATCGGATGACCTTATAAGCTGGTCGAAGGAGCGAAGTGTCACAATCGGAAATGATAACGCGGGATGCGTGTGGGCTCCTGAGGCGGTATATGATAATGACATGGGAAAGTTCATGGTGTTCTTTGCTTCATTTACAAGAGCGGACGGCAAAAAGCCGGTGAACGGTGCGGATGAGCCGGGAGATAAGCACATAATATACAGAAGCTTTACGGCGGATTTTAAGAGCTTCACTCCTGTTGAGAGATATATTGAACGTGATATGAGTATAATAGACACAACAATCATTTGTGATGGAGGTGTCTATTACAGATTTTCCAAGGATGAGGTCAGCAAGAGACTGATCCTTGAAGGGGGCAGAAGCCTTGATAAGGACGCATTTGTACAGATTCAGAGCAGTACGCTTGAAGGATTGTATGGACTGGAGGGACCTGAGTGTTACAGACTTACCGATGGAAGGTGGTGTCTTATCGCGGACAGATTTGCGGAGCACAGGGGATATATGCCTATTGTCATAGATGATATAGCACATGGAAGCATGCATGTGCTTGACGAAGATGAATATGATATGGGAGCGGCAAGAAAGCGTCATGGAGGCGTGATGGAGATTACGGATGAGGAGTATGACAGACTTGCTGCAAGGTACGGAGTATTATAATAGTATGACTGTATTGTCGGAAAGCCGGAATGAGGATTGGTATGATTGTACTTAAAAGCACTGAAGAACTTAGAAAGGTATTTGAAAAGCTTATAGGGACATTGTCTGTTCCGGTCGAGTGGGACGGGAACTTTGTCGTCATGGACAATTTCCTTGTGCTGAGCGGTAAGGAACGCTCAGTAATCTTCAATTATGATACAAGAAGAGTAAGCACGAACATAATAGACCTTAAGCTTGATAAGGTACAGGCGCAGCAGATAAGACCGGATTCATATCTGGTGAACATATTTAATCTTGTGCTGTATGCATTCGGAAAATGGGGAGCACTTAAGGGTATAACGGTCGAGAAGGACGAGGTGCAGATAAGCGCCCTGTTTTCGGCTGTGTTCGGGCAGGTAGGAGTGTCGGCGGAGTATACACAGCAGCACTGTTTTTTATATAAGGATGAGATGAGAATAACCTATGAGGATGCCATTGTGTTCGCAATCGAGAAGGACAACGAGGAGAATGTGAAATCCGAAGAGGAGGAGCAGACGGCAGGACTGTGGCACAGCATGGTGTGGAAGGAAAAGCAGGAGGAATTCGCATTCTCAAGAACATCAATGGCGGAGAGAAAAAAGGGCAGGCTTGGAAACAACTTCTACAAGGTGGGCTATGACTGTCCGAACTGCGGGCGCAAGCTTTATATGGCTGTATTTCCTGAGAAGGCTGAGCCTGTAATCGATACCGAGAACGGGCAGGTCAGAATGGCAAGAGTATTTCACTGCCCTGAATGTTCGCTGTTCTATACACCGCTGCCGCAGATGAATCTCACGGACAAGGATGTATTTATTTTGGATTTTGAGAATGATGCATCGGCTGCCGGGGACTATATGGAGATGCTCGGCAAGCTTGCGGGGGATGAGGCGAACGCCAACTTTAACGAGTATGTTGACGGAAGGGATAAGAAGGAAGAGAAAGAGCGTCCTGACCTTAACAGCATCGATAAGGAAATAAGCGACGATAGAATTGACTTAAACGGAATCGGCAAGGGAATAAGCGATGACCGGGTTGACCTAAATGGAATTGACAAGGGAATAAGCGATGACCGGATTGACTTAAATGGAATAGATAAGGGAATAGGTGACAACAGGAGGAACTTAAACGGTGTCTCTAAGTTCGACGAAATCATAAGAGCCGAGGAGGGCTTCTATCCGGAAGAGTATGTTGAGCGTATGGAACCGGAGTATGAGAACTTATGGGATAGAATGGTTGAGGAGAGTGAGGACAGGGTTAATGTCGCAGAGAGAGGGAGAAGAACGTCTGATGAAGCGGAATTTTTCTCCGAGGATACAGGCATAGCTGTTAATAAAAACAAAGGCAGCAGGGATAAGTCAGAGAAGGCAGTACGGGAAGAGCAGCATGAAGAGCAGCATGAAGAGCAGCAGGATAAGGTAGTTTCACCTGCCGGGGAAGCAAGGAAAAGGGAGCGGGAGAAGCAGGAGAAGGCTGCACGGGAAAAGCTTATATATAGTGCAGAGCATTCCAAGGGGAAGAGCTATGCAGCACTTGACAGGCTGGACAGGGAATTAGCATCATCAGGACTAGAAACTGATACTAAAAGACGACTTGAAAAAATTGTAAATGAGGCTAAAATTGAGAGTGCGAAACTGGAGGCAGAGACCCTTATGGCGAAGCTTCCGGCTGTGCTGGGGCAGAATGCTTACCGCACATACAAGGACAAGCTTAAGGAGTATAAGGAGTTAGATACATCTCCATACGAGAAGGAGCTTGACGAGAGAAGACATCAGGCTGAGAAAAATGAGGCTGAGGACATATTAAAAAGGAGCAGGAGAAACACCAGAAGAGACCTGCTTGATATGCTGGAAGCCATAAAGGGAAGGAAGTTCTCCTCTGATGTAGAGAAGGAATATTCCGACAGAGTGCTTGATGCGGTTGCGAAGCTCGACAAGAGGCGTATAGATGATGCATGCAGTGACAGCACCGACTATACCGGGGAGGAGCTTGAAAGGCTCTATAATAACATTAAGGAGGAAGATTTTCTTCCTGAGATAAAGACCTCCGCACTTGACTCGTTATCAAAGAGGCTTAAGCGCATCAAGAATCAGGAAGCCGGGCTGTTGGTGGCAAGGCTTAAGAAGGAGCTCGAGAATAATGGCGTATCCGACAACGACAGGCATTATTTTTATCCGGCTGATGAGGCTCGTGGTGGCGGTAACGGCAGAGATATAATTGAGAGGATGGAGTACGCTAAGGGGACATACGGAGTATCCATGGGAGATTTTGAGTACCCGATACTGATGGTTGACACGACAAGGTCACAGAACGGCAAGGAGGGAATGCTTATCACGCCGGAGGCTGTATATTACAGCAATTTTGTAACCTGCGGAACCATCAAGGTGGAGAATATCAAGTCAATAGAAGCTTCAACAGGCTTCATAGGCAAAGCAGTGACAGCATATCTGAATGACGGTTCGAAGGTGAAGCTGCCGCATGTGGCTGCGGCCAAGGAGCTTAAGGGATATGCCAAGGCACTCAATGACTTTGTGATGTATCTTAAGGAGCGTCCTTTCTCGAGAAAGGAAAAGTATCTCGCCAAGGAGAAGCATGATGTCATATGCTGCTTCAGATGCGGATATGTCTATAAGGGCATGAAGGAATGTCCTAAATGTGGATACAAACAGAATGTATAAAAATATTAAGGATGAAGATGAATATGAAGGAAAACGATGTGAGGCAGGTAAAGGCAGCCGACATAAAAAAAGAATGCACAATATTGTATGCCGCATGTGCCGCACTGCACGCAGTAATGGTACTGTGTTTTGCGATACTTAAGATTAATTTTATGATATATGTGAGCATCGGAGGAATTGTTTTTTACCTGCTCGGAATAGTCGGCATGCGGAAGTCTGCACACACAAGAAGATGGATATTTCTTATGGTGACGGAATTCCTTGCCGTTGTGTCGGTGAGCAACATATATATAGGCTGGGGCTACGGCTATCTTCTCTACGGAGTGATGCTCATACCTATTGTGTACTATTTTATGTACCTTGACAACAACAATGTCAAGTCGAAAGTTCCTCACTACATAGCGCTTATTGACCTGCTTATGATTACACTTTCGGCTATGATAGGAAGAGATTACAATAAAATGGCATGGGTAGGAGATAATCATGTACTCGGAATGCTGATGGGCAACACATTATTCTCGATTGTGACGCTTATCTTTTACTCGGGCAGATTTATCACGGAAATCAGACATACGACAAAGCATCTTGCATATAGGGCTGACTATGATATGCTCACGGGCGTGCTTAACAGAGAGGGCTTCAATGAGAGAGCTGCCAAGGTGCTTAAGAACAATCCGGACATCGAATATATCATGGTATGCTCTGATGTCAAGGACTTCAAGATGATAAACGACATATACGGGGATGAGGTCGGAGACAAGGTGCTCATAAAGGAAGCCGAGCTTCTTAAGAATGTCGCCGGAGACAGTGCCGTGTGCGGGCGAATCGGCGGAGACAGATTCGCCATATGTATGCCGAAGGCTCTTTTTAAGGAGGAGCAGTTCATTGACAATATTGTAACGATGAAAAAGACCTTCTCCACTGGTTATTATCAGATGTTCATATACATAGGTGTCTACGAGATAGCCGACAACAACGAGCCGGTAGGCCTCATGTATGATAAGGCTAACATGGCTATAAAGTGCATGAAGGGCAACTATCAGCGTGCTGTGGCATATTATGACAGGGCGATTCTTGAGGAGGAGTTAGAGCAGAAGAAGCTTATAGCCGAGTTCGACAAAGCGCTTGACAACAAGGAGTTCTGCATATTCTTACAGCCGCAGACGGATGCGGACGGAACCTGTCACGGTGCGGAGGCACTTGTGCGCTGGAACCATCCTCACAGAGGTCTGTTGAATCCTGCCGCATTTGTTGACTGCTATGAGAAGTCAGGTCTTATACATAAGCTTGATACCTATGTGTGGGAACAGGCTGTCAAGACACTCAAAAAGTGGATGGATATAGGACGAGACGACCTTCATATATCAATCAATATCTCGGCAAAGGATTTCTTCTACCTTGATGTATATAAGGAGATTACCGATCTTGTTGAAAAGTACGGTGTAAATATTCAGAACCTGCGGCTTGAGCTTACAGAGACCGCGGTTGTCAACGAGAATGACAACATGGAGGTCATAAGAAAGCTTCATGATGCAGGCTTCATAATCGAGATAGACGATTTCGGAAGCGGCTACTCATCACTCAATATGTTAAAGGATGTATGCAGTGATGTGCTTAAGATTGACCGTGAGTTCCTGCGCGAGACTGAGAACACGGTAAAGAGCAGAGATATTCTCGAGGAGATAATCCGCCTGTCGACAAGAATGAACATGACGGTTATCACGGAGGGTGTCGAGACAAAGGAACAGGTTGAGATGCTCACCGGCATGGGCTGCAGAATATTCCAGGGATATTACTTCTCAAAGCCGATTCCGGTACATGAATTCGAGGATAAGTACAATGTAACCGTAGCTTAAGCTAAATAGCGGTGGCAATAGTTAATACAGGATGAAGATATGATAAAAAAGACACTTTATCATATCTTCATCTTTTTATTTTGTGCAAAATGCACAAAAACAGGAAACTAAAATAGTGAAAACAGTTTCTTGTTACATGATGAGTGATATGTTACAATTGAGGAAACTTAAATAACAAAAATAGTTTCCAAAAAGAATTGTTAATACGGAATTAAAGAGCAGTACATAAGGAAAGGAGTGCATGATGGAAAATACGATAAGGGAGCAGATACTTGAAGCCACGATTCTTGTGTTCAACAAGAAGGGCATGAAGTTCACGATGGATGACATTGCAAGGGAACTCGGCATGAGCAAGAAGACCATATACATGGTGTTCGCAGACAAGCAGGAGCTGGTGTATGACATGGTTGACTACTGCTTTGACTCCATTAAGGAGAGCGAACAGAAGGTCATGAAGAATGCGGGCTTAAGCACCCTTGAAAAGATACAGGCGATTCTCGGCGTATTACCCGATGGATATAAGGAGATTGATTTTTCACAGCTCTATATTCTCAGGGATAAGTATCCGCGGATATATACCCGTGTCGAGGAGAGGCTGGAGAGCGGCTGGGATGCGACGATGGAGCTGCTTCAAAGGGGTATGAACGAGGGCGTTGTGAGGAAGGTTGACACGGCACTTGTCAAGGTGATGTTCGAGGCGACGCTTGAACAGTTCTTTAGAAGAGATGTGCTTGTAAAGAACGGAATAACTTACAGCGATGCACTTGCACAGGTCGTTGACATTATCTGCAACGGAATAAAGGAAAGGAGCGAGGACTAGGATGGATAAGTCAAAAAGTATTTTTGGAAATGAGATGAGCGGCAGAACATACAAGAAGGCTGTGGCGGGAAAAAAGAAGTATATAAGAAGGTTCGGCGATGATTCCAAGGTTGATTATGAGCTTAAAATCAGGGAGAACAAGCATATAGGCGACATTCTCGGAGTTAAGGATATTGTTGTTGCAAAGCCTCATGATGGCAGCTCACATAAAGGTGATGCACAGGCGGGGGCAGCATTCGACCATGAGAAGGGTCTGATTGTCGGCAACATAAGAATGGGCTTCGGTCATTACAGAATATCGATGGCGATAGCGTCGGCGGCACACAGCATGGGCTATACACCGTACTGGATGGACCTTAACTCATTTCCGGACACGACCTGCACCAAGGTAATCAGCGCACAGAATGAGCTGTATTCCCTCGGTTCAAGAATATCGCAGAGAAGCAGACTTTTTAACAAGCTGGTGTGGGAGCCTGTCAACTATGAGGGCTTCAGAAAGCTGTCATATAATGCATGCGACCAGAAGAATGCAGAGCTTATGGCACCTGTATACAAGAAGGTTCCTAAGGACATTCCGGTTGTCGGTACACATGTATGGCCGGCTCAGGCAGCAGTACATGCAGGAATGGAGCATGTGATAAATGCAATTCCGGACAACTGGCCGATGGCACTCCATCTCTCGGAGGGAAGCATACACACCATTCAGACACATAACTCATACATGGGTTACAGAATACTCAACGGCATGGATAAGAAGAAGGTATTAAAGCCTATGCCGTCAGACAGTCTTGTATATACCGGACATTATATAGACCATGAGCTGGTATCGAATATCGAGGCTGACTGTGAGGCGAGAATCCGCAGGAAGGAGAGCGGACAGCCGATGAGGTTCCTTCTCACGATAGGCGGAGCAGGTGCGCAGAAGGAGATATTTGCCGCAATAATCAAGCGTCTTATTCCGGCAATTAAAAATAAGAAGGCTGCACTCTATGTCAATGTGGGTGATTATAAGAATGTGTGGGAGCAGCTTGTCATTGATATTCCGGAGCTTAAGGGGCTTGCCACAGAGCATTTTGACGACTGGAGTGAGACAAAGAGCTTTGCGGAGGCGGCACTTACCGGTGAGGTGAGCGGAATACATGGCTTCTGCCATTCGAATATATTCGAGGCGGTATACTGCACGAATCTTCTTATGAGAAGCTGTGATGTGCTTGTAACCAAGCCGAGTGAGCTCGCATTCTACCCTGTACCTAAGCTGTTCATCAAGAGAGTTGGCGGTCATGAGCGCTGGGGAGCGATACATTCGGCGGAGATAGGTGACGGAACACTTGAATGTGAGGACATTGCTCATACGCTTCAGATGGTTGAGCTGTTCATGGATGATGACAGGCTTTTAAAGGATATGTGCGGCAATATTGTGCGCAATAAGAAGATGGGTATATATGACGGTGCATACAAGGTTGTAGAGCTTGCAATGGCGGGAAAGTAGCGGATTCATAACTATTAATGCCGCAACAGGCGGCGGAACGGAGATTAATATGGAGAGTAAGAAAAAACTCAGCGGAAAAGAAAAGTTTGCCTACGGTATTGGAGCCGTCGGCAAGGACATGGTGTATATGCTCTCAGCGAGCTATATCCTGTATTACTATCAGGATATCATGGGCGTAAAGGCATGGATAATGGGTATCATTCTCCTTGCAGCCCGTGTATTTGATGCATTTAATGACCCTATAATGGGTGTTGTGGTTGCAAAGACAAGAACAAGATGGGGAAAGTTCCGCCCATGGCTGTTCATAGGAACACTCACGAATGCGATTGTGCTCTTCTTCATGTTCGCGGCACCGCCAAGCCTCGACAGAGGCGGACTTGCGGCATATGCTGCCGTGACATATATTCTTTGGGGTGTTACATACACCATGATGGACATTCCGTACTGGTCAATGGTTCCTGCCTTCACTGAGGGTGGTAAGGAGAGAGAGAATCTCTCGGCACTTGCACGTTCCTGCGCGGGAGTGGGCTCGGCAATCATAAGCATTGTAACCGTTATGGCTGTGTCAGCACTCGGTAATGCATTTGCAGGCTCGGGTGCGTCAGATATCGAGATAGAGAGAGTCGGCTTTAAATATTTTGCACTTATAGTTGCGGTTGTGTTCTTTGTATTTATCCTTATAACCTGTACCTTTATCAAGGAAAAGTCGACGGTTGATATCAAGACTGCATCCGTTGGTGACATGTTCAAGGCACTTGTAAGAAACGATCAGGCTATGGCAATGGTAATCACCATCGTGCTTGTAAACACTGCAGTATATATAACCTCCAACCTTCTAATCTACTTCTTTAAGTATGACCTCGGAGGAAGCGGATGGCGCGGTGACTATACAATATTTAATACCTTCGGAGGCGGTGTGCAGATTCTTGCCATGATGCTCTTATTCCCGCTTCTCAGAAAATTCTTCAATACCATGAAGATATTCTATGTGTGCATAGCATCGGCAGTCGGCGGTTATGTGGTGCTGCTTGTCATGACACTCAGCGGAGCTGCAAGCGTGTATCCGTTCCTTTTACCGGGCTTCTTTATATTTGCGGCAGCAGGAATCCTGAATGTACTTGTGACAATATTTCTCGCCAACACTGTTGATTACGGCGAACTCAAGAATAAAAGACGTGACGAGTCGGTTATATTCTCAATGCAGACCTTCGTTGTAAAGCTTGCATCAGGTATATCGGCGCTCATCGCATCGATATGTCTTACAATATTTAACATAAGCTCTGACGAGAATGCAGCCGTTGATGCCGTGTCAGGAACATCCGTTGTCGGACTTCGACTTGCAATGACACTTCTCCCGATACTTGTACTGGTAGTTGCCGTCTGCATATTTAAGAAAAAATATATTCTCACGGACAAGAAGCTGGAAGAAATCTCGGAGCAGTTAAAGCAGCAGGCGTAAAGGGAAAGTCTCTTACACCGCGTTCAACTAAGAAATGAGGATTAAGATGATTGAACATATTGATGGTGTGTTCGGGCTCCATACGGCGGATACAAGCTATGTGTTCGCCGTGCTTCCGACAGGACAGCTTGAACACCTCTATTACGGAAAAAAGATCAGATTGAATAAGGGAGCCGCATCGGCACTCAGGGAAAAGCATGCGTTCGCCCCGGGAAACACGGTGATATATGACAATGAGCATCCTCAGTATTCTCTTGAGGATGTGAAGCTTGAAATGTCCTCATACGGCAAGGGGGATATAAGAGAGCCGTTCGTGGAGATAGTATATCCTGACGGAAGTGTAAGCTCTGACTTCATATACAAGGGTTATGAGCTTATCGAAGGAAAGCCGGAGCTTGATACGCTTCCGAGCTCATACTGTGATGAGGAGCAGAACGGGGAGGTGATGACGCTCAAGGTTACGCTTGCTGACAGTCATTATCCGCTCGAGCTTCAATTATTTTATCATGTCTATGAAAAAGAGAATGTCATAAGCAGAAGCAGCAAACTGATAAACAATGGTGATGAGAGCGTAGAAATAAAGCGTCTTATGAGCCTTATGCTCGACATGGATGGCACTGGCTATATTATGTCAACCTTCAACGGTGCGTGGGCGAGGGAGATGAACAGGCATGATACGATAGTTACAGCGGGAAAGCTGGTGAGTGCATCATATACCGGAACTTCCTCAAGCAGAGCCAATCCGTTCGTCATGCTTATGGCGGCGGGAACAAGCGAGGCTGCGGGGGACTGTTACGGATTCAATCTCATATACAGCGGCAATCATTATGAGGCCTTGGAGGTGAACAGCTTCGGCAGGAGCAGATTCGTGAGCGGAATCAACCCGCAGTCGTTCTCATGGAGACTTGAACAGGGGGAGACATTCGAAGTGCCGGAGGCGGTTATGACCTACTCCAAGGACGGCTGCAATGGTATGAGCCATAATATGCACGCATTTGTCAGGGAGCATATTGTGAGAGGTGAGTGGAAGCACAAGGACAGACCTGTGCTTCTCAACAGCTGGGAGGCAGCCTACTTTGACATCAATGAGAGGAAGCTGTGCGAGCTTGCCAAGGCAGGAAAGGCAGCCGGCGTGGAGCTTTTTGTAATGGATGACGGGTGGTTTGGCGAGAGAAATGATGACAGGCATTCACTTGGAGACTGGGAGGTCAACAGGCATAAGCTGCCTAACGGACTTAAGGGAATATGTGACAAGATAAATGCGCTCGGCATGGATTTTGGAATATGGGTTGAGCCTGAGATGGTAAATACCGACAGCAGACTCTACCGTGATCATCCTGAATGGGCAGTGGATATTCCGGGGCAGGCACATTCGGAGGGAAGAAATCAGAGAGTGCTTGACCTGTGCAATCCTAAGGTTCAGGATTATATAATCGCGAGCATGATGCGGGTATTCTCATCGGCTGATATCGCCTACGTCAAGTGGGACATGAACAGAATATTCTCAGACTACTACTCAAAGTACCTGAAGGATATCGGCAGACCTCAGGGCGAGATGGCTCATCGCTATGTGATGGGATTAAAGCGCATAATGAAGTGCCTTACGGAAAAATTCCCGAAGATACTTTTTGAAGGCTGTGCCGCAGGAGGCAACAGATTCGACCTTGGAATACTCTGCTATTTTCCTCAGATATGGGCGAGTGACAACACTGATGCGGTGTGCAGGACGGCAATTCAGGAGGGCTTAAGCTACGGTTATCCAATGTCAGCCGTGTCGGCACATGTCTCTGCATGTCCTAATCATCAGACGCTTCGCGTCACACCGCTTGCGACGAGGTTCAATGTGGCTGCGTTCGGAGTGTGCGGCTATGAATGTAACCTTGCTGAGATGAAAAAAGAGGATGTAAGTGAGATTAAGGAGCAGATAAGCATATATAAAAAGTGGAGGCACACAATGCAGTTCGGCACCTTCTACCGTCAGCGCACAGGCAATATTCACCAGTGGACGGTCGTGTCACCCGACAAGAGCAGAGCGGTCGGGCTTGTCATGCAGGAGCTTGTACAGCCGAACACGCAGAGTGAGAGCTACAATGCGGAGGGACTTTTGGAGGATGCACTTTACCATGTGTACAACAGAAATCTCAGATATAATGTAAAGGAATTCGGAGACCTCATCAACACAGCAGCCCCTGTCCATATAAGACAGGGTTCGATACTGCATAATGTGGTCGCAAAGTTCGTGACGATGCCGGGAGAGCTCGAGGACTACGAGCTGTACGGTGATGCACTTATGAATGCGGGAATCCGTCTTAAGCAGGCGTTCTCCGCGACAGGCTTCTCGGACGAGGTGAGACATTTTCCTGACTTTGCCTCAAGGCTCTACTTTATTGAGAAGAGACAGTGAGATAATGTATATGGTCTACGAACCGGGACTATCTGATGAGAGCCATGCGCTCCTCAATCTGAGCGTAGAAGTTCTCAATACTGTAAGGCGTAAAATAAAATAATTGCAGCAATAATATATTGCGCTTCTTGGCTGACTCGTAATCCGGGTCAGCCATTGCTTCTTTTCTGAGCTTTTTGAGAAGCTCATGCCAATCCCAGATGAACTTTTCATTCTTCTCTATATCAGGCGTATCAAGCCATTTTTCAACCTTAATCTTGGTGCGGTGATTGTTAAGACACTCACCTGTCTGCAAAAAATATTTGAATCCGTTCTCGTCGTATATTCTGCCGAGGGGAAACAGTCTGCATATTCCCGGTCTGAAAGAGTGGATGCTGCATCTGCCGTTCCCATCAAGGAATGAGCACTGCTCCTTATCACCGGCCATCTTAAGGCTTGGCAGAATGAGTCCGTCGATGACACTCAGCTCAACATGCTCTGCGAGCAGACTGTCGAAGCCGCAGCCGAGGTTGTTGGTGAGCAGACATGCATCATATGGTGTCAGCACAATCGAGCTGCCCATTCCGCGGCAGCACGCCGAGCATCCCGCGCAGTCCTGACAATCGGCGCGCACTAAGTCATTGAGGGTGTATAGTCTTCCGTCTGAGATATCATTTAAAGTTCCTTCACGAAGCATGTGGGGGGCTCCTTTCAAGTATTCATTGCCGCGAAACTCAGGTTATATATAACAGACGTTATGTCATTTTGCTATATTACCACCGGACACGCTTTCGCTACATTACCGCACGTAACGGTGCATAATCGGCTAAAGTACAGCCGATAAACACCGACGGCAGTAAAGAGTCCGGCTTGCAATATAGCAAAATGACAGAACTGTTTTGTGATAAACGTGAGTTTCGCGATTTACAACTATCAAAACTACTGTGTTTAATTACATGAAATGATTATAGCTTATAGTTATTGAGAAGTCACTATTGGATTGGAATAATTCGTTAAATTAGCGTGAATAATATCGCTATGAAACATGAAAAGGTATATTTCTATGAGAATGAGCTGGAGGATGAGTTTTCGGGGATAGAGAGGAGGACGGTGGTGGTTGACGGCAGTTACAGGTATCGGCATGGGTCGGTATGGCGGGCTGCCGCGTGGGTGCTATACCATGTGATTATGACACCGGTTGCCTTTATATATATGAAATTGTGGTTCGGAATGAAGATAGTCGGAAGGGATAAGATAAAGGACAATGGAAAAGGGAAGGGATGTGCCTTTTTCTACGGGAACCACACGCATATTCCGGGGGATGGTTACATTCCGGCCTGCATAAGCTTTCCTAAGAAGGCGGTCATACTGGCGCATCCCGACAACGTGTCCTTGTATGGCACTAAAAATATTATGGAGATGCTTGGTACATTTCCGGTGCCGAACAGAATAAGCGGGATGAAGAACTTTATGGGGGAATTAGAGCGGAATGTGAGGGGCGGACAGCCCGTGTTCATATACCCTGAGGCGCATATATGGCCTTACTATACGAAAATCCGTCCCTTTACGGAGAAAGCGTTCCGCTATCCCGTGCTGTATGACTGCCCCGCATATTCATTCACAACGACATACCAAAAACATTTCTTTAGAACCCGAATCACAATATACATCGACGGTCCGTTCATACCAGACACAACCATGAATATGAAGCAGGCCGCCCTCCGGCTCCGCAACCAAATATACGATGCCATGGCGGCACGAAGCCGCAACTCAACTTATGAAAAAGTAAAGTACATCAAGAAAACTACGGACAATACTTTTTAAAATAACATGTAAATTATAAAGCAGTAGTCTGCCAAATTAAATGTCTGATGTATCAAAACATTTTACAAATCTTACATGTGTATGCCCGTTATTTATATGCATATCACGACTTTGGGAGAAGCGTAGTTGTTCTTATGGTTCTGTTCAATTCATAGCCAATTTCGACAAGGATGTCGAAATAGATGCAATGCATACAGGGATGTATGCTTTGCATCGGTGGCGGAAGCTATAAATAATTCCTCAGAACCATTAGAACAACCAGCTTCGTACAACGGAGCTGATATGCATATAAATAAGCGGCATACACTTCAAGATTAAAATATACTGAAACGATATTTTTTATAAGGAGGCATCCATGAACATCCTGTTCTGCGGCAACGCCCGCGCTTTTGACGGAATACTTATAGCCGTGCTTTCCATAATTAAACATTATAAGGGGCAGCTCAATATCTACCTCATGACTGCGAACCTTCAGGACATGAACGAGGCGTATGCCCCGATATGCTGGCAGCAGGCGCGGCTTTTGGAGGATGTCGTGTCGATGGTATGCCCTGACAGCCGCGTCCTTCTCATAGACATGACGATGGTTATGAGAAGGGAGCTTCCTGATTGGGTGAATAGGGACACGATGTATACGCCATACTCACTTTTGAGGCTGTATGCGGACAGCATACCAATCAACAGGCTGCTGTATCTGGACGCAGATGTGGTTGTATGCAGGAATATAGAGGTGCTCTATGATACGGATATAGAAAATTATGAGCTTGCGGGAGTGAGGGACTTTTTGGGGAAATGGTTTATCGGGCATAACTATATCAATACGGGTGTGCTCCTTCTTAATCTTGAAAAGTGCAGGGAGAGCGCCCTGCTTGAAAGAGCGAGGATAATGTGCAGGTATAAGAAGCTTTTTTTTCCGGACCAGACGGCGATTAATCTGCTGTGTACAAAAAAGTGTTTTCTTCCCGCGAAATATAACGAGCAGAAGAGATACAGACCCAATACGGTGATACAGCATTTTTGCAAATCACTCAGAATATTTCCGTATATCCACACGGTGAATGTCAAGCCGTGGGAGATTGAGAAGCTTCACAGTGTGTACAGGCTTCATGCACATGATGAGGTGTTAGAGCAGTATGAGGCGGTGAAAAGGGCTGCATCAAATGCAGTGGTATTCAGATAGTATTATGTAATGAAATTATGCGATAGCAGGGGGCGGACAGAATGAAGCTTATCATGGCGGCGACAGTCGTATTTTTAATACTGTATTTTCCGAGGATAATCGGATGGTTCGGATGGATATTCCCGCAAAAAAGGCTTAGCTGCGGCAAGGGGCACCGATTTGCGGTATTAATTCCCGCGCGTGATGAGGGAAGAGCAGTGCTGCCGTTATTTGAAAGCATAGAATGTCAGAGCTATAAAAGAGAGAATTTTGATGTGTATGTCATAGTGAAAAATCCCGAGGATGAGGTAATTGCCTACGCAGAGGATATCGGCGCGCGCGTGTATGTCGATGAGGAGCAGAAAAGCAAGGGAGACTGCCTTGATTACTGCATACGGCATATTCTTGCAGCAGGGAAGAAGTATGACGGCTATATAATAGTCGATGCCGACTGCCGGCTTGATGCCGCATTTTTAAAAAATATGAATGATGCCATGGCAAGCGGAGCACAGGTGATTACGGGGCGCAGGCTGGTTGGAAATTATACCTGCAAAAAAGCCGGGGCGGTCAACGCCGTCACATGCATGAATGGTCTTATATGGTCTATCATAGATGAGTTAGGCAACAGGTATAAAAGTGCGGCGGGGCTTACCACAATGCCGATAACCACGGGAATACTTATCCGCGGTGACCTTGTTGAGGAGTGGGGCGGCTGGAATTACAGGCAGACGCTCACCGAGGACATGGAGCTGCTCCGCGACTGCGCGTGCAAGGGGATAAAGACCTATCACTACTCGTATGCGAGATTATATCTTGAGGAGGCACCATCACATGTCGATACCAACAGAAGGCGCACGCGCTGGATGACGGGGATGGTTGCGGCGGACAGAATATACTATGGTGAGCTTTTAAAAAGGCGTGGGTTGTGGGCGCTTATAGATAATTACTATATATTATCTCTGTGGATAGTCTATATCTATATAGGTATGCTGTCGGCAGCAGTGGTGTATTATGTGCTTACATTTCAGCTTGTCAGTGCACTTGTTGCGTTTCTCTTGATTTACACGGCTTTTTTTGCGCTGTCGGTTATGGCAGTGATTGCCGATTGGAACAATATCGGGCTGCCGTGGGTAAAAAAACTGTGCCTTATGCTTGCTCACCCGCTCTTTTACATGGAATACATCTTAATTGTGGGGCGCGCAGTGCTTGGAATCAAGCCTAAGGGCTGGGAAAAAATCGGGAGGGTACAATATTAGTGAACTATTTTAAGCTTGCATACACCACACCTGATGTCCTCGAAAAGATTAAGCTGGCTGAGAAGAGGCAGGATTTTAACACACACCTTGATGCAATAGATTACGATAACTGCCTTCCGGTTGATGAGAGTTTTTCATATATTCCGGAAGGCATTTTGAGAATAAAACAGGCATTATTAAGAGCTGTTATCATAAATCCGTTCATGTGGATGGTGAACAGGTTCATATTCAGAACGAGAGTCTGCGTTGAAAATAATGAAACTGATAAAAAACTAACAATCCTTGCCGGAAAATTACAAAATAATAAGAAAATACTCCGTAATCAGCCAAAAGAGAGAGAAGGCTTCGTCGTAACCTGCAATCACATCAACAAGCTCGACGCACTTGTGGTGATGTGGTCGTTAAGGAAAAGCGGCATGCTGAGAGGGCGCAGGCTGAAGGTCATGGTCGCGGACTTTAACAATCAGAAGGGGATGCTGGGTGAGTATATGAGGGCGTTCGGAATCCTGCCGTTTCCGTCGGGACACAGGCTTGTGCGCCGCTTTAGTGAGGCTGTCTCTTATTATCTGAAAAAAGGAGACTGCATGCTCATATTTCCCGAGCAGTCTGAGTGGTGGGGCTATGACAGACCGCGCCCGCTGATGAGCGGAGCTTTTTATTATGCGGTGAAGAACAATGTCCCTGTGCAGCCACTCTTTATAACCTGCCGTGACTCAGGCAGGATGAGGAATGGGGTGGAGAAGAAGTATTTTGACGTTCATATTGCGGAGCGGATTCCTGTTATAGAGGGTGATGTGAACGACCATGATAAGATACGGTTTATGAAAGAGGAGAACCGACGGTCATGGGAGAAAATTTATAATTCCATGACAAAAGAGATTTGAATTAAAATAATACTTGACAAAAAAATAATATGAACATATAATGGTTCGAAGTCGAACAGTTTGATACTGAACTGTCCTGCATCGAACTATTATTTTTGTGGTAATTGCGAAACTATATATTTGAAAGCGGACGTTGTACAAATTTAACAATTCACCGCAGGCACGCTTTCGCTACATGAATCACGCAACGGTACATAACGCAGTAAAATACACTGCCTAAGTACCGGCGGCTTCATAGTACCTGCTTGCGAATTTGTTAAATTTGCACAACTGTTTATCGTTAAAATTATGTTTCACAATTGCCTAAAAATACATTTTGGAAGAAAGGAGAACGACTTGGAGAAGAAAAGATATTTGGGTTTTGAGATTAAGAAGATGGATAATATCATATTCCGTCAGCTTAAGAAGAAGCTTGTGGACGCCGGCTTTGACGAAGTGACCGTGATGCACGGACATATTCTTGGCTACCTGTACAGGCATAAGGGTACGGATGTATACCAGAAAGACATTGGCGAGGCATTCGGCATCGGTAAGTCATCCGTCACGAATATATTGCAGCTCATGGAAAAGAAGGGCTACCTGGTGTGCCGAACTGATGACAACGACGGGCGCTGTAAGAAGATAGTTCTCACGCCGAAGGGTGAGGAGACTCATGCTGCGACCGTGAAAGTAATCGATATGCTGCATGAGGAGCTTGAGCAGAATGTTACGGAAGAAGAAAAACGGGTCTTTTTGAATGTAATAGAAAAGATGAAAAAAAATATCAATGATACGAATAAGGAGGATGAACAGTGCTAAAGACATTAGGTGCTTATGTAAAAGAGTATAAGAGAGCATCCATTGCCACCCCATTATTTATGATTCTGGAGGTGCTTATGGAAATGCTCATTCCGTATCTGCTCTCATCACTTATCGACAATGGTGTTGAGAAGGGTGATATGGGCTATATACTCATGGTCGGCGGCTGCATGGTAGTGATTGCCATGGTCGGATTGTTTGCCGGAATCATGGGTGGTGTTTATGGGGCGAAGGCCTCAACAGGTTTTGCAAAGAATCTCAGAAAGGGTATGTTTGACAATATCCAGACCTACGCCTTTTCTAACATTGACAAGTTCAGCACAGCGGGACTTGTGACAAGACTTACAACGGACGTCACAAATGTACAGAATACATATCAGATGCTCTTAAGAATGTGTATGAGGGCACCGGTGAGCTTAATCTGTGCGATGATAATGTCGTTTATCATCAGTCCGCGCATTGCATTTATATATCTTATCGCGCTGGTGATACTCTCATGTATTCTTGCCGTCATCATAGGACATGCGACCAAGTATTTCAATGCGGCATTTCCTAAGTACGATGAGCTGAACGCGAGTGTTCAGGAGAATGTATCGGCAATCCGTGTTGTCAAGGCTTATGTCCGTGAGGATTATGAGAAGAAGAAATTCAAGAATGCCAGCAACAATATCTACAAGATTTTTGTAAAAGCGGAAAAGACGGTTGCATACAACAACCCTGTTATGCAGATTACGGTATATACCTGTATTCTCCTTATAAGCTGGGTCGGCTCGAAGATGATTGTAGGCTCCGGCGGTGTGCTGCTCACAACAGGTAAGCTTATGAGCCTCCTGTCCTACTGTATGACAATTCTTATGAACCTTATGATGGTTTCCATGATATTTGTAATGATTTCGATGAGTGTGGCAAGTGCAAAGCGTATCGCAGAGGTGCTTGAGGAGAAGCCTGATATCACCAATCCTGATAGCCCTTGCTATGAGGTAAAGGACGGAGGAATTGTATTTGACCATGTAAATTTCGGCTACAATAAGGGCGCCGACAAGAGAGTGTTAAATGACATAAACCTCACAATCAGGTCCGGAGAGACAATCGGTATCATAGGAGGAACGGGAAGCTCCAAGTCAAGCCTTGTGAACCTTATAAGCCGTCTTTACGATGTGGATGAAGGAAGTGTAAAGGTCGGTGGCAGGGATGTAAGAGAGTATGACATTGAGACTCTCCGTGATGAGGTCAGCGTTGTCCTTCAGAAGAATGTGCTTTTCTCCGGAACAATACTCGACAACCTTCGCTGGGGCGATAAGAACGCCACGGATGAGGAGTGCATGAGAGCATGTAGGTTAGCATGTGCTGATGAATTTATTGAAAAATTCCCTGACAAGTACAACACCTACATCGAGCAGGGCGGTACAAATGTATCGGGTGGACAGAAGCAGCGTCTGTGTATCGCAAGAGCACTTTTAAAGAAACCTAAGATACTTATTCTCGATGACAGCACAAGCGCTGTTGATACTGCAACGGATGCGAAAATCCGTCATGCCTTTGCCACGGAGATTGCACAGACAACAAAAATTATTATTGCACAGAGAATATCAAGTGTTCAGGGTGCTGACCGTATCATAGTTATGGATAACGGACGTATCAACGGAATCGGAACACATGAGGAGCTGCTTGCTTCAAACGCTATATACCGCGATGTATATGAGTCACAGACCGGAGGCAGCGGTGATTTTGATGAAAACGGAGGTGAAGCATAATGCCGGGACCAATGGGAGGAAGACCGCCAAGAGGAGCGAAGCCTACAGTCGCTAATCCTGGAAAGGTATTTAAAAGAATAATAGGCTTTGTGGCTAAGAATTATCTGCTGCAGTGCATAGTGGTTCTTGTATGTATTGCGCTCACTGTATTTTCAACAATACAGGGAACCATGTTCATGAAGACACTTATTGACCAGTATATTATGCCGCTGATGCAGCAGACCGTACCTGATTATACGGAGCTGCTCCACGCCATCATAAGAGTGGCATGCTTCTATGCGGTGGGTGTTATAGCAGCCTATGTAAATACAAGGATGATGGTTTATGTCACACAGGGAACCATGAGAAGCTTAAGGGATGAGCTTTTTGTACACATGGAGTCCCTTCCTATAAAGTATTTTGATACACATGCACATGGCGATATCATGTCAATCTACACCAACGATGTTGATACGCTCAGACAGATGATAAGCCAGAGTATTCCGCAGCTTATCAACAGCTCAATTACGATCATAGGCGTGCTGGCAAGTATGATTATCCTTAACATACCGCTTACACTGTTAACTCTTGTGCTTGTAGGTCTTATGCTCGTTGTCACCAAGAAGGCTACCGGAATGAGCGGAAAGTACTTCGTAAAGCAGCAGAAGAACTTAGGTGAGGTCAACGGCTTCATTGAGGAGATGATGGGTGGCCAGAAGGTTGTAAAGGTATTCTGCCATGAGGAAGAGAATATGGAACGCTTCGACAAGATTAACGAAGAGCTCTGCGACAGCTCCTACAATGCGAATAAATTTGCCAACATCTTAGGACCTATCAATGCACAGATTGGTAACATAAGCTATGTTATTATCGCAATAGTCGGCGGCGCTCTTGCACTCGGCGGTGTGGGCGGCTTTACACTTGGAGGTCTTGCAAGCTTCCTCACTTTCAACAAGAGCCTTAACATGCCTATCAATCAGGTGAGCATGCAGTTTAACAGTATCATCATGGCTCTTGCAGGTGGTGAGAGAATATTCAAACTTCTCGACGAGGTTCCTGAGGTTGACGACGGATATGTTACCCTTGTAAATGCAGTCAAGGATGGCGGTACAATCAAGGAGAGCGAAAAGCGCACAGGAATGTGGGCCTGGAAGCACTATCACAAGGACACAGGTATTACCGACTACAAGGAATTGAAGGGTGATGTGGTATTCGATGATGTGGATTTCGGTTACAATCCGGACAAGATAGTTCTCCACAACATAAAGATGTTTGCTGAGCCGGGACAGAAGATTGCCTTCGTAGGCTCCACCGGAGCAGGTAAGACGACAATAACAAATCTTATCAACCGCTTCTATGATATTCAGGATGGTAAAATCCGCTACGACGGAATCAACATCAACAAGATTAAGAAGAGCGATTTGAGAAAGTCCCTCGGTATAGTATTGCAGGACACACACCTCTTTACCGGAACGGTTATGGAGAATATCCGCTACGGCAAGCTCGATGCGACTGATGAGGAGGTGTATGCGGCGGCTAAGCTTGCCAATGCAGACAGCTTCATAACAAAGCTTTCCGATGGCTACAACACGATGCTCACGGGAGATGGTGCTAACTTAAGCCAGGGGCAGAGACAGCTTCTTGCAATCGCAAGAGCTGCAATCGCAGACCCGCCTGTTCTCATTCTCGATGAGGCAACATCCTCAATCGATACGAGAACCGAGAAGATGGTTCAGGACGGCATGGATAAGCTCATGCACGGCAGAACGACCTTTGTTATCGCGCACAGACTCTCGACCGTTAAGAACAGTGACTGCATCATGGTTCTTGAGCAGGGAAGAATAATCGAGAGAGGAACCCACGATGACCTTATAGAGCAGAAGGGAAGATACTACCAGCTCTATACGGGAAATAGTATTGCAGGGTAATTCCGGCACTATAATAAGAACCTGACTACGGCTTCGTGGTCAGGTTCTTAAAAAATATTGCGGATGAATAAAAAATGTTGTCCTTCCAGTCAAAGCGGCATACACCGTTATACTTGGAAACAATCGTCTTTACGGACAGGGTGCCGAGCCCTATTCCCGTATGCTTTGAGGAGAAGAAATTATCGTCCGATGATTTGCGTATTTCATTGGCAAAAGAATTGTCAACAGTTATACAGAGCGAGTGCACATCATTTGTCGCGCGTATAATAATCTGTTTTTGCGGGTCTGTACATGCCCTGCAGGCATCCAGGGCATTTTCAAGAAGATTTCCCAGAAGAACGACAAGGTCGCTGCTGTCGATTCCACAATTCTCGGGAATATTTACATAAGCGGAGTATGTGACATTATACTGCTCTGCCTCCTGTGCGTAGTAGTGCAGAACCACGTTGGCGGCACTGTTCTCACAGAAGGATATAGGTGTATTGTCAGGCATCTTTTTTTTGTATTGGTTCAGATAAAGCTCAAGCCCGGAATAATTATGTGTATTCAAATAATCCTGTATTATCGCAATGTGATGATGCATATCATGTGCGGCACGACGGGCATCGTTGATTCGTGTCTGGAGCTTTTCGTATTGCAGAGTCTGGAGCTGAAGCTGGTGATTCTGCTGCTGCAGATTCAGAATTTTATTTTGATCCAATATCAGCTTGGATACTATGTAATAGACTAAAATTGCTCCTGCATTGATGAATAGAAGTATGATTGCGTTTTTGGGAATCAGCGCAATCTCAAGGCTTGTGAGCGTGGAATTGCCGTAAATCACATAGTACCAGATCAGATAAAAGGTAGTTGGGATGAGCCACAGATAGTTCCAGTCGTGTCCCGATGTATGTGCCGACATGGCAGGAGTATAGACATTCTTTATGAAATGAAATACAGGGAAAGCGATGGCTGCCTCAACGAGCAGGATAAAAAGTGACATGGAATAGCGGTATTGTTGTAGTGCGAGGTCGGGAAAGAACAGTCCTTCGAGACATTTAGAAGCAATAACGGTAAAATTGGCAATGTTAGAGAGCATCAGGAGTGTGAATAAAAGCTGCCCCGGATGTTTTTTTATTGCCGTAAAATAGAAAACGGCGTATGAAACTGTGCTGATTAACGACAAAAATCCGGATATATTGCCCGGGAAGAAGGAGGCACATAAGCCGACGAAAAGCTGGATACATGTGAGTAATGCGATGAGCAGAACGGTTTTCTTTTCGGAAAATCTGAGATTATCGCGAAAAGGATAGAGTGCCAGCGCAAGAAACGGCAAAAAATTGAGCAGCGAGTACAGACATACCTCGAGAATGCGGTAAATCGGTTGAATCATTGCAGCAGCTCCTTTCTGATTTGTTCGAAGCGAAATGAAGAGTAGGCATTCAATACCTCAGAGGCCTTACGGCGGCTTATCGGAAGCCTCGTTCCGTCGGACATCAGGAAAGTGTCGTCTGCCTGGGTTGCCACTTCATAGAAGTTGACAACGATGCCCTTGCAGGGGCTGTAAAAAAATGAATATGAACAGAGCAGGTCCTCAATTTCCGAGAATGTGGTCCTGAGATTGACGTTACGGTACTGCTTACAGTGCAGGGTTATGCGGTGCGACGCGTAGTCTGCGTACAGGATGCTTCGCAGAAGTATTTTTTCTCCGTTCGGAAGAAGAACCGTGCGTGACAGCTCAAGCTCCTTATAATTAATGCGGTTTAGCATATAGGATACGTGTTCCCTGTCAAAAGGCTTCTTTAAGTAATAGCAGGCATTCACTTCATAGCTTTCGGCGGCAAACTCGTTGCTTGTAGTCCCGAACGCGATGAGAACATGGGAATCCCTCTTTCTGATTTCTCTTGCCACCTCTATTCCGTTGAGCTCTCCCATATAAATATCGAGTACAATCAAATCATAGGAATTATCAGTAAAGCTTTTTAAAAATTCGTCTCCGCCCGTAAATTCAACTATATCGCAGTCTGAAATCAAGTTCTCCGTAAGGCAGCGGTGCAGCGTCAGCAGGTCATCCCTGTTATCGTCGACCAGTGCAATTCGCATGATGTCCCCTTCTTTCATAAGTGTGTAATTGATTAAATGATAGCTTAATTTGACATAAAAGACAAGAAAAAATGATACCGCTTGTGTCACAAAAACGCCGATTGTGACGGCAATATTGCGTATCAGTTCTCTTTCAGGTAAAATAAAAATGTTTTATTTAAACAAAAATATGAAGGGAGAATGGAAGAAACTTATGAAAATACGTTTAAACGGAAAGAGTTTTAAAGGAGCAAAGCGGATAGCAGGCATTATGCTGGCTGTATTGCTGGCACTGGTGTTTGTTGTGCCGGGCACCACGGTCTTTGCGGAGGATGACGGAACCGAGAGCTTATCGGCAGATACGGGCGAGACAATCTTGATTAGTGGGAACTGCGTCTTTGCCAACGGTATTCCGATTGTGATTAAAGAGAACAAAGAGAACAACGGAATTACGAGCATCTACAGCCAGAATGGAACTCTGCTGTCCGGGACTGAGGATGTAAGCAATAAGTGGATTTTTGGCGGATGGAATGGCGGAACACATTCGGCAAATACATCGGTTACGATGGAAAGCGGAGTTGTGACGAATAATATTTATGGTGGAAGTTTATCGGGAACCATAGAGGGAGACACTTCTGTCGAGATAAAGGGCGGAACGGCAGGCTGGGTTTACGGAGGCGGAGAAAACAGTACCGTCAACGGAACCGCAAAGGTGACGGTCTATACGGGAGCTAAAATCTGGGGAAATAAAGCATCCGATACAACCGCTTATTACAGAGGTACTGTTTTCGGCGGCGGTTTTAATGGTACGGTGGAAAAGACTGAGGTGACTCTGCTTGGCGGAGATTTTGGCTGGGCTTACGGCGGTGGACAGAATTGTACCGTCGATTCTACCAATATTAAGCTGTTGGGAAATCCCGACTTATGGTGCAATGTCTACGGCGGAGGCAACGGAGGAAGCATCGGGACGGCAAATCTTACCGTTAGAAAGATAGATCCGGATTGGGCAGTCTATATGTATGGCGGAGGCTGGAATGATAGTGTGACACAGGCAAATATTACCATAGGAGGAGACGTCCGTCTTGCCAGTAATGTTTCAATCTATGCCGTAGGAAGCGGTGAACCTAATTCATCAAATGCGGGTACGGTAGAAAACGCAAAATTCGTGATTGATAATTTTGACTTGCTAACAGAGTGGAATACAACAGTGTGCGGTCCTCTGGTGGGAACTAATGTGAAGGGAACGGCAGAGGTACTTGTGACAGGAACAAAAAGCAATGGAACGAGCATGCAACTTTGGTCAAAGGATATTGATAAAATAAGGGTGGAGCAGGGTTCGGTAGTCTTATTCGGAGCCAATCCGGAAGATCAGGGAAATCCAATACAGCCGTTGAAGCTTGGCTGCCTTGAGCTTGCGAGCAGCGGAGAGGCTGTTTTTCCGCCTGGGAACGAGTCAGTTGTGATTGAGGAGCTTGCCGGCAGCGGTCGTCTTGTATTTCAAGGGCAGACAGTGCAGCCTACGACAATCACAGGTGTAAATAAGGTGTCAGCGACCGCGGCAGCACCGCTTCAGATTGACGCAAGAGGCGTAGGCATTATTATTGATGATACGACATTCATAAGCGGAGCGGGTGTTACATCGGCTGCGGTCTTCAGATCGGATCTATCCGACTACACAGCAGTGCTTGTTGATGGCGGAATACAGCTTAAGCCTTCATTAACCGTGAAGGAATACACAAGTATTTCCCGCGCAGAGTTTGACAAGAACAGTTATACATACGGAGATGTAATGACACTTTCGATTGATGCGATTGTGACGGGCGGAGCACCTCTTGCCGGTGAACCTGTGTATATTATTGCGGGAAATAGAGGAACACAGCTTACTTCTGCAGTGTTAGACAGTGAGGGTAAGGCGACGGTTACACTGCCTGTTGACAGTTTTTTGATGAATGTTATGGATGATTCAAGCGATAAGACTCTGAAGGTGTTGTACAATGGAAGTGATCAATATGTAAGTGCGCTGGATGTCTTTAGCTTAACAGGAACAAAAGATACCAATGTCGCGTTTAGCGATGCAGATATAAGCCTGACACAGGAGATTACGGCTCCTGCCCTCAATTCCAAGCCTATGACGGAGCTGTCAACGGACAATGAATTCTTCACGGCGGAGGTTGTCTGGACTCCTGCAACAACTGTTTTTGAAGCAGATACCGCATACTCGGCGGACATAATCCTGAAACCGAAGCAGGGCTATGACCTTGAACATATCGGAACAATCACATATCAGGGAACGGTTGTGACTCCGCAGCAGCAATCGGATGGCTCCCTGCGTTTATCTAAGGTAAAGTCCTTTGACGCAATTTCTTCCGGAAGTGTGGAGGTAGATTATAAGACAAGCAGTGACGCCTTGGATATCGTGCCTGAGGGAGTTACAAGTTTATTTTCCGGTATAGAGGAGCTTAAGGGAGCACTATATACAGGGACTGCTGCTAAGCTTGCCGATATTTTAAAAGAAAACATGGTGTACTATGATGTTCAGCTTTTTGTGAGCCTTGACGGCGAGCAGAGCTGGCAGGCAGCCGTTCCGGGTAATTTCCCAAGCGGGGGAATTGAAGTTACATTGCCTTATCCGGATGGAACGGACAGCAAGAATTATGATTTTGTTGTAGCACACATGCTTACAAGAGCTATGAACGGTAAGACACCGGGGGAAATTGAGTTTCCTGATATTCAGAAAAACGAATCCGGAATAACCTTCCGTGTATACAGCCTGTCGCCAATTTCGGTAGGCTGGAAGAAGGTGGCATCCGGAGAGAATCCGGGAGGAGGAACAGAGGAGACCACACCGGGAGGAGGAACAGAGGAGACCACACCGGGAGGAGGAACGGAGGAGACCACACCGGGAGGAGGAACAGAAGAGACTACGCCGGGAGGAGGAACAGAAGAGACTACGCCGGGAGCACCGGAAGAAACCACACCGGGAGTAAGCACTGAGCCTGAATCGGAAGCAGATATAATTGTTTCTCCAAGTACAGGAAACAACAAGGGCATTTTAATCTACTCAATCATGCTTGCTTCGATAGCAGGAATGGTCGGAATTGCGATAAAAAAGAAATAATGTCGATATGATTTTTAAAAATGAAGGGTGAAAATATCGCGTGCGGAAGAGGCTGTTTTTACAGCCTCTTTTGTGGTTGCGGATAAATTTGCCGTTGTACTGTACAATCCGTAAATTTTTTATTATAATAGGTGATGCGGTGCTGACCGGAATAATTATTTAATGCAGTAATTATCTCGGCATCCGCTAATGTATAGAAGTGAGGTGTATTACATGAGTACGGTAGTCGAGAGACTTAGCGCGTTACGCGCACTTATGAAGGAAAAGAACATTCAGGCATATATTATATGTACTGACGATTTCCATGGCTCTGAGTATGTTGGAGATTATTTTAAGGCGAGAGCTTTTATGTCGGGTTTCACAGGCTCTGCGGGAACACTTGTGGTGCTTCCTGATGAAGCGGGACTGTGGACTGACGGAAGATATTTTCTTCAGGGAGCGGCACAGCTTGAGGGCAGCACAATCACACTTATGAAGATGGGTGAGGAGGGAGTTCCTACGATAGCGGAGTTCCTTGCGGACAAGTTAGCTGACGGAAGCCGTATCGGCTTTGACGGCAGAACGGTCACAGATACCTTCATGGGAAGAATAACAGACAGCATCAAGGGAAGAGATATGGCTTATGTGTGCGGAGAGGACCTTGTGGATAAGGTGTGGACGGACAGACCTGCTCTTTCTAAGGAACCTGTATGGGAGTTATCTGTTGAGTACACGGGAATGAGCCGTGAGGAGAAGCTTGCAAAGATTCGCCGGACAATGAAGGAGGAGGGGGCAGACCTTCTTGTGCTCACCGCACTTGATGATATTGCATGGCTCTTAAATCTTCGTGGCAATGATGTAGCATACAATCCTGTATTTTTATCATATATGACAATGACGGCCGATAGTGCGGTTCTCTATCTTGATGAGAGCATACTTAATGCTGATATCAAGGGCAGGCTCGCTGCGGACGGAATTGAGCTGAGACCATACAATGACATTTACAGTGATTTGAAGAAGGTGGGAAAGGATGAGGTTGTACTGGTTGACAAGGCGACAGCCAACTTCCTTATCGTTCATTCAATTCCCAATACAGCGAATGTGAGGGCGGAGCAGAGCCCTGTTGTTCTTCCTAAGGCTGTTAAGACCGTGGCTGAGAGGGAGAACGAGAAGAAGGCTCATGTAAAGGACGGAATGGCGGTTACACATTTTATGTACTGGCTTAAGAAGAATGTAGGGAAGCTTGCTATAACAGAGATGAGCGCAGCCGTACAGCTTGATGAGTTCAGAAAGAAGCAGGAGGGCTACCTCGGAGAGAGCTTTGACCCGATTATGGGTTACGGTCCTCACGGTGCTATTGTGCACTATTCAGCTACTGAGGAGACCAATGCAAGGTTAGAGCCGAGAAGCTTCCTTCTTGCAGATACAGGCGGACATTACTATGAGGGAACAACCGACATCACAAGAACTATCGCTCTCGGTGAGCTCACCGATGAGGAGAAGAAGGTGTTCACACTTGTTCTCAAGGGACACTTAAACCTTGCAAATGTTCAGTTCTTATACGGAGCGAGAGGCGAGAACCTTGACTATATTGCGCGTGAGCCGCTCTGGAGAAACGGAATGGATTATAACCATGGTACAGGCCACGGTGTAGGATACCTTCTCAATGTGCATGAGCGCCCTAACAGTATAAGAAATAAGATAGCTCCGGGAGGCCCTTCGGCAGTGCTTGAGGAGGGCATGATTACCTCTGATGAGCCGGGAATGTATATAACAGGCAGATTTGGAGTCAGACATGAGAATCTTGTGCTCTGCGTCAAGACAGAAAAGACAGAGTACGGTCAGTTCATGGGCTTTGAGCCGCTTACAATGGTTCCGTTTGACCTTGATGCGGTTGATACATCATACATGACTGATGAGGAGCGGGAGAGGCTTAACGCTTACCACGCTAAGGTATTCGAGGCAATCAGCCCTGACTTTGAGGGCGAGGAGCTTGAGTGGCTTAAGAATGCTACGAGAGCAGTCTGACTAAATATTGTCATAAAGAATCTCAAGTTCAGCTCGGCATTCTAAGAAGACCTTTCCAAGGAAGGGGTCAAAATGAGTGCCGAGCGAATTCTTTATGATGTCAAAAGCCATGTCGTAGGAGTAGGCTTCCTTGTAGCAGCGTTTGCTCACAAGCGCATCGAACACATCAGCGAGAGCCATTATGCGGGCCTCAAGGGGAATGTTATCTCCTGCTAAGCCGTCCGGATAGCCGCTGCCATCCCATTTTTCGTGGTGGTAATGAGCCACATTTTTAGCCAGCTCAACGAACTTGTCGTTTTCAACACCACGCAGGATGCTTTCAACAATGGAAGCTCCTTCGGCTGCGTGGCACTTCATCTGATTATATTCATCACCGTTGTAGCGTCCCTGCTTCTGCAGGATGCTGTCAGCAATGGCAATCTTTCCGAGGTCGTGCATGGGAGCAGCCTTTGAGAGCATCTGGAGAAATTCCGCATTGATATGAAGCTGTTCACAGTATGGGAGCAGATGCTTTGAATAAATGTCAATAACTGAGCTTGTTCTTTTGATATGTCCGCCTGTGCTGTTATCCCTGCTTTCAACCATCGTCGCCATGCCGAGAACCATCATATCCTTGATGTGTGAGATATCGGCGGTCTTTATTGCGACTTCTTTTTTCAAATCCCAGTTGTAATTCCTTATGGTGTTGAGATAATTGTTCTCACTGGTGCGGTCGACAAGCTCGATTATGTAGCCGACCTTGCGCTTTTTTCCGTAGATGATGTTCCTCACCGTTACGTCGAAGTATCGCTCATTAAAATGGATGCTTTTTGGCTTCGTGCTGCCGTTGCGTGCCCACATTATGATGTTGTTGTACAAAAATGAATCTGATTTCGGCACGGGTCTGTCAACGTGCCATGATGAGGTAATTTCAGGGAAAAGCTCCTTCGCATAATCATTGGCGCTGATGTAGCGGAAACGGTTGTCGAACTCGATGTAGCCGTACTCCTTCAGACGGTCGACTGAGGCGGCGATATTTGCCGACATGTCGAACATGTTGATGCGCTCGGCAATGTTGACCATGAGGATTGAAGCGATGAGGTAGCCTACAGAGAGGTAGCTTATGTTGGTGTGCACGATGCGCTGTAAAATATAGGTTCCCGCGACGGCGATTCCGAGAAGGCTCATGAGGGTGACGGTCTTGGTGGACACGGTGCTGCTCTTTTTGATGGAGTAGACAAAGTAGAAGAGCAGTACCGCACTGTAGACAGCCATAAGAACCGTGTTTAAAAAATGTGTAGGACCATATACTTTTGCAAGATAATTGTAATCGCCGGACTGCACAAGAGCCACCGATTTGTAGTATACAGGGAGAATGCCTATAGTCATCGCGAGGCAGAAAACCGTTGATGCAAAAATAAAGAGAAGTAATGTAAGGAAACGCGGAACCCTTACGTTACACATTCTTGTGAGAATATGAACGAGGAGAAGCGGGCAATAGCAGTTACCGATATATATGAGCTTCTGCGCAAAAAGCGCCATTTCAAGGCTTGATGATACAGCAAGCATAAAACGCCCGCCACCGTTCAGAGTCAGGACAATTCCGAAGCAGACAAGAAGGTTATCAACCTTGGGGTTCCTTGCGAGGTAATATATTGTCATTGAAAGTGATATGATAAATGTTGTGAGATAGAGTATTGTGACCATGGCAGCCTCCTGTACTTTTGCCGCAATGCTGACAATTCGGATTGTGAAACAAATATATATAATTGTATCATATCAGAGCTTTAAATGCAAGGCTGTGATTTGATAAAACCAAGTAAAACAGTGGGGTTACGGATAGAATAAGAAAGCCATTAATGGTTGAAAAAAAGGAAAATGTAGGGTAAAATAAATTTATATAGAAAAGGCAGGGCAAAATACCCTTTGACCCTGATAGCTTAATATTATAATGTAATTGTGGAGGCTTGATATGAAAAAAAAGATTAGTGCAATCGTACTTACGGTTATGCTTATACTGGGTACGATTACAGGATGTTCGGGAAAGGATGCTGTAACGCCGCCGGCTGAGAGCGGTGGTCAGAACGGGACACCTGATATAATACAGGACGACAGCGGGGCAGCTTCCGGAAAGGTGGTACTTAAGGTGTGGGCTGAGGAGGCGCAGCACTCGACAGTGCAGAAGATGATTGACAGCTTTATCGAGGAGTACAAGGGACAGGCGGATTTTGAGATTACACTTGAAGCACAGCCTGACTCAACCACGAGAGATGTGCTTCTTGGAGATGTTCAGAACGCGGCGGATGTTTTTTCATTTCCTGATGACCAGCTGAGTGCCATGGTTGCGGGCGGTGCACTTGCACCTGTGCCGAATGCACAGGAGGTAAGTGACCGTATGGTTGAAGAGTCCGTGTCGGCGGCGTCAATCAACGGAACACTCTATGCGTATCCGATGACGGCTGATAACGGCTACTTTTTATACTACAACAAAGAGTATTTCTCTGAGGATGATGTAAAGACACTCGACTCTATACTTAAGATATGTGAGGAGAACGGCAAGAAGTTATCAATGGAGCTCAATTCGGGATGGTATATGTATTCATTCTTTGGAAATACAGGACTTTCGATGCACATAAACGATGACGGTATCACAAATGAATGTAATTGGAATACGACAGAGGGGGCAATCAGGGGAATTGATGTTGCTGAGGCAATAGTCGATGTCATATCAAGTCCGGGATTTATTGCACAGTCGGACACTGAATGGGTTGCACAGGCTGAGTCTGGTGATGTTATTGCCGCAGTCAGCGGCGTATGGAAGGCTGTCGCCGTCAAGAATGTGTGGGGCGATGATTATGGCGCGTGCAAGCTGCCTACCTATACATGTAAAGGCGAACAGATTCAGATGGCTTCATTTACAGGCTATAAGATGATAGGCGTGAATTATTATTCCAAGAACAAGGAATGGGCATTCAAGCTGGCGGAGTGGATGACAAATGAGCAGAACCAGACGCTCAGATTTGTTGAGCAGAATCAGGGCCCTGCCGACAAGGTTGCCGCGTCATCCGATGAGGTTGCGAAGGTTCCGGCAATTGCGGCTGTTATTGAGCAGTCCAAGTACGGTGTGCTTCAGAGAATCGGCAACAGCTATTGGGACGCATGTACGACATTTATTGACTCACTGCTTGAGGATCATACCGGAGGAGCAAAGCTTCAGGAACAGCTTGACAAGTTAGTGGAAGGAATTACGGAGCGATAGTAAGGAGGACTTTTAAGATGGATAAAAAGAGAGTACGAATCAGCCTGAAAATGATTATTTTGGTTCCGGTTATAATCCTTGGTATCGTGGCTGTGTTTTCAAATATTACGGCATTGGTTAATCTTAAGAGAGTTAACAGCACTGCAACACATATAGTTGAGGAAAATCTTTCCAACATATCAAGTCTCAGCGAGATTCAGAACGAGGCTCAGAACATACATAAGCTTGCACTGTCACACATAATTGCATCTGATTTTGACACAATGGTGGAGCTTGTGGATTCGGTAAGGCTTGAGGAAGCCAGGCTTGATGCGATGCTTGACGAGTATGCGGTTAATATTCCGGCAGGGGATGAGGAGGCGTTCAACCAGCTTCTTAGCAGCTATGAAGGTCTTAAGTATGAGATAGCCAATCTTTTGGCATACAGCGGTAACAGCAAAAAAACGGCAGCTTATGAGCTCGCCAATGGTGCAATAGCTGATTACAGCAATGACATGCAGACGAGAATACAGCTCATGATTGACAATGCCAACACACAGTCGTCACTTGCCGGTGAAGAGCTTGCACGGCAGTACAACAGTGCGAGGGTGCGCAATATATTCATAATTGTGGTCTGCCTCGTGCTCATACTCGTTGCACTTTACGGTGTATTCATGCTTGTCATAAGAAAGCTCAATATAACCAACAAGGAACTCAGTCAGATTATCAAGGGTATAGATAAGAGAGAGGGGGATCTCACACAGAGGGTGAGCATACTCTCCAATGATGAGGTTGCAGACCTTGGAAAGGGTATCAATACCTTTATGGAAAAGCTTCAGAACATTATGAAGCTGATTATTTCCAATTCCCAGAAGCTTGAGGAGGTTGTAGGTGATGTTCAGCAGAGCATCAGTACATCCAATGAGAGCGCGGCTGACCTTTCCGCCGTTACTGAGGAGCTGTCGGCGACAATGCAGGAAATTGGGAATTCAGCTTCCATAATCAATCAGAATGCCGAAGCGGTACTCAATAAGGTTGTGGAGATAGCAGAAAAGTCCGGAAGCATCAACGATTACTCCAAGGAGATGAAAAAGAATGCGGATAAGCTTGAGGCAGATGCGAGAAGCAACATGGAACAGACAAGCGTTAAGGTTGAAGAGATTCTCAATGTTCTCAACCAGGCGATTGAGCAGAGCAGGAGCGTAGAACAGGTCAATGGACTTACGAACGATATTCTGAACATATCAAGCCAGACCAATCTTCTTGCACTCAATGCTTCCATCGAGGCGGCAAGAGCAGGAGATGCAGGCCGCGGATTTGCCGTTGTTGCAGATGAGATAAGACAGCTTGCCGATTCAAGCAGGGAGACCGCTAACCGCATTCAGCAGATTAATGGTGTGGTAACCAATGCGGTGCATAATCTGAGCGATAACGCCGGAAATCTTGTCGAATACATGCGCGAGTCGATTCTTCCGGAATTTGAGGGCTTTGTCGAAGGTGGTGCACAGTACCGTGACAATGCGACATATATTGAGACGGTTATGAATGAGTTCACCGAAAAGACGGATGCATTAAAGAGCGAGGTCGATGCGATTGTAGGCTCAATAAGCAATATCACCAACGCAATCGAGGAGGGTGCAAGAGGAGTAAGCGGTGCGGCACAGAGCACGCAGACTCTTGTAACCGACATGGATAACATCAACGAGAAGATGAACGAAAACAAGGAAATTGCAGCAGCACTTTTAAAGGAAACGGATATATTTACCAAGTTCTAACGTCACAATAATACACGCATAATTCCCCGCAATTTCCACATACTACCCATACAGAACATTTATGGAAAAGTATGTAGGAAAAACAAGGAGGATTTTTATAAGTATGAAGGCAACAGGCATAGTGCGTCGTATAGATGACTTGGGAAGGGTGGTTATCCCGAAGGAAATCAGAAGAACACTGAGAATAAGAGAGGGAGACCCTCTTGAGATATTCACGGACAGGGAGGGCGAGATTATCCTGAAAAAGTATTCCCCGATAGGGGAGCTGGGAGGCTTCGCCAAGCAGTATGCGGATGTGCTTGCTCAGAGTACGGGACAGATTGTGTGCATTACGGACAGGGATCAGGTTATTGCTTTTGCGGGAGGTCCCAAGAAGGATATGCTCCAAAAGCCGATTAGCAGACAGCTCGAGGAAATTATCGACGGAAGGGACAGTATCGTAGCAAGCCGCGAGGAGAGAAGATTCGTTCCGATAGTGCAGGGGGACAATGAGGAGTACAGCTCTCAGGTCATCAGTCCGATAATATGTGAGGGTGACGCGATAGGTGCTGTGATAATCACTACCAAGGAACAGAAGGTGAAATTTACCGATGCGGACAGGAAACTTACGGGTTCTGCCGCGGGATTCCTCGGTAAGCAGATGGAGTCATAAAAAAAACCCTAAAATGCTTATTTTTCCTTGACAAATATAGGCAAAGCATTTATAAATAATTGTGAAGGTTCAATATTTATTTCAGGAGGATTTATCTACAATGAACAAGACAGAATTAGTTGCAGCTATCGCTGAGAAGACAGAGTTATCTAAGAAGGATGCTGAGAAGGCTCTTAAGGCTTTCACAGATGTAGTTGCTGAGGAGTTAAAGAAGGGTGAGAAGATTCAGTTAGTTGGCTTCGGTACATTCGAGGTAGCTGAGAGACCTGCAAGAGATGGAAGAAACCCACTCACAGGCAAGGCTATGAAGATTCCTGCTTCAAAGAGCCCTAAGTTCAAGGCCGGTAAGGCACTCAAGGATACAGTTAACGCTTAATTGTTGATTGAGAATCCGGACGAATGATGACATCCCAAGACTGCATCCTATGTGGTCCTGGGATGTTTTTATGTTAATAGGAAACTTCGTTTCCATAAATCTGGAAGTTTTACAGGAAAGAAATGAGGAATATATGAGACTGGATAAATATTTAAAGGTATCAAGATTAATAAAAAGAAGAACGGTTGCCAATGAGGCGTGTGATGCAGGGCGTGTGCTTGTGAATGACAGGCCTGCGAAGGCATCCTGCGAGGTCAAGGTCGGGGATACGATAGAGATTGCTTTTGGAACCAGGAATGTAAAGGTGGAGGTTCTTGATATTGTAGAGACAACCAGGAAAGAAGAAGCGAAGGATATGTTTAAATATCTGTAAAATCCATGCATAAATTCATTCCGCCGATAATATATTTACTGTATCAATCGGTCTGATAGGGGGATGAATATGGAGGAACTTCAGGTTTCAGGCAGGGTACATAAAATATCATCTGATAACAGAAAAAAATGCAGTATAACCGGAGTCACGGATGTTATTTCTTTTGACCTTAATCAGGTGCTGTTAGAGACGGAATATGGAATGCTTACCATAAAAGGGCATGACCTTCACGTCGGAAGACTGTCAGTGGATAAAGGAGAGCTTGAGGTGGACGGAAGTATAGACAGTTATGTCTATTCGGATGTCGTAAGCGTGGCTAAAAAGGGGGAATCTTTTCTTAACAGACTTTTCAAATAAAGCTGATGGAAAGAGGTGCCGCCTTTGAGAGAGTTTATTGCGCATGAATTTCGGTTCCTTTTGTGGTGCCTGTGCTGCGGTGGGATGCTCGGTGCGGTGTACCGTGTGCTGGCCGTGTTCAGAAAACTGGTCAGGCATAATGGATTTTTTGTGGCTGTTGAGGACGTATTCTATTGGTTTATGTCGGCTTTTTTGATGTTTGCGGTTATACTTGTAGCAAATGACGGGGCGGCAAGATGGTTTTCAATCGCAGGCATGATTGCGGGAATGGTAATTGTATCCTGTATATTGAAATATATGGAAAAAGGGGTTACAATCTTATATTATAAGATGGGAAAGGTTCGTGGTCACAGAAATGGCACAGAAGAACGTAAGGCAGGACAACACAAAAAGAAAAAAGAGTAATTACAGCAG
>CAKRIL010000006.1 GCA_934343915.1 uncultured Lachnospiraceae bacterium | reverse complement strand
TTTTTCAAACCATAATTCTGTAACAAAATATATAAGTGCGGAATGGAGGATTGTCATGAATAACAGAGGTTTTGATTATTTTGCACTGACTATCGCTATTATAGGCGCAATCAACTGGGGGCTTATAGGTTTCTTCAAGTTCGACCTCGTAGCATTCCTTTTTGGTAATTTAACCATATTATCAAGAATAATCTACGCAATAGTCGGTATCTGCGGTCTCTACCTTATCAGTGTGTACGGCAGAATTACCAGCTTCAACGAAGCCTAGTCCTAAATACTAATCACATCAAGCCGCGGGAAAATCCTGCGGCTTGAAATTAATTTAATATCGGTTAGAGGCTTTTTCCAACAGATAACTCATCTGATTGTATAGCTTGTCTCTTGAAGGCGCATTCAATATTACTGATATATACTGATGTCCGTTGGACGGTGACTCGCTCAGTATAACAAGACAGTACCCTGCCGCCTCCGTGTATCCTGTCTTTCCACATATGACCTTCATCCCATTCGGTGGTGTAACAGAACCGTTGATAAACTGGTTTCCGTTAGTCCATGTAGGAACGATTGTGTACGACTTGCGTGTAAATGAAGTCGTATATTTCACTGTTGAGGCTATCTTAACAAATTCTTCATTCTTAATTGCCTCATTAAAAATAAGGTACAGATCATATGCAGTCGTATAATGCTGTTCATTCGTAAGTCCGTGCGGATTTACAAAATGCGAGTTAGTCGCACCTATCTCAAGTGCTCTTTCATTCATCATATCGGCAAAGGACTGTATCGAGCCTGCAACCGTTGTGGCAACTATAATTGCCGCGTCATTGCCGGAATTGACTATTGCGCCGTAAAGTGCCTGTTCAAGCGTAATCACATCACCGACTCTGAAGTCACATATCCATACATTGTCCTCGTCAATCTTTATCGATTCATCTATTTTCGCAACCTCGTCAAGGTCTGCATTCTCAAGTGCAACAATACCTGTCAGTATCTTGGTTGTACTTGCCGGGTACAGCTTCATATGAGGATTCTTCTGATATAAAACCTCTCCCGACGTGATATCCACAAGCAGAGCCGCAGATGCCGACAGAACCCCTTCCTCGGTGTTGGGTGAATCCACGGTACATACTCCAAGCTCTGAAGCAAAGCCGGAAGCCATGGACAGTGATGAGCTTAAAACATAATTATATGATATATCGTTCTCTATGGACAGTCCCTTCATCGCAGTACCTGTCTCTTTACTGCAGCCTGTTACCGTGACTGCAATTAAAGCAGCTGCCAGAAAGCGAAGCAATCCTGTCATTTTCTTTTTCATTATATATTTCCCTTTTGCCTGACTCTTTATTTGTACATTTCGCGCCAATCGAGGTCGCCGCGCTCGAGAGCCTTTATCATAAGCTCTGCCGTAGCAAGATTAGTCGCAAACGGTATATTGTGCATATCGCAGACTCTGAACATATTAGAGGCCTCTCGCTCATCCTCATGTGAACTGTTGTCAGGGTCTCTCAAAAAGATAATCATATCTATCTGATTCATCTCTATCATAGAACACAGCTGCTGTCCGCCGCCAAGTCTGCCGGAAAGAAATTTGTGTACGTTAAGATTAGTAACCTCCTCGACCAGTCTTCCGGTTGTCTCAGTGGCATACAACTCATTGCGGTTCAATATACCTCTGTAAGCAATGCAGAAATTCTGCATAAGTTTTTTCTTTGAATCATGTGCTACCAAACCTATATTCATAGTTACCTCCGTTATTTACTGTCTGACCTTCTGAAGGCTCACGTTAAGAACGAAGCCCATTCCGCCGAACAGAGATATAAGTGAGCTCAAGCCTGAGCTTATAAATGGTAGCGGAATTCCCGTATTAGGCAACAACTCCGTCGCTACACCAACATTAATAAATACCTGTAATGTCAACAATACCGCCATACCCGTGCATATCATGCGCCCCGTCATATCCGGGGCAAATATGGCAGCCAGAAAACATTCCACAATAATAAGAAAAAAAACACCCAATACAATACAGCCGCCGACGAATCCCATCTCCTCGCCAATGATGGCAAAGATAAAGTCATTGACCATCTCATTTGAAAGATAGTTGGCATTCTTCATGGATTCCGTACTGTCGTTGTAAAGACCTTTTCCGTACAGCCTTCCCGAACCGATTGCCAATACGGAATTATCCTGCTGATAACGCAGATCATCATATTCATCAGGATATAAAAATGCATTGATACGATTGAGCTGATAGTTGTCAAGCAGCTTCTGCTCCGGCTGCTGGATATATATTATGGCAGCCGCTGCAACCGGGATAAATACTGCCAGCATTATTCCAATCTTCTTGTAGCTTAACCCTGCGGCAAATATCATTATAATGGTAAGTCCCGTTATAAGTATTGTCGTCGACAGGTCAGGCTCCTTTTCAATAAGTATGAGAGGTATGCCCGCCAAAATCGCCGTCACAAGAATAAACCACCATTTTGAGAGTCTTTCCTTGTTGGCTGAAAGGAACTTGGCAAAGAATAGAATTGCAAAAATCTTGGCGAACTCGGATGGCTGTATAGTGAGCGACGAGCCTATATCTATCCATCTCTTGGCTCCATGATGATAATCACCTATAACAAGAACCGCCAATAGAAGTCCGATGTCAAATGTATATATTACCCAGTAGAACTTGAGAATCCATCCGTAATCTATCAATGATATTATAATCATACCGGAAAAGCCTATAACCATTCCGATTGTCTGCTTGATAACCGCTCTTGAACTTTCCTGCCCGGCATTGGCACTGCCGATAATGGCAATGCCGAGCCCGCATATGATAATCAGCAGGAGTAAAAGCCTGAAATTGTAATTTCGTAACTTGTATGTCTTTAACTTAGCTAATGGTATAAATTCATTATGCCTAGTGGTTTGGTTTCTGTCCATTCTTCATATCCTTAATAGGAATATTGGCAAACAGCGCCGGAACGGTTCCGTTGCCCCCATCTGATTCCGTCTGGGTAATCTGAATATCCAACCCGCTTGCATCAATTTCCATATATTTTGAAATCACGGCAATGATGTCATTCTTAATTGCCTCCATAATGTCAGGAGAACAATTAGCTCGGTCAGAGACAAGTAAAAGCTTGAGTCTGTCCTTAGCCACATCACCGGAGGATTTCTTCTTGAACATATCAAATAAGCTCATTAATGCATCCCCCTTATTATATTATTTTGATGAAAAGATAGACTTAAGCTTATTCCAAAAGCCTGACTTCTCTGAAAGGTCAAGAAGAGGAATATCCTCGCCCATGATTCTCTTACAGATATTCATATAAGCCTGTCCTGCAAGTGTGTCATTACCTACCAATGGTTCACCGTTATTGGTTGAAATAACGATGTTCTCATCATCAGGAACGGCACCGATAAGATTGATTGAAAGAATGTCAACGACATCATCTATTGACATCATATCGCCCTTCTTGACCATATCCATTCTGATACGGTTGACAATAAGGTCGCTTCTCTTAAGGTCATTTGCCTCTAACAGACCGATAATTCTGTCCGCATCACGAATTGCCGACACCTCAGGTGTGGTCACAACGAGTGCTCTGTCCGCACCGGCAATCGCATTCTTAAAGCCCTGCTCAATTCCTGCCGGGCAGTCAAGAATTATGTAATCGAATTCCTGTCTGAGTTCATCGATAAGTGCCTTCATCTGCTCAGGTGTAACGCTTGTCTTATCTCTCGTCTGTGCTGAAGGAAGAAGATACAGATTAGGGTATCTCTTGTCCTTTATAAGAGCCTGCTTATATCTGCAGTTGCCCTCAACAACATCAACAAGATTGTATACTATTCTGTTCTCGAGTCCCATAACAACATCAAGGTTACGAAGACCTATATCTGTATCAATTAAAACAACTTTCTTATTAAGTTTTGCAAGTCCCGTACCGACATTAGCCGATGTGGTTGTCTTACCTACGCCACCCTTACCACTGGTGACAACAATGACTTCACTCATACAATTCTCCATTCCGCCGCGGTGCGGCTCTTTTTTTCTCTCCTCATATCAGGAGAAAATCATAATATTATTATGATTGTTTTTTTGCATAAAAGCAATAATTTTTTTAAATATTTGCAAAATTATAGGCGAATATCTGACAAGACATTCTTGTCAAGCTTCTCTATGTATATATTATTGTCATCGACAAAGGCAATCTTAGGGTCTACACTTTTGCTTGGTTTAAGGGGTGCCGCATCATTGCTTCTTGCAATAACATCACCTATTCTTATCTGCATCGGTGCCATCTCAAGGGCAACAACAAAAGCATCCTGATTGCCGTTAGCTCCCGCGAATACAAGTCCCTTGAGGCTTCCGAGCACCACGACGTTGCCCGTCGATATAACTCTTGCCCCCGGGTTGACATCTCCGAGAATAATTATACTGCTCTCGGATTCAAGAACCTGTCCGCTTCTTAAGGTTCCCTTGTAGAACTGCCCCGTATGTGATGAGAGCTCTTCAAGCTTGGTATCAACCGCCTTCTTATAGTACTCGTCACGCATCTTGTCATTGTCAACAACACATATAATATTAAGCTCCGAATTGGCAGCTATAATATCGAGTATTTCTTTTTCCTCCGCCTGAGACACGCTTCTGCCCTCGAATGAGACCGCCATGTTGGCCTTGTCAAAGAACTTCGATGCCGAACGGAATTTCTCTGCGAGTGCTTCCTTAAGCTCTTCAAACGGAATATTCTCATCCATAACAACAACTATTCCGTGCTTATTGCCTTTAATTATTACTGAATTATCCATAGCCTGACCTTCCTTTCGGGAATTTTACTCTATAATGGTTAAAGCACCCTCCACGCTTGCATACACCGCGGAAGGAATATAAGAATCATAATAAGCCGATAATGCATAAAATGACATAATTCCGGCATTAACAGCCGCATATCCGTTAGGAATCATTACCGCAACGGCAACATCCGCATTGTTATACGGAGCCCATGTGATATAGTTGGCATGTGAGCCTCTGTTCTTGTTCTCCTCGGCGGTACCTGATTTTCCTCCGACTGTTACGGGAAGGTATTTATCAAATAACTGAGTTCCGACAGGGCTTCCCATAATAACATTACGTCCACCCTCATACACTGAATCCCATACCGTACTGTCAAGTTCAACCTCATTGGCCACAACCGGCTCATACAGCTCAATTACATCCCCGTTGCTGTCAACCACCTTGCTGATAACACTGGAATTATATACCGTTCCTCCGTTGCCTATCGTGGAGGTGTATCTTGCAAGATTGAGTGCTGTATACGCATGATTTCCCTGACCGATTGTTGATGCAATAACCGATACCGACGACGGATTAGGTGTCGCCTCGGATATCTGTATTCCCGTCTTAGTCGCAAGTCCCAGCTCCTCCGCATAATGCTTAAGAACATTAAGTCCCTTGTCAGCATTAAGGCTTCCGTCTGACTCAGTGCTTAATCTGTAACCGACCTCACAGAAAAAGTAATTACACGATACTCCTATTGCCTGTTTTACATTGATTGAGCCGTGATTGCCCGGATATATCCAGCACTTCAGGTTAGGATTAACCTTATCAAATATACCTGTATCTGTTATTGTCTCATTAGGCGTTATGACCCCCTCCATAAGTCCCGCAATTGCCGTGGCAATCTTGAATGTCGAACCCGGTGCTATTCTGGTCTGGGTCGCACGGTTCACAAGAGGCGTTGACTTATCGGCGAGAAGCGACGCATAATAATTCGAATCAATCGAACCCGAAAAATTGTTAATATCATAGCTTGGATATGTAACCATCGCTATAATATTTCCCGTCTGTGCATCCTCGAGAACAACCGCTCCCGAACACGGGTCAAGTGCCAGCATGGCAGGTGTTATGTTGAGGGCTCTTATCTGTTCTATGATATAGTCATAAGGTGATGCACCGCCGGCTACTGAATTATAGTCATCCGCAGTGAAAGGAACGCAGCCCTGCTCCATGAGAAGCAGACACACCTCTCTTCCGCTTATCTGACCGCCCTTTACAAGATATTTCATGAGCAGCTTGTCGTAAGCATCATCAGTTTCGAGCTCGTCAAGTGCATAGCCGAGCATTGCGTCAAGAACCTCATCCATTGTCGGATATTCGTCCTTAACATCCAAATTATATATATTAATCCAGTCTTTTGCAATAGCATTATATAAATAATCCCTGAGACTTATCTCTCCATTGGTCCATGCCACGGAAAGCTCGTCCGTCGAGCTTATTGCATCCGTGTTGAGTATTCCGCCGTTAATGAGAATTGTTCTGACATTCTTTACATACTCCTGCATCTCCTCGCTGAGTGCAGAATAGACCGTGGCTGAATCATACAGCTCTTGTCTCAATGCATCCGTAATCTGAACCCGCTTAGCGTCAAATGTCGCATATATCGAGGCAGCAGCCCCGGCATCATGATTCTCCCTGAGTCCGTCTATCGACAAGGTGTTGTTGTCAAACAGTGCAAAATACACATCCTTTACAGGAATAACAACCATATCTCCCTCAGCAGATGCCACCCTGTCAGAATCGGAATTGACAATTCTCGCCACAAGAATCTCGGACAGTCTTCTCTCAAGCAGATCGTATATCTGCTGAGTAAGCTTAACATCTATTGTAAGGTATATATCCGAACCTGTGACAGGTTCTTTTTCGTCAACAACATCCAAAACTCGACCATAACTGTCAACAAGCACCGTTCTGCTTCCCTTGGTTCCGTTGAGCACCTGTTCGTAGCTCTTTTCGACACCTGATTTACCTACAATATCACTTGCCTGATATGACGGGTCTTCCTTCTGAAGCTCCGCAAGCTCTTCAGATGACACCTTTCCGGTGTAACCGATGAGGTGTGCAATGTATTTGCCGTAATTGTAGCATCTTATGTACTCATCCTTAACCGTCACACCCGTAAGTCTGTCGGAATTTTCCAGTATAGCTGCCATCGTAGCCTCCGATACATTGTCTGCCACGGTAAAAGAAATATATCTCTGATAAGCATGTGCTGCGAGATTGGTTCTTACATATATAATCTCAAGCACCTCTTCCTTGCTGTATTCGTCACTTATATTGTAATATTTTTTACTCTTAAGCAGTGCAATGACATCATCAGGTGTAGCATTCCTCTCCTCGTCGGTAAGCTCACTTATATACTTATGACCGTAGATATCTCTCAGATACCTGAGCAATGTGTTGCCAGACTTTGTGAACTCATACTTGCTGTACTTGTTAAGCCTTATAGAATAGTCAATATTGTATCTGTCGCCGTTCTCCTCAATGATATCATACATCTCGACGATTATTTCATTGAGCTGGGTATTTTTGATTGCAGTGGAGCTGTCCTCGATTATAACCGAATATGCAAGCTCATTGTATGCCAAAAGCTCACCGTTGACATCATATATATTTCCTCTTGTGCTGTTAAGCACAAGTGTCTTCTCCGTCTTCTGTGCGTAATTGACCTGATAGTCTTCACCGTGAATTATCTGCAGATCAAACAGATGATATATAAGAATACCAAAAAGTACCGTTGAAAAGATAATAATCGGCAGAAGTCTTGAACGCAGAATCGACTTCACATAATCCCATATTATCTTTAAGTCTTCCTTAAGCACTCGTTACCGTCCTCCTTTTTCTGGACTGCTCTACCTTTCGGATAATGAAATAGATAAATACATATGCCAAAAGAGTTATCAATACAGTGTATATTACCTCAGGCAAAATAATCCTTGCAAAATAGTAGGAAAACCTCAGCTTGTTCTGGAGTAAAAAGTAAAAGATGTAATACAAGAACTCATATACAAATGTGCTCGCTGCCACAAGTGCCATGGGAAGAAACAGCTCCTCCTTGACATAATCCTTGTAAAAGAAGCCGTTGAGCGCCCCGGCATACATGTATACAAGTGCGGTAAAGCCAACCGTTCCGCCAGCCATAAGGTCAATCAGAAGACCTGAAAGGAAGCCTTCTATAAGCCCCATTCTTCCGCCCATCAAAAAGCCGGTTATGCATGTCAGCATAAGCAGAAGATTAGGTCTTATACCTGCAATCTCAAAATACGAAAATACGGTGACCTGCAAAATATATGTAATTAAAACAGAAAAAATACAATACAATACTCTTTTCATATTAATTTCCTTACTGCTTAAGCTGCATTATTACAAGCACCTCTGTCATATGTTCAAAATCAACTGCCGGAATGAGATATCCCGACTGTGTGAGACTGTTGGCATCCTCCGATACATTCTTGGCATAGCCTATAAGGATGCCTTCGATATATTTGCTGCTTATGTTGGATGTGACAATCATGTCTCCGTCGGCTACATCGACATCACCGCGCAGATACTCAAGATGCACATAACCGCTGTCGATAAGTTCCAAATCTCCGCGGATATTACAGGTATCGGAGCTTGTTATAAGCATTCCTGTCACATTGCTGTTATTGTCAATTATGCTGCGCACCGTGGCAGAGTTATCTGTTACGTCCGTTACGATTCCCACAAGACCATTGCCGCATATAACGTTCATATCGACCTGTATTCCATCCTTGCTTCCCTTATCTATCGTAAATGTTGAGAACCAGTTGCCCGAGCTCTTTCCTATAACTCTTGCGGCAACCTTCTCGTATCCCGGTATTTTATTGTCAAGTGCATACAGCTCACGAAGATTGTTTAACTCAATCTGGTCCTGAATCAGAACAAGATTCTTCTCCTTTACCTCGTAGAGTTCATTCTTAAGCTGCTCATTCTCAGCTCTTAATTCATCTATTGTTGCGAAATAATCTGCCCTGTCAGTAAGCCACAGACCCATTCCGTTGATTCCCTTCTGTAAAGGTGTGATAATATATGAAAGAGCATTCTGTACAGGTGCGGTGAGCTTATCGGTAAAGAATGACACGCCGATAAGCAGTACACAGAGCACTGTAAGTACAGTCAGCATAAATTTCTGTGAGACATGTAATTGTGGTTTCTTTTCCATATAGCTCCTCTTTAATCATATATCTTTTCTTTAGGGATATATGCAATCTCAGTGAATGCCGGATCCTCAATTATTGTCTTTATTCCGCGCACAACACTCTCGGACGGTTCATCCGATATAATGACGTTCAAGTCCGTTTCATTGTTAATGAGCTCCGCAAGATGCAGTATTCCCGACGAGCCGCCCGTAAGATGAATTCCCGTATCAATAATGTCCGACGCAAGCTCAGGCGGTGTCCTCTCAAGAATCATCTTAATCGAATCAACTATCGAGTGAATGAAGTCCACAAGACATTCATACACAACCGTTGATGAGATCTGTCTTGACATAGGAAGTCCCGTAACCAGATCTCTTCCGTATACGCTCACGAACTGTTCCTCCATAGGAAGCGCACTTCCCAAAGTGACCTTGATATGCTCTGCCGTCTTAGCACCGATTACAAGATTATACTTCTTGCGAACCGCACCGATAATCTGCTCATCAAGCTTATTGCCGCCGAACTTAACCGCACGGCTTAGCACTATTCCTCCAAGGCTTAACACGGAAATTTCAGTTGTGTCCGCACCGATATTAACTATCATAACACCCTTTGCGCCATTGACATCGACACCCGAACCGACCGCATCCGCTACCGGCTTGTTAATTACCATAATTTTTCTTGCCTTTATCTTGGAGTCCCTGATAAGCTCTAAAAATGCTCTCTTCTCAACCTCTGTAATATCAGTCGGAACGGCAATATAGTAGTCGGCAGGCATAATTTTGCCTCCCTTGCTTAACTTCCTGATGAACTCGGTCACAAGAATCTGCATATTGGCAAAATCGGCTATAACGCCGTACTTGACAGGAAAAGTAACCTGAATAGAATCCGGTGCCTTCTCATGCATCTCGAATGCCTCATCTCCAACTGCATATACAGTCTTCTTATTAGCTATGGCGATAATGTTCTTCTCATTGAGAATCTCATCCCTGTCATTGCAGTATATCTTAATATTGCTTGTACCTATATCAAGGCCAAAAACACTCTTAGCCATATTAGTCCTCCATTCCACGCGCTTATACGTTAATATTATATCAAACCATTGTCCTTCATACTGATATATGTATTATCACCAATAATTATGTGGTCAATCAAAGTAATTCCAATTAATTGTGCCGCATTCATTATTCTTACGGTCGATGAGATATCCTCACGGCTCGGTGTAGGATCCCCGGTAGGATGATTGTGCACAAGAATAAAGCATGTGCTGTCCCTTAATAACGCTTCACGGCATATCTCCCGCGGCGGCATTATCGTGCTGTTCACCGTCCCTATGCTCATCGTCTTCTCATGTATCAGCATACATTTTGTATCAAGAAGCAGCAGTCTTAACTGCTCCTGTTCGAGGTGTCTCATGTCCTCCATAAGATAATCGACAACAGCCTCCGCTGAGCACAGATTCGGACGCTGTGCTCTCCTCTGTCTTGCCATCCTTCTTGACAGCTCGCATATGGACTTAAGCTGTACCGCCTTGACCCTTCCGATTCCCGGAAGAGCAGAGAGCTCGCGAAGCGACAGCCTCTGTAATCCTACAATCCCCTGCCCGTCGGTACGTCTTATCAGTCCCGCTGCTGTCTCCATGCAGCTGCACTTTTTAGTTCCGCTTCTTATAATAATTGCAAGAAGCTCCTCATCCGTAAGGCTTTCAAAGCCGTATGCCTCACATTTTTCATATGGAAGCATAGGCTTATCAGTCCTATTTTCATCGCTGTTGCTGCTTTTCTTTTCCATCATTCCAACCTCCGTTATGGTTGAAATGGTATCCCCTTACTCAATTTAACACAAATCCGATACTTTTACAATTCCTTTATCAACAAGCTGCTGAAGGCTCTTAAGTATACCAAAACGCGCATGATTCCATGTAAGTCCTCCCTGGAAGAATGCGGTATAAGGCTCGCGAAGCGGACCGTCCGCACTGAGCTCAATCGATGCTCCTGATATGAATGCTCCCGCAGCCATAATAACCTGTGAATCATAGCCCGGCATATCCCATGGCTCAGGGATTGCAAAGCTGTCGACAGGTGCCGCAGCCTGAATGCCCTCACAGAAAGCGATAAGTCCTTCCGCCGTCTTCATCTCGACAGCCTGAATTATATCATAACGCTCTTCCCTTCCGTCAGGAATAACCTTATATCCGAGATTTTCATAAAGATTAGCCGCATACACAGCCCCCTTCAAAGCACCCGCCGTCACGGTAGGTGCAAGGAAAAAGCCCTGGAAGAACGACTGGTTTACACCGAGGGTTGCGCCTAATTCCTTTCCGAGTCCCGGAGCTGTAAGGCGGTATGCCGCCTGATTTACATACTCCTCCTTGCCTGCAATATATCCTCCGATAGGTGCAAGACCGCCTCCCGGATTCTTGATAAGTGAGCCGACAACCATGTCTGCGCCGACATCCGATGGTTCGATAATCTCAACGAACTCGCCGTAGCAGTTGTCAACCATGCATATAACCTCAGGCTTGATTCCCTTTATAAAGCTTATAAGCTCACCTATTCTCTCAACAGACAGAGTAGGTCTGCTGTCGTAGCCCTTAGAGCGCTGTATTGTCACAAGCTTGGTCTTTTCATTGATTGCAGCCTTTATTCCGTCATAATCAAAGCTTCCGTCAGACAGGAGGTCTGCCTGTCTGTAAGTGATTCCGTACTCAGCAAGTGAGCCCGGACACTCTCTCATGCCGATTATTCCCTGAAGTGTGTCATAAGGCTTCCCGACCGGGGATAAAAGCTCGTCACCCGGTCTTAAATTGCCGGCAAGTGCTATTGTAAGCGCATGTGTTCCGCATGTAATCTGCGGTCTTACAAGTGCAGTCTCGGTATGGAATACATCCGCATACACCTGCTCAAGCGTATCTCTTCCCGCATCGGTATATCCGTAGCCCGTGCTTGCACCGAAGTGTGATTCACTCACATGATTCTTCTGCATTGCCTTTAATACCTTTAACTGGTTGTACTCCGCAATTCGGTCGATTTTTTCAAAGCGTTCAGAGAGCTTCTTTTCAGCTCTCATTCCGTATTCAAGCACCTCGCTGCATATTCCCATCTCGCGGTACATGCTGTATATTTCTTCTGTGATACTCATAATGTCCTCCATATATCGTATTAAATAATATTCTTTTCTCTTAGCACGCCAAGCATATATTCATATGCCGCATCACGGCTCTTTAACTTGTCGAGCTCAACGAACTCAACGTCCTTCTCGCGTCTGAACCATGTGAGCTGTCTCTTGGCAAAATGCCTTGTGTCGCGCTTCAATATATAGACGGCCTCATCAAGACTTATTTCACCTGCAAGATACGCGGCAATCTCCTTATATCCCAAGCCCTGCATTGATACACTGTCCCTTTTTAAGCCTTCCGAAAGAAGTGCCTTCACCTCATCCACAAGTCCCTCATCAAGCATCTTGTCAATGCGTCTGTCAATTCTGTCATACAGAAGCTTTCTGTCATCCGACAGCACAAAATACGCAAAATTATACGGAGAAATGCGCTCCCTCTGAACCGCATTGTGCTCCGACATTCTGCCCCCCGTCTGCCTGTAGAATTCTATTGCGCGTATAACCTTTTTTACATTGTTTTCGTGAACCTCAGCAGCGTAATCCGGGTCAATCTCCTGCAGCATATCATGCATATAGCCTGCACCCTTTTCATCATACAGTCTGTTGAGCTCATCCCTTATTCCATCATTTTCATCGCTTTGTGCAAATTCTATATCATATAAAAGCGTCTGTATATAAAAACCTGTTCCCCCGACAATTATCGGAATGCTTCCGCGCTCCCATATCTCATCTGCCGCCTTCTTTGCATACTCCTTAAAAAGGAATGCATTGAAGCTCTCATCGGGCTCTAAAATGTCAATAAGATGATGTCTTACTCCGTCCATCTCCTCCGGTCTTATCTTTGCGGTTCCGATGTTCATTCTCCTGTACACCTGCATCGAATCGGCGCTTATTATCTCGCCTCCGACTCCCTTTGCAAGTCGTATCGACAAATCCGTCTTTCCGACGGCAGTAGGACCTGTAAGCACTATTAACTTTTTCTTTGAATTATCAGTATCCACTTTACACAATCCTCTTAAACTTTTTCTCAAGCTCATATTTTGACATGGAAATCATCGTAGGTCTGCCATGAGGACAGTTATACGGATTCTCGAGTGTGAGAAGCTCTCTTACAAGCTCCTTGACCTCCGCCGTCTGCAGACGGTTATTGCCCTTTACGGCGGCCTTGCATGCCATGGTTGCTATTCTGCTCTTAATTGTCTCACCCGATACTCTTCCCGGATTCTCCATGAGGTCATCGATTATCTCCATGACCATATCCTTTCCTGACGCACCGTAAAGCTCGACTGGAACAGCTCTCACGGCGTACTCGTTGCCGCCGAAGCTCTCTATCTCAAAGCCCATCTGAGTGATGATGTCAAGATTTTCCTTTAATACCTGACCAGCCGCGAGTGTGAGCGTTATAATCTGCGGCGGCATAAGCTGCTGTGATGCCGGATTTCCCTCTACAGCACGCTTCATAAAGCGCTCATACAGCACCTTCTCATGTGCCGCATGCTGATCCATTATGAACAGCTTATCATCAAATTCGATAAGCCAGTAGGTGTCAAAAAGCTGTCCTATAATCTTGTGGTCGACAAGATTCTTCTCATCTAAAAGCTTTTTATCCTCCTCAAACAGGCTGAGCTGCTTGGGCACTGCCGCAGGAGCCGGCTCGTGCGCGGCAGGCCTGTTGTACTCATACTCAGTCCTGTGTTCCTTAAGTATAGCTCCTCCCACCGGTTCCGGGGCATACTCGCGCTGCTGTGCATTTTTAATCCTGTTCACCTCGAAAGGTTCAGGGATTTTATTTTCTTTTTCGGTCTTTTCTCCGCTCTCGATTTTTTCAGGAACATTTTTACTCTCTATTGTGGTCTCCTGACTCATGACCGGGGTATGTCTTTTAGCCGGCTCATCAAGCTTAACCTGCGGTATGACGTCCCTGCGCATTATCGCACCATGGACAGCCTGGTATAATTCCTTGTATACACGCTCCCCCTCCGAAAAGCGAAGCTCCATCTTGGTAGGATGCACATTGACATCGATTATATCCGACTCAATATGAAAATGCAGCGACGTGAACGGATACTTCTTAGGCATCGAATATCCTGCATATGCATCCTCTATCGCCTTCGATATGATACTGCTTTTGATATATCTTCCATTAATGTAATAATTCTCAAGTGCTCTGTTGCCCCTGTTCATTGACGGCTTTCCGATATATCCGTCGACGCTGAACAGATCGCACGAATGCTGAAGCGGTATAAGTCCCGCCGTAATATCACGTCCGTATACACCGTATATTACGTCCTTCAGTGTTCCGTTGCCCGATGTATAGAGCTTATTCTGTCCCCCGCTTATAAACCTGAAGGAAATCTCAGGGTGCGAGAGCGCAAGCTTCTCAATAAGGTCACTTATATAGTTGCCCTCCGTAGTTCCTGTCTTTAAGAACTTGCGTCTTGCAGGTGTATTGTAGAAAAGATTTCTTACAAGGAATGTTGTTCCGTCCGGCGCGCCAATCTCCTCAAGAGACTTTTCCTTACCGCCGTCTATGAGGTATCTGCTTCCGGTAAACCCGTCCGCAGTCTTTGTTATAAGTTCAACCTGCGACACTGCCGCAATGCTTGACAATGCCTCACCTCTGAAGCCGAGTGAGGATATCGTAAGCAAATCCTCAACCGACTGAATTTTACTGGTGGAATGGCGCAAAAAGGCTAGCTGAATCTGCTCCTTAGGGATTCCGCTTCCGTTATCCGTTATTCTGATAAATGAACATCCGCCGTCCTTAATTTCAACGGTTATCGCCGATGCCCCGGCATCAATCGCATTCTCCACAAGCTCCTTGACGACTGATGACGGTCTCTCAATGACCTCACCTGCCGCTATCTTGTTGATTGTGCTCTGATCCAACACCTTAATCTGCGCCATTTTAATCCTCTTTTCCGAGTTAATTTATACTCCAACGATTCTTGACCTTGTTCTGAAGTCTGTACAGTGTATTAAGTGCCTCGATAGGAGTGAGATTTCCAAGGTCTATATTCTTAAGCTCCTCCACAATATCATCATCCTTGACAGTGTCAAAAAGCGTCATCTGTTCAAGGTCGACATCATCCGGCTTCGTGGTTTTCTTCTTCGTCTTAGTGTTTCCGGCTCCGAGCTTTGCAATCTCCTTCGCCTTGGCCGATATATCCGCATCCACAAGGTCTGCCAAAATCTCCTTCGCACGATTAATAACGCTGTCCGGAACTCCGGCAAGCTTGGCTACCTGTATGCCGTAGCTCTTATCCGCTCCTCCGGTAACAATCTTTCTTAGGAATACAATATCGTCGCCCTGCTCCTTTACCGCTATGCAGTAATTGTTGACGGAATCAATCGTTCCCTCAAGCTCGGTGAGCTCATGATAATGCGTTGCAAAAAGCGTCTTTGCACCCAAAAGCTTAGGATTGCTTATATGCTCAACCACAGACCATGCAATGCTTAATCCGTCAAAGGTGCTTGTACCTCTTCCAATCTCGTCAAGCACAAGAAGGCTGTTGGAGGTTGCATTTCTGAGTATATTGGCAACCTCATTCATCTCAACCATGAAGGTACTCTGTCCGCTCGCAAGGTCGTCAGATGCACCTACACGGGTGAATATGCGGTCAACCAGTCCGATGTCAGCCGACTTGGCCGGAACAAACGAACCTATCTGCGCCATAAGCACGATAAGCGCCGCCTGACGCATATATGTGGATTTACCTGCCATATTAGGGCCTGTTATGATTGACACTCTCTTTTTATTATTGTCAAGGTATGTGTCATTCGGAATAAACATATTATTCGGAATCATTTTCTCGACAACAGGATGTCTTCCGTCCTTAATGTCGATAACTCCCTTGCTGTTAATCTTCGGGCAGACATAGTTATTCTGGTCTGCAACCGCTGCGAGCGATGCGAACACATCAAGCTGTGCTATTGCCCCTGCCGTCTGCTGTATTCTGATGACCTCAGCGGCAATCTTCTCCCTCACATCAGCGAACACATCATATTCGAGAGAGAACAGCTTATCCTCGGCATTTAATATAATGTCCTCAAGTTCCTTCAGCTTAGGGGTGGAATATCTCTCCGCGTTGGTGAGAGTCTGCTTCCTTATGTAGTCCTCCGGCACATTGCCCTTGAACGAATTGAGCACCTCGATATAATAACCGAATACCTTGTTGTACTTGATTCGCAGGTTCTTTATGCCTGTCCTCTCGCGCTCATCATTCTCAAGCTGCGCAAGCCAGTTCTTTCCCTCGGTCTTTGCGGTTCTTAATCGGTCAATCTCCTCATTGCAGCCTTCCTTTATAAGCCCTCCGTCCTTAATCGTAATAGGCGGCTCATCGACTATCGATTTCTCGATAAGCTCACATACATCCTCAAGCTCATCAATCTCATCATGCATCTCATGAAGTAGCTCTGCACTGCACTCTCTTATCAGATATTTGATGGGAGGAAGCATTGAAAGAGAGCTCTTAAGTGCAATAAGGTCTCTCGGATTCGCAGACTTGGTGCTGATTCGTCCGATAAGACGCTCAAGGTCATACACCGGATTAAGATATTCTCTAAGCTCCTCCCTTGTAATCACATCATTTTTAAGAAAAGCCACAGCCTCCTGACGACGCACAATGTCCTCCTGCACCACAAGCGGCTGCTCTATCATCTGTCTTAATTTTCTCGCTCCCATCGCAGTCTTTGTCTTATCAAGCACCCATAAAAGCGAGCCTCTCTTCTGCTTCTCCCTGAGTGTCTCCGTAAGCTCAAGGTTGCGTCTTGTCGAGCTGTCCACTATCATATACTTTCCGACTGCATAAGGTGTGATATGCGTAAGATGAGGAAGCGAGCTCTTCTGTGTCTCATACAGATACTGCAAAAGCGCTCCGGCTGCCACTGAGCCGATTGAATAATCGGCAAGTCCGAGCCCTGTCATATCTGCTGCCTTAAAGTGGTCAAGAAGCAGTCTTCTCGACAGCTCATCATCAAAATAATACGGTTCAAGTGCCGATACGGTGATATTTAATCTGTTTTTAATATCATCGAGTGATATTCCGCTCATCATAAAGGCTTCATTCACGATAAGCTCTGACGGGGAGAACTTGTTAATCTCATCGAACAGTTCCCTTGCAGAATGTACCTCTGTCACCAGGTACTCGCCTGTTGTTATATCGGACACCGATATTCCGAGCATATTGCTCATGTACACAACACACATTATGTAGTTGTTTTTCCCTTCCTCGAGTGCCGAAGGGTTAAAATTCGTACCGGGTGTTACGATTCGTATAACCTCTCTCTTAACAAGGCCCTTGGCAAGCTTCGGATCCTCAACCTGCTCGCAGATTGCCACCTTATGTCCGTTGGATACAAGTCTGTTGATATAGGTTTCCGCCGCATGATACGGAATCCCGCACATCGGGGCGCGCTCCTCCTGTCCGCAGTCCTTGCCTGTGAGCGTGAGTTCAAGTTCCTTTGACACCATGAGGGCATCATCAAAGAACATTTCATAAAAATCTCCTAATCTGTAAAAAAGTACGCAGTCCTTGTACTGTTCCTTGGTCTCTAAGTACTTCTGCATCATAGGTGAATATGTTGGCATTATCTTTTCTCCTGTTCCTATAAGCTATAATCTGTATGAATAATTACATAATAATCTGCTGCTTTTAGTTCTGTGAACTTATATGTCCCATATAGTAAAAGCCCTTTGACTTATCAAGATGAACCTTGACAATCTGTCCGATTAATGACTCGTCTCCCGGAAAATGCACAAGCATGTTATTTCCCATTCGTCCTGTCAAAAGAGTGCTGTCATGGTCATTGATGCCCTCAACAAGCACATCCATATCCTGTCCTTCGAATCTGAATGACAGTTCATGAGATATCTCATTGACTGTGGCAAGAAGCCTGTCAAATCTGTCCTTAACCACCGCCTCATCAATCTGGTCATCCATTGCGGCAGCAGGCGTTCCGGTCCTCTTAGAGTAGATGAACGTATATGCGCTGTCATACCCTGACTTTCTGACAACATCAAGTGTCTCCTGAAAGTCCTCCTCAGTCTCACCCGGAAATCCCACAATAATGTCCGTTGTAAGAGAAATATCCGGCATTGCCGTCTTTAACTTATCTACCAGTGAAAGATATCTCTCCTTAGTGTAATGGCGGTTCATTATCTTTAACAGCCTGTCACTTCCCGACTGGAGCGGAAGGTGGAAATGTCTGCATATCTTTGTCGAGTGTGCCATCACATCTATAAGCTCGTCAGACAAATCCTTCGGGTGCGATGTCATGAATCTTATTCTTTCAAGACCATCTATATCCTCCACCATCCTCAGAAGCTCAGCAAATGAAACCGGGTTTGAGAGGTTCTTGCCATATGAATTGACATTCTGACCGAGAAGCATAACCTCCTTCACGCCGTCAGCCACAAGTCTCTCAATCTCGCATATAATATCCTTCGGTTCCCTGCTTTTTTCCCTTCCGCGAACGTAAGGCACTATACAATAGCTGCAGAAATTATTACAGCCGAACATAATATTTACTCCCGACTTGAACGGATACTTTCTGTCAACCGGAAGTTCCTCGACAATCTCACTGCTGTCCTTCAATACTTCAACAACCATCTTTCCCGTGTCAATTCTATTGTATATAAGCTCAGCAAGTCTGTACAGGTTATGTGTTCCGAATATTATATCAATAAATCTGTATGACTCTTTAAGCTTCTCTACCACCTGAGGCTCCTGCATCATACAGCCGCAGAGAGCAATCATCATATGGGGATTCTTCTTTTTGTAGCTGCTTAACACACCAAGATGTCCGTACACCTTGTTGTTGGCATTCTCTCTGACCGTGCAGGTGTTATAGATAACAAAATCGGCGTTCTCGGAATCAATCTCCTCAAATCCTATTTCCTTGAGTATGCCTGAAAGCTTCTCAGAGTCGCGGGCATTCATCTGACAGCCAAACGTGCGGACATTCATAGTCAATTTTCTTCCAAGCTTCTCCGACTTATCTGCGAAATACTTCTTAAGAAGCTCCATATATGCACGCTGTCTCTCAGGCTCCGTCTTAGGAAGCAGCTCCTCGATGTTCTCTATATTGTTGTTGATGTATTCTGTATTGTTCATAAAACTCCTTTATGTGTTAAACATTTCTTATTTACTTTCTTATCTGTCCGTTGCCGTATATTATATACTTCGTAGTCGTCAGCTCATTGACTCCCATAGGACCTCTCGCATGAAGCTTCTGTGTGCTTATGCCAATCTCGGCACCAAAGCCGAACTCGTTGCCGTCCGTGAATCTCGTCGAGGCATTGACATACACGCATGCCGCATCAATCTCGTCAAGGAATCTTTGGGAATTCTCGTAATTGTTGGTCACTATTGTCTCTGAATGTCCCGTGTTGTTGGCATTGATATGCTCTATCGCCTCATCAAGCGAATCGACCGTCTTAAGTGAAATTATATAATCGAGATATTCCGTCGCATAATCCTCATCCGTCGCCGGGACAATATACGGGTCAATAAGACATGAGAACTCATCACCTCTGACTTCCACATTGTGCTCCTTTAACATATGTACCAGCTTCGGTATGAACTCTCTTGCAATATTCTTGTGTACAACAAGAGATTCACATGCATTGCAGACACCGACTCTCTGTGTCTTGGCATTCTCAATTATATTAATCGCCATATCAAAATCAGCGCTCTCATCCACGAACACATGGCAGTTGCCCGTACCTGTCTCAATTACAGGCACCGTCGAATTATTTACAACGAACTTGATAAGTCCCCTGCCGCCTCGCGGAATAACCACATCTACATACTCATTCATGGTGAGAAGCTCTTTGACACAGCCTCTGTCTGTCGAATCGATAAGCTGTATCGCATTCTCATCAATCATACAATCTCTTAAAGCCTTTCTTATGACCGACGCTATCGCCACATTGGAATGAATTGCATCGCTTCCGCCCTTTAATATAACGGCATTTCCGGTCTTGAAGCACAGTCCGAAGGTGTCGAGCGTCACATTAGGTCTCGACTCATATATGACAGCGATAACCCCAAACGGGACTCTCTTTCTGCCGATAAGCAGACCATTCGGTCTCTTTTTCATGGAAAGCACTTCACCCACAGGGTCATCCAAAGCAGCGACCTGACACACCCCGTCAGCCATGCCGTCAATTCTTTCCTTTGTGAGCGTGAGTCTGTCCAAAAGACCGCTCTTCATTCCGTCAGCCCTTCCCTGCTCAACATCCTTAAGATTCTCGGCAAGGATATATTCTGCATTATCCTTGATAGCCTCCGCGACTGCGCACAGCACCTCATTCTTCCTTGTTGTGCCAAGCTTTCCAAGACTTCTTGATGCAAGACGTGCGTTCTTTCCCATTGTAAGTATATCTGCCATATTCTCCCAATCCTTTCCGCTAATAATCAAGTCTCCTGTATATATTCTCCTCCGTCACAATCATATCAGGCTTCACATCACTAAGCTCCGTCTGAATGTGGTCGACGAACTGATATTCATAAGCCAGTGCAGCCTTATAGAACTTATTTTCTCCCGACAAATACCTGTCATAGAAGCCGCCTCCGTAGCCAATACGGTTGTAATTCCTGTCAAAAGCAACTCCCGGCATGCACATAAATCCGGTTCTTGAATAGTCCGGTTCCTTGCCGTCCGTGTCGGGCTCATATATTCCGTAATATCCCGGACTCAGCTCGGAAATATCGCTTATCTCGTAGAACAGCATATCCTTGCCGACAACCTTGGGGACAAAAACACGCTTGTCCATACTGAGGCTGTAATCAATAAGCATTATCGTATCGACCTCGTTATCCATGCTCACATAAGTAAATATCTTCTCAGCTCTCTTATATTCCGGCACGGTTATCAACTGCTCGAATATCATAGAGGACTTTGAAAACATATCCTCGCGTGTCATATTCTCACGAAGCATCCTCATTCTTTTTCTTATCTCTTTTTTTTCCAAGACTGCATCCATGTCATCACTGTCCTTTTCACATTCATGAACAACCTTCACATCAATAGCCGAAATCTCCCGAAAGACTGTCATCCTCTTCAATCCAGTCCTTCGTATCAATCACGCGGAAGCTCTCCTTGTCATCACGGATTATCACCGTCGCAATTCCTGCGTTAAGTATCATTCTCTTGCACATTGAACAACAGTTGCCGTTCTCGACATATCCGCCCTTCTCCATATCAATTCCCACAAGGTATATCGTACTTCCGAGCATTGATTCTCTTGAAGCACTTATAATCGCATTCGCCTCGGCATGAACGCTTCTGCACATCTCATAGCGTTCTCCCCTTGGAATAGCAAGCTTCTGTCTTATACAGTAATTAAGGTCTGAGCAGTTCTTTCTGCCTCTCGGAGCACCTACATAGCCCGTTGAGATAATCTCATCATTCTTGACAATAACCGCACCATAATGTTTTCTCAGACACGTTCCACGCTGTGAGACCGCCTCTGCAATATCCAGATAGTAATTGTTTTTATCCCGTCTTTCCATGTCAGCACTCCTTATCTTAAAATGTAAATCATTATATTATAACATACTTTTTTAGAAATTGCATCATTTTTCTTGAAGCAGGTCAGCTTCGCACTATCGCCTCGTACACCTTGATGCCGTCGACAGCGGCAGAGGTTATTCCACCCGCATACCCTGCGCCCTCACCGCACGGATATATTCCGTCAATTCCAAGTGCCTGTAAGCTTTCGTCCCTGTTGATGCGGACAGGTGATGAAGTTCTCGACTCAACTCCCGCAAAGACTGCATCAGGACTCGCATATCCCGGTATCTGTCTGTCGAAGCTTGTCACTCCCTCAATAAGTGCTTCACACAGCTCATCAGGAAGAAGTTCCCTTAAGTCAGCCGCCTTGTATGCACCCTTGATGCACGGCTTAATGCTGTTGCCATCTAGTGCAATCTCATCCGTTGCCCTATTAGCTTTAAAATCTCCGAAGCGCTGAACCGGAATTCTTCCGCCTCCAAGCTCAAAAGCCTTCTTTTCAAGCTTTCTTTGAAACTCTATACCTGCAAGCACGTCATCAGAGCCAAAATCCTTTCCGTCAACCGTCACAATGAGTGCTGAATTGGCATTCTCGCTGTCACGTCCCGAATAGCTCATGCCGTTTACCGCAAGTCTGCCCTCCTCCGAGGAAGCATTCACAACATATCCGCCCGGACACATGCAGAATGAATACACTCCACGTCCGTTAGAAGCCTTGTGCGTCAGCTTATAGCTTGCCGGCATATAATTCTTATATTTTCCGTCACCGAACTCATGAACATTGATAAGCTCCTGTTTATGCTCTATTCTTAATCCCACCGCAAAAGCCTTCTGCTCCATGGCAAGCTTATCCCTAAGCATATAAAAGGTATCTCTTGCACTGTGTCCTATGGCAAGAACAAGGCAGTCACACGGAATATTCTCAAGCTCATTATTTCCATCATGTGCTGCATTTTTTACGGAGGTCTGAACGGTCACCTTAGTAACCTTCTTACCTATATTTCCCATATCACCGTTGGTGTTCTTGTATTCCTCAATTTCTATATCTACAAGCTTCGTGTTAAAGCGAACTTCTCCACCGAGACCTTCTATCTCTTTTCTGATGCTGCGGACAATACCCACAAGTCTGTCCGTGCCGATATGCGGCTTCGCATCATAGATTATGCTTTCATCAGCACCATGCTCCACGAATATTTCAAGCACCTTGCTTATGCGCCCGTACACCTCTTTGACCTGAGTATTAAGCTTTCCGTCAGAGAACGTTCCTGCACCGCCCTCACCGAACTGTGCGTTCGATTCAGTATTGAGCTTTCCGCCATTCCAAAAATCATTGACGGACTTCATCCTGTCCTCAACCGCCTCACCGCGTTCAATAACTATCGGTCTGTACCCTGCTCTTGCAAGCATAAGCGCACAGAACATACCTGCAGGGCCAAAGCCTGCAATAACAGGTCTCTTTCCGTCACAGCTTCTCTCAGGCTTCGGTTCTGAGTATTTTACAGTCTTACTTAACATAATATTATTATCGTTAATCTTCTTTAAAAGCTTCTCCTCGGCAGAAGCATCAAGCACCCTGCCTGACGCATTATATACCGTCACATCAACGGAATACACGATAAAAATATCAGGCTTGTGCCTTGAATCAACGGATTTTTTAACAATTCTGTATGTGAAGCTCTCTCCCTTAAGCCTTAGTGCCTTAGTAATCTTTCCCTTGAGTGAAGAAGCAAGCTGTCCTGCATCAAGCGAAACCTCCGGAGAGATTTTTAACTGGTTTATTCTAATCAAAGTTGTTGTCCTTTCTGTCATAAATTACATACGGCATACAGCGGAATATTTTCCATCCAGCCCTGATTGATGTACTTCATCGCTGAGATTCTGACGGCTGCATCAGGATGGTATTTATCACAAAAAGCTTTAAGGCTCTGCGATTTTAGATTTCCTTCCGCCTTAACCTCTATCGGAACTACCATTTTACCCTTCTGAATTATGAAATCCTGCTCAAAAGTTGCCTTTTCAGTTCCATAGTAAAATGGCGTATATGGTGTATCCGAAACAATCTGCTGTAAAACATATTGTTCAGTCAAAGCCCCCTTAAATTCCACAAAAATGTCATTGCCCTCCAATATCGACTCTGCGTCAAGTTCGCTTATAGCTCCCAACAAACCTACATCCAGCATGAACAGCTTATATGCACTGAAATTTTTGTACGCAGCAAGTGGTACATGCGGCTCATTCACCCGATTCACCTTATATATAAGCCCGCAATCCTGAAGCCACTGAATGGCAACCTCAAAATCTCCGCTTCTTGCACCTTTTTTTATCTGCCCGAAAAAGAATTTTTTATTTTCCTTGGCAAGCTGCATAGGTATTGACTCCCACACCATGCGTATTCTCGGCAAATCCTTCGCATCAATGTGTTTTCCAAAATCTCCCTGATACTGCCTCACAATATCTTTTTGGATTTCCCTAACAGCATTATAGTCCTTTTGCTGCCTGAACTGCTCGACAACTGCCGGCATTCCCCCTGTAAAATAATAATTTTTCAGCCAAAACAAATACTTGTCAGAAAAACCATCTATCAATGTATAGTCTTTTGAACTGAGTGCATCTGCAAGCCCCTTCTCATCCATTGCACAAAGAAATTCCCTAAAATTGAGCGGATATAAATCCAAAAGCTCAACCTTTCCAACAGGATAGGAAACGCCCTCATGAATGGCAACACCGAGGAGTGAACCTGCCGCAACAACATGGTACTCAGGTGCATCCTCGCAAAAATATTTTAACGACTCAAGAACCTTAGGAGCATCCTGTATTTCGTCCAAAATAATTAACGTATCCCCCGGTGTTATTGATATTCCGGTCTCAATATTAAGACTCATTATTATTCTGTCAATATCAAAGTCGGTCTCAAAAACCTCCTTCATTCTATTGTTATTATAAAAGGAAACATACGCAGTTTTTTTATAACAGCTTCGTCCAAACTCACGCATAAGCCATGTCTTGCCAACCTGCCTCGCTCCCATTATTATTAATGGCTTTCTATTGTTTTTTTCTTTCCACTCAACCAATTTTTGCATTGCAAAACGCTGCATTTACCCACCTGCTTTCAGCCTGTATGCTCAAAATTTATACTGTATATCATATAATACCACATTTTTTCGGGGCTATGCAAACATTTTTAACACATTTTTTCTGACCTCATTCTATGTATTTTATACATTTTTTCTGACCTAAATTCTGTTCAACACAACACTTTTTCCGACCTAGAGCTCATTTACCTTGATAAAAGGCTGAAAATCCTCCGTATCGGAGCCCATTTTTCCGCCGAATTTAGAAATAAATGTTTCCATAACCTTGCGAAGAATCCCGTTATCGCTCAGATAACAGTCGACCGCATACACCTTTTTCATCCCCATACCGGCAAGAGTCCCGGAATCTTCCTCTCCCAGGTTATCCCTCATGTCCTCGAACGTGATTGTCCCCTCGTCCGCTGTCACCTCAAGAAGATTAAACTCCGTCCATACCTCAAGCTGCTTTGCATCCAGGAAGTCAAGTACATCGTGAAGCTGCCTTGCACTTATCTCCTCCGGAAGCAGATACAGGAAGCTTCCCTCCTTCGGCTTAGCCGGCTTAACTGACTTTGACTTAGAAGCCTGCTTAGCCCTCTTATCCTTCTTTGCGTATTTTTCGTAACCCTTTGAATGATTGTTTATTGTTTGATTATTGCTTGTTTTCTTCATCCTATCCCTGCATGACAATAAAAAAACAGATTATCACACATTCCTCCATTTCTGCTTAATCTGCAAGCCCTTTCATAATATATCACTCAGTATATCATCTTCTACGCACAAAAACTACACATATTTATTTCAGAATCCCCATCTCATCAAGCGACACTCCCCCCTCATCAAGCCGTACCTCCGTAGCATCCCACAGTCTCGCATTGACACCCATATAGGTATAGGTGTCCATCTCATTATGTCCGCACAGGAAAATAAGCTTGAGCTTACATCTGACCGGAATAAACTGTTCCAAGAAGCCGGACAGCCATCTGCGTCTGCCGTCATTACACTCCACAGTAGTAAGAACCGACACATCATACGGATTTTCGCCGTACAGCGCATCCGATACCTGCTTGTCTGTCTTGTTCATATTATCTGCTATCTGTCTGCGCTCAATTATGACCGGCTTTTCCCCCAGCAGTATCTCTCCGATCCGTTCAAGCACATATCTTGTTCCACGGTATCTTTTAATCTCAAACGCCTCTGCCGCAAGCTTTCTTATCATCCCATCATCCGCATATTCACGCGAAATATCTACTCCAAGCCAGCCTAAATACTCAATGAGAAACTCACACGAAGTGTTCTCTATATCAAAACGCTCCGGCAGCCTGTCAATCTGCGCCTGAAAATCATTATATATACTTGAATAAATCGACATATATCTGTGAAAGAAGCTGTTTCGCTCCCTGAATATCTGCGGAAATGTCATCATAAAATTGTCCCCGGCCATATCCACCTTCATATCTGAGAATGCAAAACTGCCCTCACCTTGTATTTCAATATATATCCACAGATACCTCCCTTTGAGACTATACAGGAGAATATCCTTGCAGTTCACCGAACGCACCTCTCCTGCGTTCTTAAAAAACAGATTTTTCTTTTCCTGCTCAATGTCGAAATCCGACAAATACTTATCCACTCTTATATCACCATCATTCCCGGCAATAAGCTGTTCATTGAGTGCGATTATATGGACTATATAGACAACAGAGGGCTCCGCAGACACATCCATTGACAATCTGCCCCATGTGCTGTTGTTTTCTGCTCCGTCGATGGCAGGTAAAAGAAAAAAAGCATTCTTCTGACTATTTTGTCTGCATACACTATTTGAAGCGTCTGCTATGTACTCCATGTTCCCATACACAGCATTGATAAGCCGGTTTTTCTTGATTGAATATCGTCTATCAGAAACCACTTTAATATTCCTCCTCCAGCCTGACTGTTATTGTTCCGGGATACAAAAGGCAGTTGTTGTCCGGTATAATGTCAAGTCCGCTGTATATAACATGTGCCGAATTGCAGCTTAGCTGAAGCTCATCAACTCCTGACACATCTTCAAGCCTTAAAATGTGCTTATATACATTTTCAAATTCCAGCCTGTCGCCAAAATTCTTGTTCGTGTTGATATAATCTAACAGGCTCTCAAGCAGCTTCTCCGCCTTCTCCTTTGCATAAGCCGTCCGGACAGCCTTAAGCTTCACATAAGCGTCAACACAGGCATACTCCGGTCCGGTAATGTTTACCCTGGTGCAGAGCATTCTGTACCTTTCAATCTGTTTTAAGAGAAGCTCCTTATATTCACCCGAAAGTCTTGGCAGTGCTCTGGTAGATTCAGGCAGCACGGCAATTGAGACCTCATTTGTATCTGCATTGTAAAAGGCATTCACCTTTTTTATGCAAAGCCCCGGTGTATTTTTTATTATGCGTTTATAATCGTCCGCCGTAACTGCGGTATAAGATGAACTGCCTGCAAGCCTGTACAACTTCTCCAACTGCTCAACCGAATCCATATCACTGCCGCCGCTCCCCTTTGATACGTTTAAGAACTCCACCTGTGAAGTATAGCCTGCCGGAAGCATGTGCTTTCCCGCATCAATATTTCCTGCCCCGCCCTGTGTGCACGCCATGGTACCTATATAGATAACCGCATTTATATACCTGCCTGCGTCATCTATAATCATCTTGTCCCCCTCAATACTCAAATGATAGGACAATTCATCCTCTCCCTTGCTGCCCGGCTTGACAAAGTCATAGAATGTGCCATTCTGTGTATCCCGCTCGACAATAACAGAAAAATAATCATCTATGACGCCGGAGCACGGAAGCTCAAGCTCTTGATTATCGTAGCCATATACTGTTCCCAGACGGTAGCCTCTCATCGCCGTGTCCCCATACACGACAAGCTTAACGGCATTTGAATAATCTCCGAGTCTGCATTTATTCTGCATATCAAAGCTCATCCTGAACATCCCAGACGCCAAATGCTTGAATATGCAGCACCTTTTCCCATCCCACGGATCTGAGCCTTCGTCAAAATCATAGTTGTCCACAGAGACAAGCTCATATTTCCTATAGCCTTGGTCATCAGCACTGTCCTGCTCCCGCACAAACACCGATACATAGCCAAGCTCCGCCATATCATTATATATGACTATATTGTCATCAGCCTTAAATGTATAGCACAGTGCCTCCGAAGATTTCTGCCACGCTTCAAATACAAAGCCATCCACATGCTTAAGCCTTGGAATAATATCGTAATCCGCCCGCTCAAGGACTGCCCTTACCGCATAGCCGTCATAACCATAATGCACATACCGGCACGCCGGCTGTCTGCACATCTGGAGCCTTACAACACCATCCTGCAAAAAACAGCCTGTGAAATCGTTGACCTTTAAATCTGTATATCCTTCAGTTGTGTATAACTGCCACTTCATCTGCGCAAATGGATTCTTTTGTTTCAAATCAAGTACGTTTCTCCTATAGCTGTCATCTACCGTGAAATACACAAGCATTTCCATTCCCGGCTGTGGCACGGCATTCAATATGAAATAGACCATGCTGCCGGCTTCTGCCTTCCCACCGAATACACTCTCGCTCGCAGGCAAGTCTTCATCAAGAACCCTGTCATGTGATACAACCCTCTTGTTCTCAATATGAAAAACATGCTCTATTCGTGCGTCCGTAATCTCAACAGCCCTGTTATTCTCAAATGTCAGATCTCCCACCGTGAACTTCTGATTAGATGGAAGCAAAAATGCTTCCGTGACATTTTTGGCCCTTACATATACCTTTGCCGCATGCGGCTTTCCCTGCCCGAACCCGGTAAGCTTAAGCATATCCGGCCTGCAGTCCTGCACCGCACGCTCTAAAAAGCTCTGCTGAAGAACATTAAACGCTGTAAGATTTTCAATCATTGTTATTCCGGGATCCGACGCATTAAAGTCTGTCCACTCACTATTATACAACGGTATAGATGTCAGTGCCTCTGCATAATACTCCTCAAAGCCTTTTCTTTTCTGCATTTATTCCTCCATTGGCAAATCATTTTTATTAAAACTACACCATTCTGTATTTATGCACACCGCCGCACACCACCATATAAGGCATTATTTTTATATTTTCAATGTCCTCCTCATGGTATCCTCTTTCATCCGTGTATGCACAGTTGAGCGAGAGTTCCTTGATAAATGCCTTATCCTCTATGAATTTCAGACGCACAATTATCTGGTTTTTATCGGGCATTTCCCCTATATCCCAGCCGTGATACCCTGTGCCCGATACCGGCTCAAGAAATTCCTTCAACGCCTTGTCTATCTCCTTTATCACGAAATAGCTGTTCTCCCTTTCATACACATGAACCCATAATGTCACCGATACCGACACATATACCGGCTGCATGACTCTGAGCTCATTTATCGGAACTGTAAGTTCACAATTCCTTTGCATATATCTTATCAGTTCAGCCCTCATTCTGAAAAATGAAGCCGGACCTGCCGCAAAGTCGCGCATCATAAGGACAATATTTATCCTTCTGCTGTCATCACAGAAGCACCTCGCCTTATCTATGTCATCGGAGAAGTTCTGTGCAGCTTTCTCGTAATCCTTGACCGTTATAAGCCTGCTGCCTGTTTCAAGCTTATATGACCGGTTTTCTACGATATTGCCCGAATTTTCTATGTCCGTCCCTCCGTATGCCGGATACGGATTCTCAATACGGCTTATCCTGCCCGCAGTCCCAAGTCCCTGAGTAATGCTCCCTGCCGGGACATTCGCAAGGCTTCCCTCGCTCACACGCGGTTGTACAATAAATGCCGTGTCACCTGTCACCCTTGGAATCCTATTACGGATACCATCGGAGAACCTGATAGTTCCATTGCTCCTGTCAAGGCTGTAACACCTTGGATTGCTCTCCTCCGAAAAATTATCGGTTTCGACCCACAATCTAAAAAAGCTTTTTATATTGCCATCTAAATCATATTCTGCCCTGCATGTATCCGGACTGTATTTCAGGCACTCTGAAACCTCATCCGATGTCACATCGTCAATCTCGTTTACCCACACCATGGCATCGTACAGATTATTTATCCCAAGTCTGAACTCCATATCAGCCCGTGACTTCTCTATCACGAACTCAAGCGGCTCGATGGAATGTATATTTTCCGCCTCGACAACATTAAACAGGATATCCTCTATCAGAGGAATACGTCTTATCCCGTCACCGGATTTATTAAAAACAATTCTTATAAAATACTGGCTTCTTCCCATAACGGAGATTTTCCCCGAATCCGCAGGAGGGATAAACGATACAATACCCGGCACATTAAAGCCCATCGTGTTATCTATGACAGTCATCGCCTTGAATCCATCCTCCGATGAGTACTGAAAATGACAGTCCACTGTCTCATCCTGTGGTAAAGGCTTTATCTTAAAGAAAATATTTACCGGTCCAAACTCTATTTTCTCATCAAAGCCTATATACAGCGCATCCTCATCGTTCTTCTCGCCTTTAAAAAGTATCCCACCCTTTGAAATACTGCCTACAGTCTTTTTATAAGCTGATATAAGCTCATATCTATCAATTACAGCCGGGCTTGAAATGTTATTGCAGCTAAGCTCCAGCCCCGAAATCACAGGCACAATATGTATAGACGGAAGCATATAGCAATTATCAGCCTTCACAATGCGTACCCTGATGGCAAGGTTATTGTATCCTGACATATCGGCGCGCGCAAAGTCATCCGGACAGCAGGCATGCAGTACCATCCGTCCATCCTTTCTGCCGTTGAACAGCTCCTTAGCATTGTCCTCCACAATGTCAAGTGTTCGCCAGCCGGATTTTGAATAGTATTCATACACAACCCTCTGAATCCTCACGGTCATATAATTCGTGTCGGCTTCGGTGCGCGGTTTTCTCTTTATGATTCTTAAATCCGGCTCCCGCTTCGGTCCCTCACCTATAACCGTCTCCTCATACTCCAATGAGAAAGCTATCGACAACATAGCACCTGCATGGATAAAGCACTGTTCACATCCGACAACCAGCTCACCGTACATTCCTATGGTATCGCCAAAGGCTTCGAACCTGTCCTCTGTACATTCTATATTGTTCACTGCAACGAAATCGGGCTTCACATTATCAGCTCTTCCTGTTATCTCTATCCTGTCAATCACACAATCCCGCTCATCCTTCTCCTCGCGCCTCAGTATCATAGCATTCGTGACATAATCATCATCACCTCTGAACTCTCTGAGCTTTTCGTCGAAATAGACAACGGCATGGTCCTCCCTCGCTGCTATAACCTTCGCACTCCTGATTCCGTCATCAGCAGCATACCACAGACTGAAGCTGCCGCTTCTTAACTCCTCTCCCAACAGCATATTTGAACAGAATCTGATTGTGATAGGTGTGTTTGAATCATGGAATGCACTCTCATGGAAAAATACCGCCTCGTCCTTTTCCTCCGCATCTGCAGTCGGACTGTTAAAATCTATCCCTTCAAAGTTATCAACACTCACACAGCTCTTATTGCCACTTAGTATTTCCGGAATATAATTCTTTCCAAGACATAGCTTTTTCTGCCCTGCAATGCTCTTTTGTGCAATAACCCTGTCAATCCCCGCACCGGCAACATACACCGGTTCACAGCTTACAAATATTCCCCTCTCGTCATCCTTCATATCTGCAACAAAGCCGGAGGACTTTGGAAGCATTATACCCTTATTTCCCTTTGACACTTCAAGCTTTAACAGCACTCTGGACGAGTGTGCGCCCTTCGGCATTATATCCAGCATCCTTATATACTGTTCATGGAAGCTTTCGTTCATGCGCTCATAGATTTTTATGCTGTCATTCATCTGTTTTGCAAAAATCAGCGCAATTACAGCGCCCGCATCGGGATTGCTGTAATCAACCTTCCACTCTGGTGTATATGAAAGTGCCAGCTTCTCTATTCTGTTCAAAATATCCCTGTTGTCCATAATATACCGCCTTTTTATATTTCCCGGTCAATATCAAACGGAAATACAACATTGTCAATCATATTATTTTCCTTCACTGTGTAGCTTACATTGACAAGCAGACAGCCCTCCTTATCCGTGCGCGAAAAGCTGACCTCCACGTTATCTACCCTCGGTTCGTTTCTTACTATATCACCTGCAAGCTCCTTCGATAAAAGATTGAGCATTGTCGCAGAAACATCCATAAACGTATATCCCATGATACCGCTTCCGTAATCAGGTCTTACAAAGCGCTCGCTTTTCGCTGTCTTTAATATCATGCAGACCGACTGCCTCACCGCCAAAACCCCACTTATCATCTCAAATTTTCCTGTTGCGGGATTTACCGAAAGCGGAAATCCCACCCCTTTACTGGTTTGCTGCAAATTATCCGGCATGTCATATCATCTCCTTTAACATTGTTGCGTGCTTCCGTTACGAGAAATTGATTATTTCGCTCTCAACCACGTAGCTGTTTCCTGCTGATACCTTATATGAAGACCCGGCATTCGCCGCAATATTCTGGGCCTCAAGCTTACATATTCCCTGTGAAACAATCTTCATGCTGTCATCCGCACTCAGCTTTAGCTGTGAGCATTTCAGGGACACATTTCCGCTCTCCCCGTTTATATCAAGCTCCACGTCCCCGACCTTAAGCTTTAATTTCTTCTCGACAGAAATCTTCATTGTTCCTGTATCCGAATTAATCTGTACGCTGTTTTTCTTCTCCTTGTCATACAGCTCAATACACTGCTTTTCATTATCTAAGATTATGTTCAGATTTTTATTTGAAGAGTTGATAATCACCTTATCGTTCGCACCCTCATCGGCTTCCTCATCCACAAGCATTATGGTATTTCCGTTCTTTGAAGTAATCACCTTATTCTTATTGTACTCGTCCGTATTTCCGGTCACGAAGCTGCTTGAAAGCATAGGGACACAGCCTATAACAAATGGCTTTTCAATATTTCCATCCTCAAAGACGAGCAGAACCTGGTCGCCTATCTCAGGCACAAAAAGTGTTCCCCACTTCCTTCCGCCGTAGGGCATGGCAAGCCGCGCCCACCTTAATATGTTCGCTTCCTTATCACGTAACGGAATCTCAACGCACACACGCCCCGGCTTATCCTCATTATAATTTTCCGTCACTGTTCCTAAAACCGTACCAAAAATACGGTTGTCACCTATATCGCTCCGGGAAGCTTTCTTCTCAGCTATATTGTCTATAACATCATATAAACCCATTTTTCAGCTCCTTCTCTACGGAATCCGTACATGCTATGATCTTAGTCCTGTATCCGCTGTACTGGTCAAGCGAATGAACCACATCCATAATATAATATGTATTTTCAGCCGGTTTTCCAAAGCCCTTGATAGTTATATAATTTCCGGGTTTGATTTCCGGAAGCCCTATAGTCTCACATTCAAGCCTTCCAAGACTGTATGCGGCATGCTTCATCAGATAACCGGCTCTGTATTGTGCCTCATCGCTGCTTGAAACCGTGGCATCGATATTTACGTTTTTTTTGCCCTTCACAATATTCTTCGCATACGAACCTATGGACAGCTTGTTAGTGTTCTTTACTTCCGCCTCTATCACACGCCCCTTGTCGGCATCAACTCCGCGGACTATGGCGCTTTCGATGACGCCTGTCAGGTCATAAGCCGCCTCCATATTCATTATTCCATTCCCTGCCTCAAGCTCAATGATGGTTGCCGCATTCGCCATCGCCTTTCTGAACACCAGCTCACCGCAGTCTATATAAAATTCATAGTTGAACTTCTTTGCCGCCCTCACTATAAAATCATAATCGCTCTCACTGGTCATCTCAAGGCTTAACACATCATCACTGTTTCCTGTTGTCTTGTCAGGTGTTCTGCTTATGCGCAGGCTTTTGATTATCTCAGTCCCCTGCAGCTTTGCGTAGGATATCTTTTCTAAAATCTCATTTACCGCATCACTGTAATATTTTGAAATCAACTGTCTGCAATAGCAGCCAGCCATCATCGCCCCCTTCGCATCCATGCACATGATTGACACATGCGCAAGCTCTCCTCTGCCGTAACAGAATGCCGTTCTTGCGATAAATCCCACAAAAACCGGCTTAACAAGCGCCGCATATCCAAGTGATATCTCAACCTGCGAACCCATGGCTATATATTTTTTCAGCTCATCCACCAGAAAACAGCCCTTCTCCTGGTCAAAACAATTATATATTGAAAATGTCGCAATAGAGGCCTCAAAGCCGCAGGTGAGTTCCACAGCCAGATCTCCGACGATAAACTTCTGTCTGCTGTCTGAAATCTTCTTTTGGTTGACCCTGACTATTGCAAATTCATTGGAAAAACTCTCGTAATCCTCTTTAAGCTGTCCATAGCTGTACTGTGCCATGCCGCACTTCCTCTCATCTTCTATATGCCATCAGTTCACCGGCCATCCTCATTGTATTCTCCACATCATCGGTAAGCACGTCCTGCTTCTTCTCAAAAAGCCTGTCAAATGCTTTGTTCATATATTTAGCATTATCTGAATCTTCAATACCGTGATATACTGTAATACTGAGCGTTACCCTTCCTCTTACCGGGTTTCCCATGGTGTCGAACATCTCATATTTTATTTCCTCCCCTGTAATCATCCCCGATATGCTCATATCCCCCCATATAAATACAACATTTCTTGTGACGGAATTGCTTATCAGTGACAGTAGTCCGTCAATCTGTTTCCGGATACCATTGCTGCCAAGCGTATCTGTCACTGCCTCCGCAAGAGACGAAGCCTTTATCTTGTCTGTGAGTGATCCATTTACAAGTGCATCCCTCTTGCTCCAGATAAAAGCCGATGTCGTGTCGGATACGTCAAATATGAGCGGGAGCGTCATAACATTCTTTACTGATTTTGAGACTATGTACACATCTGCTCCAACATTTCCGTTCTCCTTCCTGTCCGGAAGCTGTGCCTGCACATCAAAGTCTATCTCAACCGGGTTAAACTGAACCTCGAACGCCTTGTAGCCCCTGTCCTTTATTTTGCCGCTCAGCGGTCCTTGGCTGTCCGTCTGCTTAGCCTGCCTGTATGCACTCTCAAGTGCCATTGCCGCCGCTGCGGCCACAGAATTATTAAGTCCGTTTGACACATTCGTATTATTTTTACTGTTCAAATCCATCACGCATAATACAGCCTTAGCAAGCTTTACATCATTGCCCGGTTCATTAAAACCGCCAAGAAATTTTTTTATTATATCCATGTTCATCACCAGCTTTCGGTTATAGCTTAATTCCGACTATCATATTTATAGATTTATAAATGAATCATACGGCTGTTTCCATGCCCCGAATCTCTCATCCTGCATACCGCCGGCATATCCAAAGCAGTCAATCGACATTCCAAGCTCCGCCCTTACCGGGCTTCCGTCCGGTGCAAACATTGTGTACTTCGCCTCTATTTTTCTTAACATGCCCTGATACGAAAAGCCGCCCCATATAAACACAACAAATCTTGTATTTTCATTTGATATTGCGGAAATAAAGCCCTCCACCTGTGCCGCCACCGACCTTTTTTTCGTGTTTCCGGCAAGAGTGTTTATGCTTTTTCTTAAATCCGCCTGCGCATACTGTATATAATTTGAGTAATCTGCAAATGCCTCATCGGACACTTCATCGAATATCAGTGTGACATCAAGGACAACGTCCGCTCCTTCGGGGGCTTTGGTGATATTTTCACGCGAATCCGATATGCTCTTCTGGTTGACTGCCTCATTCGCCTTTGCATTTATAACAAGGCTTTCCGGATTAAACTGAACCACAAACTTCTTGATATCCTTGCCATAGTCAGGACTTGAAAGCTGCGAAAGAACAGTGGAAGGAATATAATTTTTCGCAAGAGTATTCAGTTTTTCCGTGACATTGGATTTTAACTCAGAGTATATGCCATTTGTATGGCTTGGCTTATTATCCACCTCAGTCACATCCCTGTTCCTGTTGTCACATATTCCTATTATCGCCTTCTCCACACCGCCCGTGGCTGTCCTCGCCGCGTTCTTTATACTTTTTCCGGCAGTCACCTGGGCTAACTGACCTATCACTGAATCCATATATTTTTCCTTCCTATAATTTCAAGCTCCAAATCATTGATTTTTGAATTATCAGCTTATTTTATCTGCCTCTTCTGCGCCGCTCGTTCTCAAGCCTGTGTTCTAACTGACTGTACACCTTCTCGGAAATCTTATTAATCCGGCTGTCAATAATATTGTTTACCCTCTCGCCTATACTCCGTCCGATATATTCCTCGCTATCAGTACCATGCCTGCCATCCGAATAGCTGTAGTTAGATATATCTGCCGCACTGCTGATACTGCTCTCATCAGTTCTTGTAAGCTTTTCGTTATCAATAATCTTTACCCTGTTTTCCGTATATCCGGTCTGGTATGAACCATCGCCGGAGATTTCGCCTGTGTCCTCCTGTGAGGAAGGCAGTGTAAGCTCGACATTGACCGCTCCAATCTGTTCACCTGTCTCTGTCACAGTTGCAATTATTCTGCCGGTAACAATTTCCCTGCCGGCAGCAGTTCCATTGCCATAACCCGGTGTGTATGCGGTCTCCCCTGTTGCTATTGTGCTTAACGTTCCAGCAGCATTAAGCCCGCTGCTTGATTTTTTATATTCCTCCATAGCCTGACTCTGCACAAGATATCCAACTGCCCTTGTAAAAAAAATATACTCCTCATCATATCCGGCATCTGTTTTTGTCTCAGACGGTGCAATTATATTATGGCTTTGACTTATGTTTCCGGTTCTATTTTGATTTATATTTCTATGTATACTTTCAATTGTATTTCTGATTGTATTTTCATTTACGCTTTCACTTTTTTCAGATTCATATATGGTCTTTAAATCCATGACTGCAGGATTATTTTCTATGACCTTATTCTCTGTAATACTGCTTTCTGTGATACTGCTTTCTGCAATGCTGTTTTCCGTGATACTTTTTTCTATAACATTACCTTCAGTTACGGAATTATTTATCGGTCTTCCGCTTATTATCCTGCTATCTGTTACATTGTTCTTTTCCGGCCGTGAAAGCTTATTCACACCTCTGAATTCATAACTCAACAGCTCCTCTAAGCGTTGCAGCTCCTCCTGATTGTCGATATGCAGCAATGCCACTTCTTCGTTCTGATTTATCCCGGATGAGAGGGAAATATCGTTTGCTGTATTTATATTTTTTTCATCATATTGTGCCGTATTGCCACTATTAACATTATCTCCTTTGACATTATCTCTATAGGCATTTTCATTGCTTGTATCGGAATCAACGACATTGGTGTCGACTGAATTATCAATTATCCTGATATTCTTCCTTCTTCGCAGCTCATTCAAAATGAAGCTTTCCGTTATATCAAGATATTTGTTAAAGGTTAATGCGGCATCGTATACAGCATTTTCTATATCCGTACTCACTGTATATTCATTTTCTATATTAGAATTTTCTGTATTCTTATGTACTATAATTTCATCCGTGATGTTTCTATTTACTTTATTTATATTTTCGGTATTTTTATTTTCAATATATCTGTTTTCAACATATCTATTTAACACATTATTTTCAGTATTTTTATTCTCGGTATTTTTGTTTTCTGTATATCTGTTCAACACATTATTTACGGATTTTTCATTTTCTGTATGTCCATTTATAGCTGCAGTATTTAGTACATTCATATTTAAAATGTGCATATCGGCAGCAACATTTGTGGTATTATCCGTATGATTTATGTCTGTATTCACCATTGCAGTTGCACCGGTAATATTCCGATGCGCAGTGACATTCTCAATATCAGCGCTGTGTTCCTCCATGCTGTTATGTGCTGCATCCGCGGTATCAATATTTGCGATATCCGCATCACAATGTTCTGTGAAATCTTCATGCACAATATCAGCTATGCGCTGCTCCTTGGTATTCATATTTTCAACATCGGCTTCTCTATATTCCAAAATATCTGTATTTTCAATATTAGAGTTATATTCCGTCACATTGCTAAATACCTTGCCAGCGCTGTCAATATTGACAATAATGCCCCCTTGATGTTCTATGGAATTTTCGTTCCCAATACCGGCTGCTCGATGTTCCATGATATTCCTGTTCTCAATATTGACGTCTCTATGTTCCTGAATATTTATATTTCCAATATTGTTTTCACTATGCTTTATAATATCTGCATTTTCAGCATCGGCTTCCCTATGCTCCATGATACCCGCATTTTCAGCATAACTTTCTCTACGCTCAATGCTTCCCGTGCTTTCAATATCTGCATTCCCTATATTGACTTCTATATGTTCAATTATACCTGCGTTCTCAGTATCAACACTGTCAATATTGACTTCATAGTTCCGCGCATTGTCTGTAAAACTGCTGTTTACATGCCCTTTTTTTACATAATCCTTATAATTCTGGACATAAGCATAGTCTCTATGCAGCTTTTCAAGAACTTCACCGGTGACGCCATAGAAATCGTCTTTTGCATTATCGGCATAAAAATTTTCTGTTCTGTATGTATGATTGTTTGAATTGGTATTTTCACCGGCATATATATTGGTGTGTTCATTTCTTTTATCTATGTCAATACAGGTATGAAGCCCTCTTTTATATACCTGCTTTATGATTTCGCATATCACAGCCGCAAGGGTTCTCTCCGTTTCACCCATTATATAATTTTCTTCACTGGCATTTCCGTTTTTTACATCCTTTTCAAGGGAAATAAATGGATTTATATATATATCTGCACTGATATTGGCGGCGAGCAAATCGTTGTCCGTTATTTCCGTTTTGTGTGTTGTATTGCCTTCAGAAATATTTCCGGTTTCTGACAGACTAAGCAGTATACTATTTTTAACATACTCAGCCCTCATGTCCTGTTTATCCACGTTAATTGAATGCAGCTGCATGATAAATTCCAGATTATCCTTCATGGCTTTGAGATATTGCACATATCTGTTATTGAAGCTTTCATCTGCGTTCACTATGCCCGCAGTATTCCTGCCAATATGATTTTCAAGCTTAAGCTGCAAATCATTATCGACTATAGTGCTATACACATTGTCAAGTCTTAACTTGTTCTCTATATTCCGGATATACACCGAAACAAGCTTATTATAATTATCCGATTTTGATATTCCCACCTTCTGCAGGAAGCTGTCTATATATAAATAATCCTTGTAGGTTCCCTCTCCCCTGTACAGGCGGATAAAGGTGTTTACAAAGTGATTTATTATATTCACATTTACCTTCCGGATTTCGGTTGTATTTACGTTATTTATCAGTGTTGTCATCAAACCGGCCGACTCCTCCGGTTCATTTTTATCCTGAAGCAGGTACAATAATTCCTGTGCGGAAAAATTGAGCGAAAACAGATTATAGCCCGACATAATCCTGTCATAAAATGTATCCCCACCCGGCTTAATGCCATTAAGACATTTTAAATTCATTCCAACAGTCAGGGTAATCATCCTCTTGCACCTCTCCATCAAAAATTATTTCAGCTTTCGTATCTCCTCAAGCGAAAGCCACTTCTTTTGGTCAGCCTCTTCTTTTTTGGTGTAACCATACTCCGATACATTTCTTGCGTAGCCCTTGTCCCCAGCCTTGCCGCTCCATGCAGGCTTTTCCTTGTCTGCCCGGTTGTCAACACACATAAGATGTCTGTATGAAATCGTTGTGGTCTCCAAAAGAAGCCCACTCGATGAGGCATCCAACTCACCGTACGATTTTCCGGTTACCACACATCCGACAAATATATATGTCCTTTTCACCATCTCAAATTCCTGTGCGTGCCGGCTTACGAACAGAATTACAGGCATCTGCATAACTGTTCCTATTGCTAAAGGGTCATTTTCTTCCATACCCACATATCTCTCAACCTGAAATGTCTTTGGCTTTGATGAAGGCTTTCTCCTCAGATGGACATAATCGTTAAGTCCACCCTCCCTTATGTATTCGTACTCATATTCATCCTCAAAGCCATGAATGCTTTTACATGGCAGATCATGCACTCCCTCAACTCTCAGGCAGAAATTATAATTGACAAGCGGTTGTCCTTCTTTATCTTTATCCATGGAATAACCTCTTTTATTATGCTTATTAAATATTATCTTTATCAGCCCGGATAAGCTTATCTGTCCGGCTTCATATCAAAAATGCTCTTTTCCTTATTCTTTTTTGAGGGACTGAGCTGTCTGTTGATGGACGAAATCTCACTGCACCAGCGTCTCCTGCTGAAATGGTCAAGCTTCATCACTTCATCCATTCCCCAGTGGAAATAATACGAAATAAATGACATTTCCTTATACATTTCATCTCTGTTATACAGCTTCAGCCCTCTTGAGTAAAATTTTGCTCCACCTCAAAGCTCTTCCCACAGTGCGGACATACCACGCTTATTCGAGGTATTTCAACATCATTTATCCTCTGATACATGTTCTGCAGAAAAGCCAGATCCGCCGTAAAAAGCTTCTCAACCAATGAAGCATTCACCATCGGAACTCCTTCTAACTCCACAATAACCTTTGACAATACCACTATGCTAAGATATGCAGGATTTCCTGCAACACGCGGGTCCCTCGCCGCACCAATCTCATCAATTGCGGTTGCAAGGCGCATCCTCCCTTTCCTGTGAACCTCACCTGTTGAATCCACATAGCCCTTCGGCAGTGTAAAATCATATACTGTTTCCATAGCAATCTCCTTATATTATTTTTAGTATAGGGGAATGGCAGCCACCATTCCCCTGTTACCACATAAATATTATCGCTAATTAGGTATAACTAACTCCTCGTACGCAAGCTCAACAGATTCTATAGCCACGTCACTTGCAGTTGAATTAAGGTCAGGTGCCGTATATCTTGTAACCCATGCATTGGTAAGTACCCATACTGTGTTTCCTGTTATGCTTGTGACAGCACTCTGCGGTGCCCCACCGTTTATGTCGATAAGCTCAATAGAGACATTGTGCCTTGGCATCTCACCTCTCACCTCGCTCACGCACTCCATAACCCACTTTTTAAATTCATTGTCGCAGGTATAGCCCATCTTGAGTGTCACATTTCCGTGCTTTACAAGTCCCGGCAGCTTGACTGTCGAAAGGCTGTGTGCATTTCCCTGACGGAATTCTATCACATCCACCGAAGCCTCGACGCCGCTCACCTCTGTAAATGCTGCCGTTCCGTTAACCTCGTCCACTGTAACAAGAAAGTTCATTTTCGTAAGCGGATATGATAATCCTGCTTTATTCTGGTATGTTGCCATATCTTATCCTCCATTTCGTATTCAAGTCACTACTATTCTGAATCTCCGCCAGCGGTATGCTGTGTAACCCTGAAGATAACAAACTCAGCAGGTCTTACTGCGGCAATACCGATATTGCATATAAGCCTGCCATTCTTAATATCATCATCGGACATTGTAGTAGGTCCAATCTCGACAAAATATCCCTCTGCCGGTGTTGAACCTGCAAGCATTCCGTTTCTCCAGAGATTTTCAAGGAATGATGATATTGTCACCCTCACTCTTGACCATAGCGTAGCATCGTTAGGCTCAAATACAACCCAGCTTGTATCAGCTTTTATGCTCTCCTCGACATAGATAAACAGTCTTCTCACGTTGACGTATTTAAAAGCTGAATTTGTGCCGGCTGTTCTCGCGCCCCATATTTTTATTCCCTGACCCGGAAGCTGTCTGATAAGATTTACGCCCTCAGGATTGAGTATATCCTGTTCGCCTGAGGTGTAGTTTACCTTAAGCCCTGTACACATGACAGTCTCATTTGCCGGTGCCTTGTGAACTCCTCTGTTGACATCTGTTCTCGCATATACACCTGCAACGGCACCTGATGGCGGTATGAAGCCTGCCTTGTTAGCTGCCCTGTCAAATACCTGAATCCAAGGATGATACATTGCGGCATAGGTCGAATCTATCATATTTCTGTAGCTTATAAGCTCGTCCGTTCCGGACATATTCTCAGGCATATCAATGATTGCAAAACGATTTCCAAGTTTCTCGCAATGTGCTGTAAGTGAAACCACTACCTCCGGTATTGTTATTCCCGGAACGGCAAGCATGCTCACCAGCTGATTTTCTATAAAGGCACTGATACCTGTTCTTCTGCCGGGACCGCCGTCCTCACCAATAAAGGTTCCGGCACTTACTTTTGAGACAGAACCGTTACTTCCGCCTGCCAGCACGAATGAGCCTTCCTTGACTCCCTCCCCTAATATCTGCTCAACAGGATTTGACGCGCTGTCCATCGGTGCAGCCTCAATTGTTATAAGGTTGCTCTGTGACATCTTTATGCCTATGTAATTAGGGGACTTGATGTTAAAGCTCAAACCCTGATAGCCTTCAAGCTCGTCATTATATCTCACGGAAACGTCCGTCTCAACAAGATACAGGACACGCTCAGGGAAAAGCGCCTTATCTACAACCTCATGCTCAAATGGCTTCATAAATGTGATATTCTTGTCATAGATGGAAGATATGACATTGTACTCTCCGTCAATAACGACAATATCGCCCTCGCACAGACCTTCCACAGATTTTGCTGTGTATGTAATAGGAAGCTGTGTCTCAGCCACGAGCTGAATCTTCTTCCTCGTGACCGTTGATAACGATATCTGTATTCTGTTTCCCCACACACCCTCGTTAGCCGCTACCGCTGTGAGAATACCCATTGTGGCTGCTGCATTTTTGGCATCCTGTGGGATAACTCTTGCTATATAGCACCTTGTACCACCATTTGTAAAGAATTGCTCAACGCTGTTTGCAAGATGTCTGTACTCCCCATATTCATATTCACTCAATGCATTACCATACTTCTTTGTAAAATCCGCAAAGCTCGTCACAAGCACCGGACTTCCGCTTGTTGCACCCTTCTGTGCCAGACCGACAAAGCCTGCCGTACTTGTCCCTACTCCCTCGATAGAACGCGGTGAGTTATCGTACTCCTCAACATAAACACCCGGTGATAAATATTCTGCCATAGTATTAATCTCCTTTATATTTGTTTTTATTTACCTGCCTACAACCTTATTCTGCCCCGGAGAAACTATTGTAATCATTCCGGCACCCATCGTACACATCAGCCTTCCGTCACTGCTAAGACATGGCTTTCCGCCCGCTAAGAGCTTGGGATTTTTCGTCATCCATGTATCAGCCGGCACCATAGTGCAGGGCTTGGGAATCGGAATCCCCGTTGCCATAACCTGAGGGTTGGCAGGCGATGAACACATTCCGAATGCCGGAATATTCACATTCGGCTTTACATCTGCCACGGTCGCGGCAGGCTTTCCGGCTACAAGACATTTGCTCTGCGATGTAACACACAGGCTTGTCATAATTGTTCCGAAAGGACATTGCAGTTTTGCTCCGGTCACAACTAGTTCTCCCATTTTTCCTCCTTCCATAAACTGGTTTTATAAATCAATATCGACAGCGTACTGTCAATGATATTGTTCCCTAATCAAGCAGAAGCTTTATAAAAGCCGAGGTGAAATCAATTATTTCGTCCTCCATATCCGGTTTGATAACCACCGAATAATCGCTTCTCTCAATTGTAAACACATAGCATCGAAAATGTTCTGTTGCATAATCATTCGGGATATATACTGTTCCCTGCAGCTTTGCCGGAACTGTCATTTCGTCGACATACCCGTCCCGCTCACTTACCCGTTTATCAAATGCGGTGAAGCTATAATAGTCTATGCCATTCTGGAGTATCACATTTTTATTGGTATCACTGTATATGTATCTATACCCCATCACCCTCGATATAGCCTCGCTGGACACATATTCGGAAGCTCCGCCCTTTAACTGTTTATATATATAATTGTTATTGCTGCCGAATGCCTTTGAAGCCATAGCTGATGATATGGTATATAGAATCTCACTGTCTATCGTCTTTGCGTACGAATTGACCGCCACAATTACCACTATCTTCATTCTGTCATCAAGACTGTCAAAGCTCATTCCGGTAATTTCCTCTATCGCGGCATACACCGAATCAACGGTTATCGAATTTCCCACAAAAGCCTTGGCATTCGAACTCACCGAATCGACAATCTTCTCCTTTGCCTGCTCAATCACATCCTTCTGCTCCTGCGAAAGTGTCATGTTAAATTCTGTTTCCTCAAGCCCTGAGTAGATATCAGTCAGTGCATTTAGCAATGTCGATGGATTCGAATCTGAAAAAGCAGAGAGAACATCTATATTCTCAAGCACCGTTGACAGGTCGCCATTGTGTATATTTCCAACTGTCTCATCCGCAATACTGTTTATATTTGCCACAAGTCCCTGGCTGTTAAGCTGCGCCAGCGCGTTCTGTTTCTGCGCCGCTGTGGAGTTGGGTGATTCAATTATTGCATTCAGCTCCTTTTCATAATCAGATATCTCCTCATCCAGATGTTCTATCCGGTTTTCATACAGCAATGCCTGTTCAAAGTCATTCTTATCCAGCGCATCCAGCCTGTTGATTATGTTCTGCTCACGGTCTGCAAGAAGGCTGTCCATCCTGTTGCTGCCATTTGCCGCCACACTCTTATATTTATCCTCTATCAGCCCGCCATATTTATTCAGTGAGGCAATAGCATACTTCTCAAAGTCATCACTTTTTATCCGACTCTCAAGTCCTTCGATATCCGAAAGTGCTTTATCCAGATACTCCTTCGCTGAATCTCTTCCCATTCTGCCCGCTGCCTTGTCAAGCATGTCCGCAAGCTCCGTGAGCGATTTATCCAGCTCATTCTTTCTCGTATTTAGGTACTTCTTAGCTACCGTATCCGAACTTGTCTGTTTAATATTGTCATATTCGGCTCCCGCCCCATGATCAAGCATATCTGCACAAATACCGTACTGCTTGTCAACAAGTTCATTTAAAATCTCAAGCTCTGCGGCAGAATCGCCCGAAATCCCGGACTGTATATTATTCAGAGCCTTTATGTCGCTGCATATATTCTTACATTCATCAACATTTCCGCTCTGTGCGGCAGTTATAAGCTTTTCCTTCAATTTCTCCTGCACCTGTGTAAAACCGGAATCCCCCGATGGCAGATTGCTCTCACATTCGGCTGTTGTCTGTGCAACCTCATTTATGGCATTACCAACAGCCTCATACAACTGACTGTTCATCACAAGCTCATCGTTGGAAGAATCCGACAACCCAACATTGTCAAGAAGCTCATCCAGCATGCCGCTTAACAATTGATTACCAACTATGCTGCGCCTTTGGGCATCCAGCTCACCCATGACGGACATGAGCTGTTCTCTCATGTCATCATCAGCATTCTGATATACCCTCCATAGAGAATCCAGCTTATCATCAAGCTCTTTAGTCTCACTATTATTAAGCTCCTCGGAAAAGAAATCATCTATAAGCCCAATATAATACTCATCAGATTTCGTTTTCTCCTCCTTATCGTTTAGCATGTCATACTGTGTTTTTATGTCCTCCATATCACTATTGCTGCTCAAATCATAAGGATTGTCTATATCAAACACATTAACTGCACCTCCGGTACGCAGATCGTAGGTTATCCCATCCTCCTTCGTGTAATATTGAAGATTGAGACTTTCTATCACATCTGCCTTGACTGTTTTCCCGGATGTAGATATATCCGCAAGCCCTTCCGCTCCCGAAATCTCATACCACGAGCCATCCGCAAGCTCAGATTTGTAATATATCTCATACATTCCCACCTTCTTGGCGCTCTCTGCAGCTGTGGCATACAGCTCATCCGTCACAGCTCCAAGATACATGATATGAGTGCCGACAATAAGAGATGATACGCCTATCTGTTCATCCTTCACATGCACCGTGTTATCATCATTTATAAGAGCCTTTACGCCATACAGACTGAAAATACCGAATATACCTGTACCAAGTACAAAAATGACACAGGCAAACATTGCTATTTTTATACGCATATTCTTTTTTCCGTTTCTATGTTTACCCATAAGCTTTTCTCCTTCACCCACAAATCAGTGCAGCTCATGCAGCCGGCTATTCCTCCACAGTTACTTTCATTTCCTTTGTATTGAAATGTCCGGTGTACAGCTTCTGCTTGTCTGTATCAAAAAGCAGCACTTCAAGGTTATCCATATCATCAAGAATGAATGAAAAGTAAGTAAAACCCTTGCTTACAGGAAGCATTTCGCCTTCCCCTAAAGCCTTTCCTCTCTTATCGGTAATCTGGAAATAGCTTATCTTCTCATTCATATTAGGCGTAATCCTTATCTCGGCTAACTTTGTCTGCCTATCCACATTGTAGCTGAAATTCCCTACGCTCCTTTCCGTCATTTCAGCTGCCCCATCGTCCTTTTTACTCTCATCCACATACCCTGAGCTTACCGGCAGTTCACCGCTGTACTCCATCGGGTCAATCTCGCAGTCGCACACAAATTCGTCACCGTTGTACAGCCTTATTACCACCTTATCCGCATTATCCATATCTAACATCAAGTGCCTGAGTGTCTTATCAGCATCCGTCCTATTCCCAATCTGTATATCATTTATCCATAGCTCATAGCCTGTGACCTCAACATCAAAATCTTCGGGTATGCTGATGGTCAGCTCAAACAGATTATCCTCGACCTTGGAGGCAATACTATACATTGCCCCATCCGCAGTCTGTCTGATATAGTAACTGTCACCGGCGGCAACCGCATTGACTGATATTGATTTTCCTTCAAGCAGCCTGCTTATCGCACCGCATGTGAGCCTGTCAAATGAGTTGAGCGTCTTTGTGTAGAGTGCAAGTGCATCAAGCTCTTCAAGCTGCAGTTCGTTATATAGCTCCTGGGCTTCGCTGTACTCCGAATATTCCATCTGCCCAAGATTGTTCTGTATAAAGCAGCTATTTACAATCTCCTCCTGCTTCCTGACCGAATCTGCTATGCTGATATATGAGTTTCTCACCGTGACCAGATTGTTGAACTGATCCTTGACCTCCTGAATTATCTCCTTTTGTGTGCTGTTCTGCTCTGTCAGTGCATCTGAATACTCTAATGCATTGGTATATAGAATGTACGGATCATCCTCAACATACCTTATTCCGTCTATAGAGCCCTTGAACCATTCCTTAGGAATCCTTATGAACAGAATCCTTCTGCTGCCCTGCCATGGTGAATCTATCGCATTCAGAAAGGAATCATACGCCAGTTTAAATGAGGCTGTGTCAAGCCTGCCTCCATTCTTCGCCTGGGTCACATAGCTTGAGATAATGTTCATTTTCCCTCCATACTGGCTGCTCATAAGATTATAGTTGGTATCCAAAGCCATAAGGGCAAGTCTTGTATTCATCTTGGCTTCATAGAATGTCTGGCTGTTATCAAGCGTGTACTGTGTGATATCGCTAAGCTGCTGCCTCGATATCTCTGCCTCCTGATACGGATTGGAAAAGCTATATCCTGTACGCACATCCATATCCAGCTCATAGGACAGCTTCTCCTTACAGCTCTCAAAGCTTCTCTGGGCTGCTAACAGCTTCTGCTGCGTGGAATCTAAAGCCTTCTGCATTGAATCGATATCGCTCTGCTTAGCCTCACCCACATACAGCTTTGCGGTGTTCGCCTGCAATACCCCCTTCTGCTCCTCAAGAAGCTGCTTATAAAAGGCTATCTTCTCCTGTGTTGTATAACAGTCCACGTAGAGATTGGAAACAGTCTCCTTCACCGCATATTTGATGTCCGTAAGCTTGTGTTCAAGGTTTGATATCTCCCCCTGAATCTGAACCGGCTTGTACACCCATTCAAATTCATCCGCCAAAGCCGCTTTTTCGGGAAACTTAAAATTGAGCACAGGTGACCATCTGAATGTGGACATATTTTTTCTCTTTAGCTGGATAGACTTAACTGCCTGCGTATATTTGACCTTTGAGAGGGCAATCTTGCTCTGGTTCTTTCTGTAATCCCTGCTGTTAAACCATGCAAGGCTCACTACCTGCTCTACAGTCAATGTAGACTGCGCTGCCTGCACCTCCTCCGGTGATATGCATGTTAGCCGGACAGTGCAAAGAGCAAAGCACATAGCTAAAGAAAATATTCTTTTTATACTTTCAGCCGTGCTTTTTAAAGACATCCGCACCATCCTCCTTTTGTCACCTGCAATTCTGAATCAGGTACATTGCAAAATAATTATAATCCCTGTCCTTACAATAAAATGTATACTGTATTCCGTTTGCCACATCCTCAAACATGTATATATACACACCCAGCGTTTCCTTATCACCATGCATTGCCAGCACATGATACACGTCATCTATCTGGGTTTCACATGCCACGTTCGGGCTGCTGTCAAGCATATCCGATACAACAGCATTCTCCGACACACATATCGCCTCCGCAACATTCAGGTCGGTATTTCCCTCATAATTTGGATTGCCAAGCTTCCTTTTGACATCGTCTATCGAATAACAGACCTCCCCACCTATCAGGCAGTCCATCTCCATCACATATATGCTGTCCGCCACAACGGAATCCGATATCGTGTTTCCGACCGCCTTACCCGCGTAATAGGCATTTATCCCTTCCATATTGACTATGAAAAAGTCGTCATTGTAATATATCTTCTTGTTTCCCATATACTTCGTGGCAATCTCCTTGGCGTCATCCCCAAGTATTTCGGAGAAATTAGGTCTGCCCTTGCTGTAAATTCCTGTATATATCAGATTATCACTTCCGTCATAGCAGCTGTTCTCCCCATCCGGATAACCGTTCCTGAATTCACCGCTGTAGAATCTGCTGCCATTCTCCCTGTAGCTTGTACCATTTCCGTTCGCAAGCCCATCAAAAAATTCTCCGTCATACTCTATCATTCCGGTTGGGTAATATTGGTCGCCCATGCCTTCGTACTTACCGGCTTTAAAACTTCCCTTGTACTGTATGGTGCCATCGGAATAATATAAATTACCTGTTCCGTCATATAGATTATCCTTAAATTCCCCATCATACATTATCGTCCCATCAGGGTAGTACAGCCTTCCGCGGCCATTCGCCATGCCATCGGAGACCTTCCCGATGTATGCAATATCCCCCGCCGAGGAACGGATTTTGACATTTCCCGATATGAACCTTAATGCAACTGCATCGTAGTCATATACTCTTATTCCGTCACCATCCTGGTTAAACAGCCTTATGTTGCTCACCTTTGCGTAATACAGAAAAATCAGAAATCCGACCACAATAATTGCAAACACAGCGAATTTACGGCTTACCAGAATCCTTCCGAAGCTGTAATAGTCATTCTCATCCTTAGGTCTGAAATCCGAAAGTTTCTTGGCAGTACCCTTAATCCTCGAAGTGACCCTCTGCTTTATACTGACCGGCTTAACGTTTTTTGTCATTATCGGCTTGTTCCGGGTTTTTCTCATTATTTCATGCTCCTGTCCCCTATGGTTTCAAAAGAGTTGTAAAACAGTCTCAGATATGGTATATCCCCCATCGTCAGCTGCATTATAAGCGTTATCAGTGCCACAACGGCAAGAATGACCATGCACACCTTGACCACCTCAAATATCACATAGCTGTAAGCCTTTACAGCCATCCATATTCTTTTTGGCAGTGCCGTCTTTTTGGCGGACATTCTGTTAAGCGCAAGGTCGTTTCCAAGCTCATCAAGCGAACTGTATGCACTGCGTCGGTATTTCTTGGTAATAATCTGTCTGCTCACACTGCTTTTGTCTGTCTCATTATAGAATTTCATCAGTTCAATAAGCAATGCCTCTGTGCATTGTACCTGTGTAAACTCATCAGATATTCTCTCTAAATCAACTGCGTAATCAATGCTCACACTGCCATCATCATATAAATTTATCCTCTTCTGCGTTATAACCATATACAGATACGGATATGGCAGTGAGCTTTCTATGCACGCACTGACAATATTGAGGAACAAATCCTCCCCGCCTTTTAGCGACAGCCTGTCTGCCTTAAAGAAGCTGTCAAACCGTCTCTGTAAATTATATTCAAAGACAAGGCATAGCTTATCATCCATAGTAAAAAACTCCGTGCATGCACCCTCAGAAGCCGAAAACATTCTCACAAGCCTCCTGTAAAGGCGCTGTTCGGAAACAATATTTACCGTATATCTTTTTTCCGAACCGGAATTATATATTCTGCACAGATAAGCTGTATTTGCTTTTCCCTCATACAATGTTCCCAGAACCTCATATTGTCTCTCAGGCGCATCTATTATCATATTCACTCTTTCCTTTTCACTATTGCATAGGCATAGGTACTGATAGCCGGGTCATTCACGCTGTAAATTCTTATCTCGTAAACGCCTTCTCTGTCCGGAGCAGTGTATACACCCTCCTCAGAAATGTAGCCTGTGCCTCTCTGTGTCAGCTCATAGCCCAGCTTGCACGGCTCCATATTGTTATAATGTACATTGAAAAAGCACTGCTCACCCGGAGCCACAACAAGCGATGGAGTTTCCACAACAATTCTCTTGTCCGCCGTTAATGGTATCTGTGAGTTTCTCACCTCACAGGTAAAATCTGTTGCATACCATCTGATTTTATAGATAAAACATTCTATATCCCTCTTTGCCCTTATTCCAATTACAAAGCTTCCCTTTCCGTTTATGAGCTTCACGGCGCACTCCACGTTGTCACGGTCATCATCGAATATTCCTTGTTCTCCTATTACAATAGTTTCATACTTCCGGCTGGAACCTGACACTATTTTCCCGAGTGATATGTAGACATTTCCAAGTCCCATTCCATGTGCTATCTCATCGGAGAATCTTACTTCACCTTTCTTCAGCCGCCCTCCTACTACAATTTCCGCAATACCTGTGGTCATATCAAAGCTGCGCGCCCTCTCGACCTCCGCTACATCAGCTCCGGTATATGCACTCCTCTCCACAGGCTTTTCGTTCTTATCATATTCCCTGTAATAGTCCAGCAGGAGTTCTCTTTTGTAGTTGTCCGATGGAAGCTCAATACAGCATCCTGTGTTATTTATGGCTATTATTTCACAGTTTTTTTCCTTACGCTTTATCCTTATTGCGGCAATGCACACCCTGTCCTGTGCATGCATTTCCCCGCTGTTTCGCGCAATAATTCCATTGACAAGTCTTCTCGGGCTGGTTCTGTATATCCTCAGCTTATGAATGACATCTTCGCTTTTAATATTCTTCTTATCCTCCAGACATTGTGCCAGAGAGGATTTTATAATAATCTCCGAAGCTCCCTCCTTTACATCCGGAACATACAGCCAAATTGTCTTTCTGTAGCTCTCTCCCTTGTGAAGCGTCTGTTTTATCTCAATCTGTTCATCATGCCTGTTATTATCACTCAAAAATGACGGAAACTGTACATTGGCATTGTACTCCACCTCAATTCCATTACAGGCAGCCGTGTCACTGCAACTGATAAGGAAATCTGCCCTAATCTTCATGCCCGCACAGACACTGTCCGGCATAACAAAGCTCAGCTTGAAAAAATCCGTCTCCGCAAGCACGGTCTCTGTGAGCAGAGACTGCCTTTCTGTCAGCTGTTCCGGCTTATCATCACTGAGAGACAGCTCATATCCTTCAATGATACGGTTAAATTCATTCTCATTCTTTCCTGCGCTGGCGGCATAGACAGGCTGTATCTCCTTCTCCGAATATTCAAGGTACAGAAAAACATTGTCGGACACCGTGTCCTCAAAACCATTTATTGAGGAGAGCTTTCTTATACTGTCATCCATGACAGCTATCTCACGCCCGGTTCCGTCCACAGCTACTCCCTTTCCGACCTTTATGGTTGTGGAATCTAAGCCTGTAACCTTAAGTCCACGCGCAATTCCACAGCCGAACATGACCGAATTGACGAAACGTCTTTTATTGTTCATATAATCCTGTTCCAGCTTAAAATCCGCACTCGTGAGCATTTTGCCTGTATAATATCTATTTCTCTCAAATGGCACCAATTTTCTGTTCTTCATTATCTGCCGCCTCCCTCGTATTTATCATCAACATTAATCCGGGCAACCTTAACTCTCTCAACGCTCTTGTATCTGTCAGAAGATATAATGACAGGGCTTATCCTGTAAAAAAGAGAAGTTCTGTAGGGTTCATTGGGATAGTTCCATATTCGCGACTTCTGTTCCATATCAAGCCTTAAAAGCTCAACCTTCAGGTCTATTCCGTCCTTATCTTCCTTGTCGATACCGTCAATACTTATGATTGGATAATCGTGAAGGTACTGTATAATACGCCCCAGCGTCTCATGTTCGCCCATAGTTCTGTATCTTACATTTCCCATGAAATAAGGAGTTATCATATAATATAGGTTAAGGTATATAGGTGGATAAATCATCCTCCTGTCGTTCGAATTATACATCTGTCTCCCGCGCGCGATATCTTCATTCTCCATGATGTCATACAGATAAATTCCAACCGCAGTATCACCTCTGTCCGCCGGATTGCACAGACCTATCTTATCCTTCTGCGGTATAAAATCCGGAACCAGCTCCTCCTGAAGCATCGCTATCAATCTCTCACTCACTCTGGCTATAGCCTGATATCCCTGCATACAATCAGTTCTCCATTATATTTATTACTTCATCCCAGTATCTGCCGAAAAAATCTCTCCCAAGCGTTCTGCCCAGCTTGTAATACTCATTCTTCACCGCATAGAGTATGGCACCCATTCCAACCGCCTCATCCCTGCCCGCTGCGATAAATGCTGCATTCAGAATAATATTTTTTATATGCCCTCCGGCAAGCTCAACTCTCCCTGCAAGAAATTCAAAATCAATCTCCTTTACAGGCACGGAAGCCGGAAAACTGTTTTTCCATATCCTATATCTTATGTTCTCATCAGGCATCGGAAACTCAACCATATATTTCATGCGCCTTAAAAATGCCTCATCCATATTTTTCACAAGGTTAGTGGCAAGAATAACCATTCCATCATACTGCTCTATTCTCTGAAGTATATATGACACCTCTGTGTTGGCATACTTATCCTTTGAGTCCTTAACCTCACTCCGCTTCCCAAACAGTGCATCTGCCTCATCGAAAAAAAGAACAACATTGCTCTTCTGGGCGTATGTAAAAACCTGCTCTAATTTCTTTTCCGTTTCGCCAATATATTTATCAACAATCTGCGACAGATCCACCTTGTAGAGCAAAAAACCAAGCTCATTTGCGATACAGCCCGCCGCCATCGTCTTTCCGGTTCCGGGACCACCCACGAACAGTGCCGCCATTCCCTTGCCGTAGGGATATTTTCTATCCATTCCCCACCGGCTGAACACCTTATATCTTTCTCTTGCGTATGTGCATATCATTCTCAGTGTCCCCGCAGCATCATCCGGCAGCATTAAATCAGAAAGTCTCTGCGAGGTCTTATGTTTTATTAAGGTTCCTTTATCCGGCAGCTCTATTACATCTGCCGCCGCATTACTTAATACCTTCTCAAGCTCTGCGGATTTCATGCCCGGCTCAATATCGTATCCGGCAATCTCCCATATTTTCACAACCTGTCCCGGAAGCAAACTGTATTTTGAGGCACACGCTGCCGTGTCAAGTCCAACACCATATTCTAAGGCCAAGCCTCTCCACAGGGCCTCCCTTTTCTCAAATGCACGCATATCCAGATTAATTTTCAGTATAAGTTCATCAACCACCGCCGACAGCTGGACATCCTGCAGAGTGCATATAATGACCGGAATCCCAAAGGTATCCGTAAGCCTGTGAAGCATACAGAAAATACCGCTAAAATCCTCTTTTTTCAAATCCTCATATTCTATATTATGCAGGCATACAAATCCGTCATACAAAAGTGCTTCCCTCACTGCTTCACCTATAAGCTCCTCAGTTTTTTCCTTTCTCTGCCTGCATAGTCCGTAATCTACATATATAACCCTGATATCACTTCGCCGTGCCGCAGCAAGAACTATACTCCTTCTTCCACTGCCCTTCTCCCCGGCAACCTGAACAAACCGCAGAGCATCATTTCTATCCATCGCTCTGGCAATAAGCTTTTCAAGCTGTGCCGTTTCCTTTTCAACGCCATACAGTTCTCTCTTACAGCTTCCCTCATACATCATCCCCTTAAGAGAAACCGAAAGGCTGTCCTCTCCTCTTAAATACTCCACCAGTCTGCTGTCACAGTACAGCTCACTATAAAGAAAATTAGTCCTCTCCTTCTCCACTCTGACTATATGTACAAGACGCCTGAAGGCTTCTCCTGCCTCAGATGGTGGCAAGCTCTCTCCACCTGCATTACCGCATATTTCGCAGGCAAGCTTATACGTCACACCACGCCCGGTAATTGTCCTCAAAGTCTCATAAAATTCCGGAAAAATATAAGCGGCTACACACATATGCAGTGCCAATATACTGCACTCATTTCCAAGCAGTTGAAACAGATACGAATAGCGCACATCCGCGTCGTCCGATTTATCGAAAAGCTGTGCTATAGTCCTCTCATCCTGAATGCAGATGACGTTATCCTGAACCTTTTCAATCTCTTTTCCGAAATATTTTATTATCTGGTTTATCATCAGACGCGAATATTGCTCCACCCTGTCCATAAGCTGTCTCCTGAATCAGAACCTGCCCCCTGCAAGCTCCGTAATATTGTCATAGGCATCATCTGCAAACGCCATAATCCAGTTTAAAACCTTCATAACATCAGCCGGAACTCCGGCTTCATCAAGCTTTATAAGCTGTGTATACCTATAATATAACTGCCATTCATCTGTATACAGTTCAAATGCCCCGAAGGTTGTCACCATGTTAATCTTATTTAGTGCAACCAGTATCTGTGTAAGCTTGCTTTTATCGATCTCAACATCAAATGTGACAAAGAACTGTAAAATACCTTCATCCGCCTCAAGCCCCATGTCCGTGTCATCAAGGAAATTCAGCTCAAGTACTGCAAGACCGTCCTGTGATGCACCCAGCCCATCAAGCAGCAGCCTGTATATCCTTGTCCCATTACTTAGCAGAATTATCACTTCATAACCTGCTTCCTCTGCTTTCAATTTAATCGTATCAAGCAGCCTGTCTTTAACCTTATTGTCCGCAGTCATCTTAATTCCCTCTTATGATCTTCCAAGTGCTTTTTTCATTGCCTGCTCATCTGTGCCGCCTGCCAGACCCATCACATCGGCTACGCCCGAATCCTTATCCTTGACGTTCTTTGCGTATTCACCGCTCAGCTTATCCTTGTCCGCATTTATCAGGTCCGTGACCGATGAATGTTTTGCCGCAGTCCTTATGGCACGTCTCATATCCTGTCCATGAAGCCTGTATTTATCCTTGAGTTTCCTGTAGGTGTCATTGCCGCCGACAAGTCCCTTTATTCCGTCCTTTATAGCCTTTTTTTCAATTCTCTTTGACATAAAATCCTTGCCAAAGGCAAGCGCCTTATTGATATAACCCGCAATCTTTCCTGCGATATCCCCAACCTTTGATGAACCGAATCTCTGCAGCATATCGCTTACCGTGTTCACCGCTGTTGTGGCTATGTCAAAGCCCGCCTGCGTCTTTTCCTTATTAGTCTGCGCTGCCATATACCTGTAACTGCGTCCCTTACCGGTTGTGTTATCCGTCTGTCCGGCAAGCTTCTCAAGAGTCTTCTGGCGACGGCTGTTCTTGTAGATACCGACTGCCTTATCCTTATTTTCAACAGCCACCTTGGCTGTCTCGCCGACTATCTGCCTTGCAACAGTACCCTTATCAGACTGAATTTCTTCTGAATGAGGCTCTTCTTCTATGTCTGCCGGCTTGTTCTCTGCTTCTGCATTCTCTGGGGTTTCTTCCTTAGCTGGTGATTCCTCTGTCTCTGCATTCTCTGTTGCTGCCTCTGTCTTGACCGGCGTCTCTGCTGTCTCTATCTTCTCCGGCGCTTTCTCTTTCTTCGCCGGTTCTTCCGCCTTTGCAGGTTCTTCCTGCACCTTCTTTGCTATTTCTTCCTTACCCGCCGGTGCCTCCTCCGAATCCTGCTCTTTCTGGGTATCCTTGACAGCCTCATCCACAGCGTCCTCCTTGTCCTTCTGACCCTCAGACTGCTTTGTGAGTGCCATAAGACTTGGCATTTTGCTGAGCTCGTCAATCAGCTCATAGTATCTCGAAGCATAACCTATATCCCCATCACCTTCTAAATCCTTCAGGTGCTCATTGAATTCATCGTCCGTCATATCATCGGGGTCTTTGCTTACAGCCTTCAATCCCTTTCTCTTTGCCCTGGAAGCACCGGTTTTAATTTTTCCCCATGTCCTCTTAAAAAAGCCCGGCTTTTCTTCCTTTCCCTTTCTCTCTGTCTCCGACTCCGTTTTTTCCGGTTTGACTTCGGCTTCAGCTTTCTTCTCCGCTTCATCGGCTTTTTTCAAAGCTTCTTTATTTTTTCTGACATTTTCCTGTTCACTTCCCACTTTAGTGCTCCTTTACTAAAATCAGTGTTTATTTTCCGATAGTTTCGTCGCGTTCACCATAAATATAGATTATTATAACTTACTATCACTGTGTATAGAACTTCATTTCACGCACTAAAGTTGCACTTTACGCAAAATTACAAGATAAAATTGCATTTGTCTATACATATTGATATAATTTTTATTAAACACAGAAAGTCAGGAACGGAGAATACAATGAAAATTGCAGTATGCGATGACGACAATTCATACGCTGAAAGAATCAGGGATATGATAACAGACACCATTCCGGATATCTTTCAATCCGGTGCAGGGTACGAATTTACTTATAAAATTGATGTGTACAACAGCTTATCCTCCTTCATGTCCTCAAGCATATATTACGATATCGTTTTTATGGATATTTTTATGGCTGAGACCAACAGCATTGAGGTCATATCAGAGACAGATAACAGGTCATATTCATGTATTGTATTTATTACTTCAAGCGACGATTATGCAGTGAAGGCATTTTCGCTCAACGCAGTCCACTACATTGTGAAACCGGTACAGCAGAGGGATATCCACGAAGCTCTGGATAGGTGCAGGATGAGGCTGATACATAATCTGAGAAACACGCTGAATATCTCCACGGAAGACGGCATTGTACCTATAGACCTTAACAGTCTTATATATATCGAAATATATAACAAGACTTGTCTTTTTCACACGGAATACGCAATATACAAGTCCTTTTCATCATTAAGTTCACTTGAGCATGAGCTTGACACCAATGGCTTCATGCGTGCGCAGAGAAGCTATATTGTAAACATGCGTCATATAAGAGATTTCTTTTTTGACCACATAATCTTATCTGACGGCATGGACATAACCCTTTCAAGGCGTAACCGCAGCAAGCTGAAGAAACAATATCAGGACTATATGTTTAACCTGTCCAGAAGTTCAAATCAATAAGGAGTAACTTATGATAATTTATTTACGATTTTTCATTGGATGTCTTGCACAGCTGGCTCCATTTGCACTGCTCACACTTTTTCCGCTCAGAGACTGTTACCGTCTCAGCAGCAAAAAAACATGCAGGATAATTATGGCATTATTGACCACTATAAGTGCTCTTTTTGCCGCTTTCTGTCTCTACCTTTATAACTCACAGATGAATGTTTCCGGCCGGAGCCTTCTTGTCAACGGCGTGTTTCTTATATGTATTATTCCATGTCTTTTCATCTACCTGTTTCTGACAAGAACCTCCTGGCAGCGCAAGATATTCACTTTTTCTTTCGTTATGGTTATCGCTTTTATTATCACATATACCTGCAACATAATCTCAACATGGCTGCTTCACAATAATGGTGTCTATGACGGACTTCCATACCGCAGTTATTCCCTCTTAGTTTTAGTATGCATAACACTTGTCTTCTGTCCGTTACTCTATATCATAATTAAAAAAACTTATCTTCCTATTGCGGATAAGATAGACTCTGTCGGCTATGGCATTATGAGCATAGTATCAATCTTATTGTTTGCTTTGTTATTTGGCGGTCTTATACTGATAGACATTGAAAATATATATAATCCACTTACATTATTCCTATTTCTTACACTGATTTTTTCGGTGTGTTTCATATACTTTATGATGTTCAGATTGCTGGTATTGACCCATGACAATATTCTGAACAAGGCACACTATGAATTTTTAAATAATTCTCTGGAAATCCAGCGCGAACAATATAAGAATCTTTCCGATTCAATAGATACGGTAAGAGAACTGAAACATAATTTTAAGTATGATTTGCTCTATATTGCAGAAAAAATACATGACAATGAATCACAGAAAGCTCTGTCAAAAATCCATGAGTACATAAGCAACCTCGACAACACTGAACTGATCCGGTTCAGCCGGAATAAAGCAATAGATGCCGTAATCGGCTATTACAACCAGCTCGGAAGAAACTCAGGCATCAATATGCTGATCAACATTACAGACTTTGACAGCGGCTCAATTGATTCATCAGATCTCGCCGTTCTGCTCGGCAATCTCTTAGATAACGCCGTAACTGCCGCAGCAGCACAGCCTAAGGAGCCATTTGTAAAGCTCAACATGGCTGTCTCAGGTAACATGCTTGCCATAACCTTGGACAACAGCTACTCCAATGAGCTTAAGCCTAATGGAAATGAATACCCTTCTACCAAAAAGAATCACACCGCCATAGGATTAAAAAGTATTGCTGAAATTGCTCATAAATATAACGGTGACTCCGTGTTTTCGCATGATGGCAAAGCATTTCACGCTTCCGTTTTACTCCATCTGCAATAACAGGATTGTTACATCACGGTTTATTTACAAGCTTGCCTGTCATATCCCCAACGCTCAGCTCAAGGCAGCACACCCTGCTGCCTGAGGGCTTAGCCTATCTCATGCCCTATGTACTCCTTCTGTATCCCTCATCGTACACGCAGAAGGAAGTTATATCTCATTATCTATTCCTTTTCCGGTTAACAAGCCATACTACCCAGTCTCCCAACAGTAAAGACACGAAAACCGGCATACCCATGAACATTATGAGTGCGCCCAAAAGTCCGGCAAACCATCCTGTGTCCGTCCTTATATCGTACACCGCATATCCCCCAGCCAGCACAGCCAACACTATATCCGCGATGGCAAAAACCTTATACAGTGATACCTGTGAATTTATTTTCCACGCGATACAGCATACCACAAGGCATATCGATATAACGGAAAACACGATGGCTGCAATTGCAAGTACCATTTCAAGCCCCGGTGGGTTGAATACCAGTCCGGCGAACCACACTGCCGCCGCCAATACAACAGACAGGGCCGTTGCCTTTAGAAGTCCGGATATTTTCGTTTTATCAGCCATGGTAACCTCCTTGATATTAAAATTATAAACCAACGATGTTGCATTATTCCACATGTATTATAACTGAAAGTCTTTGCCCTGTGACCATTTACATAATAATAATAATAATAATAATAATATATATGTCCAGAGAAGATTATATTCAGTAAATCCCAACAAAATCGCCTAGGTTCTCACCGCCCCCGCAATCCATCCGCTGCTCCACGCCCACTGCAGATTATATCCGCCACAGCAGCCATCCACGTCAAGTATTTCACCGCAAAAATACAAGCCATGACAGAGCTTAGACTCCATGGTTGCAGTATCGACCTCATCAAGCCTCACGCCGCCACGACATACCTGTGCTGATGTGATTCCTTTTGAATTGATAACAGTCACCTTAAAATGCTTGATAATTCGGACAAGCGATTCTGTCTGCCCGCCCGAAAGCTTTACAAACAGGTTCATAAGCTTTTTATTTACAAAACCCGTGAGTATATCGGCAAAGCTTGGCGTATTGCCCTTCTTTATCATTTCATGTTTTTTTTCCGCACCAGCCATATCAGCTTTAATTCTATCTATGTACGCAATAAGCTCTTTTTCGCCATATTCCGGCATGAAATCAAGCTCCGCCTGAACCCTGCTCTTTCCAGCATCAAGTGCCGCCACCGCATAACGGCTCACCTGAAATACAGGTATTCCTGATATACCGTTGTCCGTAAGCTGAAGTTCTCCCACATCGGAAGCCACACTCCTTCCATCTATCAGAAGCTGTATTTCTCCCTTGGCACGAACTCCCGATACTTCCTTAAAAAAACTCTCCTCACAGCCTAACGCCACAAGTGCCGGCAGAGGCTTAATGATGTGGTGTCCGAAGCTGCGTGCTATATCATATCCAAGCACTGAGTTGGATTTATCAGCGCCGTGCGTGTTCCCTGTCTGTTTTCCCGCCATGCCGGCACCCTGGTCGCACACGCCTCCGGCAGCAGATCCCGTCGCGACGATAAGCCTGTCCGATGAGCAGGAAAACTTTCTTGCAGAAACGCTCTCAGCGGCGGATACTTCCCTAACGTTCTTCTTATTGCCATCCTTTTTAGCGCCGTTCTTTTTTGCCTCCGCCCTGCGGTTTTCTGCCTCAATATCCCTTATATTTCCCAAAATCACAAACTCATCACCGCTCTTTTTTACGGAAGCTATCTCACAGCCGCATATAAGCTCCACACCGTACCTTACAAGGCACTGTCTGAGGCAATCAAGCACTGATGAAGCCTGCTCGCTGTATGGGTACACATAACCGTCCCTGTCCCTGACCAGCATTCCCTCCTCACGGAAAAATTCAGTGACAGCCTTAGAGTCAAATTGCTCTATCACCCCAATGATATCCTCAGTGCTGCCACTGTCCGTGTGATAACAGCTATCATCAATCTTATAGTTGGTCAGATTGCACTTGCCGTTTCCTGTCACAAGTATCTTTTTTCCCGGTCTTGCAAGTATCTCCAGTACCGCGACACTTCTGCCGCTCTTTGCCGCCTGTACGGCAGCCATCATGCCGGAAGCTCCGGCACCAATAACAATTACATCATACTTCATGAAGTATGGTCCTCCAAAAAATCGTATAATTCCTGTAAGTTCTTAATCTGCTTGCCGACATATATCTCCCTCTGCAAATCAATAGGAAGGTCGGTCACATCAATATCCGTATAATCATATATCGTCACAAAATCCTCATAATACACAACCACACGCCCGTCAAGCGCATATAATATAAAATTCTCCGTGGTGCTGTACGTCGGCACATCATAGCTTTTTCTGATTACAATTCGGTTGGAAGAGAATTCAAGCACGGTAATTGAGCTTAAGCCTCTCTGTATATCCTCATCATCAGGATTTTTCATGTAATTTTTAAGTGTCTGTGCGTATGCCGCTCTGTCAAGCCCCAATATATCAATCGAAGGAACCACCGTATAGGTGTCTGTCGTATGAGCATTTATATCATATTCCTCAACAATCAGCTCCGTATCGCGCTTAACTACCGGTTCATCCGATACACCTGCCTGTCTCACTTCATAATAATCCCTCACAGGCTCGGTCTTTTTTTCTCCCTTCACTACCGCATAATAACCTATGCAGTAGCAGGTTATAAATAATGTCGTAAGAGTAACAAAGCAGATAATATACAATTTCCGCATTCTGCACATCCTTTCTGCGAGCTTTTTGTATATTGTCTGCTTAAAATTACTATTTTATTCTGTCACCTGTAAAAAAATATGGTATTGAATCAAAGAATGGTATTGAAAGCTCACCCTCATTCTTATCCTCTAAGTAGAGCATTCCGTCCTTTTCCATGAACTCGCCTACGAACTGGCGGCATATTCCGCAAGGGTAAGCATACTCACCTGTCGAACACACAACAGCCAACGCCTTGAAGTGCTCCGCCCCCTCCGACACTGCCTTAACCGCTGCCGTTCTCTCCGCGCATATCGCTGCACCGTAGGATGAATTCTCGATATTGCAGCCTCCGAAGATTCTTCCATCGTCCGTCAAAATGGCTGCACCCACATTGAACTTGGAATATGGAGTATACGCATTCTTCATATATTCCTTAGCCTTGCTTATAAGTAATTCTCTCTCTGTCATAAAAATCCTCCTCATACAATCCTTTTATTAATCTCTTGTTATTCCTATATTGGCAAGAATATCCTCCTGCCCTTTCTCCATAACTGCCGCCTCCTCAGGTGTCATATGGTCGTACCCGAACAGATGAAGCATACTGTGTGCCGTTAAAAAAGCAAGCTCTCTCTTCGGTGAATGTCCATACTTGTCCGCCTGCTCATACACCTTCTCAACCGATATCACAATATCTCCAAGCATAAGCTCTCCGCTCTCCGGATTGAAGCAGTCATCCCTCTCCTCAAGAAAGCCGAACTCACCCGCCTCCTCATAGTCGACAAGCGGAAACGAGAGCACGTCCGTCGGATTATCAATATTCCTGAACTGCTTATTAATAGAATGAATTGATTCGTTGTCCGTGAGCGTCACGCTGACCTCAGCCTCATAAGGGCATGCCTTATAGTCCATTGCCTGATTTATAACATCCTCAATAACCTTCCTGTAGTCAAAGTCAAAGTCAACCTTGGTCTCCTCTTCAATAGTAATCGTCATAACATAACCTCCGAATCGTTATTTTTTCCTTGCCTCGTAATCATCATATGCCTTAACAATCTTCTGAACCAACGGGTGGCGCACAACATCCGAGCTTGTCAGACGGCATATCGCTATCTCCTCAACGTTTTTAAGAACCTTGAGTGCCGTGTCAAGTCCGCTCGTCTGGTCATGAGGAAGATCCTTCTGCGTGAGGTCTCCCGTGATGACAACCTTGGAACCAAAGCCTATTCTGGTTAAGAACATCTTCATCTGCGCCGGAGTGGTGTTCTGTGCTTCATCAAGGATAATAAATGCATTATCGAGCGTTCTTCCTCTCATATATGCAAGAGGTGCAACCTCTATAAGCCCCTTCTCCATATTGTGAAGGAAGCTCTCTGCGCCCATAATCTGATAAAGTGCATCATAAAGAGGTCTTAAATAAGGGTCAACCTTACTCTGCATATCTCCCGGAAGGAATCCGAGCTTCTCGCCTGCCTCAATCGCAGGACGTGTTAGAATTATTCTGTTCACTTCATTATTCTTGAACGCATTGATTGCCATTGCCATTGCAAGATATGTCTTACCTGTACCTGCCGGGCCGACACCGAACACTATCATTCTCTTCTTGATGGCATCTACATATTCCTTCTGACCAATGGTTTTAGGCTTGATAGGCTTACCCAGCACCGTTCTTGCAATCACATCCGCATCAAGCTCAGATATAGCCTCTGCCTTATCCTCGAATGCAAGGCTTATCGCATAATCGACATTCTGCTCCGTGATGGTATTCCCGCGTCTTGCAAGCTCAAGAAGCTGGTTAAATACCGACGCAGCCCTTGTCACCGCACCTTCGGCACCCACAAGCTTAATCTCGCTGTCCCTCGCTATAATCGTAACCTTAAGCGTTCTCTCTATCTTCTTGACATAGGTGTCACAGCTTCCAAATATATTGCTGCTGTGTTCCGCCGGTATGTCTATAACCTTTTCAATTATACTCAATATCTGTTTCCTCCCTGCCGCATTCAGACTCAATCACATATACGGAGCCTGACATCTGCGCTTGTTCATCATTAATAGTTATTGTAACATTATTTTCTATAATTTGAATACCCTTTTCCTCTATTTTTTGCAAATAGTACGCAAATTTTTCTTCAAGTATTTTTTCCATCTCCTCATCCGTGTAAAAAGCATCCACCAGCGTGTACTCCATATGCCTTGTCACGTCCGCCCCAAACGGCAGATAGAAATCCTGATATACGCACAGGTTGGTGCTGTCCGTGACATCATCCTGATAAACATAGCTTTCATGATACATAGCAAATGGCAGCGAGATGTTAAACAGCCTCAGCCTTACACTTTTATAGCTGTGTCCCGTGTATTCCTTTTTTATGTATTCCCTGTCAAGAAGTTCGTTATATTCAAGCTCGACAAGCATCCTCACATCACCGTCCGCATATACATTTTCCTCCTTTATCGGCTGATATGATTCGTCGAGCGTTATAACCCTGCCGCTTATAAGCACATCCCCCTTTTTTACCGCGTCCGCTTTTTTAACCATCGGTGTTCCATTTCTTGCAACAATGCTGTATATAACACCGTCATACAGAGCAACCATATCGGACGCAGCCGAAGCTTGTGAGCCAGAACCGTTATTCAGAACTGCCTCCCCATCCTTATTCTCCCGCACATCCACATCGAGGGAGGTTCCGTGAATTGCCGCCGACACCCATATTATGTTGTCAAAATCCCGCCTTATCTGTGCCTCCAGCTCCTCACAGTCGATTGCGCTTATCCTTGTTCCGTAGGTGATGCCGTTCTCCCTGAGATATCTGTACAGCGTATCATTCGAATTAATATAATTTCCATTAATTCTTATATTCCACACAAATCTTCCAAGCACCATAATAACCACAGCAAAAAGCATCATTCCCGCTATAAAAAACCGGTGTTTTAATACATTGGCAAGCAAAAAAGGAAAGCCCGATTTTTCCTTCAGCTTAATATGAGGCTTCGTCTTTTTTACAATGGGCTTTAACTTATAATAGTCATCGATTGAGGTCGCAAATATACATTTTTCTTTATCAGGGTACAGCTTATGCACCTGTATTCCTCTGTTGGCACACAAATTAAAAAATCGCTCTGCACAAAGCGATTCTATCTCTAATACAGTATAACCCTTAAACCATAATATACCCATGCTCTCCTCATTTCCGAATACTATTTAAGCTGTATTGAATTGATTCTCCCCTTAATCATAATCTCGCCGTCACCGAAATACTCCACATGAAGCCTCTCCCCGGCAACCACAATGAAGCCCTCCTTAACGCGGAGCCTGAGTATCTCAGGGCTCAGCTCCTTGATAGCCTCAAAGCCCTCCACGAACAGCTGTCTGCTTCCGACGGTGGTAAGATTATATTCTTTAAATACCGCATCACGCGGGATAAACATAGCCTCCAGCAGCTCTTTTTTCATGTATTTTCCTCTTGTTTACATCGGAAAATTCTTACATTAATATATGAAAAAATGCAAAAAAATATGACAGACGCATAACACGTCTGTCATAAAATACACTTGTCGTACCATTCGATAATCCATCAAAACCATATCGAATTCGATAATATCTTCGAACGGATATACAATTATTAGTTGAACTTACGCTTTCTAGCAGCCTCTGACTTCTTCTTACGCTTAACGCTAGGCTTCTCGTAATGCTCTCTCTTGCGAATCTCCTGCTGGATACCTGCCTTAGCACAGTTTCTCTTGAATCTGCGTAATGCACTATCTAAAGACTCATTCTCTTTAACGATTACATTTGACATAGCTCACACCTGACCTCCCTCCAGTTGTAAATTGTGCTTCAACTGTTTGGGTTTTTACGCACACTAGACATTATATCATAAAAAAGCTGTACGTCAACCCTCTTTTTATTTTTTTTGGAGATTTTAGAGCTGCTGTTCCAATGTCTTTTTAGCTTCCTCAAGTGCAGCATCAATTCCCGCAGGATTCTTTCCTCCTGCCTGAGCCATGTTAGGACGACCGCCACCGCCGCCGCCTACCATTGCAGCGCATGCCTTGATAATATTTCCTGCATGAACGCCCTTCTTAACGGCATCCTCAGTAGCAGTAACAATAAGATTAACCTTATCTGAGCCCTGTGACGAAGCAAGAACAACAACACCTGTTCCAAGCTTCTCCTTGATTGAATCTCCGAGATTGCGGAGCTCATTCATGTCAACATCAGCTACCTTAACGCCAAGGAACTTCATTCCCTTAACTTCAACAACATTGTCCATTACGTTTCCGAGTGCATCATTGGCAGCCTTTGCCTTGAGTGATTCATTCTCGGATGTAACAGCCTTAAGCTCTGCCTGAAGATGTGCAATCTTCTCATTAACGGCAGCAGGAGTACACTTAAGAAGCTTTGCAGCCTCACTAAGCTGCTTCTCAATATCCTTATAATAAGCGAACAGTCCGTCGCCTGTAAGTGCCTCAATTCTTCTGACACCTGCTGCGATTCCTGATTCGGATACAATCTTGAATGCCGTGATAACGCCTGTATTGGCAACATGCGTACCACCACAGAATTCCTTGGAGAAATCACCCATAGATACCACGCGGACAGTATCGCCGTACTTCTCACCGAAGAGTGCCTTCGCACCTGTCTTCTTGGCATCCTCAATGTTCATAACCTGTGTTACAACGTCAAGGTTCTCAGCTATCTTCTCATTTACAATAGCCTCTACTCTGTCAAGCTCGTCCTGAGTCATCGCTGAAAAATGAGTAAAGTCAAAACGAAGTCTGTCAGGTGTTACAAGGGAACCGGCCTGCTCTACATGTGTTCCGAGAACAACACGAAGTGCTTCCTGTAAAAGATGTGTTGCACTGTGGTTCTTAGCTGTTGCTGCTCTCTTACCTGCATCAACGCTGAGTGTTACCTTGCCGCCTACACGGAAGGTTCCGCACTCAACAACGCCGACATGTCCGATTCTTCCGCCCTTAAGCTTAATAGTATCAACTACGCTAAAGCTAGCTCCGTCAGCGGTGGTTATCGCTCCGACATCTGCCGTCTGACCACCCATTGCAGCATAGAAAGGTGTCTCATCTACGATAATTGTCCCTTCCGTTCCCTCAACAAGCTCATCAACAACCATTATATCATTAGTAAGAACAGATATAACTGAATCATGAACAAGTCTGTCATAGCCTACGAACTTGGATGTAATCGATGTATTGATAAGATCATATACAGTCGCATCAGCTCCCATATAGTTGGTCTCGGTTCTTGCATTTCTCGCTGTCTGCTTCTGAACCTCCATAGCCTTCCTGAAGCCTTCCTCATCAACAGAGAAGCCCTTCTCTTCAAGAATCTCCGTAGTTAAATCCACAGGGAAGCCGTATGTGTCATAGAGCTTGAATACGTTCTCTCCTGATAAGGTCTTAGAACCTGACTTAACAAGCTCCTCTTCCATATCCGCGAGGATTGCGAGTCCCTGATCGATAGTCTTGTTGAACTTCTCCTCCTCGGTTGTGAGAACCTTAAGGATATACTCCTCCTTCTCGGCAAGCTCAGGATAACCGTCCTTGGACTCGTCGATAACGGTCTTTGCAAGCTTGGCAAGGAAAAGTCCCTCTATGCCTAAGAGTCTGCCGTGTCTTGCAGCTCTTCTTAAAAGTCTTCTGAGCACATAGCCTCTTCCCTCATTAGAAGGAATGATACCATCTGAGGTCATAAATGTAACCGAACGGATATGGTCCGTAATAAGTCTGATTGATACATCCTTCTCCGGATCTGCCTCATACTCAACACCTGCTATCTCGCAGATCTTATCACGAATAGCCTTCATTGTATCGATATCGAATACGGTATCAACGTCCTGAACTACAACTGCAAGTCTCTCAAGTCCCATACCTGTATCAATGTTCTTCTGCTTAAGCTCTGTATAGTTGTGATGGCCGTCGCTCTCGAACTGTGTGAATACGTTGTTCCATACCTCCATGAAACGGTCGCAGTCACAGCCTACCTTACAGTCAGGCTTGCCGCAGCCATACTTAAGTCCTCTGTCATAATATATCTCTGAGCAAGGACCGCAAGGACCTGCGCCATGCTCCCAGAAGTTATCGCAGTCACCGTTCTCATCACGGTAAAAACGTGTAATCTTCTCAGCAGGCACGCCTACTTCCTTATTCCATATGTTGAACGCCTCATCATCATCCGCATAGATTGACGGATAGAGTCTGTCAGGGTCAAGGCCTATAACCTGTGTCAGGAACTCCCATGACCAGTTAATAGCCTCTCTCTTAAAATAATCTCCGAATGAGAAATTGCCGAGCATCTCAAAGAAAGTAAGATGTCTTGCCGTCTTACCTACATTCTCAATATCACCTGTTCTGATACACTTCTGGCAGGTCGTTACACGTCTTCTTGGCGGAATCTCCTGTCCGGTAAAGTAAGGCTTAAGCGGTGCCATACCTGCATTGATAAGAAGAAGGCTCTTATCATTGTGTGGTACAAGCGAAAAACTGTTCATACATAAATGTCCCTTGCTCTCGAAGAAATTAAGGTACATTCTTCTTAATTCATTAACGCCATAAGGCTTCATGGCTAATCCTCCTAAAATAAGTAAAATTATTATTGCAAACCAAAAAGGCCTGCTTCCAAGCCTTCCCGGAAAACATCTTATATTATCTGTCTCTTCGTATTAACTTCTGCTCTGTTCGGTCTTATCATCAATATCAGCGGTCTCTGCCGCGACTGCAGTCTCCAACGCGACCTTGGCATCATGCTTAGCTCGAAGCTTACCACCTAAAATAACAGCGCATACGATAACTGCCATCATGAAAAGAGCAGTAAGGATTTCTGTGAATACGTCATTTCCTAAGGTAAAAACATCTGCTGTCTCAGATGCAGCAATAACCATATTCCATGCCATAGCCCAACCCTCCTTAATAGTTATATTATAAATTTTAGTCTACCACATTTCAAAATATCGGTCAAGACGAAACTGACGACCAGCTTCCGCTCTCCTCAAAGCTCTTGGCAGCCATGGCTGCCCTGTCAAGTATTGCCTTGTCATATCCCAAAAGCCCGAGCAGCTTAATAGCATTGCGGCTTGTCGCCCTGCCCTTTAGCAGCTTATAACTGAAATTGACATCATTATCCGTTATCTCTTCCGTAAAATGATAGTTGTAATAGAACTTCTCCAGTATTGTCGTAAGCTCAATATCATGTGTCGCCGCAAAGCATACGGCATTCATACATGCAAGCCCCTTCAATATCTGTGACGATGCTGCAATTCTCTCCACGGTATTGGTTCCTCTGAGCACCTCATCTATAAAGCAGAGCACAGGATATTCACTGTCCGCACCGGCAGCGTCCATAATCCTCTTTAACGACTTGATTTCAACCATATAGTAGCTCTCGTTTCCCAAGAGATTATCCTTAAGTGCCATCGAAGAATATATTCTGAAGCGTCTGCCCCTGTATGCCCTCGCCGTGGCAAAATCAAGCGTCTGCGAAAGAAGCGCACATATTCCCGCTGAGCGGAGGAAGGTTGACTTTCCTGATGCGTTAGAGCCTGTTATAAGCACGCTCGAATCAGTCTTTATAGAATTGGCAACCGGCTCCTCTATGAGCGGATGATACATCTCGTCCGCCTCAAATACAAGTGAACGTCCCTCCGAAAATACAGGCTCGCATGTATACGGAAGACTTTTTTTATACGATGCCGCCGCTATAAGCGCGTCAAAATATCCAAGTCTGTTGTACAGCGCCCATACCGACTCCTTCTTTTTATTAAGTTCATTTACCACAAAGCAGAACTTAATTATATCAAGATGCGTAATCATTCTCACATAGTCAAGAATGAACTCCAATATACCTCCCTTTCCGGTCGCCATAATCCATGAGAAGCGTCTTACACCGTCGAATTCATGATACAGCCCTGAAAGTTCCTCGGAATACCCCGATATACCATCAATATTCTTCTTTACTATGCCCTTTGCGCACGCACACATCGAAAACACCTGCTTGATGCACACAAAATATGTCTCAATCTCTGCCTTGAATCTGAAATACGACACGACATTAATCACAGCCATGCCTATAACAAACCACATTCCATTCGCAATATTGACCGTAAGACAGTACACAAGCGCTGCCACGAACAAAAAAAGCATAACAAAATGTGGAAGTGCCGAGGTCTTTTTGCATTCGCCTATGCTCTCGATGTAATCAGCCACGGACAGCTTCCTGCTGTACCCGAAGCCCGCATATATCATGGAAAGCTCTGTTCTCTCCTTCTCATGCCCGGTAAAATATTCCATAAGGCGCGCTCTCTCTTTAAGCTCCCCATCCTCCACAATCGGAGTCCTGAGCATCGAGTACAGAGCCTCCTGGCCGAGTGAAGATGACGTGGAATCCATCTGCTTGTACACCGCATCCATGTTAAGGTCATTCCATGTTATATCATCAACCGCATTGCTCCCATCAATATCCTGCAAAAAGAACCCATGCGAAATATTCTCAAACTCCTCATGAATATACTTCTTGTCCGCCTTCTTTCCGAACGAATCCCTTATTCTCTTCATATTATTCTGCTTAATCTTATAAGCCTGATACATAAAAAAGATAAGAAACGCCGCAATCGGAACTCCAAAATATAAAAACCAGTCTGCAACCGTCATAATGTGTCCTCGCTTAATAAAGTTTATAACATAAGTATTTGCAAAATATTGTTACTATAACACTAAGTGACGTTGGACAAACAAAAGCTCACAAATACTCAACTAACAGAATTATCATACCATAATATACCTGCAAACTCAATTATTTATATTTTTTCCTGCTATTATGGCAAATAGGTAAAGAAACTTCGTTATGTATAAAAGAATATATTTATACATTCAAAACATAACCTCACCTATTTGCCTCATCAGTGTCATATTATAAGGCAGATAAGCCCCCCGCTGTTATCATTGACCACCTTCTGCATGGTATCCATAAGCTTCGTCTGGCAGTCATCATTCATCATCGCAAGCTTCGTCCTTATACCGTCGTCTACAAGCTGTTCTATCGTCTTTCCGAATATATTTATATCCCATGCATCGCCCTTTTTTGTGTTCTCATCAATATATTTTTTAAGGTCGTTCGCCTGTTCCTCGCTTCCGACAATAGGTGCAATCTCGGTTCCTATATTCACCTTAATCATATGGTATGACGGGCTCTCAGCCTTAATCTTCACGCCGTATCTGCCCCCGTTCTTAATGACCTCAGGCTCAGATATGCTTATCTCCTCCTTAGAAGGTGATACCACGCCGTAGCCTCTCTGACGCACCGTGTCAATGGCAGCGGTATACCGCTCAAGGCTGTTCTTTTCCTTTGCATACTCCTTAATGAGATTGATAAGCTCGAACTCATTCTCAATCTTTTCACCCGCAAGCGAGCTCAGCATATCATAGTACAAGCCGTCATCGACCTTGAAGCTCAATCTTATAATTCCGTCCGCCATGTCGACAGGCTCGCTCTTCACATCCTCAATATATTTGTTCTGAACCTTGAGACTGTCCTTGGTAAAATCCCTGATATATGTAATTCTGTCGAGTATCTGTCCCGCACATTCCACCATCGCCTGTTTAATTTCATTGTCATCAGGAAGAGTCTCTATCCATCGGTCAAAATAGAATTCTATACCATTTACCGGAAAGCTGTTAAGCAGAAGTTCGAGCGTTCTGTTGATATCCTCAAGCGTCAGCTTTTCACAGTCAAGGCTCACCGCCTCCGTGGAATATGTCTTTTTTATCTCCTCGACACACTCGCTTGCAAGCTTTGAGTCAGGATTCCTGGAATTTACAACAACCACGAAGGGCTTACCGATTTTCTTCAGCTCATTGATTGTCGCCTCCTCCGCTGCCTTATAGCTGTCCCTCGGCAGCTCCCCTATGCTTCCGTCCGTCGTCATAACGATTCCTACCGTCGAATGATCCTTTATAACCTTCCTTGTGCCGAATTCTGCTGCCTCGGAAAAAGGTATCTCATAGTCGTACCATGGGGTCTTTACAAGCCTCTCATGCCCCTCCTCGACAACACCCGTCGCGCCGTCAATCATGAAACCCACGCAGTCTATAAGCCTTATCTTCATTGATACATCCTCGACAGGTGTGATTGTACACGCCTCTCTAGGTATGAACTTAGGCTCGGTCGTCATGACGGTTCTTCCACCTGCCGACTGCGGAAGCTCATCCTTCGTGCGCTCCTTGCCTGCCCCTTCCTCCATATACGGCAGTATAAGCTTTTCGGCAAAGTGCTTGATGAACGTGGACTTGCCGCTCCTTACGGGACCCACGACACCGATATAGATTTCTCCCTCTGTTCTTGCGTTTATATCCTTGTAAATATTATATGTATCCAAAAACAAAAGCCTCCTCCGAATATAATTTGCAACTGCTAAATTATATTCAAAGGAGACTATTCGTTAGAACATAATATTAAAAATATCGGAATTTATTCGTACTCTACCTTCTTGTCACGAACCATAAGCTCATGCACGGCATCCTTGGCACTCTTGTCCTCAAATAAAATCTCATTTATTTTCTCGGTGATAGGCATAGGAATATTATATTTTCTTGCAAGAATAAGTGCAGCCTTGGCTGAGTACACACCCTCAACCACCATCTGAACCTCATCCATGGCTTCCTTCATGGTCTTTCCCTGTCCGATGAGTATACCCGCACGTCTGTTGCGGCTATGCATACTTGCACAGGTAACTATGAGGTCACCCATTCCGGTAAGTCCGTAGAAGGTCTGAAGCCTGCCGCCCATAGCAACACCAAGTCGTGAAATCTCATGGATTCCTCTTGTTATAAGTGCCGCCTTGGTATTATCGCCGTATCCCAGGCCGTCTGCAATTCCTGCTGCAAGCGCTATGACATTCTTAAGTGAACCTCCAACCTCTATGCCGAGTACATCAGAGCTTGTATATATACGGAAATTCTCATTCATGAAAAGATTCTGCAGAAAGCATGCGGTCTCCTCATTCTCCGAACCAATAACACATGTGGTAGGAATGAATCTGCTTACCTCCTCCGCATGGGTAGGTCCCGATAGAACCGCAACCTCAGCAGTCGGAAGCTCCTCCTTGATTACCTGTGACAGGGTGTGAAGGCTGCTCTCCTCAATTCCCTTTGCAACATCGACAATAATCTGACCATCCTTAATATAAGGTGCGAACTTAGCTGCTGTTGAACGTGTATAAGGTGAAGCTACCGCCATCACGATGACATCCTTATCGGCAAGAGCCTCTTTAAGGTTATCAGTAAGCTTGATTATCGGAGGAATTATCACACCCGGAAGGCATCTCTTATTCTCATGTTCCTCCTTAAGAAGTGCTATTTCCTCCGGAAGTGCTGACCATACAGTCACTTCATGTCCGTTTTTTTCAAGTACAAGAGCAAGGGCAAGTCCCCAGCTTCCGGCACCGGCTATGCATACCTTTGACATATCAGTTCTCCTTTTTTCCACCCCATAATTTGCGCTCATTTCCATGAACAAGTCTCACTATATTGGCTCTGTGCCTCCAAAAAGCAAGTACCGTTAGCACGGCAGCAATAATTATCGCCTCAACGAGCTCACCCGGATACAGTCCCGGAATCATTCCGTTCACCGCAAAGATTATAAATTCTACAAGAAAGCCCGTCATCATCACAAGTGAACCGAGGGATACATATCTTGTAATAATGGTAATGATCATAAATGTACAAAAACCAAGAAGTATAAGCGGCCAGTAACCGAGAGATACTATGACTCCCGATGAAGCCGCAATACCCTTTCCGCCCTTGAAGCCAAGGTAGAACGGAAAATTATGTCCGAGTATTACGCCGAAGCCGCTGTAAAGAACAAGCACCATAATAATATCAGCATGGCTCTGACCGAATATAAGTCTTACCACAGCTGCCGCAAGCACAGCCTTGACCATATCACCTATATAAGTGATAATACCTGCTTTCTTACCGAGAACACGGAGTGCATTGGTTGTTCCCGCATTGCCGCTTCCCTCCTTACGGATATCAATTCCGTGCATCTTTCCATACAGATAACCTGTCTGAAAAAGTCCGAACACATAACCGATAACCAGACAAATAAGACGTTGTACTACTGTTTCCATGATATATCCTGTCTACTCCTTTTCGTTTCTCTCACGTATTATGAACTTAAGTGCCGTGCCTCTGAAGCCGAACGCTTCTCTTATCTTGTTTTCAATGTATCTTGTGTACGAGAAGTGCATAAGCTCCTTGTCATTTACAAATATGACAAATGTAGGTGGAGCCACAGCTACCTGCGTCATATAGAAAATCTTAAGACGGCGGCCCTTATCTGAAGGCGGCTGCTGCATCGCAACTGCTTCGGACAGAATCTCGTTGAGAACACCTGTCTGTATTCTTAAGTTCTGATTCTCTATAACCATATCAATCATATCGTAGAGCTTGTTAAGTCTCTGACCTGTCTCAGCCGAAACGAACATTACCTCGGCATATGGTATAAACGAGAGAATCTCCTTAATCTTATTGTTGTGCTCATACATAGTCTTATCATTCTTCTCAATGGCATCCCACTTGTTGACAACAACGATTATTCCCTTGCCTCTCTCATGTGCTATACCTGCAATCTTAGCATCCTGCTCGGTAACTCCCTCAGTCGCATCAATGACCACAAGCACGACATCTGCACGCTCAACGGCGCTGACCGTACGGATAATGCTGTATCTCTCAAGATCTTCCTTAATCTTGCTCTTTCTTCTGAGACCTGCCGTATCAATGAACACATACTCTCTTCCCTGATACTTAACCTCGGTGTCGATGGCATCACGGGTCGTTCCCGCAATGTCCGATACGATAACTCTGTTAGCTCCCGTGAGCTTATTGATTATTGATGACTTACCTACATTAGGCTTACCTACTATGGCTACCCGAGGACGCTCATCCTCCGTGTCCGTAAGCATCTCCTCGGTAAAATGTCCCGTAACCGCATCAAGCATCTCGCCAAATCCAAGTCTGTTGACAGAAGATATAGGCATAGGGTCGCCGATTCCAAGATTATAGAACTCATACACATCCGGCATCATCTTATTGAAATCATCAACCTTGTTGACAACGAGAACAATAGGCTTGCCCGAACGTCTTAACATGTCAGCCACCTTAGAATCAGAATCCACAAGCCCCTGCTTAACATCAACAAGGAATATTATTACATCGGCTGTATCAATGGCAATCTGTGCCTGTTCTCTCATCTGTGCAAGAATTATGTCCTTGCTGTCAGGCTCAATACCGCCTGTATCAATCATAGTAAAATTATAACGAAGCCATTCAACGTCAGCATATATTCTGTCTCTTGTAACACCCGGGGTGTCCTTTACTATGGAAATCTGCTGTCCCGCAAGTGCATTGAACAGTGTTGATTTACCAACATTAGGTCTGCCGACTATGGCAACTATCGGTTTACTCATTCTTTCACCTCTTTATAAAATAAAATTTCCAGTGGGATTATTCATAATTAAAAATTTGCAACATTTACATCATAACAATTAATTTTGTGTTTGTAAAGGTTTTAGTTTTATCTGTTGATATGATGATTGACAAACCGAAAAATTAATCGTAAGCTAATTATATACTATATAGGAAAGGCAGACACACTTATGAGCACTGAAAAAGAAATCACAACACTTCCCGTAGCTCCGCTTAAGCTTATTGTCATGGAGAGCTGCAAGGAGCTTGGCAGCAGAGTCAATGACTATATCGTTCAATTCCGCAATGAGGCTCACAATGAGCACAAGGACAGAATAGAATTCAAGGGTTATCTTGAAGATTCCTACATTGTCGGCAGCAAATGCCCACGCTTCGGCTCAGGAGAAGCCAAGGGTCAGATATTAGACTCCGTGCGCGGAACTGATCTATATATTCTTACGGATGTATGCAACCACAGCATCACCTACAATGTGTTCGGTCACACTAACTACATGTCCCCTGACAATCATTTTCAGGATCTCAAGAGAATAATCGCGGCAGCAGGCTCACACTGCAAGAGAATCACCGTAATCATGCCGTTTTTATATGAGAGCAGACAACATAAGCGTTCCAAGCTCGAGTCGCTTGATGCGGCACTTGCCCTTCAGGAGCTGACCAAGATGGGCGTAAACAACATCATAACCTTTGATGCTCATGACCCGAGAGTCAATAATTCAATCCCTCTCCGAGGCTTCGACAACTTCCAGCCTCCTTATCAGTTCATCAAGGCTATAACCAAAAAGTTCAATGATATAACGATAGACAAGGACCATCTCATGATTATCTCTCCTGACGAGGGAGCCATGAGCCGTGCGGTATATTTTTCAAATGTACTCGGAGTTGACCTCGGAATGTTCTACAAGCGACGCGATTATGCCCACGTTGTCAACGGAAAGAATCCTATCGTCGCTCATGAATTCTTAGGAAGCGATGTGACAGGCATGGATGTCATGGTTATTGACGATATGATTTCATCAGGCGAGAGCATCCTTGACACCGCAGCCAGCCTTAAGCAGCGCGGCTGCCGCAGAGTATTCGTATGTACCACCTTCGGTCTGTTCACTGACGGTATGGCCAAGTTCGATGAATACTACAACAAGGGCTATATCTCAGGTGTTGTCACAACGAACCTTACCTATATCAGCGATAATATTAAGGCTAAGCCTTACTTTATCGAAGCCGATATGAGCAAGTTCTTAGCCAAGATTATCGACGCGCTCAATCATGACAAGTCAATCGGCAATCTCATGGATCCTACCGAGAGAATCCATGACCTTATCAACAAATACAATGATGAGACACGTCTTGAATATGAAAAGGAACGCGGCATCAATAATTAATCATCATATATCCACACAGTCCTCCGCGCTTTCCCTTGGATGCGCGGTGTGAAAACAGCAGTTCCGAATTACAGCAGGTACATATATCCGTAGTATGAATATTCTGTTCCGGTATTCCTGCATGAAGCATGTTAATCTTATTGGCGGCATGGAGATTAAGATAATACTTATTCTCCGTTGCCGCCTCTTTTTTTGTCAGAATCAGGTCTGCTTCGGCACCGTACTTATCCTTAAAGTTCTGTGCCACGTCATCACCGACCTCATAGCATGAGGCACATATGGACGGCCCGATGAACGCAGATATATCACAAGGTCTGCTCCCGAATTCTTTCTCAAGCTTATCGACAACCGCCTGTGCCATATTATTGACAGTTCCGCGCCAGCCCGAATGTGCCAGCCCGATTATATGAAGCCTCATATCGGCAAAATACAGAGGTACACAATCAGCATATGCCGTCACAAGCATCAGTCCCGGAACGTCAGTCACGAAGCCGTCAACATCATGAAAGCTTCTCTCCCGTACAAAACCCATTCCTGCATGCTCACCTGTCACACGCATCACATTGACCGTGTGCGTCTGATGTGAATATACCATGTTCTTAAGCTCAACTCCCATGGCTGCCGCCATAATGGAATGATTTTTCATTACAAGCCTCTCATCATCGCCCTGTGAAAAGCTCAGATTCATGCTGCTATATATTCCATCGCTCACTCCGCCGTATCTTGTGGAAAAGCCATGGCTTAACCACGCCGCATCTCTGTACGGCGTGAACATGATAATCGGGACATCATGTTCATTCCCTTCGAAAACAACTTTCTTTTCCTCAATATATGTCTCATGGAGGTTATTAAGATAACTGACCTTCGGACTCATTCTTCTTTTCCTTCTTTTTTGAACTCTTATTTTTTCTCTTTTTTATGAGATTTATAATAATTATAATACATACAACTGCGGCCGCCATGCCTCCGATTATGACATACAGCATCGGATTAACTTTCTCATTGACGATGCAGAATACACCCGTGGTTCCATACATAACAGTCTCCACATAGCTGCCTCTGTCCTTAACCGTAAGCTCCGTCCACACTCCGTCGTCGAGCCTGTATACCTTACTTTTCTCGTAAGGATTCAAAAGCCGTACCTTCATCTCGTTCACAGCAGAACTATTCACATTGTCTACGGTGACGCTGTAAGATATATGCTCCTTGTTCTCAGCGCTTGAAGGAGCATCCGTTGTGACAGTGGTCTGTACGGATACCTTTTCATCAAAGTTATTCGATACAATAGCATATGCCTTGCCATTCTGTGCTGTCTCCGCACTCTCTACCGCGGTTATGCTCTCCTTATATTCTCCGATGACTACAAGATTTCCTATCATCTTCCTGCCCGCCAGGTCAGGCCATACTCCGTAGTATCCGGCTCTTTCAGGTATACCCGGGAATTCAATATCAGCCAAATCCATACCATATTCATATTCCTTCGACCCCACATAGGTATCGTCCATTCTGAATATTATTCTCAGATGCGTAAAATCGGCAGGAATTCCTTCAACCTTTAACAGATTCTCATATGTTATCGGCTCAGCCACACCTGTATAGCTGATTCCGTCAATACCGTGAACACCATTATCAACGTAGTAGTTATCAATTACTTTATCTTCATTTTCTTCTTCCTCATCCTCGTATGCGGTAGTCTGACCTGCAATGGCACCGACTCTTCCTGACTGTGCTTCAAGATACACCATGGAATAGCAGTTTCTGATTACGTTTCCATATCCTGCTATACCGCCGACATACTTATTTCCCTCCACAGAGCAGAGAGCATAGGAATTCTGAATCATGGACAATGATTCACCGCATATACCACCTGCATATCCTCCGTCGGAGCTCTTGACGCTTCCAAAGGATGTGGATTCCCTGATAAGACCAAGCTTCATATATCCGGCAACTCCGCCTGCACCATCCTTTTTAGCAGTAATATATCCATCATTGCGGCAGTTATTTAGCACACATTTTACAAGGTAGCGGCTTCCCAAGCTCACATCAGCCTTACCTGCCGCGCTGTCCTCAAGGTCATCACTGTCTATGGCCATCGCTCCGGCAATTCCGCCGACATTAATATCAGCCGCTACATCGCCTGAATTATGGCAGCCGTCAACACGTCCTGTTGTCTCGGCATCTATCTCTTCATCAGACACATCATCATACAATCCATCAGAATCAAGTTCTGTATAAGCCTCGACCTTATCCAGTATGAGATCGATAATCTCCTCAATCTTGTCATTAACCGCTCTCATATCGTCATTCACGACATCCGAGTATGCTGATGAATCGTCCCCGAGTCTGCCAAGGCCATCTGAGATACTCTTGATTTCATCATAAAGATTCTGCCTGTGTGTATCATAATCTTCCGAAAGTCTTGTGAATCTTATATCTGATTGTGCATTAAGATATGTGAATATGCCCTTAAGTCCGTTGATTGCCGCATTGGTATTATCAGAAGCCTTCTGAAGCTCATCGACAGCCTTGTCAATATCCTCACCTGCCGCATCCATGGAATGCTCGACATAAGGCTTTACCACATCATATATGGTACTGAGGCCGTCCATTATATCTCCTGCTGCCTGTGACATATCCTCCGCATTCTGCATTATATCTATGAGCTTTTCAAGCACTTCCCTGCGCTCATCATCCGTAAGGTCACCGAAGTTCTTATAATTGCCGTCCTCATCCTTAAGAATGGCATCAATCTCGTCCCATGAGCCATTCTTTACCGAATCATTAAAGCGGTCTATCGCATCATTAATCTTATTGACAGCCGCGTCGTACTTCTCCTTATCTCCGCTGTTGGCATCAATCTGAGCCTTAATATCAAGGTCATCATTTAACCTCTTAAGTGCATCACCCATGCTGTTGATATTGCCTGATGCCGCACTTAAGGAATCGAGCACCGCCGGCATTGAATCCGATACATACTCAAGACGCTCGGTTATCAAGTCGAGCTGATCCATATTGCTGTCGGCAAAGGCTGATATCTCATCCGCCATCACATGTCCTTCATCAACAGCATTGTCTGCATGTGCACGTATATTCTCAAGGTCGTCATGTATGACATCCTTTCCATCCCCAAGGTCGTTAAGCGTCTTATCAACAAGGTCATGGAGCTCATTGACCGAGCTTCTTATGGTCTCCGCCTCTATAACCTCTATGTATGGCTCTAACTGTCCTACGATTCCGCCTACATCCTTTCTTCCGCTGACAGTACCGGAATTGTCGCTGGATGACACGATTCCCGCCTGTCGTCCGACGATTCCACCGATATTATAGCCGACATGCTCGTATCCGACATTGGCTATGTTATAGCAGCTTGCTATAATACCATCCGAGTATCCTGCGATACCGCCCGTGTCGACTCCGCTTCTTATTGAGCTGCTGTTATCCGAGCCCGTGAAGCTGCTTATGATGTCGGAATTCATCTCATCCTCGGATGCCACCCATTCGCTGTCATCATTGATTCCTGCAATATTCTTACATCCTGTTATAATTCCATGGTTAATACCTGTAACTCCGCCTGTATAATATGAGCCTGATATGCTTCCTAATACATAACACTTTCTGATTATTCCGGTATTCTTATTGAATGCCGCAATACCGCCTATTATTCTCTTTCCGTTCACGGTTCCGCTGAATGTACAGTTCTTTATGATGCCGTAGTTGCTTCCTACAATTCCCCCGACACATTCCTGCTCATCATTGGCTGTGACCTTTCCCTCAACCTTGAGGTTATCTATCACGCCGTTCTGCTTAACATATCTGAAAAGTGCCGTCACATATCCCTCTCCGACATAATCCAGTCCTGAGATAGTGTGTCCGTTGCCGTTGAACTTACCGTCGAATACCGGAACCATAACGGAATCAACTCCGGTAAAATCAAGGTCTGCGGCGAGCTCAATAACCTTGTTCACAGACCACGAATCTATATAGCACTGCGACGCAAATTCTATAAATTCCTCCGTGGTCGAAATATATATTGTCTGTGTCTGTTCTTCATCGCCTTCCTGTGCCGCCGCCAACACAGCAGTTCCTGATGTTACCGTTAAAAATATAACGAGCACCGAAAGTACATACGCGCATATTCTTCTGAGTCCGATTCTTAACTTATTCATTCTTCTCATCTTCATACAGCTCCTCTAACTTTCCGCCATCATCCTGCTTCTGTTCTATCTTTCCCGTGCTTATAAACAGGTTAGCATTACCTCTAATGAATCCGTGCATCTCGCCTACAACATTTCCTTCAATCTGACCGCTTACCATTCCGTCGACTCGTACAAGTCCCGCCGTCTTCTCCATCTTAAGCGGTATTGTCACTGCAAACGATGTCTTGTCAATCACCTTCTCACCAAGTAAAAGTATCTGAGGCAGTGCAAACATTACAATTATAATGGAAATGATTGTTCCTCGTCCAAGGCACTGACCAATACCGCAGATAGCACCGTCCGAGGACATCTGACCGATAAGGATACCCGCAATGGCAAGCATTGTTCCTGACGTTACGATGGTAGGGAACGCAAAGTTCATTGTCTCAATGATTGCCTGCTCCTTGCTCATCTTCTCCTTAAGCTCCATATATCGACCCGATATAACAATGGCATAATCAATATTGGCACCCATCTGAATAGAGCTTACGATTAAGTAGCTCATAAAGAACAGGTTCTTATTCTGAAGTGCGGGGAATGCGAAATTGATCCATATGGCACCCTGAATAACAAGTATAAGGAGTACAGGCATTCCTGCCGACTTGAATGTGAACAAAAGCACAACCAAAACCGCAAGAATTGATACGACATTGACAACCGTATTATCAACCTGGAATGTCTTGTACAAGTCATACTGGCTCATTGAATCACCCGGTATAAGTACTTCATCTATCGGATAATATTCACCGGCAATTTCATGCATCCTGTCAAGGAATGCGAAGGTCTCATCGCCCTCCTCAGGGAGATTGAGATATACAAGAATACGGCTGTAATTTTCGCCCTGAAGCTGATCCTTTGCAACCTTCATGAGTGTATGTGCATTCTCAAGAGTATCCATAAGGTCATCATCAAGCGTCACATATCCCTCATCTACCTCATCATAGAGGAACATTATCATATCTATAAGCGGCACGCTGTAATTGGACAAGCCGTTCACCAGCTTCGCGTAATTCTCATCATTTACCGCATATGCCATATACAGAAGCTCGGCGACCTCATAATCGAGCTCAAGCAGCTCCGAGAACTCTCGTATCGTGAGCTTGTCGGCAAGCATATATCCGTCCATCGCCTCCGTATTGGCAAGACCCATACAGGATTCGACCTCATCACACGCCTCAAGGTCTGCGATAAGCTTCGCCTCCTTGTCATAGCTTCCCGACGGAATCGTGAGTGCAACCATATTGGAAGCACCGAAGCTCTCCTCAATCAGCTCATCCACAAGCTGTGAATCACTCTGTATCGGCGTTTCTATCTGTGAATAGCCGTACACATAAGGACACTTTGAGGATATGAAGTATGCAACCACAATTATGCCGACAAAGACAAAAGGCATAATATATCTGGTCTTATACGCGAACTTGCCGACAAAAGGAATCTTAGGAATGAAGCTCTTGTGCTTCGTCTTATCCATAAGGTTGCCAAATATCATAATAAGTCCCGGCATAAGGAAGAACACTGACAAAAGGCTTAAGAAAATAGCCCTTATAAGACAGAGTGCCATATCACGTCCTATACCGAACTGCATGAACATCATGGCTACAAGACCGCCGATTGTCGTTAATGAGCTTGAGGAAATCTCCGGAATAGCCTTGCTGAGCGCGATAATATCAGCCTCCCTTGTAGGCAGCTTCTCATGTTCCTCCTTATATCTGTTACAGAAAATAATCGCATAGTCAATCGACAGCGCAAGCTGAAGTACAACCGTAACTGAGTTGGACACGAATGAAATCGTACCCATTATGAAGTTAGTTCCATTGGTTATAAGCATGGATGCCACAAATGTAAGAAGCAGAACCGGAACCTCTGCCCATGTCTGCGAGGTGAGTAAAAGAACCGTCACAACGATAATTGCAACAAGAACAGTGATTACCGACATTTCGCTTGAAATCTGCTCTGCTGACGCATCTCCCATTGAGGTAGATACATATATGTCATAATCAGAGAGCATATCCTCGATCTCCGACAGTGCCTCAAGTGCCCTGTCATCTGTCTCAGTATATTTAAAGGTCACATCATACAGTGCGGAAAAATTGTTGTAATGATCCTTAGTCTCGTCGAACGTCAGCATTACAACCGAATCCATATCATCAATCATGTCTGATATATCACACGCTGTATCATATGTAATATTCGTTACCATTATCTTGGCAGAACCATATGTAATGAACTCCTCATCCATTCTGTCAAGACCCTTACTGGTCTCCGTAGATGCCGGAAGATATGCCGAAAGAGAATTCTCGACATTGACCCAGCTGCTTGATACCATTGAAAAGATAATCAGTATTCCGAAAATCAGGAAGAACAGATTTCTCTTGTCAACGATAAAGGCTGCCATCTTTATCATGAAGCTTTCGTTTTCTTTATCCTTCATCTTCTTACTCATATGTGACACTCCTTATAAGATTAATATCCGAAAAAAATTATAATACCACTTATCTTATTATTACAAATAAAAAAAAAATAAACAAGGGTCATTTCGACCCTTGTTATCTGCACATGCCAAATGCGCCCTCAATATGCTCTATTCTGCCATCACCGTATATTCCGATAACATCAAAGCGGCATGCTGTGTCATCACCATATCCTCCGACATTAAAATGCCACCATGCAGCCCTGCTTATCCTGCGTCTTTTACTCATATTCACCGCCTCGAACGGTGTCCCGTGCTCATCCGAGCTTCTGTACTTTACTTCGCAGTACACCAGTATTCCCTCAGGGCTTTTTGCAATAATATCAATCTCCCCAAGCTTATTTCTGTGATTGCGCTCTAATATAATATACCCTTTTTTTACCAAATAATCTGCTGCCGCGTCCTCATATCTGCCGCCTGTTTTTCTGGTATTCACACTATAATTCTCCTCTTGACAGCTTTCTCACGGTTCGCACAAGCAGCGGTACCTCGAACAGAAGCATGAATACCCAGCCCCAGAAATTAGACCATGCAAGAGCTGAGAAGCCTTTGCCCATCATGCTAATGAGGATATGCGCCGCAATTACACGCACTCCCATATTGGTAATCGTGCTTATAAGCGTAACCTTAAGGTCGCCCATTCCTCTGAAAAAGCCCTGCACAATATTCGTGAGTGCAGGCATTATGTACATGAACGCAATTACCTTAAGATATGATACTCCGAGTGCCACAACCTCCGCACTGTCCTCGGTGACGAACATTCTCATAAGCGGCTTCGCTGCAAAAAATACAATCACACTCACGATTACCGAGAATACTATTTCCATCAATATCCCACAGCGGTATCCCTTCTTCACACGTTCAACATCTCCCGCGCCTCTGTTCTGCGCAATGAATGTCGTTGTAGCGTGCGCAATATTTCCCTCAGGCGACAGCACAAAATCGTCAACACGGTTAATTGCCGTAAATGCCGCAATGAACGCTACACCCTGTACATTTATTATTGCCTGAACAAGTATCTTTCCAAGCTGCACACACATCTGCTGAAGTGCGCTTGTTATTCCATAGGAAAAGGTCTTCCACAGAACCTTTCTCTCGAAGACAAACCATTTTTTCCCAAGGCACAGAAGCGGCACCTTGAGCTTGACATATACACCGCAGCACACACAGCACATGGCCTCCGACAGTACGGTGGCAACCGCACTTCCCATAACGCCGAGCTTCAGCCCCACTACGAATATTAAATCCCCCACAACATTGAGGAACGCACTTATCACAAGAAAATACAGCGGTGTTTTGCTGTCTCCGAGTGCTCTTAAGGTATTGGCAAGAAAATTATATATGAACGTGAATATAAGTCCTAAGAATACAACCCTCAGGTACACAGACGCACTTGGAATAATCTCCTCAGGCGAATTGATAAGCCGCAGCACCGGCACTGCAAGCACTATCATAAGTCCCGCAATTATAAGTGAGAATATCAAGCCTCCTATAAGAGTTGTGCTTATCTGCTTTTCAAGATTCTTCATATCCTTGGCACCGTAGAGCATACTCATGAGTATACCCGCACCCATGCACATGCCGCTGATAAAAAGAATCGCCATATTCATAATAGGTCCTGCCGTTCCTACCGCCGCAAGGGCATCATCTCCGACGAACTGCCCGACTATTATTGAGTCAGTCGCATTGTATAAAATCTGAAATAAATTTCCCAAAATAAGTGGTATCGCAAATGCTGTCATCTGTGGCAGTATTCTGCCTTTTGTCATATCCTTTGCCATAATATATACTTCCTTAGTCTCTGTTTCAAACTTTTCCTGAATTCAGCTTGCCCTTTATTCTGTCCATGCTGTCGACAAAGATAAGAATATCAGCAACTACCTTATACAGCTCCGGCGGTATCGTATCGCCTATCTTAAGGCGCATAAGCGTGTTGGAAAGCTCACTGTCCTCATACAGCGGAACCTCATTTTCCCTGGCAGTCTCGATTATCCTGCCGGCAACATAGCCCTTGCCCGCGGCCACTATCGTAGGTGCCGAGGTGCCTGGCTCATATGTGAGAGCTATCGCCTGTCTGTCCTTAAGCTCATTCTTCTCCATATTCTCCTCCGTAATCTATGCCTTGACATCGAACTTAAAGCGCTTCACTTCACTTACGGGAAGCTGCGGAGTCAAAACCTCTTTCACAAAATCAAAGCCCTGCTCATCATCGTCATTGCCCGATATATTTACCGCCACATTATAACCGTCGTCATTCAACTGCTTGGTGAGAAGCCCCATATTGCTCTCGAGGAAATCAAGCACGCTCTCATCCTCAACCTTAAAGTTGGTCTTTACGCTGCTTCCCTTCAAGGTCACATATATATCAAGCGCCCCAAGATGCTCCATATCAAGATGAAGGAAAGCCTTTACGGTGTCATCATCCTCCTTGGCACGCTTTTTGCTGTACACATACAGCTCGCCCTCTCCGCGCTCGCCTATATGTCTTAACGGTATCTGCACTGCCGTCATGAACTGATTCATATTATTCAAAAATTCCATATTGCTGCTCATTCCCGACGCGGCATTTCCGAGCGCCGTGTTCTGGGTCGATGCAGCATATTCGCTTAACGAGTTAAGCTTCCCAAGCGTCTTTGCAAGATGCTCCCTCACTGTCTCCTCGTCCTTGACATCCGACGGCTTCATGCTGAAGGTGTCCTTTGTAAGCTCGGACAACAGCCTTGTGACCTTGTCACCCTTTAGAAGCTCGCCAAGCTTCTTCTTTAACAGCGGTTCATTCTCGAGCTTTTCAAGTGTATCGGCAAGCTGAGTCATAAAGTCCTGCAGATTCTTTGCACTTAGAAGCTTATCAGAAAGCTTCACCGCATTCTCTGCATTCTTTCCCGTCGCCGCATTGTTGTTATCAACCATGGTCTGCAGCGACTTGGTTATACCCTCTGCAAGCTCCTTCACCTCGCCGTTAGTCCATCCATCCGGCAAAAAAGTACTCACACCCGAGGCAGACGCGCCCCCTGCTGCACCGTTCTTATTATAACCGTTGTCTGTATTTGTTTTATCAATCTCAGCCTGTGCTTCTGATGCTTCTCCTGTTAATGCCCCTTTCTGTGCCGCATCCGTCCCGGCGATCAGTATTCTCACCACATCACCAAGGTTCTCAGGTGTCTTCACTGAATCAGTCAGCTCCTTAACTATGCTGTCTATATCCGTCTGCATGGCACCATTGTATTCCTTGTAGTTTTGGTATGACTTGAGGTCGGAATCCGTAATCTCAACTCCCATGCGCTTAAGAGCCACTATATCGCGGAAATCGGCATCCTTATGGAGCGTGAGCTCCTTTGCCATATCAAGCAGCGTATCCTTACCTATCGGCATACCATTATGCATCAGTTCAAGCACCATCTCACGGTTCTTTATCGTCGGTGCAAGTCCCGCCGCATCAAGAGAACGGTTAATCATCGCGGTCTCAAACGCCGTTTCCTTCATGACCGCAGCCTTGAGCACAATGCTGTCCCCGCTGTTGTCCTGAATTATGAAGCTTGCCCTGTCACCTATATTGTAAGCTGTGTTGTTCAGCAGATTCGCTGTAAAAGACTGTCCACCATCTAAGGTTATCGTGACTGCGCTGCCGTTGACATCCGTGATATTGGCTGAAAATGTATCGCCATTAGTCAGCGAACGCAGTATTGTAAGCGCGGCATTAGCCGACTGGCTTCCGCTTACGGTTACAGTCGGCTGTGTGCCGTGTATATTAGGATGTACATTAATATTCACGGAAGAATTCCCCTTCGCCATTCCGCTCATGTTAATATTCATGACGTACCTCCCTCATGTCTATGGTCTTATTATACAAAGTTTCCGATAAACGTAGCCCTGTGTATCGGACTCGGTCCATACTCCTTAAGCGCTGCAATATGCGCCTGTGAGCCATATCCCTTATTGGATGCAAAACCGTATTCCGGATAGAGCTTATCATACTCATACATCATTCTGTCCCTCGTAACCTTGGCGATAATGCTTGCCGCAGCTATCGAGAGGCTCTTTGCATCCCCCTTGATTATGGAAATCTGCTTCATATGAAGCCCCGGAATTATGACTGCATCATTAAGAAGCAGGTCAGGCTGTACAGTAAGCTTCGACACCGCATCGCGCATCGCCTCATAATCAGCCTGGAGAATGTTAATCTCATCAATCCTTGCAGGTGATGCTATGCCTACACCGACACTTATTGCTTCCTTCATTATGACATCATACAGCTCCTCTCTCTTTTTCTCGGAGAGCTGCTTAGAGTCGTTCACATAGAGAATCCTCGCATCCTTAGGAAGCACAACAGCCGCCGCTACAACCGGACCTGCAAGTGGTCCACGCCCTGCCTCGTCGATTCCGCATATATTCGCGTACATACTGTTTTCCTTCTCAAAAGCAAGCATATTCTCGACGCGCATACGCTCTGCCTTAAGCTTATCAAGCTGCTTAGTGTATTTCTCAACGAGCTTAACTATGCCCGCCTTCTCGGATGCCCCGTATATTTTAATCAATTCCCTTACAGTATTTTCATCGGCATTCTCAAACAATTCCTTAACTGCACTTATCTTTTCTTCCATAGAATCAATATGTCCTCATCCCGTTATTGTACTTTTAATTTATAATGCATTTCCCAATTATCTATGCTGGTTACATCTGCCAGATGTGTTACTGCTCCGGCCTTTCAAGTGAAATTCTTCCCATCTTGCCGCTTCTGAAATCGTCAAAGAGAAGCTTAATCGCCTTCTCCTCGTCAGGCTCTCCGCCTTTTTTCAGACATGCTCTCGCAGCTGCTATATCCGCGAGCACCTCATGAGGCTGCTTTGTCTCATCTATTCCGTATCTGTCTGCAAGCCTTCCCGGATAGCTTGACACCATGAACTTAATAAGCTCATAGGAAAGCTCAGTCATATTGATAATCTGGTCATTGATGGAACCGACAAGCGCAAGTCTGATGCCCACCTGCTCATCTGAGAACTTAGGCCACAGTATTCCCGGCGTGTCTAAAAGCTCGACATTCTTGTTAAGCCTTATCCACTGCTTTCCCTTAGTCACGCCCGGCATATTGCCCGTCTTGGCACAATTACGTCCGGCATAAGCGTTGATGAAGGTTGATTTGCCGACATTAGGAATACCAACAACCATTGCTCTTATCGGTCTGTTCAATATTCCTCTCTTTCTGTCTCTCTCAATCTTCTCCTTACATGCCTCGTTTATCACGCCCTGAATCGACTTCAAGCCGCTTCCGTTCTTTGCATTAATCTTGACGGCATGTATTCCCTTGGCATTGAAGTATTCTACCCATGCATCATTTATCTTCTCATCAGCAAGGTCGTGCTTATTAAGAAGTATCAGCCTTGCCTTATTTTTTCCCAGCTCATCAATATCCGGATTACGGCTTGACAGAGGAAGTCTTGCATCAACAAGCTCAATCACAAGGTCAATAAGCTTGATATCCTCCTGCATCATTCGCTTTGCCTTGGTCATATGCCCCGGGTACCACTGTATATTCATCTGTATTGATTCCTCCAAAATTCCTATTTTACAAGTCCCATTCTTCCAAACGGTGACGATACAGCCCATATACGTCCTATAATTGACGAATATTTGACATTTCCGACATTTGCAAATCGGCTGTCCTCACTGTTGTTTCTGTTATCTCCGAGCACAAAGTACTCATCATATCCAAGCGTGACGGGCTCTGAGGCAAGCCCTGCATTATATATCTTCTCCGGCTCTATCTCATTGCCGTCCTCATCTGTGAGTCCAAAGCTGTATATCACGTCGTCCGCCAGCGGTTCCCCATTGATATACACCACTCCGTCAATAATCTGCACGGTCTCACCCGGCAGCCCTATAATTCTCTTCACATAGTACTTGGAGACATTCGCGATATTCGGCACGAACACGATAACGTCATACCTCTCCGGCTCCTTGAAGCAGTAGCTCACCTTATCAATAAGAAGATTATCCTCATTCTCCAAGGTCGGCTCCATCGAATGTCCTACAACTGTCGTCTTTCCTAACATATATGTCGCCAAAATAAATGACAGACACACAACCATAATTATATCTACAATCCACTTAAGTATTATCTCATGTATATGATACTTCTTCTCTCTGCGATAAATCTCGAATTCTGCCATACTCTCTCCCACTAAAATGTCAAATTTACGGATGATTGAAGAAAAGGGAATGCCGCACTGACATTCCCTCTATGGTCATATTACATATAAAGTTATATTACTTTACAAGTTCCTTAACCTTAGCTGCCTTACCTACTCTGTCTCTTAAGTAGAATAACTTAGCTCTTCTAGCCTTACCTGTTCTTACAACCTCAATCTTATCAATAGTTGGGGAATGTAATGGCCATGTTCTCTCAACGCCTACACCGTTAGAAAGCTTTCTTACAGTGAAAGTCTCTCTTGAGCTGCCGCCCTGTCTCTTAAGTACTGTACCCTCGAATACCTGGATTCTCTCACGGTTACCTTCCTTAATCTTAGC